>NZ_JBYNTT010000001.1:0-616571 GCF_057784995.1 Ramlibacter sp. G4-7
GCGCCGGCTCCGCGCCCTCCGGACGCCGCCAGCCGCGTGCTCGAGGCGCTGCAGGCGGCGCCGCGCCGCTACCGCATGCCGCCGCTGCCCGCCGAAGCGGCGGGGGCGGCCGCACGGGGGACCGATGCGGCCCTGGCCTTCGCCATCGAGGCGGCGCGCACCGGCGGTGCCGATGCGCAGCTGGCGGACCTGTTCACGCAGTCCCTGGCCACGCTGGTCGCACGCGCGCTGCACGGCGACGCGGCCTTGCAGGCCGCCGTGCTGCGCGCGGAGCAGCCGCAGGTGGCGCAGTACGCCGAGCTGGCTGTGCAGGAGCGGGCGGACCGCAGCCGCGTGGCGGCGCGCGTGGACGCCTTCGCGCATCCGGGCAAGCTGCGCGGGCAGGCGCCCGGCGCTGCGCAGCAGGCCCTGGCCGGCTTGCACGCCGCGGTGCGCGCGCAGCGCTGGCCGCAGGTGCGCGTCGGCGCGCAGGCGCTGCTTGCTGCCCACCCCGATCTCGGTGCGCAACTCGAAGCGGTGCTCGCCGATCCGGCGCTCGCGCGGCTGGAGCGCCTGGCCCACCTGCGCCGGGATGCCGCCGTCCAGCGCTACCTCGCGCTGCTGGCGGACCAGGGGCCGGTTGCCGGCAGCGAGGCCGCCGTCCAGCGTGGACGCGCCGCGGCTGCCGCCGGCGAGGCCGTGGAGGCGGACACACTGCAGGCCTTCGCCACGCTCGCGCGCTGGCTGGATGCGGCCGGCCCGCATCGCCACCGCGCGGTGCAAGGGCTGCGTCCCGCCGGCGCCTTTCCACCGGCTGCGCGCGGCGCCAAGGACGAGTGGGACGTCGCGCTGCTGCGCGAGGCAGGCGGCGCCTGCGACATCGTGCTGCTGGCCGAATGCAAGGCGGCGCCCTCGGCGGCGGCGGGCGACTGGCCGCGCCTGCTTGCCGGCCTGGAGCGCTTGTCCGCGGTCGATGCGGATCAGGACTTCGCGTTCTCCAGCGCCGAGGCCGCCGTGCGCGTGCGCGGCGCTTCGCTGCGCGCCCTCGCGCCGCGCGACGGGCTGGCGCCGCCGCAGGTCTTCTATGCCTGCACGGCCGGCGAACAGCGCATGCCGCTGCTCGGGGCGGCAGCCCGCGCCATCCTGCTGCAGGAGCCGGAGACCCTCGGCTTCGCGCGCGAGCTGGCGCAAGGAGCTCAGCCTGCACACGAGCAACTTGCGCCGCTGTTCGGGCGCCTGCTGTGCGAGCCTCGCCTGCGCGCGGTGCTGCACCAGTACGAGACGGCCCGCCGCGCGCGCGAAGCCATGCTGCATCCCGAGGACCTGCTTGCCGCCGCCGCGGCGGCGCTGTCCTGAAGACTCAGGGCCGCCCGAGGAACAGGTAGAAGCTGTCGAAGCCCTTGCTCGCGCGGCCGTAGCCGAAGTACAGCGGCCCGATGGGCGTGTCCACGCCCAGCAGCAAGGCGCCGGCGCGCAAGGTGCCCAGGTTGTTCCCCGGCAGCAGCGAACGCTCCATCCGCCCGATCTCCAGCGAAGCGCCCGCATACACGCCATCGAGCAGGCTCCAGCGCGCGACGCGGTTGTAGTAGACGACGCGGGCAAAGCGCAGGTCTTCGCCGATCAGCGCGCCCGTGGGCAGGCCGGAGAGCTGCAGGAAGCCGCCGAACTGGAACATCTCCGAGGGCGGCAGCGGGTCGCTGCCCAGCCGGCGACCCAGCTTGGCGCCGACCTGGAAGGTGTGATCGCCGAAGGAGTGCACGTAGTTGCCCGAGGCCAGCAGCCGGGTGTAGTCCGCATCGCTGCCCACCGACTTGCGGGCCGCCGTCAGGTCGAGGGTCGCGCCGTAGCCCGAACGCGGGAAATTCAGGTTGTCCAGCTGGTCCAGGACGGCGCGCAGGGTGAACTGCGTGGTGTCCAGGTCGGCGCGCGAGGGATCGATGACCGGCAGCCCCGTATCCAGCGAGGAGCGGTGGCGGGCGCGCTCGATGCCCAGGCGCACCTCGCCATAGCGCGTGAGCTGCGCGCCGAGCGCGATGCCCACGGCGGCGTCCTTGCCGTCGAAGATCGCGACGCGCTGGTCCCCCTGGAACACGTCGGTGGTGCGCCGCTGCACCATGGCGTGCGGCGCGACGAACAGGCCCGGGCCGCGCTGCAGCGGCTGGTGGAACTCGGTGGAGAGCCGGCTGGTGCGCCCCAGCTGGGCGTCGATGCGCCACTCGGCGCCGAGCGAATTCAGCCAGGTCATGCGGTAGCTGGCCAGCAGGTTGAAGAAGGCGTCGCCGCTGAAGTCGGTGGACAGCCCCAGGCCACCGCGCAGGTAGTTCGGGCCCCAGCTTTTCTCCACCGCGTCGACCGCGAGGATGCGCTTGCCCGGTTCCTCCAGCAGCGAGTAGCTCACGTGCTCGAAGTCGCCGGTGCCGTACAGGCGCTGCATGTCGCGATCGAGCACTTTCTGGTCGATCGCCACGCCTTCCCGCGTCTGCAGCACCTGGCGGGCGATCTCCGGGTTCACGCGCTGCAGCTCGTTGAAGCGGATCTCGTCCACGGTGGCGGCTTCCGGCGGCGGCACGGCCTGCCGGCGCGCGCTCCACTGCGCATACGCCAGCGGCGAGACCGCGTAGGGTGCGAGCTGCGCCGCCACCGCGCGCGTCGCGGCCTCCCCTTTCGGGACGGTGTCCGGCAGATGGTCGAAATCGCCGGCGGAAAATCCGCCGAGCTCCGGCAGCACGAGGATGTCCGTGGGCTTGAGGCTGGCCAGGGAGGCCTGCACGTTCTGCTCGGTCAGGATGTTCACCATCTGGCTGGTCACGCCGATGATGGAAGTGAGTTCCTCCGGCTTGAGCAGCGGCGTGCCCAGATTCACCGCGATCACCACCTGCGCGCCCAGCGCGCGGGCCACGTCCACCGGCAGGTTGTTCGTGAGGCCGCCGTCGACCAGCAGGCGGCCGCCCACGCGCAGCGGCTCGATCGCACCGGGCACGGACATGCTCGCGCGCATGGCCGTGGCGAGTTCCCCTTCGCGCAGCACGACGGCCTTGCCGCTCACGAGGTCGGTGGCCACCGCGCGGTAGGGAATCGGCAGGTGGTCGAAGTTGCGGTAGCCGCGCACCTTGCTCAGCTCGCGCAACACGGCTTCGAGCTGCACGCCGGACACCAGGCCCTTGGGCAGCAGCAGGCCTTCGCTGCCCAGGCCGATCTCGGCCGGGGCGAGGTTCAGCGCGTCGTCGCGCTTCAGGCGCACGGCGCGTTCCTCGCGCGGCGGCAGGTCCTTGAACAGCAGCCGGGTGTTCAGCCGGTGCAGCACCTGCTCCATCTCCTGCACAGTTGCGCCCGAGGCGTACGCCGCGCCGACGATGGAGCCCATGCTGGTGCCGACCACGCAATCCACCGGCACGCGCAGGTCCTCCAGCACCTTGAGCACGCCCACGTGGGCGGCGCCGCGCGCGCCGCCGCCGGAGAGCACGAGGCACACCTTGGGACGCGTGCCCGGGGTTTCCGGCGCGGTCGATGCGGGGGGCACGGCCGGCAGCGCCGGCGCCTGTGCCGCGGCCGCCAGCGGCAGCACGGCCAGGACGGCGGTGCAGAGCCAATCACGGCCGGGAAAAAGCCGGCGCGCCCACCCGCTGCGGCTCAGGTCTGCAGGCGGCCGATGCTGGTGCCGTCCAGGCTCACCCTGGCCATCCATCCCTGCTGCTTGTGCACGGCATCGCGGGGACAATGCGGCACCCGCTTCAGCGCTTCGGGACGACGATCTCCTTGACGCGCTGCAGCGGCACCGAGACGGCGCCTGCCGGCGGCGTGAACTTGAAGGTGGCGGCGGACAGCGGCGGGTTGATCGTCCAGTCGTAATCCGCGCTGGTCTGCGGCCGGGCCTCGCTGCCGGTGGCGGTCACGACGATGCGGCGCGGCAGCGGCTGTCCGCCGCGCTGCAGCCACACCTGCCAGTCCTGGTCGCCCTGGCGGAACACGTACTGGTCGCAGGCGATGCCGCGGATGGTGGACAGGCCCACCACGCGCGCCACCTGCAGCGTGGGCTTGGGGGCCTTGTCGTCCGCCCAGGCGAAGAGGTCGAGCAGGGGCAGCCCCACGGCGTAGTCCGCCTGCAGCTTGCCACCGAGCTCCTGGATCGTGCCGGCGGCGGGGGCCTGGGCGTAGTAGCCGCTGGACTTGCTGTAGACGCTGAAGGTCGTGCCGTCGTAGAAGATCTGGCGATGGCGCCGGTCGCTGGTCTGCTCGGCGCGCACGTGGTCCGGCCGCGCGACTTCCATGCTGGAGGTGAGGTCGTGGCGCACCTTCAGCCCCTGCGGCAGCACTTCCTCGGAACTCGCCACGCCCTTGACGCTGAAGGTCTTGAGCGTCTGCAGGTAGCGGCCCATGCGGGCGAGCGCGGCCACGGCCTCGGGTTCGATGGCAGGGCCCGCCTCTGTCTGCGCGAAGGCCGGCGGCGCGGCGCTGAGGGTCAGAGCGAAGGCGAGCGCGAGGGCGGCGGCGGGCGGCAGGCGCATGGCGGTCTCCGGTCAGTGGACGTGGGACACGTGGTCCTGCGCGTGGCGCAGCGTCATCAGCAGGGCAGGCAAGGTGTCGACGGCGAGCGTGCGCATGATGCGCGCGCGGTCGGCCTTGATGGTGCGCTCGCTGACGCCGAGGTCGGCGGCGAGCTGCTTGTGCAGGCGCCCCGCGGCGATGCCTTCGAGCACGAGGTGCTCGCGCTCGCCCAGGGTTGCGATGCGGGCGCGGGCCAGCTCGGTTTCCTGCCGCAGCGTGCGCATCCGCACGTCGTAGCGGATCGCGTCCTGCACGGCGGCGAGCAGCACGTCGTGGTCCACGGGCTTGGTGAGGAACTCGCGCGCGCCGCCCCGCATCGCGCGCACGCTGGCGCGGATGTCGTCGGCGCCGCTGAGGAAGACGATCGGGTGCTCGTAGCCCGGATGCCGCGGCAGCGCATCCTGCAGGTCCAGGCCGCTGAAGCCGGGCAGCTGCACGTCGAGCAGCAGGCACCCCGGCGACGGGTCGGGCGGCGGCAGCAGGTAGTCGCCGGCGGCCGCGTAGCTGCGCGTCGTGTGGCCCGCCGCCAGCAGCATGCGCTGCAGCGCGCCGCGGACCGACGGGTCGTCGTCGATGATGTGGATGGTTCCGTTCATGGCTGGACCACGCAGGGGGCTGTGAAGGAAGTGGAGTGCGCCGCCCGCGTCGCCGACGCCGCGACGCCACGGGGAAGGGTCATGGTGAAGACGGCGCCGCCGCCCGCGCGCCGGCGCGCCTCGAGGCGGCCGCCGTGCGCCTGCACGACCCTGCGCGCGACCTTCAGCCCCAGCCCCATGTGGCCGGGCCGCGACGTGTAGTAGGGAGAGAACAGCGCTTCCGGGCGGCGCGCGCCCAGGCCGTGGCCGCGGTCGCTGACCTGCAGCTGCACGCCTGCGGCCACGAGATGCGTGGCGACCAGGACGCGCCGGTGCGCGAGCGGCGTCTCCTGCATGGCCTCGAGCGCGTTGGCCACGAGCTGCAGCAGCGCGAGCTGCAGCTCCGAGCGTTCGCCGGCCAGCACGGCGGTGCCGGGGCAGGGCAGCAGCACGAGCTCCACGCCGTGGCGGCGCCCCTCGGGCGCGAACAGGCGCAACGCGTCCTGCGCCATCTCGTTGGCGTCGAAGGGCTCGCGGCTGCGCTCGTGCGGCTGCAGCAGTGCCATCAGCGCGCGCACGTTCTCGCGGACGTGGCCGAGTTGGTCGTTGCCGGTCGCGTCGGGGATGGCGTCCAGCGCGCGCCCGAGTTCCTGCAGGCCCGCGGCGGCCAGGGGTGCCGCCAGCGCGAAGCCGCACGCGTGTGCAAGCTGCCGATCGAGCAGGCGCTCGCGCTCGCGCGCGCCGCGCAGCAGCTGCCACTGGCGCAGCAGCGCGGCGCCGCTGGCCAGGACGAGGGCGGCGATGACGGACCAGAGCACGGCAACTTGCATGCGGGGCATGTTCGGCCCGGCAGTGCGGCGCGGCCAGTTGGACAAAAGTCCAATAGGCCCGCAGGGGCGCCATCGCGATCCTGCTGCCATGGACACGCTGCGTGAGGCCAGCCTGGCCGCCGAGGCTCCGGCGCCCGCGAGCCCCGTCGCCACGCTCCCCGAGGAAGACAGCCTCTTCATGGAAGGGCCGCCGATGCTGGTGGAGGCACGGCTGGGGCTGCTGCGCCCCGGGCGGCTGCTCACCCCGCGCCGCTGCCTGCTGTTCGTGCTCCTCACCTGGGTGCCGCTGTGCGTGTTCACCGCGCTGGAGGGCACGCTGCTGCCGCGCCCGGACGGCATCGCGTTCCTCGCCGACATGGGCGCGTTCGCGCGCTCCTGGATCGCCGGGCCGCTGCTGCTCGCCGCGGACCTCTATGCCGGGCGCGAGCTGAGCCGGATCGCCGGGCGCTTCGGCTGGATGTGCGCGATCTCGCCCAGCGCGCGCGAGGGCTTCACCCGCATCGTGGCCTCGACCCTCAGGCTGCGTGACGGCGCCTGGCTCGAAGCCGCCGTCGCCGGCACGGTGCTGCTGCTGGTGGTCTCCATGATCAACGGGCTGTCCCTTTCGCAGCTGCCGCTCTGGCACCACAGCGCCGCCAATCCGGAACGGCTCTCGGCGGCCGGCTGGTGGTACGCCACGGTGAGCCTGCCTCTGCTGCTGGTGCTGGTGGTGGGCTGGCTGTGGCGCCTGCTGCTGTGGACGCGCTTCCTGTGGCAGGTCGCGCGCCTGGACCTCGCCATCGTGCCGGAGCATCCCGATCGCGCCGGCGGCATGGGCTTCGTCGGCTATTCGGTGCGCGGCTTCACCTATGTCGCCGCAGCCCTGGGCGCGGTCGTGGCGGGCGCGGTGGCCAACCAGGTGGTGCACAACGGACTGTCCTTCACGGGCATGAAGTACGTCGTCCTGGGCACGGCGGCGGTGAGCGTGGTGCTGTTCTGCGCGCCGCTGCTCGTGTTCGCGCCGCGTCTGGCGGCGGAGCGCCGCCGCGGCATGCGCCAGTTCGGCCAGCTGGCCACGTCCTTCGGGCTGCAGTTCGCGCAGGAGTGGTTCACGCCCGGACGCAAGCTCGAGCGCGAAGCCCTGGACCGCGGCGATTTCTCGGCGGCCACCGACCTGTACCAGGTGATGGACCGGGTCAAGGAGATGCGCTTCGTGCCCCTGGACCGCACCAACGTGATGATGGTGGCCGGCGCGACGCTGGTGCCCTTCGCTCCGGTGGCGCTGCTGGCGGTGCCCTTCGAGACGCTGCTCAAGGCGGTCCTGGGCTTGCTGATCTGAGGCGGCGCATGGTCTCCCCCCACGCACTCCCGAGCCGCCGCGCGGCGCTCGTCGTCCTCCTTGCATCGTGCGCGGGCGCGGCCCAGGCGGCGACGACGCCAGGCGAGGCGAAGGACGTGACGCTGCGGCTCAGTGCCGTCGGCACGGTGGCCGCGATCGATCCCGCCGCGCGCCAGCTCACGCTCAAGGGCGAGCGCGGCCTGGCCCGTTATCGCATCGATCCCAAGGTGGACCGGCTGGACCAGGTCAAGGTGGGCGAGCGCGTGAAGGTCGACTACGTGGCCGCGATGGTGCTCACGCTCAAGCGCGGCGGCCGGCAGATGCAGGAGCAGGTCGAGGGCGAGTTGCGCGCGCGCAGCGAGCCTGGGCAGCCGGTCGCGCTGGGCACCACGGTCGTCACCAGGGTGCTGGCGGTGGATCGCGCCGCGCAGACGGTGCGGCTGAAAGGCCCGCAAGGGCGGGTGGGCGACTTCCGCGTCCAGGACCAGGCCGACCTGGTCGGCGTGCGCGCGGGCGACCAGGTGGTCGCCGTCCTTCACGAAGCCGTGGTGGTCGGCCTGGAGCCCGCGTCGAAGTGATTGCCCTGCGCGCCTGCCACCACGGCGGGCAGCACCACGCGGAAGGTGGCGCCCTCGCCCGGCCGGCTTTGCGCCGACAGCAGGCCGGAGTGCGCGGTGACGATGCGCCGGCAGATCGCCAGCCCCATGCCGAGGCCGCTCTCCTTGGTCGTGTAGAAGGGGTCGAACACGCGCTCCAGCCGGTCCGGCGCGATGCCGGGGCCGGTGTCGGTCACGGTCAGCTGCAGGTCGCCTGCCGCCGTCTGCTCGGTGCCGATGCCCAGCACGCGCCGTGCCGACTGGCCCTGCATGGCGTCACAGGCGTTGCACACGAGGTTGAGCACCACCTGCTGCAGCTGCACGCGGTCGCCGCGCACCTGCGGCAGGTCGCCGCCGAAGCTGGTCTTGACTTCGACGCCCCGCAGCAGGAACTCGCCGCGGATGAAGTCCAGGACGTCGCGCACCAGGTGGTTCATGTCCACCTGCACGAATTCCTCCTCGCCCTTCTTCATCAGCAGGCGCAGGTGGTGGATCAGGAGCCCGGCGCGCTTGTCCGCGTCGGCGATGTCGTCCAGGATGGTGCGGATCTCGGTCACATTGGGCGGATCGCGCTGCAGGAAGCGCAGCGCCGCCTGCGCGTTGGCCAGGATCGCGGTGAGCGGCTGGTTCAGCTCGTGCGCGATGGTGCTGGAGAAGTCCGACAGGGAGGCGACGCGCGTGAGGTGCGTGAGCTGGCGGCGCTGGTCGCGCGCGTCGTTCTCGGCCTGCCGCTGCTGCGTGATGTCGCGCAGGATCGTGATGTGGCAGGGCTCGCCCGCGACCTCCACTGCCGCCATGGCGACGAGCGCCGCGTGCTGCCGCCCGAGGCGGTCGCGGGTGGCGATCTCCAGGTCCACGCCGTGCGGGGGGTCGGCGGCCATCGCCTGCACGCGCCGGCGGCTCGCGTCGTCCAGGTGATCCATGAGCGGAGCGACCGCGTCCGCCCGCGTGCCCGGCGCGTAACCCATGAGCTGCAGCCAGCGGGCGTTCGCTTCGATGATGCGCCCGTCCTCCCGGCTGCTCAGGGCGATGGCGTCCGGTCCCTGGTGAAAAGCCGTCGAGAACAGTTCCTCCGAGGCGCGCAGCCTGCGCTCGGAGGCGCGCCTTTCCTCGATCACCGCGGCCAGCAGCAGCAGGGGAACGGACAGGCTCATGAGGAACAGCTGGATGGGCAGCGCATCGTAGAGCAGGGCCGCCGCGTGGAAGGGCCCCCGGCCATTCGCCGCGCCCCACACCACGAGGAAGGCGACGATGGCATAGGCAGCGCTGGTCAGCGCGGGGCCGAAGCGCAAGGCCGCCCAGATCAGGAAGGGGATGGGCAGGTACAGCAACGTGGGCGGGCCGGCGCTGGGCGACATGCCCGAGTCGAAGACCACGACGCTGACGGCCAGCAGGCCCGCGACCAGGGCAGCGACTTCGGCCAGCTGCGCCCGGCCGCCCTGTCGCAGCATTACCGGCTCCAGCGCGCTCCAGGTGAGGATGACGGGCACGAAGATGAGGGCCGCGAGCACGTTGGAGAAGAAGCGCACCTGCCACAGCGTCCCGAAATCGGCCTCGCCCCAGCCGACCGCGCGCACCAGTCCGGCATCGAGGAAGGAGCTGAGGAAGGGCGCGAGCACGGCCGCGCTGCAGAAGACCACCACGGAGCGCAGCGTGCGCAGCCCGCGCGAGTCCGAGTAGCGCCGCACGATCAGCGCGCCGATGGCGGCTTCGGTGACATTGCTGGCGAACCACCCCAGCACCATGGCCAGGGGCACGCCGCCCTGCAGCTCCGCCAGCAGGTGCGCCGGCAGCGCCCCGGCCAGCGCCGCCCACCACCAGCGCGTGGGCGTGAGGATGAGCGCGGCGAAAAGCAGGGAGTTGGGCGGCCACAGCACCGCGACCGGCATCGGCGCGAAGGTGAGTGCCATGCCGATGCGCGCGCCGACGTAGTAGCCCAGGCCCACGAGCGCGGCCAGGCGCAGCAGCGCCCACGCCGGGTCTGGGAGTCCCGGGGATTGCACATGGAGCCCGGCCGCTTCGCGCATGGATGCCCTTCCAGGACGACCCGGGTACGGTCCGGGGGTCCCCGTTCTTTTTTTCGCCCTTCCGGGGCTGCCTTCCCTTGACCCGTGTCTGCACACAGGTCCCGCCGCACGATGTGTTTCCGGATAAAGAGATCGCCTCTTGACGGGTCGAAGTCTACTTCTACACTACATTCGTAATTCTTACAGAAGCGTTGTTAAGTCGAGTCGGAGAAGGGGAAATCATGGAACACACGAGACTGGTGAGCGAACGCCAGCCCGGTGCCCTGGCGCAGGCACCGGCGCAGGTCCACATCGTGGATGACGATCCTGCGGTGCGCGCGGCCCTCGCACGCCTGCTGCGCAGCCGTGGCTACGAAACGGTCGACCATGGCAGCGCCGAGAGCTTCCTGGATGACCACGATCCGCAGGCGCACGGCTGCATCCTGCTCGACGTGTCCATGCCCGGCCTCGATGGCCCGGGACTGCAGCGCAGGCTGCTGGCGGACGGCGAAGGCCTGCCCGTCATCTTCCTCACCGGTTCGGCCGACGTGCCGATCTGCGCCGAGGCCATGCGCAACGGCGCGGTCGACTTCCTGACCAAGCCGGTGGAGGAGGACGATCTCGTGCGCGCCATCGAGACGGCATTGCAGCACGACACGGTGCGCCGCGCGGCGGGACGCCAGCGCGCCGCCACCGAGACGCGCCTGGCCACCCTGACGCCGCGCGAGCGCGAAGTGCTGGACCACGTGATGAACGGCCGCCTGAACAAGCAGATCGCCTCCGACCTCGGCACCGCGGAGAAGACGGTGAAGGTGCATCGCGCGCGCGCCATGGAAAAGATGCACGTGCGCTCGGTCGCGGAGCTGGTGCGGATGGTGGAGCGCGCGCGCTTCAGCATGTCCTGGCTCGGATGACCGGCAAGCGTCTCACTTTACCTACGACCAAGGTCTCATTGGCTGTGCCGCTGCCCCCGCGTAGTTTCACGGCCAATGCACAAGGACACGTCCCTCATTGCGGTAGTGGATGACGAAGAGTCGGTGCGTCGCGCGCTGGGGCGACTGATCCGCTCGGCGGGCTTCGGCGTGGAGATGTTCGGCTCCGGCCTCGAGTTCATGCAGTCCCTGCAGCGCCACACCCCCGACTGCGTCGTGCTGGACGTGCGCATGCCCAACCTCACCGGCACGGAAGTGCAGAGCGCGCTGCTGCGCAGCGGCACGCGCCTGCCCGTGATCATCATCACCGGCGACGATTCACCGCAGACACGCGAGCGCACGCTGCGCCAGGGCGCCCTGGCCTACCTGCGCAAGCCCGTGGACGACGCGATGCTGATCGAGGCCATCCAGAGCGCCATCCACGACCGGCTCTGAGGGTTTGGACTTTGGTCCCATTGGCGGCGCCGGCCGCCTTCGCTGAAATGCAGCGGTCATCCCAGGAGACCGTCCGTGCAACACCGTCTTTGCCTCCTCGCCGCCGTCGTGCTTGCCCTGGCCGTGCCGGGCGCGCAGGCGCAGGCCGTCTATCCCGCCAAGGGCCAGAGCGCCAGCCAGCAGCAGAAGGACACGGGTGAATGCCAGTCCTGGGCCGCCAGCCAGACGCCGGCCGCCCCACCGCCGCAGCAAGGCCAGGTCGCACGCGGCGCAGCGCGCGGCGCCGTCGGGGGCGCGGTGATCGCGGGGGTCGCGGACGGCGACACGGGCAAGGGCGCGGCCGCAGGTGCGGTGGTCGGCGGTGTCCGCGGCGGGCGGCAGAAGCAGGCGCAGGCCAACGCCGCCGCCAGCCAGGGCGCGAACGCATTCGCCGCCTGCATGGAAGGCCGCGGCTACAGCGTCAAGTAGCGCTCACAGCAGCCACTCGATCGGCAGCACCGCGAGGAAAGCGATCCACAGGTTGCGCAGGAAACCGACGCCGGGCGTCTTCGTGTGCCGCACCTCGCCCGCCGGGGTGCGCTCGATCCACATCACTTCCTCGTTCTCCAGCCTCACCTCGTAGGCGTCCTGCGGGATCGGATCGCGGAAGGCGTTCGCGAGCTTGCCGGCGAGCTGGGGGCTTTCGAGCACGACGCCCATCTCCGTGTTCAGGGCGATCGAGCGCGGGTCCAGGTTGAACGAGCCCACGAAGATGCGGCTGCGGTCCACCGCGAAGGTCTTCGCATGCAGGCTCGCCGAGGAACTGCCTCCGGTGCTGCCGCCCAGGCCGCCGCGCCTGACCTCGTCCTCGTCTTTCGTGCCGGGCGGCACCGCCGCGGGCTTGAGTTCGAAGACGCGCACGCCTCCCCGCAGCAGTTCCAGACGGTAACGTGCGTATCCGGAGTACACCGGTCCCACGTCGGTGGCCGCCAGTGAATTGGTGAGCACCGAAACCTGCACGCCCTGCGCTGCCATCGCCAGCAGGGCATCGGTGCCTGCGCGTCCCGGGACGAAGTAGGGCGACACCAGGTGGAGTTCGCGCGCGGGCTGGCCGAAGGCCTCCTGCAGGTGCGGCAGCAGCTGCGCCTCGCGCCGGTCGGGCGGCAGCACCACCTTGGCCGGGTCGTCGCTCACCACCCGCGCCTGCACCCAGTCCAGCGGCAGCGTGCCGGCGACGAGCTGCCCGAGCAGCGGCAGGTTGCGCACCGCCTCCAGGTAGCGCATCGCCTCCGCGCGCGCGCGTTGCTCCGCCCAGTGGCGGCGGGTGGCCTCCAGCGTGCCTTGCGACGGCGGTGCGAGCAGCGCCGCAGCCGGCCAGGCGGAGGCGCTGTTCCAGTAGCGGTCGAACACCGAGGACACCTCGGGCACGACCGGTCCGATGGTCAGCACGTCCAGGTCGGTGAAGGCCACCGAGGTCTCGGCACCCAGGTATTCGTCGCCGATGTTGCGGCCGCCGACCACGGCCGCGGCGTTGTCGACGATGAACGCCTTGTTGTGCATGCGCCGGTTGACCCGGCTGAAGTCCACGGCGAAATCGCCTAGCCGCCACGTCCGGTTCGCGAAGGGATTGAACAGCCGCACCTCGATGTTCGGATGCGCGTCGATGCCCGCGATCATCTCGTCGAGCCCCGCGGTGTTGGCGTCGTCCAGCAGCACGCGCACGCGCACGCCGCGTTCGGCGGCGTTCCACAGCGCCTCGGCCAGCAGGTTGCCGCTGGTGTCCGGATGCCAGATGTAGGTCTGCACGTCGATGCTGCGCTCCGCGCCGGCCGCGAGGACGTAGCGCGCGACGAACGCCTCGCGCCCTTGCAGCAGCGCGCGCACGCCGTTCAGGCCCGGATGGGCCGCGGCGAGGCGCCTGGCGCCGGCGCCGATGCGCGTGCCGTCCGTGTCCTGGTAGGCCTGGCTCGCCACGCGATCCGCCGGCGGCCCGGGGGGCAGCGTGCCGCAACCCGCCAGTGCCAGCAGCAGTGCGATGGCGAACAGGCGCGCGGCGCGGGTCGGGGGCAGGAGCGGCACGGCCGCCACTCCACCACAGGGGCGCGTGCGGCGACTAGTAGCCCCAAGGTCCCATATTTTTGCGCTGCATCATCGACCATTCTGCTTCGGTCCCGATTGCGAGGTGTCCCGCCGGGCCTGTGTGGAAGTGTCTCCCCTTCGACAGGCCTAGATGGCGTGGAGTCGCCCGCCGGCCCTGGCCGGCGGGCACTTTTTTTGGGATGCCCGCAGGGCTCAGGCCGTCTCGATCTTCACGCGCGCGAGGTGCTCGCGCAGCGCGTCGATGCGCGCCTGCAGCGCTTCGCGCGCGGCCTCGGCCGCGCCGTGCTCGATGGCACGGGCCTCCCTCGCGCCGCGGTGCAGGCCCATGGCTGCCAGCCCCCCCGCCAGCCGGTGCGCGAGGAACTGCAGGTCCTCGCGGTCGCCTTCGGCCAGTGCCCTGGCCATGCCTTCCACCGTGGAGCGGTAGCCTTGCAGGAAGCCCGGCAAGGCCTCGGCCCATTCCGGGTCGACCACGAGGATCGCCTCGTCGCCTGCTTCCTGCACGCGCGCCGCAGGAGTCGCCGGTGGTGCGGCAGCTGGTGCGTGCGCGCCGCGCTGGAGCTCGATGATGGCCCCCAGCAGGCGCTCGCGCGTCGCCGGCTTGGCGAGGAAGCGGTCGGCGCCGGCGGCCAGCGCGCGCGCCGGTGTCTGCGGATCGTCGTTGCCGGAGAGCATGACCACGCTGCAGCGCGGGCGTGCGCGGGTGGCTTCCTGCTCGCGGATCCAGCGCACCGTGTCCAGGCCATTGCGGTGCGGCATCTCCATGTCCAGCAGCACGTACCGAGGCCACTGCCGCTCCATGCATTCCGCCGCGGCCAGCCCATGCGCTGCGGTCTCCACGCGAAAGGGCGGCTGCGGCAGCATGCGGCGGGTGACCAGGCGGGTGAACTCGTCGTCGTCCACCACCAGCACGTCGCAGGGGGCAAGGGCGCCGACGGCGCGCAGCAGGGTGTCCTCGTCCTGCACGGCGGGCACGGGCCGCGGCAGTTCCCCCCGCTGCGCGGGCAGCGTGAGGGTCACCGTCGTGCCTTCGGCGGCGCCGGTGTCCATCTGCAGGTCGCCGTTCTGCGCGCGGGCCATCAGGCGCGCGGAATAGGTGCCCAGGCCGGTGCCGCCGCTCTTGCGGCTGGTGACGTACTTGTCGAAGAAGCGGCCCGCGATCTCGCGCGGCACCTCGCCGGGGTTGTGCACGGACAGCGCGACCGGAGGTCCCGGCCGCAGCGTGAGGGACACGCGCTCGCCGGGCGCGGCGGCCTCGATCGCGTTCTTCACCAGGTTGGCGATGATGGAGTAGCACAAGGGCTCCTCCGCGTGCACCATCACCGGCGCGCTGTCCGCGCCATGCAGGTGCAGCGTCACCCGGTTCGCCTCGGCGTAGGAGTGCAGGTCCAGCAGCACGCTGCCGACGGCCTTGCGCAGGTCCACCGGCTGCGGCCGGAAGTCGTAGCTGCCGGTCTCCATGCGGAACAGGCCCAGCGACAGGTTGACCATCTCCAGCATGCGCCGGCCCGCATGCTGCAGCACGTTGGCCAGTTCGCGCTGCTCGCCGCTCAGGCGCGGGTCCTCCTGCAGCAGCCGGCTCGCCCCGAGGATGCTGGCCAGCGGCGTCTTCAGGTCGTGGCGGGACATGCGTTCGACGTCCTCGCGCAGTCGGGCGTTCTCTTCCAGCGTGTGGCTGCGCTCCTCGGCGTTCAGGGCCGCGCTCAGCCGGCGCGCGATCACCACCGCCGGCGAGAGCATGAACAGCGCAAAGCCGATGGGCGCGAACTTGCTGTCCGGGCGCGGCGCGTCGATCAGGAACAGGTCGACCGCCAGCGCCAGCAGCACCGCCAGCATGCCGGCCAGCAGCACGCGCGCATCGCCCGGCGTGCGGCGCTTGGCACGCAGCATGGCCGCGGCGACGTACGCGGCGATGCCGACGGCAATCGCCTGCCCCGGCAGCGCGAGGTAGGAATACACGCCCGGCGGCAGCAGCAGCACCGCGACGGCGGCCGCGCCCAGTGCGCCCAGCACGGCCTGCACCGCGCGCCGGTGGATCTCCTGGGGAAACAGGCCCCGCAGCGTGAGGACGAACAGCGCCATGGCGGCCAGCCACGACAGGTACTCGCCCCACATGTAGCGCGCCCAGTCGACCTGCGCGGGCAGCATGCGCAGGAACAGCCGTTCGCCGATCAGGTCGGTGTAAGTCGCCATCGCGAGGCAGAACAGGCCGAACACCAGCGGCATGCGTTCGCGCGGACGCACGGCGAAGAAGATCAGCGAGACCAGGCCGACGAGAAGGTAGGCCGTGAGCAGGGCGGCGGCGTAGATCACCTGCGACTCGCGGTGCTTCGCCAGCACCTGCGCCGGCCCCACCGTCATGGGCCGCACGAAGCCGCCGGCGCGGTGCGCGAAGTTGGCCACGTGCAGCGTCAGGCGCAGCGGGCAGGCGAACTCGCGCGTGATCGGCATGCGGTTGTGGATCGCCGCCCAGGTGGCCGCCGCGCTCGTTGCGGGCGTGCCGTGTTGCGCGACCAGGGTGCCGTTGACGTACAGGCGCGAGGCGGTGCGCTGCCCCAGCGCCTCCACGGCCAGCGACTGTCCGCGCGGGCAGTCCACCTGCAGCACGTAGCTGCCCCAGCCGTTCTCGCCATGCGGCTTGCCGTCGGCGCTGAGTTCGTTCCAGTTCTGCGGCACGGGCGCGAGGGCGCTGGTGGGAAGCTGCTGCCAGTTCGGGTCCACGTAACGCTGCCAGGCGAAACCCCATTCACCGGCGAGCGGCAGCGGCTCCCGCGGCACGGCGGTGAGTTCCATCCGGCCCGCGTGCGCGGTCGTTGCGGCGGCCGCGGCCGTGGAGGCCAGTACCACCCACAGCGCCACCAGGAGGACGAACAGGCTGCGGCCGCGCATATGCTCGACAGTGTAGGGCCTGCGGCAACGCCCGTGCGCCTTGCGCGCGCGGCGCGGGCGATATCGTCCGCATGTCACATATTTTCCGTTTCCACCAATCCATGCACTTGCAGTCCCCTCTTCGCGCCACGCGGCGCCAGGCCCTCGTCCTGGCTGGCGCCGCGCTCGCGGCGCCAGCCTTCGCCCAGTCCTATGCCTCGCACCCCGTGCGCCTGGTCGTGCCCTTCACGCCGGGCGGCTCCAGCGACGTGCTGGCGCGGGCCATCGCCACGGAGCTCGGTCGCTCGCTGGGCCAGCCGGTCGTGATCGAGAACGTGCCGGGTGCCGGCGGCTCGCTGGGGGCGGAGAAGGTGGCGAAGGCGCCCGCCGACGGCTACACCCTGCTGATGGGCCACATCGGCACCCTCGCCGTGAACCCCGCGCTCTATCCGAAGCTGGGGTACGACCCGGTGCGCAGCTTCGCGCCGGTCGCCTGGGTGGCGCGCGTGCCCAACATCCTGGTGGTCAACGCCTCCGTCCCGGCGAAGGACCTCAAGGAGTTCGTCGCGCTGGCGAAATCGAAGCCGGGGCAGCTCGCCTACGGCTCCGGCGGCAATGGGAGCGCGGCGCACACCACGATGGAGTACTTCAAGATGCAGGCGGGCATCTCGCTGCTGCACATCCCTTACCGCGGCACGGCGCCTTCCGTCAGCGACCTGCTGGCGGGCCAGGTGCAGGCGCTGTTCACGGGGGTGCCGGCCCTGCTGCCGCACATCCGCGCCGGCAAGATGCGCGCGCTCGCGGTGTCCAGCCCCAAGCGGCTGGCCGTGCTGCCCGATGTCCCCACCGTCGCCGAAAGCGGCGTCCCCGGCACCAGGGGCTTCGAGGCCGACCAGTGGTACGGCGTCGTCGCGCCGGCCGGCACGCCACCGGAGATCGTGGGCCGCCTGAACCAGGACATCAACAAGGCCCTGGCTTCGGAGGAGGTGCGCACGCGCCTGGCTTCCGAGGGCGCGGAGCCGACGCCGGCGACGCCGGAGGCCTTCGGCCAGCTGATCGCCCGCGAGCTCCCGCGCTGGGACAAGGTGGTGAAGACGGCGCGCATCCGCCTCGACTGACGGCGGGTCGCCCCTTCCTGTCGCTTTCGCTGCCGCGGCCGTTGATCGCGTTGCGCGCGTTGCCCTTGGGCAGGCGCGGCTAGCTTTCTTCCTCTTCTTCCAACTGCTGCAGCTGCACCAGCCGCTGGTACAGCCCTCCGGGCATGTCCATGAGCTGCGCATGCGTGCCCAGCTCCGCGATGCGGCCGTGGTTCAGCACCACGATGCGGTCGGCATCGCGCACCGTGGAGAGACGGTGCGCGATCGCCACCACCGTGACGCGTCCGCGCAGCGCGGCCAGCGCGCGCTGCACCACCTGCTCGGTCTCGGAATCCACGTGCGCCGTCGCCTCGTCCAGCAGCAGGATGCGCGGCTGCCCGGCGAGCGCACGCGCGATCGCCAGCAGCTGTTTCTGGCCGGTGGACAGGCGCGCACCGCCTTCGCCGAGGAAGGTGTCGTAGCCCTGCGGCAGCGCGCTGATGAAATCGTGCGCATGCGCGGCACGCGCCGCGTCCTGCACGCGCGCGTCGTCCAGCGGGCGACCCAGCGCGATGTTCTCGCGCGCCGTCGCGGCCAGCAGGAACGGCTCCTGCGGCACCAGCCCGACGCTGACGCGGAAGCTGTCCTCGGGGATGGCCTCCAGCGGCACGCCGTCGATGCGGATGCTGCCCGCGGGTGCCGGATAGAAGCGCAGCAGCAGCGACAGCAGGGTGCTCTTGCCGCTGCCCGTGTGCCCCACGATGCCGTGGAAGCTGCCCGCCGGCAGGTCCAGCGCGATGTCATGCAGCACGGGCCGCCCCGGCTGGTAGGCGAAGCTCAGGCCTTCGATGGCGACCGCGCCGCGGTCGACGCGTCCGCCGTCGCCGGGCAGCGGCGTCTCCGCCTCCGCCAGCAGCGCGTGCAAGCGCGAAGCGCTCACCAGCGCCTGCTGCAGCTGGGAGAACTGCATGGTGATCTGGATCAGGGGCTCGATCACGCGCGAGATGTAGCTGATGAAGGCGTAGAGGATGCCCACCTGCACCGCGCTCAGGGCCTGCCCGCCTGCGCGCAGGCCGAACAGGCCCAGCACGGTGGCCAGCAGCAGCACGTTCAGGAAGTCCAGCACCGGCCGCAGCAGCCAGGCGTTGGCGCGCAGCTCGCGTCGGCGCGAGCGGTAGTGAGCTTCGTTGAGTTGCGCGAAGCGTTCGCGGAAGCGCCCCGTCGCGTTCGCCGCCTGCAGCACCGGCATGCCCGCGATCGATTCGGCCACCTGCGCATTGAGTTCGCTGCGCAGCTCGCGCGTGCGCGTGACCGCCGGCGCCGACAGCCGCTGGTACAGGAACACGATGAGCGTGACCGCCGGCACCAGCGCCGCGACGATCAGCATCAGGCGCCAGTCCAGCCACAGCATGGCCAGCAGCGCGCCGGCCAGGATGATCAGGCTGTCCAGGATCACGAACAGCACCTGCACGTAGAGGCCCTTGACCGCCTCGGTGTCGTTGGTCACCCGGCTGACCAGCTGGCCGATGATCGCGTGGTCGAAGAAGGCCATGGGCAGGCGCAGCACGTGCGCGTAGACGCCTTCGCGGATGCGCTGCACCGAGCGCATCGCCACGCCGGCGAGGCGGGCGAGCTGCAGGTAGCGCAGGCAACTGGCGACGATGCCGGCCAGCAGCGCGCCGAGCAGCAGGCCGGCCATGCGCGGCAGGTCCGCCGCGCGCGGCAGCAGGTAGTCGTCGATCAAGACCTTGCCGGCCAGCGGGCCCAGCGCTTCCAGGCCGGCCGCGAGCAACAGCCACAAGGTGCCGAACACGAGGTGGCGCCGCTCGGGCGAGGCCGCGCGCCACAGCAGCGTGGCAGCGTCGCCGGCGACGCGGCGGCGCTGCGCCGGCGCGCCGGGCAACGGGCGGGCCTGCACGGATTCAGCTGGCATCGAGGCTCGCCTGGAGTTGCTGGTACTGCCACTGGCGGGCATACCAGCCGCGGGCGGCGACGAGCTGTGCGTGCGTGCCTTGCTCGCTCACGTGCCCCTCGCGCAGCACCAGGAGCTGGTCGGCGTCGACCACCGCACTCAGGCGGTGGCTGGCGATCACGACCGTGCGGCCGACGCGCGCGGCGCGCAGGTGGCCGAGGATGCGCGTCTCCGTCTCGGTGTCCACCGCGGACAGCGCGTCGTCGAGCAGCAGCAGCGGCGCATCGGCGAGCAGGGCACGCGCGATCGCCACGCGCTGCCGCTGCCCGCCCGAGAGGGTGACGCCGCGCTCGCCCACCGGGGTGTCGTAGCCCCGCGGCAGGCGCAGGATGTCGTCGTGCACGGCCGCCAGCCGCGCGGCCTCCTCGATCTGCGCACGCGTGGCATCGGGCCGCGCCAGGGCGATGTTCGCGGCGACCGTGGCCGAGAACAGGAAGGCCTCCTGCGGCACCCAGGCGATGCCGCTGCGCAGGGCGGCCAGGGTGTAGTCCTGCAGGTCGACGCCGTTCCATGCCAGCCGCCCTTGCTGCGGCGCGTGCTGGCGCAGCAGCAGGCGCAGCAGCGTCGACTTGCCCGACCCCGTGGGCCCGACCAGGCCGAGCGTGCGGCCGGGCGGCAGCACCAGCGAGACGCCGGCAAGGGCCGGCCGCGCGGATTCGCCGTAGGAGAAGGACAGGTCCTGCGCCACGAGGGTCCCCGGCTGCACGGTGGGCACCGCGCCGTGGTCCCCGATGCCGGCCGGCTCGTCCAGCACCGGCTGCAGGCGCGCCCACGCCGCCTTGCCGCGCTCGATCAGCGACAGCACCCAGCCCGCCGCGAACATGGGCCACACCAGCTGCCCGAGGTAGAGGCTGAAGCCGGTGAGCTGGCCCACCGTCAGCTCCCCCTGCCAGACCAGCCAGGTGCCGGCACCGAGCACCAGCGCGGTGGCCGCGGCAAAGGTGCAACCCACCGCGGGTTCGTAGGCGGCTTCCCAGCGCTGCGCATCCAGGCTGGCCTGGGCCGCGCCGCCGGCGAGCTGGCGGAACTGCGCCTCGCTGCGCGCCTGCAGCCCGATGGCGCGCACCGTGCGCACGCCGGCCAGCGTCTCCTGCACCTGGTTGTTCAGCGCGGCGAAGCGCTCGAGCGACTGGCGCGAGGCCTCGTGCACGTGCCGCGAGATGCGCCAGAAGCCCAGCGCCATCAGCGGAAACGGCAGGACGGCGCAGGCGGCCAGGCGCCAGTCCACCCCCAGCGACATCATGCCGAGCACCAGCAGCAGCGTGAGCGTGCCGTCGAAGCCGGCCAGCATCGCCTCGCCCGCGGCCATCTCGACCGCGTCGACGTCGTTGGTGGCCAGCGCCATCAGGTTGCCGGTGCGGCGGTCCTGGAAGAAGCCGGCGCCCTGCAGCGTCAGGCGCGCGTACAGGCGCTCCCGCAATTCCACGCCCAGCCGGTAGGCGGCGGCGTAGAGCTTCAGGCGCCAGCCCACCCGCAGGAAGTAGATCGCGGCGCCGGCGGCCAACAGCCAGCCGAGCTCCCGCCAGAGCTGGGCATCGCTCCAGCGGCGGGACACCAGCCCGTCCACCACGTGTCCGACCTGGCGCGGGATCCACACCAGCATCAGCGCGATCAGGACCAGCATCACCGCGGACGAGGCATAGGCGGCGCGGTGGCGCAGCACGAAGAGGGCGATGAGGCGATAAAGGGACATCGGGGGGCGGCAGGGAAGCGATTCTGGCACCGGGGCGAAAGTCCCATGTCGCGCCGGCTCTGCGGTCGCGCACAATCGGCATCCGTGACCGACCCGCGCAACGACCTCATCCGCCTCGTCCTCAACGTGCTGTTCATCGGGGCGCTGATCGGCACTTCGTTCTGGATCCTGCGGCCGTTCGTGGGCGCGATGATCTGGGCCGTGATGATCGTGGTGGCCACCTGGCCCCTGCTGCTGGCGCTGGAGCGGCTGGTGGGCGGGCACCGGTGGATCGCGACGGCCATCATGTCGCTGCTGCTGCTGCTGGTGCTGGTGCTGCCGCTGTCCGCGGCCATCGGCACGGTCGTGTCCAACGCCGACGCCATCGGCGCGTTCGTGCGCGGCCTGCAGGACTACCACCTGCCACCGCCGCCGGCCTGGGTGCGCGGCCTGCCGCTCGTGGGCGAGCGCGCCGCCACCACCTGGCAGGACCTGGCCACGGGCGGCTTCCAGGCGATGATCGCGCTGGTCACGCCTTATGCGGGCGCCCTCACGCGCTGGCTGGTCGCGCAAGCCGGCGGCGTCGGCGCGATCTTCCTGCAGTTCCTGCTGACGGTGATCGCCGCCGCGGTGTTCTACGCGACCGGCGAATCGGCCGCGGCCTGGGCACTGCGCTTCGGCCAGCGGCTGGGGGGCGACGCGGGCGAGAACGCGGTCCGGCTTTCGGGCCAGGCGATCCGCGGCGTCGCGATGGGGGTCGTCGTGACGGCGGCCGTGCAGACGCTGATCGGCAGCCTGGGGCTGTTGATCGCGGGCGTGCCCTTCGTGGCGCTGCTGGCGCTGGTGATGTTCCTCGGGGCGGTGGCGCAGATCGGCGCCGCGATCGTGATGGTCATCCCCACCGTGTGGCTGTACTGGACCGGTTCGCCGGGCTGGGGCACCTTCCTGCTGGTGGTGACCATCGTCGTGGCCACCCTGGACAACGTGCTGCGCCCCATCCTGATCAGGATGGGCGCCGACCTGCCGCTGCTGCTGATCTTCGTCGGCGTGATCGGCGGCCTCGTGGCCTTCGGCCTGATCGGCATCTTCGTCGGACCGGTGGTCCTCGCCGTCACCCACACGCTCATGAGCGCCTGGCTGGACAAGGGACAGCCCGACATCCGCGAGCTCAAGCCGTAGTCACCCGGGCCTGGGCGTCGTCCTCGCTGGCGCCGTGGGGTTCGGTGCGCTGGGCGCGGGGTTGCCGGAAGAAGCTCACCACCTGCCACACGATGAACACGGCGATCAGGGCCATCAGCGTGCCGCTGATCGGGCGGGTGACGAAGGTGCCGAAGCTGCCGCGCGACAGCAGCAGGGCGCGGCGGAAGTTCTCCTCCATCATGGGGCCGAGGATGAAGCCCAGCATCAGCGGCGCCGGGTCCAGCTCGAGCCGCATCATCAGGTAGCCGGTGAGGCCGAAGGCGGCGGTGATGAAGATGTCGTCGATGTTGTTGTTGACGCTGTAGGTCCCGATGCAGCAGAAGAACAGGATGCAGGGGAACAGCACGTTGTACGGGATCTTGAACACCGACAGCCAGTAGCGCACCAGCGGAACGTTCAGCAGCAGCAGGAAGCAGCCGCCGACCCACATGGAGGCCACCAGGCCCCAGAACAGCTCCGGGTGGCCGGCGATCATGTTGGGACCGGGCTGGATGCCCTTGATGATGAAGGCGGCCATCATCAGCGCCATCACCGCGTTCTCGGGGATGCCGATGGACATCAGCGGGATGAAGCTGGTGCGGGCGGCGGCTTCGTCGGCCGCGGCCTGGCCGGCCACGCCCTCGATGCAGCCCGTGCCGATCTCGTGCCGGTACTTGGAGACCTTCTTGTCCACGGCATAGGCCGCGAACTGCGCGATGGTGGGGCCGCCGCCGGGCAGGATGCCCAGGAAGGAGCCGATCAGGCTGCCGCGCAGCGCGCTGGGCCAGATCCGCTTGAACTCGGGCCAGGTGGGCATCAGCTTGATCTTGCCGTTGAAGGGCGACCTTTCCTCCCGCGCGTCGAGGTTCTTGGTGATCTCGGCGATGCCGAAGCAGCCCAGGGCGATCGACACGATGCCGATGCCGTCCGCCAGGAAGGGCAGGTCCAGCGTGAAGCGCTGCATGCCGCTGTTCACGTCGGTGCCGATCTGGCCCAGGAGCACGCCGATCAGGCACATGGCCAGGCCGTTGAGCAGGCTGCCGGTGGTCACGAAGGACACGCAGACGAAGCCCACCAGCATCAGCGCGCAGTAGTCGGCCGGGCCGAACAGGAAGGCGACTTCGCCCAGCACCGGCGCCAGCCACGCCAGCACCACGATGGCCACCGTGCCGCCGATGAAGCTGGAGAAGCCGGCGGTGAACAGCGCCAGGCCGGTCTGGCCCTTGAGCGTCATCGCGTAGCCGTCGATGCACGCCACGATGGAGCTGGCGTGCGGGATCTTCATGGTGATCGCCGACACCGAGTCGCCGTACTGCGCGCCGTAGTAGATGCCGGCCAGCATGATCAGCGCGCCGGTGGTGGGGATGGAGTACGTCAGCGGCAGCAGGATCGAGATCGTCGCCAGCGGGCCGAGGCCGGGCAGCAGGCCGACGAGCGTGCCCACCACGCAGCCGATGGCGCAGTACATCAGGTTGTGCAGCGTCAGGGCGTGCGAGAAGCCGAACGCCAGGTTGTGCAGGACTTCCATGGTCAGTACAGGGGCAGGTTCATGCCGAGGAGCTTGGCGAACGCGAAGGCCATCAGGCACAGGCCGAAGGCGATCTTCACGTTGCGCTTCCAGGAGTAGCTGGTGCCCGCCAGCGTGGCGATGAACACCATCGTGACGATCGCCACCAGCATGTTCACCAGCAGCGTGACCAGGGCGAAGGCGCACAGGCTGGCCAGGATGATCCCGATGTTCTTCACCTGCAGGGTGAGCGCGGCCTTGTCGACGAAGCGCGAGCGCACGATGGTGGCGATCGCGATCAGCGCCAGCATGGTGCTGACGACGACGGGAAACAGCCCCGGGCCGGCCCGGCCGAAGTCCCCGATGGGGTACCTCAACGCCGTCAGCCCGAAGGCGAGGGAGATGGCCAGCAGGAAGAGTCCCCTGGCGAGGTTGCGGTCGATCATGGGAAGGCGGGGGTTGTCCGCGGGAGTCGCGGGGGCCGGCGAATGTTCGGGCCGGGCGCCTGACCGGAATCTGACCTGGCCTGACCGGAAAGTACGTACGCGCCGGCCGCGGCCGCCTCAGGCGCCGGGGGCCGCGATCGCCGGGAAGGCGATCTCGCAGACGAAGCCGCGGCCGTCCTCCCCGGCGCGCAAGGCCATGCGCGCGTTCATGAGGCGGGCGTACTGCGCCACCAGCGCGAGCCCGAGTCCCACGCCCTTGCCGAGCAGCTGGCCGGCCTGTCCCTGCGCGCCGCGTTCGGCCAGCGCACGGCGCTGCTCGCGCGGCACCCCCGGGCCGTTGTCGTGCACGGACAGCAGCAGCTCGTCGCCGCTGCGCTCCACGGCCACCGTCACCGCGGGTGCCGCGCTGCCGGCAACGCCGTAGCGCAGTGCGTTGTCGACCAGGTTGGCGAGGATACCTTCGAGCAGCGCCGGTTCGGCCGCGATCCAGGCCGGCGTGTCGATGCCGCGCGCGCCCAGGTCCACGCCGGCCGCGTCGGCGCGCCGCAGGTAGCGCAGCAGGGTCTCGCGCACGACGGCATCGAGGGCGATCGGCTGCAGGGCGAGGCCGCTCTCCGCTTCGGCGGCCACGGCGAGGGCGAGCAGGCGATCCACCAGCGAGGTCGCGCGCGCCTCGCTGGTGGCGATGGCCGCCAGTTGCGCGCGCCACACCTGCGGCTCGGCGTGCCCCAGGCCGTAGTCCGCCAGCGCGCGGATGCCGGCCAGGGGCGTGCGCAGTTCGTGCGCCACGTTGCCGGCGAATTCCTTCTGCGCGCGGATGCTGCGCTCCAGCCGCTGCAGCAGCGCGTTGATCGCCGCGCCCAGCGTCTGCACGTCGCGCGTGGAGCCCTCGACGGGCACCGGCGCGAGGTCCTGCGAGCCGCGGTGTTCCACCGCGCCGCGCAGCGTCGCCAGCGGCTGCAGGTCGCGCCGGATCGAGCGGCGCAGCCAGGCGGCCAGCAGCACGAGCAGCACGAGCTGCGGCAGCAGGGAATAGAGCATCAGCTGGCGCAGCGCCGCGTTGCGCGAGCTGGTGGTCTGCGCGACCACCACGTCGAAGGGCAGGGGCCGCTCGTGGTGCAGGGACACGGCGCGCAGCACCTGCCCGGCGTAGGCGATGTCCTCGAAGCGGAAGGCCGCGTGGCCGCGGGGCGCGGGCATCTGCAGGCCGGCCTGGCCGCCCAGCAGCCCTCCGTCCGGCGCCCGCACGCTGAAGTACATGGTTTCGGCCTGGTCGAACAGCACGGTGTTCTCCTCGCCGGGCGTGATGTCCAGCCCGAGCCGGCCGCCTTCGGCGTGCACGTGCGCCGCCAGCAGGTAGGCGTCGTCCAGCAGCGAGCGGTCGAAGGCGTGCTGCGCGAAGTACTGGGCCACCGCGAAAGCGACCACGGTCCCGGCGATCCAGGTGCAGGCGAGCGGCAGCAGCACCGTGCGCAGCAGCCGCTGCGACAGCGTGGGGCTCAAGGCGCCGCCTCCACCAGGTAGCCCAGGCCGCGCAGCGTGCGGATCTGCGCGCCGGAGCCGGCGATCTTCTTGCGCAGGCGGGAGATGAAGGCTTCCAGCGCGTTGTCCGGCAGCAGCTCCTCCAGTTCCGACAGCTTGGCCGAGAGCTCGCGCTTGCTGCACACGCGCCCGGGCGGGGTCATCAGCTCCCACAGCACCTCGAACTCCCGGGCAGGCAGCTCCAGCAGCTCCCCGGCCAGCTCGAAGCGGCGGCTCACGCGGTCCAGCGCCAGCCGGCCCACCGCCACCTGGTCGTTGCTGCCCTGGGCGCGGCGCACCACGGCGCGCAGCCGCGCCTCCACTTCCTCCAGGTCGAAGGGCTTGCCCAGGTAGTCGTCGGCGCCGGCATTGAGGCCCGCGATCCGCTCGTCGGTGCGGTTGCGCGCGGTGAGCACTAGCACCGGCGTGCGGTCGCCGCGCGCGCGGGCGGCGCGCAGCAGGGCCAGGCCGCTGCCCAGGCCGGCATGCGGTCGCTCGCTCAGGGGCAGGTTCAGGTCCAGCAGCACGACGTCGAAGGACTGCACGCGCCAGAGGTGGTCCGCCCGCTCCAGGGTGGCGGCCTCGTCGACGCGGTGGCCGTCCTCCTGCAGGCGCCGCCGCATCACGTCGCGCAGGACGGCATCGTCTTCGACCAGCAGGATGCGCATGCGCCATCGTAGTTCCTGCGGGTCCCGGCGGCGTCCGTAGCCGCCACAATGCGCGGGTGCCCCTGAACCGCCTCTACCTCGCCGGCCCCGACGTGTTCCGGCCCGATGCCGCCGACCACGGCAGGCAGCTCGTCGCCCTGTGCGCGGAACACGGCTTCCGTGCCGTGTTCCCGCTGGCCGCATCACTGCCCGATGGGCTCTCGCCGCAGGCCCTCGCGCGGCACATCTACCAGGCCAATGTCGACCACATCGCGGAGTGCGATGCGGTGCTCGCCAACCTGGACTTCTTCCGCGGCCCGGAGCCGGACAGCGGCACCTGCTTCGAGGTGGGCTACGCGGTCGCGCGCGGCAAGCCGGTGATCGGCTACGTGCCGGAAGAAGGCAGCCTGGCCGAGCGCATCCGGCGCCGGTATCCGCAGGCCGTGGGCGCCGGGCTGGTCGACGCCGCCGGCTGGCAGCTGGAAGAGTTCGGCCTGCCGCTGAACCTGATGCTGGCGGTGCCGTGCCGCATCGTCGTGGGCGGCCTGCGCGCGGCACTCCTCGCGCTGCGCGGGCAGCACCCCTGAAGGGGCCGCAGCCGGCCCTGCAAGGGCCTCAGCGCTGCGTCCAGTACGCGTGCGCCCAGGCCGTGGTGAAGCCGCGCCGGGCGTAGAGCGCCTGCGCGGTGGCGTTGCCCGCCTCGACCTGCAGGAAGCAGCGTTGCACGCCGCGGGCAAGGGCCTGCCGCGCCAGGCCGGAAAGGACCGCGCCGGCCAGGCCACGGTTGCGCCAGGCGGGGAGCGTGCGCATGCCGTGCACGCCGCACCAGCCATGGCTGATGCAGGCGGCGCCCACGGCGACGGTGCGGCCCTGCACCCGCATGCTCGCGAACAGCGAGTGCCGGCCGCGCCGCAGGATCGCCAGGCGGCTGGCCCCATCGACCTTGTCGAGGCCTTCGCCCACGAACAGCTGTTCCCATTCGGGACCCGGTGCGGAGTCGAATGCGATGTCGCCGGGCGGCTCGCCCGCACGCACGAGCGGCGCAAGGGGCGCGGTCTGCACCAGGGTGGGCTTGGCGCGCGCATAGCCACGCGCGCGCATCGCGTCCTGCAGCGGCGCGAACGCCGCAAGCTCCGGCACGCGCAGCACCGCGGGCAATCCCGCCTCGCGGTAGCGGCGTTCCAGCTCCGGCAGCACGCTGGGCGCCGCGCCCGCGTGCCGCAGCGGCACGGCGCTGTGCGAGCGGGCCACGGTGCCGTCGTCCAGGGCCAGCAGCCAGTCGCCCCAGGGGACGAGGCGCTGCGGCGGCACGGCGTCCAGGGTGGCGCGTTCGATCGCTTCGACGTCTTGCATCGCGCCATTGTGGCGCGCGCAGGCGGGGCTCAGAGGCGGCCGGCCGCGCGCGCGGCTTCGCACACCGCGTCGTAGGCCCAGGCGAGTTCGGGGTCGTCGATGCGGGCGACGGGGCCGGGCACGCTGGACATGAACAGGGCGGCCCCGTTGCTGTCGTAGGCGTGCGCCGCCAGCACGCGCACGGTGCGGCCGCTGCAATCGAATTCGGTGCGCACCGTGGTGCGGTGCACGCGCCCGCGTGCCTGCCAGGCCGCCGGCTCCGCCACCAGCGCCGGACGGCCCCACCAGCGCAGCCAGCCGGTCACGCGCGTGCGCTCCTGCTGCAGCGAGGCGACGTCGACCTCCAGGTCCGGCGCGCCGGGCACGGCCCGCCAATCCGCCGCCGCCGCCGCGCCTGCGAACAGGGCGGCGGCGAACAGGCAGGGCAGGACGCGGCGCATGGAGTTCACCGCTGGCCGAAGTGCGCGCCTTCGAACAGGTCCTTGTACTGCCGCGGCTGCGAACGCCAGTACTGCCTGGGTCCGAACACCTTGGCGCCCAGCCTGGCGGCGGCATGCCAGGGCCAGCGCGGGTCGTAGAGCATGGCGCGCGCGAGCGACACGGCGTCCGCCTCGCCGGCGGCGATGATGGACTCCGCCTGCTCCGGCTCGGTGATGAGCCCCACCGCGATCGTCGGCAAGCCGACCTCCGCCTTCACCCGCTGCGCATAAGGCACCTGGTAGCCGGGCCCGAGCTTGATCGCCTGCGCCGGCGACACGCCGCCGGTGGTGACGTGGATGGCGGCACAGCCGCGCCCCTTCAGGACACGCGCGAGCGCCACCGTGCCGTCGATGTCCCAGCCGCCCGGCACCCAGTCGGTGGCCGAGATGCGCATCCACACCGGGATGTGCGAAGGCACCGCCGCGCGCACGGCATCGAACACTTCGAGCGGAAAGCGCATGCGGTTCTCCAGGCTGCCCCCGTAGGCATCCCCGCGTTCGTTCGCCAGCGGCGACAGGAACTGGTGCAGCAGGTAGCCGTGGGCGCCGTGGATCTCGATGCCGTCGAAGCCCAGCCGCACCGCGCGCCGCGCCGTCGCCACGAAGTCCTCGCGCACCTTGCGCAAGCCCGCTGCATCGAGTGCCAGCGGCGGGTCTTCGCCGTCCGAGTGCGGCACGGGGCTGGGAGCCAGCGTCTTCCAGCCCCCCGGGTCCTGCGGGTGCAGCTGCGAGCCGCCTTCCCACGGCGCCCGGCTCGAGGCCTTGCGTCCCGCGTGCGAGATCTGGATCGCCATGCGGATCGGCGAATGCTCCCGCACGAACCTGAGCACGCGCGCGAGCGCCGCCTCGTTCTCGTCGGAGTAGAGACCCAGGTCCTGGGGCGAGATGCGGCCCTCGGCGGAGACCGCCGTGGCTTCCACGATCAGCATGCCGGCGCCGGACAGGGCCAACTGGCCCAGGTGCGCCAGGTGCCAGTCGGTGGCGCTGCCCTCCTTCGCCGAGTACTGGCACATGGGAGCGATCACGATGCGGTTGGGCAGCTGCAGCTCGCCGAGCTGCCAGCGTTCGAACAAACGGCTCATGGGGCCAAGCCTAGCGCGAAAAGCGCCGCACATGGCCCCAAGGTCCAATCCTCCCGGCCGGTCGCCCGTCCTATCGTGGGTCCATGCAAGCGAACACCGCGGAAGAAGCGGCCGCGCTCATCCCCGATGGCGCGGTGCTCATGATCGGCGGCTTCATGGGCGTGGGCACGCCCGAGCGCGTCATCGACGAGATCGTGCGACAGGGGCGCCGCGAGCTGACCGTGATCGCCAACGACACCGCCCTGCCCGGCACCGGCATCGGCAAGCTGGTGAGCGCGGGCGTGCTGCGCAAGGTGATCGCCAGCCACATCGGGCTGAATCCCGAGACGCAGAAGCAGATGATCGCCGGCGCGCTGGAGGTGGAGCTCGTCCCGCAAGGCACGCTGATCGAGCGCATCCGCGCCGCGGGGCATGGCCTGGGCGGCATCCTCACGCCGACGGGCGTGGGCACGATCGTCGAGGAAGGCAAGCGCCGCATCGAGGTGGACGGCCGTCCCTACCTGCTGGAGACGGCGCTGCACGCCGACTTCGCCCTGGTGCAGGCCTTCATGGCCGATTACCTCGGCAACCTGGTGTACGCGCTGACCGCGCGCAACTTCAATCCCGTGATCGCGATGGCGGGCCGCACCGTCGTCGCGGAAGTCGAGCAGGTCGTGCCCGTGGGCATGATCTCGCCCGACCACGTGGTCACGCCGGCCGTGCTGGTGGACCATCTCGTGGCGAGGGCCTGACCATGGACGCGCAGACCGTCATCGCCCACCGCATCGCGCTGGAGCTGCGCGACGGCATGCTGGTGAACCTGGGCATCGGAATCCCGACGCTCGTCGCCGGCTACGTGGCGCCGGGAGTGGCCGTGTTCTTCCAGTCGGAGAACGGCCTGATCGGGACCGGCGCCATCCCGGAAGGGGCGATGGCGCAGGCGCGGCTCACGGACGCCGGCGGCCGCCCGGTCACGGCCATCCCCGGTGCGTGCACCTTCGACAGCGCGATGTCCTTCGGCCTGATCCGCGGCGGCCACGTCGACATGACGGTGCTGGGCGGCCTGCAGGTGGATGCGGCCGGACTGCTCGCGAACTGGATGATCCCCGGCAAGATGGTGCCGGGCATGGGGGGGGCGATGGACCTGGTGACCGGCGCGCGCCGGGTCGTCGTCGCCATGCAGCACACGGCCAAGGGCAAGGCCAAGATCGTGCAGCGCTGCAGCCTGCCGCTGACCTCCGCGCGGCCGGTCGACCTGATCGTGACGGAGCTGGCCGTCATTGCGCAGGAGGGCGGGCGCCTCAAGCTGCTGGAGACGGCGCCGGGCGTGAGCGTGGAGCAGGTGCTTGCGGCCACCGAGGCGAAGCTCGAGGTGGCCGGCGACGTGCGGCCGATGCCGCTTGCTTGAAGCGCTGTCCTCGCCTGCGCGGTCCTAGCCTTCGCCGGCCAGGGACGCGCGCATCGCCGCCTGCCATTGCGCCATGCGCTGGCCGGCCGCGGTCGCGGCCGCGCCCGTGTTGCCCGCCACCAGCTTGTCGACCAGCGCCTGCTGCCGCGCGTCCAGTTCCTCGGGAAACAGCGGCACCACCGTCACCATGCAGTCCGCCGCCGCCGGCTGCGCCTCGCCTGCCGGCAGGCCCTGGCCCTTGATGCGGTAGCTGAGGAAGCCGCGGCGCAGCCGCATCTGCTGCAGCCCGCGCGGGGTGGGCACCTCGGTCCAGCGCTCGGCCATCCAGGCGAAACCATCGACCGGCATCTCGCAGTGCACGTTGCCGTCGGGCTGCAGCGTGAACAGGGCATGCGGCAGCAGTTCCACGCGCACGCGCAAGTCCACTTCGTGGTGGCGGCTGCGGCCGTGCACGCGCGCGCGCACCGACAGCAGCGTGCCGGTGCGGGCGCCCGCAGGCACCTCCACGCGGCAACGGTACTTGCGCGGGCGGGCGTGGCCGCTGCCTTCGCAGGCGGGGCAGCGCAGGCGGCGCGTGCCCTGGCCGGCGCAGGTGCCGCATTCCGTGCTGCCCGACAGCCAGGAGAACCACAGGTGCGGCCGCACGCTGCCGCTGCCGCCGCAATCGCCGCAGGTGCTGGGCCGCTGGTGCAGTCCCGTGCCGGCGCACTCGCCGCATTCCTCGCGCACCTCGCCCTGCAGTTCGCGGATGCAGCCGGTGCACGCCTCTTCCAGCCGGATGCGCACGGTGTGCTCGACCACTGGACCGGCCGGCGACGCTGCGGGCGCCTCGGCGCTGGAACCGTCCTCGCCCTTGGCCCGGCGGATCTCGTCGAGCGCTCGGTTGATGCGCTGGATCTTCTTGAGCGCGTGGGGGCTGGCATTGCGGTCCGGATGCCAGCGGGCGGCCAGCCGGCGCCAGGCCTCCTTCACCTGGCTGTCGGTCGAGCCAGGGGCGAGGCCAAGTTCGCGGTAGGACTCGTCGATGGTCATGGGATGTGCGCGATGGGCTGCTGCGGTGCAGCAATGGTACCGGAGAGCCAGCGGCCCTCGTCGGCCGGCCGCCACAGATCGGGGCTGCGCCACCGCGAATCCTTCGCAAGCCGGGGCCGGGGCTATACAGTCGGGCTGGCAAACGCCGGAAGAGCACCGGCCCCACCACCTCCCACGATGATCTTCGCGAAACGTTCGCAGACGCCCGAACCGGCGGAGCAGGAATCCGCGCAGACCCACTACAGCTCGCAGCTGGCCGGCGAAGGGCTGGAGCGCGAGTACGAGGAGCTCGTCCGCGCCCAGCTCGTGCGCCTGGGCGTCCCGCTGGAAAACGTGGAAGTGGAAGTGCGCTCGGCCGGCACCATGCAGGACGGCCGCAAGGTCTACCTGGCGATGGTGCGGCTGGTCAAGTGGGAGGCGCGCACGACGCTGCGCCTGCTGGTCGCGCTGCCCCTGCTGGAAGCCAAGACCCGCCAGTCCCTGGAGACCACCTGGCTCATGGACGTCAGCCACTTCGGCGGGATCTGGGTGCATGCCTCGTCCAGCCTGCGCAATGGCGAAGTGATGGGCGACATCCGGGAGGCGATCAAGCTGCTGGAACTGGATGCCCAGCTTCCGGACAGCATGCCGGCCAACTGGAGCGCCAGCGTCCAGGCCGACCTGGATGGTCCGGCCGGCGCCACCAAGCGCTGAGTCCGCTCAGGACTTGGGGTCGTCGCCGGATTTGGGCGGCAAGCCGGCCTTGCGGCGGATGTCCCGCAGCAGCAGTTCGAACAGGTCCTTCAATCCCTCGCCCGAGCGCTGCCCGGGCAGGCGGGATTCCTGCCATTTGCTGTCGTCGTCGCGCGGGGGCTTGCGTTTGTTTCCGCTGTCCATGTCTCTTCGGGCCACGGTTGTGGCGAGTATCCCCTGAGTTCGCGGGCCGCGCCAGTAGGAGGGCGCGGAGCCGCGCATCGGCGCGCGGCCTATGCCGAGCGGGCCGCCCCGAAGACGAGCAGGAGGTTGTTGGCGGGCAGGGCGTGCCGCTGGCGCAGCCCGAGTCCGTGCTGCCGTGCGGTGGCTTCCACGTCTTTCCTGCGGCGCAGGCCCCAGGCCGGATCGCGCGCGCGCAGGCTCTGGTCGAAGGCCAGGTTGCTGGGGGCGGTCTCCACCTCGTCTTCCAGGTAAGGCCCATAGGTCAGCAGCAGGCCGTCGGCCGCCAGGTGGCGCGCCGCCCCGGCCATGAGGCCGGCGCAGGCGGCCCAAGGCGCGATGTGCAGCAGGTTGGCGCAGAAGATCGCGTCGAACCGCCCCGTGACGGGCCAGGACGCGGCCGTCACGTCCAGCCGGACGGGCGCGCGGACGTTGGACACCCCCGCCTGCGCGATGCGCGCGGCCAGCGCCGGCAGCAAGCCCACATCGAACTCGCTGGTCTGCCAGGACCACTGCGGCAGCGCAGCAGCGAAGAAAACGGCGTGCTGGCCGGTGCCGGAGGCGATCTCCAGGGCCGTCCCTTGCGGGCCCAGCACGGCGCGCAGGACGTCGAGGATGGGCTGGCGGTTGCGCTCCGCGGCGGGGCTGTGGGGGAGGTCGGCCATGCTGCATTTTCCGTCCGTCGAAAAGACGCCAATGGGACCAAAGGGCATGGACAGCGCGACGCGGCAGCGGCACACTGGCCTCCTCCCAACGACGTCCTTCCAAGGACTTGAAAGCCACCGCAAGGTGGCTTTTTTTTTAGTCGACGCGTGTGAAGTGGCGGCGCACGTGATCCCGGTCGAGCATCTCGAAGTGCCACCACTCGTTGTCGATGCCGTTGAAGCCGGCCTGGCCCATGACGCTGCGCAGCAGCTCGCGGTGGCCGACCTGCTGGGGCGTGAGCCGGCCGGTCACCAGGTGTTCCGCCTCGAGCTTGGGGTGCGACAGCTCGGTCATCGCGTCGTAGCCGGTGCCCATGTCGAGCTCGCGGCCCTGCGGGTCGAGCAGGGTCAGGTCCAGCGCCATGCCGAAGGAGTGGATGGAGCCGCGCGCCGGGTCGGCCACGTACTGGCGCAGGTCGGTGCCGGCCAGGTGGTCCCACAGCTGGACCTGCACGCGGTGGGGACGCAGCGCGTCAAGCACGAGCAGCCGGTGGCCCGGCCCTTCCTTGGCCAGGAAGGTGAGCGCGCGCTCCAGGCCGGCGGCCGCCATGCGGTGCAGGAAGGCGCAGTCCAGCGACCCGTACAGGTTGCGGCCGACGAAGTTGTGGACCGTGGCATAGCGCAGGTCGACGGCGAGTCCCGCGAGGCTGGGCAGGTGGCGGAACTCGGGACTGGAGGGAACGTCTTCACAGCGCATCGGGCATCATCGTGCCATGTCGCGAATGTCCCCGCCCCAGCTCCGTTTCTTTGCCGACCTGTCCGTGCAGGTGGCCGCCGCGCACGAGGTCGGTGAAACGCCCGGCGGACGCCGGCGGGTCATCTCCATCCTGGGCGGGCAAGCCGTCGGGGAAGGCTGGAAGGCGCGCATCCTGCCCGGGGGCGCGGACTTCCAGCAGATCGTGACGCCCACGCTGGCGAAGCTGGATGCGCGCTACCTGCTGGAGACCGAAGCGGGCGAGCTGATCTTCGTGCAGAACAGCGCGATCCGCGTCGCGCCGCCCGAGATCACGGCCAAGCTGGTGCGCGGCGAGCCGGTGGATCCGGCGCTCGTGTATTTCCGCTGCGTCCCGTCCTTCGAGACCGCGGCGCCCTCGCTGCGCTGGATCAACGAGCGCATCTTCGTGGGCACCGGCGTGCGCCGTCCCGACAGCGTGGAGATCGGCTGCTTCGAACTCGCCTGAGACTCAGGCGAACTGGCCGGCGAGCTGCAGCGCTTCCTGCGCGCCGGTGCGCACGTTGGCGATGTGGCGCTGCGTTTCCAGCGGCAGCGAGGCGGTGTTGATGCCGTCCCACTTGTTGCGGCCGCGGACGGACAGGTTGTAGTAGACCGACACGCCTTCGCGCAGCTTGGCCGCGTGCTCCTGCGGCGACAGCTTCAGGTGCGCGATGCGCTGCGCCGCCCACTCGGCACCGTGCTTCATGTACACCGCGGCCGCGTGCACGGCCTGCACGGGGTCGTTGGGATCTTCGAGGCCCAGGCCCTTGGCGGTGCGCGGCTCGAATTGCGCCAGGCCCATGCTGGCGACGCCGTTGCGGCCCATGCCTTCACGCGGCACCCACGAGGTCTCCGCTTCGATCACGCCGTACACGTCCTGGTAGGACAGGCCCACGCTCGCAAGGCCGGCGCGCTCGGCGGCGGAGCGCGCGAGCATCAGGCGCGACGCTTCGTCCAGCGTGCGCAGGGTCTTGCCGCCCTGGCGCACCGGCACCCAGCGGATCTTCTTCGCGATGTCCTGCGGGCCAGCCACCGCAGCGACGGCGGCAACGGCGTTGGCCGCCGTGGTGCCCACCGCGCGCGCGGCGATCGCGCTGACTGCGTTGCGGGCCGGCTGCGCGGAAGGATGCTTCGCCATGGTCAGACCCGCTTGACTCGACAGGGCAGCGGCGCCGAGGACGGCGATCAGGGCTGCGGTACGGGTGGGGGACTTGGTGAAGCTCTGCATCTTTGGGGGCTGCCTTGTTCTGTAGGACGGCATGGATAGACGCCGTAGGAGCCCTCGCGTTCCAGCTCGGCCTGTGCCTTATTCGGCGATTGGCGTAATTCGATGCCTGGCGGCGACCGAAATCCCGCAAGTGCCGAGGCAGCTGCTGCCGCGTCAGAGCATCGCGAGCGGCGTGGGGCCAGGAGGCGGCGGGAACAGGCGGTCGAGTTCGCGCAATTGATCAGCCGTCAGCGGATGGGCCAGGGCGCCGGCGTTCTCCTCCACCCGCCGCGCGCTGACGGTCTTCGGGATCGCGATCACGTCCTCGCGTGCCAGCAGCCACGCGAGGGCGACCTGCGACGGCGTCATGCCGCAGGCCTTCGCGAAGCGCAGCAGGGCCGGCCGGCGCAGCAGCCGTCCCTGGTCGAACGGCGAGTACGCCATCAAGGGGACGCGCCGCTCGCGCAGCCACGGCTGCAGGTCCCATTCGATGCCGCGCTCGTCCAGGTGGTAGAGCACCTGGTTCACCTGCGCCTGCGTGCCGCCCGGCATCTGCCAGAGCTCCTGCATCGCTTCCGTGTCGAAGTTGCTCACGCCCCAATGGCGGATCTTGCCGGCGCGCTGCAAGGCCTGGAACGCCGCGACCGTCTCGGCCAGGGGCACGCTCCCCGGCCAGTGCAGCAAGTACAGGTCGATCGTCTCCACGCCGAGGCGGCGCAGGCTGGCATCGCAGGAGCGCGGCATGGCGCCGCGCGATGCGTTGTGCGGATAGACCTTGCTCACCAGGAAGACCTCGTCGCGGCGGCCGGCGATCGCTTCGCCCACGAGTTCTTCCGAGCGCCCGTCGCCGTACATCTCCGCGGTGTCCACCAGCGTGAGACCGAGGTCGAGGCCGCGGCGGATCGCGGCGATCTCCTCGCCGCGGCGCAGCGGGTCGTCACCGACGTGCCAGGTGCCTTGCCCGAGCGCGGACACGGACTCACCGCCGGGGAGCTCGCGTTGCATGCGGCCAGTCTACGCTCAAGGAAAACCACGATGGCCGCGCGAGCGGGCATCGCATACACCGCCGCATGGCCAAACTCACCGCGATCGAACCCGGTTACTACCTTTTGCCTCTGCCCGAGGGCCTGAGCGACGCGATGCACGGCGAGATGCGCGCCTTCGAGCTGAACACGGTGCGGGTGCGCGATGCGGACGGCGAGGAGGGCGTGGGCTATACCTTCACCTGCGGCCGCAATGGCGCGGCGATCGATGCCGTGCTGCGGCGAGATTTTCCCGAGGTGGCGATCGGCGAGGACGCGGATCGCATCGAACACCTGTGGCAGCGCCTGTGGTGGGCTTCGCACTACGGCGGCCGCGGCGGCCCGACGGTGCTGGCGCTGTCGGCGCTGGACATGGCGCTGTGGGACCTGAAGGCGCGCCGGCTGAAGCAGCCGCTGTGGAAGCTGCTGGGCGGGCACGCGCCGCGCGTGAGCTGCTACGCCGGCGGCATCGACCTGCACCTGTCGGTCGACCAGCTGCTGCGCCAGACCGATGGGAACCTGGAGCGGGGCTTTCGCGCGATCAAGATGAAGGTCGGGCGCGACCGCCTCGCCGAGGACGTGGAGCGCGTCGCCGCGATGCGCAAGCACCTGGGCGAGGGCTTCCCGCTGATGGCGGACGCCAACATGAAATGGACCGCCGACCAGGCGATCCGCGCGGCCCGCGCCTTCCAGCCGTACGACCTCACCTGGCTGGAGGAGCCCATCGTGCCGGACGACGTCGCTGGCCACGTGCGCGTCGTGCGCGAGGCGGGCATCCCGATCGCGGCCGGCGAGAACCTGCGCACGCTGTGGGAGTTCAAGCAGCTCATCGCCGAAGGCGGCGTCACCTTTCCCGAGCCGGACGTCACCAATTGCGGCGGCATCACCAGCTTCCTGAAGATCGCCCACCTCGCCGAAGCGTTCAACCTGCCCGTGACCTCGCACGGCGCGCACGACGTGACGGTGCACCTGCTGGCGGCCGTGCCCAACGGCAGCTTCCTGGAGGCGCACGGCTTCGGGCTGGACGCCTACATCGCCGCGCCCTTGCGCATCGCCGACGGCTACGCGTACGCGCCCGAGCTGCCGGGGCACGGCATTGCCTTCGACTGGGCGCGCCTGCAGGCGATCCGCGCCTGAACCGACACCGACGGAGAAACGATGGACAGCACCAGCGAACGCCTGGCCCAGTGCTACACGGGGGTCGTGCACGACGTGATGCGCGCCATGGGACTGCGCGACTTCACGCTGCCGCCCGAACTGCGGCCGCTCTTTCCCGAGCGCCGCATGGCCGGGCCGGCCTTCACGATCGATGGCCGCGTGGACCCGCGCGCCGACGCGCACGAGACGCTGCTCGCGTGGACCGGGCTGCTGTCCCGGGCCAGGCCCGGGCACCTGTGGGTCAGCCAGCCGAACGACCGCGTGGTGGCGCACATGGGCGAGCTCTCGGCCGAGACCCTGAAGAACAAGGGCGTGCTCGGATGCGTGGCCGACGGCTACGTGCGCGACGTGGACTTCCTCCTCGCCATGGGCTTCCAGACCTGGTCGCGCGGCTTCACGCCACGCGACATCGTCGGCTACTGGCTGCCGCGCGCCGTGGACGTCGACATCCGCATCGGCGACGTGATCATCGCGCCAGGCGATTTCCTGCTGGGCGACCGGGACGGCCTGCTGCGTGTGCCCAAAGCGATCGTCGAAGACGTGCTGGAGCAGGCCGAGGCGGCGATCGCCACCGAGAACAAGGTGCGCACGGCCATCCTCGCAGGCATGGACCCGCAGCTGGCCTACCGGCAATTCGGGAAGTTCTGAGCCACCCCGTGGCTGGCGCGGGAATCGGGGCATCTCCGACCTGGCTGTACACGCGCGGCTGACAAGGCGCCCCTGCGCGGACTGCCACGATGCAGTCCAAGAAGGGAGATTCCATGGCCGCCGTCGCGTGCAGGGCCCAGACGCCGCAGGAAGAAGTCGCGAACTCGCTGAGCCACGGCCTTGGTGCCGTGCTCGCCGCCATCTTCAGCCCGCAGCTGATCATGAACGCGATGCAGGCGGGGACCACCCAGGCGCTGGCCGCCACGGTGTACTGCGCCTCGATGATCCTGCTGTTCTCGGTGTCCGCCGCGTACCACTGGCTGCCCGCCGGTGCGACCAAGGACCTGCTGCGCCGCCTGGACCACGCGGCGATCTTCCTCTTCATCGCCGGCACCTACACGCCGTTCATGCTGGGAAGCCTGGCCGAGGACAGCGGCTACTGGGTGCTGGGCCTCGTGTGGCTGATCGCCACCGCCGGCACGGTGGCCAAGTGCGCCAACCGCCTCACGCACCCCGTGCTCTCCACGGCGGCGTACCTCGCGCTGGGCTGGCTGGCGGTGTTCATCCTCGACCCGCTGCTGCGCAACGTGCCGCAGGAAGGGCTGGCGCTGATCGTGGCCGGCGGGGTGCTGTACACGCTGGGTGCGATCGTCTTCCACCTGGACGAACGCGTGCCCTATGCCCACTTCGTGTGGCACCTGCTGGTGCTGGGCGCCAGCGGCTGCCACTTCGTCGCGGTGCTGCGCTACGCGGCGGCCTGAGCCCGCCGCGCGCGCACCGGGCCGGTCAGGCCGGGTGCCCCTCCGCCAGTTGCAGTTCCGCCTTGCGCGCCTGCAGCCGGTCGGCCAGCTGCATGAGGTCCATCGACTTGGTCGCACGCGCCTTGGGGAACATCTTCTCGCGCTCGTCGTTCACGTGGTGCAGGATCGCGTCCTCCAGCTCCAGCATCAGCTTCGCGTTCTGCCGGTCGCCATCGATCTTGCGCAGCATCTCGCGCGCTTCCGCGTGTTCGCGCTGTGCGTCCTTCAGCAGTTCCTGGTCGCCGGTCGCCTGCTGGAAGGCCGGATAGAAGATCTCGTCCTCGATCTGCATGTGCACCAGCAGGGACTGGCGGATCTCCGAAGCCAGCGCCTGCTGCCGGCGCGCATCGTGTGCGGCCTTGTACTGCTCGAACATGCGGATCACCTCGTTGTGGTCCGCGTCGAGCAGCATGGTTGCATCCTGTTGAGCCATCGTGTGTTCTCCTTGCTTTGGGTCGAAGCTCCAAGCTAACCCGCCTGCGCACGAGCAGGCCGCAACCGGGCACGCCCCTTCGTGTAGTTGCATGCCTACGCGCACCGAGCCGCGGCCGCGGCCAGAATGCGCGGATGCGATCGGAACGCGACAGGATGCTGGCGGGCGAGCTCTACAACGCCCAGGACCCGGAGCTCGTCACGGCGCGCCTGCGGGCGCAGTCCCTGTGCCGCCGCATCAACGGCATGGAAGCGGACGACCCCGAGCGGGCCGTCCTGCTGAACCAGCTGTTCGGCGCGCTGGGCACCCGCGTGTCGGTGACCTCGCCGTTCCATTGCGACTACGGCACGAACATCGAGCTGGGCGAGGGCGTGTACTTCAACTTCAACTGTGTCGTCCTCGACGTGTGCAAGGTGCGCATAGGCGCGTACACGCTGATCGGCCCCGGCGTGCAGATCTACACGCCGCTGCACCCGATGGATGCGCAGGAGCGCCGCCTCCAGGAGTTCGGCCGGCCGGTGGACATAGGCGCGGACGTGTGGATCGGCGGCGGCGCGATCATCCTGCCCGGCGTGCGCATCGGCGACCGCGCCGTGATCGGCGCCGGCAGCGTGGTGACACGGGACGTGCCGGCGGACGTGTTCGCGGCGGGCAATCCGTGCAAGGTGGTTCGGGCGGTGGGTTGAACGCGGCGCGCCGCCCTCAGTCCAGCCGCCGGAACCACACCACCGACAGCACCCCTGCCGCCGCCATCAGCAGTGCCGACAGCAGGGCCACCAGAGCGGTCAGCTCCGTCTCGCGCGTGACCACCTGCATCTCCGAGCCCAGGTTCTCGTAGACGGTGCGCAGGGTCTCGGCCGTGCCGGCGTGGTGGTATTCGCCGCCGGTCATGCGCGCCACTTCGCGCAAGGTGGGTTCGTCCAGCTGCATGTAGATCGGGATGCCTTCGGGCGCCGCGGCGTCGCCGACGGAGGTGCCCAGGCCGATCACGTAGATGCGCACGCCGCGGTCGGCCGCCATCTGCGCGGCTTCCAGCGTGTCGACGCCGGTGGTGCGCCTGCCGTCGCTCAGCAGGATGATCGCGGCGGGCCCGTAGGAGCCCGGTGGCACCGGCTTGATCTCCTTGGGCGGCGGCTTGTCCTTCTCGTCGAGGCTGCGTCCCCGCGGCGGCTTGCTGCCGAAGGTCATCTCGCCCACGTCGATGCCCTGGTCCGGGAAGAGTTCGGCCAGGCACTGCACGATCGCGTTGCCCACCGCCGTTCCCATCTGCATCTGGAAGCCGTCGATGGCCGCGACCAGCGACTCGCGGTCCAGCGTCGCGCGCTGCGCCACCTGGCTGCTGCCCGCGAAGGTGACCAGGCCCACCTCGATGTCCTTGGGCAGGTCGCGCAGGAACAGCTTGGCCGCCTCCTGCGCCGCGACCAGGCGCGTGGGCTTCACGTCGTTGACGCGCATGCTCAGGGACACGTCGATCGCCAGCATGATGGTCGAGCGCGCCCACGGCAAGGGCACGCGCGCGACCGGACGCGCGGCGCCGAACAGCAGCGCCGAGAGCGCCAGGAGGAACAGCGCCGGCGGCACGTGCCGCCGCCATGCGCGGCCCGCCGTGGCCGCGCGCACCACGGCCAGGCTGCTGTAGCGCACCGCCGACTTGCGCCGGCGCCGCAGCAGCCACACGTACACCACCGGCAGCAGCGCGAGCGCCGGCAACAGCCAGAGATACTGGGGCCAGAGGTAAAACATGGCAGTGCAGGAGGATCGTGCCCGCGAAGCGGCCCGCTTGCAACCTCACTCGCGCAACAGGGGCTCCGCCTTGCGCACCAGCGCGGTGAGATCGGGGCCGAACCGGAAGGCCTGCGCGAAACTGGCCAGGCCGTAGCCCGGTTGCGCCTGGCGCACCGTGGCGGCCAGCGCCCGGGCCTGCGGCAGGCGGCCCGCCGACGCCAGGCACAGCATGGCGATCGCCCGGATGTGCACGTGCGCATTGGGGCGCGCAGCCGAACGGACGGCCCAGTCGGCCGCCTCCTCGTAGCGGCCCAGGCGCAGCAGGCCCAGGGCGCGGGAAGCGAGCATCGCGAACAGCATCGGGTCCATCGGGCTCAGCTCGCGCGCGTGATCCGCCTCCTCGATCGCCATCTCCGGGTCGCCGGACTGCGCATGCACGAAGCCCAGGGTGTAGTGGCCGAGCGCGAAGTTGGGACTGAGATCGACCGCCGCGTGCAGCTCGCGCAAGGCCTCGTCCTGGCTGTCCTTGAGCCACAGCGCACGCCCCAGCGCCCAGTGCGCCGCCGGATCGTGGTCGTCCGCCATGACGCCCTCGGCGGCGGCGGCATAGGCGCGTTCGATCGCGCCGGCGCGATCGCGCCAGCCCAGGAAGGCGTCCTGGAAATGCGTGAACGACAGGCCGGCCTGCGGGCGCGCGAACGTGGGGTCCAGGCGCACCGCCGTCTCGAAGAAGTGGCGCGCCTGCTCGTTGTCCTCGCGGTTGAAGCGCATCATGTGCCACAAGCCGCGGTGGTGCGCTTCCCAGGCGTTGAGCGAATGCGGGTTCTTCAGCACCGCGCGGTTGCGCTCGGCCGCCTCGACCTGGTTGGCCAGGCCGGTGACGATGCGGTCGCCGATCTCCTGGAGCACCGCGAAGGTGTCATCGAGGTGGCCGCAGAAGTCTTCGGCCCAGACCACCTGCGCCGTGCGCGTCTCGGCCAGTTGCACGGTCACGGTCAGGCGCGAGCCGGGGCCGCGCCGCAGCCATCCGCTGGCCACGTAATCGACGTCGAGCCGGCGGCCGGCGTCCTCCGCGTCCACGCGCCGCTCGGACAGGGCGAACATCGTGCCTTCGGCGATGACGAACATGCTGCGCAGCCTGGCCAGCCGGTTGATCACGTCGTGCGCCATGCCGTCGCCCAGGCCGCCGCGCAGGGCGGCGCCCGGCGTGCGGTCCGTGAAGGGCATGACGCCCAGCGAGGCGCGCAGCGGCGGCGCCGCGGGGTCTTCTTCCGGCGCCGACGTGACCGTGACGAGCGAGCTCACGCCGCCCGCATGGCCGCCCTTGGCCGCGCGCCAGGCATGTCCCAGCCAGCCCCAGTCCTGTCCTTCGGCCTCGTACTGTCGGGCAACGGCCGCCAGGTGTTCGTCGCCTTCGCGCAGGCGTCCCAGCGCAGCGAGCGTCTGCAGCAGCCGCTCGTGCGCCTGCCGGTCGAAGGGGGCGATGGCGAGCCAGCGCTCCAGGGCCGCCAGGGCGGTGTCGCTGGCCAGCGGCAGGGCACGCACCCAGTGCTCCAGCACGGCGGCGTGGCGCGCGCGGAAACGGCGGCGTTCCGCCATCACCCAGCCGGTGAACGCCGGACTGCGGGGGACGTCGAGGCCGGCGAGGAAATCGCCCTGCGCGAAGGCGGCAGACAGCGCCGCAAGCTGCGAGGGCGGCAGCTCCGCGACGCCGTTGCGCAGCGCCTGGGCGACCTCTTGCACGTCGACGCTGCAATCCGACAGGTCCAGCGCCACGCTGTCCCCGTCCGCCAGCACGCGCTGCCGGCCGGGTTCGTCCAGCACCGCGCGCAGCTTGCTCAGGCACCAGCGCAGTTCGCCGCGCGGGTCGGTGGGCAGGTCCCACAGCAGTTCGCACAGGTGGCTGCGGGTGGTGGCGCGGCCGGCCAGCGCCAGATAGCCGAGCAGGGCGCGCACCTTGCGCGAACGCGGGAGGGCCAGGGAGGTGCCGGCGCGCGTGACCGTCAAGGGACCAAGCAGCCGCAGCGCCAGGACGGTCGGGGTGGCCGGCTGCCCTTGCGCCGGCGTCGGCGTTTCCACGGCAATTTCCACGCTGGCCTCCACGCTGGCTTCCACACCGCCCATCGAGAGTGTGCCGGTCGGCGGCAGCCGCCGCGACACCGTCCCACCACCCAGGAGCCAAGCCATGACCGCCTTGACCGCCACCGCCCCGCAGGCCGCCGCCACGCCCGACTTCGCCGCCATCAAGACGCGCCAGAAGGCCGCCTGGGCGTCCGGCGACTATGCCGTGGTCGGTACCACCTTGCAAATCGTCGGCGAGACGCTCTGCGAGGCCGCCGACCTGCGCGCCGGCGAGCGCGTGCTGGACGTTGCCGCCGGCAACGGCAACGCCACGCTGGCGGCGGCGCGCCGCTGGTGCGAGGTCACCTCGACCGACTACGTGCCCGCCCTGCTGGAGCGCGCGCGCGAGCGGGCGGCGGCCGAGCGCCTGCACGCCATCGATTTCCGCGAAGCCGACGCGGAGGCGCTGCCCTTCGACGACAGCAGCTTCGACGTGGTGCTCTCCACCTTCGGCTGCATGTTCGCCCCCAACCCGCCGCGCGTGGCCGCCGAACTGCTGCGGGTGTGCCGCGCCTGCGGCCGGATCGCCATGGCCAACTGGACGCCGGAGAGCTTCATCGGCCAGCTGTTCAGGACGGTCGGCCGGCACGTGCCGCCGCCGGCGGGCGTCACCTCGCCGGCGCAATGGGGCAGCCGCGACCGCATCAACGAACTGTTCGAGGCCAGCGCGCAGTCCGTCGTGACCGTCAAGCGCCACTTCACCTTCCGCTACCGCTCGCCCGAGCACATGCTGGAGGTCTTCCGCGGCTACTACGGGCCGGTGCTCAAGGCCTTCGCCGCCCTGGACGCCGACGGACAGCAGGCGCTGGCCACGGAACTGATCGCCCTGATGAACGAGTTCAACACCTCCGCCAGCGGCGACCTCGTCCTGCCGAGCGAGTATCTCGAGATCGTGATCACCCGTCGCTGAGGGGGACCGCGCGGGGCCGCGGTGGGCCGGATGCTTCGTCCAGGCGGCGCGCGGACAGGGACCGGTGCACCTTGTCCGTCGCCCTGTCGGAAGCCTGGGCGCGTGACAATCGTCCGCCTCCTACGGCCCAGCCTGGCCGCATGGCTCATCCTCCCGGCCATGCGACTCCGTACCCGCAACCGCATCGCCATCCATTGCGAGGAAGCCTGTCCCCTCGTTGCCCTGCTGCGTCCGCGCAGCGGTTCGCAGCAGTGGGTGGTGGCGGAACGCTACGGGATCGAACCCTGGGTGCCGGCCACCGAGTACGTCGACGCCTTCGGCAACCTGTGCCAGCGCTTCACCCTGCCGCAGGGCGAGAGCGTGCTGGACGTGCAGCACGAGGTCGAAGTCGCGGCGCAGATCGACGTGAACGGGCGGGCCCTGCGGGTGCCGCCGGCGCAGTTGCCGGACGAGACGCTGCAGTACATGCTGCAAAGCCGCTACTGCCCCAGCGACAAGATGTCCGAGCGCGCCGAGGAGATCGTCAGCGGTTGCACGCCCGGCTACCCGCAGGCCCAGCGCATCGCCGACTGGATCCGCGAGAACATCGTCTACAAGTACGGGGTGAGCGAGGCGAGCACCTGCGCGATGGACACCCTGGAGCAGGGCGCCGGGGTCTGCCGCGACTTCGCCCACGTGGGCATCGCCCTGTGCCGCAGCCTCATGATGCCGGCGCGGGTCGTGGTGGGCTACCTGCACGAGCTCGATCCCATGGACATGCACGCCTGGTACGAGGTGTACCTGGGCGGCCACTGGTACGCGTTCGATCCCACGCAGCCGGAGCCCCGCGGCGGCCGCGTGGTGGTCGCGTACGGGCGCGACGCGGCCGACGTGGCGTTCCTCTCCAACTACGGGCCGCTGGAGATCACGAAGATGGACGTGAGCGTCACGGTCGTGTAGCGCCGGGAAGGCCGCGGCGCTCCGATCGATAATGGGCGCCCGCGCCACCTTCCTTCCGAGCATGGACCTGCCCGCCCACCAATTGAGCATGACCGTGCTCATGACCCCCGACACGGCCAACTTCGCGGGCAACGTGCATGGCGGGCACCTGCTCAAGTGGCTGGACCAGGTGGCCTATGCCTGCGCCAGCCGCTACGCGGCGCGCTACGTCGTCACCGTCTCCGTGGACCAGGTCACCTTCCGCGAGCCGATCTTCGTCGGCGAGCTGGTGACCTTCCTGGCGAGCGTGAACCACACCGGCACCAGCTCCATGGAGATCGGCATCAAGGTGCTCGCGCAGGACATCCGCAGCCAGCGCATGCGCCACGTGAACAGCTGCTTCTTCACCATGGTGGCCGTGGACGACGAGCGCAAGCCGGTCGCGGTGCCGCCGCTGCGGCCCTTCACACCGGACGAAAAGCGCCGCTGCGAGGCGGCCACGCTGCGCAAGGCGCTGCGCAAGGAATTCAGCGAGCGCTTCGAGGCGGAGCAGCGCCCGGCGGGGGCTTAGCGGGCGTTCCTCGCCCTCCCTTTGGGGGAAATACCACGGTTGTCCCTGTCTGCGCGCCGTTCAGGTTCGATTCATCTGCACCGGCGCACCATGCGGGCATCCCAACCGAGGAGCCACCATGAACCGCCTCTCCAACGCCAAGACCCTCGCCGCCGCCGCCATCGCATTCGGCGCCCTGGCCGCCACGTCCGCGGCGCACGCCCGCTCCGACGTGTTCTTCTCGATCGGCATCGATGCGCCCGTGCGCTACGTGCAGCCCGCCCCGGTCTACGTGCAGCCGCAGCCGGTGTACGTCCAGCCGCAGCCCGTGTACGTGCAGCCGCAACCGGTGTACGTGCAGCCGCAACCGGTCTACTACCAGGGTGGGTACGGCTACGGCCACGGTTACCGGGCGCACCACCGCCACGGCGGCTGGGGCGATGCCGACCGCGACGGCGTGCCGAACCGCTACGACCACGCGCCGAACAATCCGTACCGTCGCTGAAGCCGCACGGGGCGAGGCTGGCCTGCTCGACTGCAGGCCTCGCCCCGGCTGACCGGGGCGGTCGTGTTGCCGCGCGCAGGAGGAACTCCTATGCTCTCCCCGCGCGCGTGCTGCCCCTGTTTCTCCAGCGGGCGCGCTCCACCCCACCCCGAACGCAGGAGGCTGCATGTCCGACCACGTCTACAAGATCCTCGAGCTCACCGGCTCGTCCTCCGCGGGCATCGAGGAGGCGGTCAGCGGCGCCATCGCCAAGGCAAGTGAAACGGTGCGCAACATGCAGTGGTTCGAGGTGATCGAGACGCGCGGGCACATCCGCGACGGCAAGGTCGCCCATTGGCAGGTGACGCTGAAAGTCGGATTCACGCTGGAGTAAGCTCGGCCCTCGCGGAGGGCTGGGACATGGACGGAAGAATCGTGGCTGCCCTGTGGGCGGCAGCGTGGGCCGGGCCTGCGTGCGCGCAGTCGTCGCTCACGGTCTACGGCGGCATCGACCTCGCGGTTGCGTACTACAAGGGCAACGGCGGCGGCTCCAAGACCCAGCTGATGCCGGGCGGCAACCAGAACAACCGCATCGGCATCCGCGGCCGCGAGGACCTCGGCGGCGGCCTGTATGCGTGGTTCGAGCTGGAAGCGGGGTTCAGCCCCGACACCGGCCTCGGTCTGACTTCCAACAACAACAACCAGGTCACGGGGCTGGCGCCCGCCGACGGTTCGCTCACCTTCAACCGCCGCTCCATCGTGGCGATGGGGGGCGGCTGGGGCGAGCTGCGGTTCGGCCGCGACTACGTGCCTTCGTTCTGGCCCCTGTATCTCTACGACCCGTTCCGCACCGGCGTGGGCTTCGGCGGCGTCACCATCCTCGGCTCCACCGTCACCAACCTGCGCGCATCCAACAGCATCGGCTACTTCACGCCCGGGTGCGATGCGGTGCAGTGCAAGGGCGCGTTCGCGCAGCTGATGTACGCCTTCGGGGAGAACCCGAGCGGCACGCCGCAATCGAGGAACGGCAACGTGGCCGGCGTGCGCCTGGGCTACTCCACGCCGACCTGGGAGGTCTCCATCGCCCAGAGCAAGACCAAGAACGACACGGTGCTGGAGTTCACGCAGACCGCGGGCGGCGGCATGTGGGAGGCCGGCTTCGCCCGCCTGATGTTCCTCGCGGGTGAAAACCGCACCGGGCGCCCGGTGGCGGCGCTGAACAACGGCACGCGCGCGCCGTTCTGGCAGCTCGGGGCCATGGTCTACCTGGGACCGGGCTACGTGCCGATCGCCTTCACGCGCGTGAGCCGCAACGACGCGCAGGACAGCTACGCGACCAAGATTGCCTTCGGCTACGTGTACAGCCTGTCCAAGCGCACCGCGCTCTACACGACCTACGCGCACATCGACAACCGCAACGCGCTGGCGCTGCCCGTGAACGTCGGCGCGGAAGCGGGACCCACGCCCTCGCCGGGGCGCGCGGCCTCGGGCATCGACGTCGGGATCCGGCACGCGTTCTGAGCCGCGGTGACGGCCCGGGGCTCAGCGGCCCCTGCCGCCGCCCCCGCCACCGCCCCGGGCCCCACCGCCCCAGCCGCCGCCGCGCGACCCGCCCATGGCCGCGGCACCGGTGTGCCCCCAGGAGCCTCCGTGCGCATGGCCATGGCCGTGTCCATGGCCGTGGCCATGGCCGCCGCCGCAGCACACGAAGGCGCCCGACAGCCACAGGCCCCCGTACCAGGGGTAGTAAGGGTAGCCATAGCCGTACGCGTACGGATACGCATACGGATACGGGTAGGGGGGATATCCCGACGCGGAGGGCGGGTAGTACTGCACCACCGCATTGGCCTCGGAGTTGGGCACGACGACGGTTTGCGGCGGGGCGACCGGCGCGTAGTACGTCGTGCAACCGGCCAGCGCGGCCGCGAGCGCGAGCGGGAGGAGAAGGGAGTTCATGCGTTTCTCCTGGCGGCAAACGGCTGCGCCGCTGCCGCCTTCATACTCCGCTGCCGCGCGGCGCGCCATCGGGACTTTCGTCCCATGGGGGCGCCTCATGCCGCGAGGCGCCGGATCCGCCGCAACTTTACGTTCCTCACTGCGCGCGCGGCATCAGCTGGTAGTAGTCCCAGCCCGCGCTGCGGCCGCCCAGGCAGGTGGCCAGCGTGTCCTCCACGCGCCGCCACATCTCCAGGCGGTTGCGCCAGCGGCGGACCTGGTGGCCTTCGTCCGGGAAGGACAGGTACTCCACCGGCCGTCCCAGCGCGCGCAGTCCCGCGACCACGTCGTCCGAGTCCTGGCGCAGCACGCGGATGTCGTTGGCCCCGTGGATGACGAGCAGCGGCGCCGTGATCTTGTCCAGGTGCGAGATCGGCGAATTGGCGAGCATCTCGGCGCGCTGTGCCGGGTCCGCGGGGTCGCCGAAGAAGGCGTGGAACATGTGGCGGTTGCGCCAGAACGGCGGCCAGTTCTCGATGACGCGCGGCCAGTTCGCCACGCCCACCATGTCGACGCCGCAGCGCCAGTCGTGGTCCTTGCGCTGCAGTTGCGCCAGCACGGAGAAGCCGCCGAAGCTGCCACCGAGCACGGCCATGCGTGCCGGGTCGGCGATGCCGCGGTCCACCGCCCACTGCGCCGCCTCCGCGATGTCCTGCTGCAGGCGCGTGAAGGTGACCTTGGCGCCGGCCATCATGAACTCGCGGCCGTAGCCCCAGGACCCGCGGTAGTTGACCGACAGCACGGCATAGCCGCGGTTGGCCAGCATCTGCGTGGCGTTGAACGCGGCGCTGGACCAGGAGTCGCGCGCCCAGGGGCCGCCGTGGATCACCACCACCGCCGGTGCCGGCTTGTCCAGGCCGCGCGGGCGCACCACATAACCGTGCACCCTGCGCCCGTCGGACGCATTGAAGGCGAAGGGTTCCTCGGCGGAGAGCAGCGCGCGCTTTTCCGGCTCCGGCGGGTCGAGGCGGGCGACGTCGCCGGTGGCCCGGTCGACCAGCAGTTCCGCATCCTCGAAATCGCCGATGGCGCGCATCACCCAGCGCCGGCCGTCCTCGGAGACGCTCTGCGGCCGCGTGAAGCGGGGCGCGGCGCCCAGCCAGCCGCGCTCCAGCGCCCGCTGCACCGCGCGCTCGACGTCGGCAGCCAGCGCCGCGTCCAGGTACAGCGCCCGCGGGTGGCCGGCGTCGGCGAAGTAGCCGACGGGGCCGCCCGGCGCGCGCGGGTAGTAGACGACCTGCAGGTCCACTTCGGGGTGCTCCGCCAGCACCTTCTCCGCGCCCGTGGCGAGATCGATTTCCACCAGCGCATTGCGGTCGCGGCCGATGTTGGACAGCGCCCAGGCCTTGCCGGCCTGGCGGTCGACACGGTGCACCCACAGCGCGTCCCAGCCGCCGCCCACCTTCACGGTGCGCCACCGGCCTTGCGCATCGACCACCTCGAAGGCGACGTCGGCGCCGTCCTGCGGCTGCAGCTGGCGGCCCCGCGCGGCCAGCTGGTGGTCGCTGCCGACCACCCACCACAGCACGTTGCCGTCGCTGCGGGCGACCTCGCGCACCGTGCGCGCGTCCGCATCCGCTTCGTACAGGTCCATGGTGGCGCGGTCGCGGCGGTTGCTCGCGAAGAAGAACTTCGCGCTGCCCGGCGCGCCGTGGCCGACGAAGTGCGAGCGCACGCCGGGCCAGGGCGTCACGTTCCACGGCGCGAAGTCGCGGCTGCTGTCGAACACGTGCAGCTGCGTGTTCTCGTCGCCGCGCAGGTCCTTCAGGTAGGCGATGTGGCGGCTGTCCTGCAGCCAGACGTAGATGGGCCCGGCCGGCCGGGCCAGGTAGCCGGTGGCGAAGGAGCGCGCCGCGCCGCCGGCGACCGGCCGCACGGCCAGGCCGGTGTCCGTGCCCACGACCTGGGACCAGACCAGCTGCGTCCCGTCCGGGGAGAGGCTGTAGCCGCCCGCGTAATCGATGTTGGCGACGAAGCGGCGCAGGGGCACCAGCGGCGGCAGCGTGCCGGCCGCTTCGGCGCCGACGATGGCGGGATGCCGGGGCGCCGTGGCGCAGCCGGCGAGCAGCGCGAAGGCGGCGAACAGCAGGAGCGCGGGACGGCGCATGGATCCTCCTTGGGGATGGCGTGGCGCGCATTCTTCCTTGGGTATGCTTAACGGCAGCCAAAGGGCCGCTTTGGCTGGCCTTGAGGAACGCGCCCGGAGAATCCAGCCATGCACATCCTGCTGATCGAGGACGACCTGGACCTGGGCCGCGCCTTGCAGGCCGCCCTCAAGGTGGAAGGCCTCAGCAGCGAATGGTTGCGGCGCGCGGCCGACGCGCCCGCCTCCGTGGATCCCGCCGTCGTCGATTGCGTGCTGCTGGACCTGACCCTGCCGGACGGCAGCGGCTTCGACCTGCTGGCGCGCTGGCGCGCTGCGAACAACCCGGTGCCCGTCATCGTCATCACGGCGCGCGGCGCGGTGGAGGACCGGTTGCGGGGCCTGGACGGCGGCGCCGACGATTTCGTCGTCAAGCCCTTCGCGACGGCCGAACTGGTCTCGCGCATCCGCGCGGTGCTGCGCCGCTCGGCGCGCCAGACCAGCGAGCGCTGGACGCTGGGCAACCTCACGATCGAGCCGCGCAGCCACCGCGCGGCGCGCGCGGGCGAACCACTGGAGCTGTCGCCGCGCGAGTTCCAGCTGCTGCTCGCCCTGGCGCGCGATGCGGGCACGGTGGTGCCCAAGGGGGTGATCGCCCAGCGCCTCGAGCCGCTGGGCGACCCGGTGGACTTCGCTTCCATCGAGGTGCACGTCTCCAACCTGCGGCGCAAGATCGGCGCGCAGGCGATCCTGACCGTGCGCGGGGTCGGCTACATGCTGGCGGCGGCATGAACGCAGCGCTGGATTGGTGGGGCCGCATCACGCAGCCGACGCTGCAGCGGCGCAGCGTGGGCTACGTGCTGTTCGCCTTCGCGCTGATCTGGGTCGTGCTGCTGGCGTACGTGTACTGGCAGAACGAGCGCATCCTGGCCACCGAGCAGCCGCTGCGCAAGTTCACCGAGGCGCTGCATGGCGCGCTGGAGGACACGCCCGATCCCGCCCAGGCGCAGGCCGTGGTGCGCGCGACGCTGCGCTGGCTGAACGAACGCCGCGCGCAAGGCCCGCGCTTCCCGGTGGGCATGGACGCGGAGCTGCTGGATCCGTCCGGCCACCGGGTGCACGCATCGGCGCAGCTCGCGGCGCTGGGCCCCGATGCCTGGGTGCGCGGCGACACGGTGAAGATCGGGGATCGCGCCTTCCGGCTGCACGAAACGCGGGGCACGCGCTGGACACTGCGCGTGGCCGAGCCGGTGCGCACCACGCAGCGCTTCCTCTCGTACAACTCCTCGGTCCTGATCGAGTACCTGCTGCTCGCGCTTCCCTTCGTGGTCCTGCCCGTGTGGTGGTCCGTGCGCACCGGGCTGCGGCCGCTGGAGCAGTTCGCGCACGCGCTCAAGGGCCGACGGCAGGGCGACCTGGCGCCGGTCGGTCACGCGGTGCGTCACCGGGAGCTGCAGCCCTTGTCGGAGGCGCTGGAGGACCTGCTCGCGCAGCTGCGGCAGAAGCTGGACCGCGAACGCCTGTTCGTGCAGGACGCCGCGCACGAGATCCGCACGCCGCTGGCCGTCGTCGGCACGCAGGCGCACGTGCTCGCGCATGCGCCGGCCGCGGAGGACCGCGAGCGCGCGCTGGCGCTGCTGAACCAGGCCATCGCCCGCGCCTCGCATCTCGCCCAGCAGCTGCTCGTGCTCGCCACGTTGGACGGGGATGCACGCCCGGCGCCGCGCCGGGTCGACGTCGCCCAGGCCGCGCGTGAACTGCTCGCGCAACTCGCGCCGCTGGCCATGGAGCGCGGCATCGAGCTGTCGCTCGACGCGCCCGAGCAGCTCTGGGCGCAGGTCGACGCGGCCGCTTTCGGCTCCATCCTCGGCAATCTCGTGGACAACGCCATCCGCTACGGGCGCGACGGCGGCGCGATCGTCGCCACCCTGCGCGCCGCCGAGGGCGGCCTGGAGCTGCTGGTGCGCGACGACGGCGCCGGCATCCCGCCGCAGGAACGCGGCCGGGTGTTCGAGCGCTTCTACCGCGTGCCGGGCAACGAGCGCCCGGGCTCCGGCCTGGGGCTGGCGATCGTGCAGCAGGCCGCGGCCCGCATGGGCGGGCAGGTGGAGATCACCGAGGGGCTGGCCGGGGGCGGTGTGGGTTTCCGCGTGCGCCTGGCGTAAGGCACGCGGCGGCGCCTTCGGCCCCCCGCCGCTCCAAGGAGGTCGCTAGTTGTCGCCCGGCACGAACATGTAGCCGGCGTTGCGGACGGTGCGGATCACCCGCGGTTCGCCCTCGGGATCGTGTTCGACCTTGCGGCGCAGGCGGCCGATGCGGATGTCGACCGATCGGTCAAAGGGTTCCCACTCGCGGTTGCGCGTGCGCAGCAGGAGCTGGTCGCGCGTGAGCACGCGGTTGGGGCTCGCCAGGAAAGCGGCGAGCAGGTCGTACTCCATGCTGGTGAGCGTCACCTCGGCCCCGTCGGCCTCGAACATGCGGCGCGAATCGAGGTCGAGCTCGCAGCGTCCGACGCGGCAACGGCGTGCCGGCGCGACCGCGATGGGCGCGATGGCGGCAGGCTGGGCCGGCGTGGCCGCCGGCGGCTGCGGCGCTGCCGGCGTCGCTTGCAGGCGGCGCAGCACGCTCTTGATGCGCGCCAGCAGCTCGCGCAGGTCGAAGGGCTTGGCGATGTAGTCGTCCGCGCCCAGCTCCAGCCCGACCACGCGGTCGATCACGTCGCCGGAGGCGGTGACCATGATGACCCCCAGTTCGTAGCGCTCGCGCAGGTAGCGGGCCAGCACCAGGCCGTCCTCGCCCGGCAGCCGGATGTCCAGCAGCACGGCGTCCGGCAGTTCGCGCTCCAGCTGCGCGCGCATCTCGGCGCCGTTGGCCGCTTCCGCCACGCCGAAGCCGTGGCTCTGCAGATAGTCGCGCAGCAGCGAACGCACGGACGGATCGTCGTCCACCACCAGCAGGCGCGAGTGCGCGTTCATGGCCGGAAATTCTGCAGCAGGGTTGGCGCAGGTGGCGAGCGGCGATACCACGGGTTACGTCCCGCCCGCCAGCAGCCGCCCCAGCAGCGGTCGCAGCAGGGCGGTGTCCACCGGTTTGCGCAGGAGCGTCGTGACCCCGCTGTCGGCGAGGTCCTGTTCGGCAATGTCGAAGGCGTTGCCGGTGTACAGCAGCACCGGCAGGCCGGGGCGCTGCGCGCGGGCGTGCCGGGCCAGGGCCAGGCCGGTCATGCCGGGCATGGTCTGGTCGGTCAGCAGCAGGGCGAAGCTTTCCATGGGGCTGTCCAGGCGCCGGGCGGCCGCCAGCGGGTCCTGCTCCAGCACCACGTCCAGGCCCCAGCCGCGCATGAGGTCGCGCATGTAGTTGCTGACGATGGGCTCGTCCTCCACCAGCAGCACCCGGCCTTGCAGCGGCGCGATCGCGGCGGGGCGCGGCGCGGAGGGCGTGCACGGCAGCATCGCCTTGCGGTCTTCCGCCGCCGCCGGCAGCAGGACGTGGAAGGTGGAGCCGCGGCCCGGCTGCGTGCTCACCTGGATGTGGCCGGCATGGTCGTGCACGATCCCGTGCACCATCGCCAGGCCCATCCCGGTGCCGCGGCCGACCTCCTTGGTGGTGAAGAAGGGCTCGAACATGCGGTCGAGCACTTCCTGCGTCATGCCGCGCCCGTTGTCCTCGACCGAGAAGGCCACCCAGCGCCGGTCGTCCAGCGCGGCCCCGCACGAGGAGCAATGGCCATGCGCGGCACGGTGGGCGATGCCCAGGCGCAGGCTGCCGTGCTCGCCGATCGCGTCGCGCGCGTTCAGGCACAGGTTGAGCAGCACCTGCTCGAACTGCACCGGGTCCGCCAGCACGGGCGGCACCTCGGCGTCCGCGGCATCGCACCCTTCGCGCACGACCTCGATGGTGGAGGGCAGGTTGGGACGCAGCAGCTGCAGCACCTCGGCCGTGACCTGGGCGGCGCCCAGCAGGCGGCGTTCTCCGCGCCGGGGCCGCGAGAACGCGAGCAGCTGCGCGACGTGCTCGCGGGCGCGCTCGGCGGCCAGGCGGGCCTGTCCCAGCTCGCTGGCCAGCACGGCGTCCTGTTCGGCCGCGGGCCGTTCCTGCGCCATGCCGAGATAGCCCAGCACGCTGGTGAGGATGTTGTTGAAGTCGTGCGCCAGGCCGCCGGTGAGCTGGCCGATGGCCTCCATCTTCTGCGCCTGGCGCAGCTGCCGTTCCAGCTCGGAGCGGCGCTGTTCCGCCGCCACGCGATCGCCGATGTCCCGCACGGCGTACAGCACGTGGGGCTGGCCGCGGTAGGTCATGGCCGTGCCGCGCACCTCGGCGTACAGGGTGGAGCCGTCCTTGCGCCGCACCGCCGCCTCCGCGCGCAGCTCCCGGCCCGCCAGCGCCAGGGCGTGGTCGGCGCGGTAGCGGCCTTGCAGCACCGGGTCGGGCTGGGTGAGCACGCGGTCCGCGGCCATCACCTCCTCGCGGGTGTAGCCGCTCATGGCCAGGTAGGCCGGGTTGACCTCGACGACACGGTAGGACGCATCGCGCAGCGCCAGCGCGTCGGCCGACGCATTGAAGATCGCGCGGTACTGCTCCTCGCTGTCGCGCTGGGCGCGCTCGGCCAGCCGCGCCTGCGTGATGTCGCGCCCCATATAGAGAACGTGGGGCTCGCCGCGGTGCAGGAAGGGGGCGCCGCGCAGCTCGAGCTCGCGGGTGTGGCCGTCGCGGCGGCGGATCTGCGTCTCCAGGCGCACCGTCTTGCCGGCGAGCGCCTCCTCGTGCAGTGCCCGGATCGTCGCGGCGACCTCGGGCGGGTTGGCGATGATGCGATTCACCCCGAGCACCTCGGCCCGCGTGTAGCCGGTCCACGCCTCGTAGGTCGCGTTGACGTCGACGATGCTGAAGTCGGCGGCGCGCAGCACCAGTGCGTCCGCGGAGGCATTGAAGATCGCGCGGTACTGCTCCTCGCTGCGCTGCAGGTCGCGCTCGCGCTGGCGCCGCTCGCTGATGTCGCGCAGCACCGCCAGCGCGTGCGGCCGGCCGCGCTGCACGAAGGGCAGCACGCGCAGGTCGGCGTCGAAGCTGGTGCCGTTGGGGCGCAGCACGGTCGTCTCCACGTGCGTGCCCTCGCCGGCCAGGGCGCGCCGCACCATGTCCAGCCGTTCGCGCACGTAGCCGGCCGGCATCGTGTCGGGATAGGTCTGGCCGACCAGCTCCTCGCGCGAGTGGCCGTACAGGGCGCAGCCGGCGGGGTTGACGTCCACGATGCGAAGTTCCTCGTTCCACAGGAACAGGCCGTCGACCGAGCCTTCGAAGATCGCGCGGTACTGCGCTTCGCGCTGGCGCAGGTCTTCCACCGCCTGCTTCTGGGCCTCGCCGGCGCGCAGGCGTTCCACTTCCGCGGCGGCGCGCACCGCGAAGATCTTCAGGGTGGCCTTGACGCGATCGAGCTGCGTGAGCGGCCGGCGCGAGGCGACCGAGACGATGCCCAGGGGCGTGCCGTCCAGCGCGGTCAGCGGATGGCCGGCATAGCCTTCGCTGCCCAGGTCGCGCAGGTCCTTGTCGCCCGGGAAGAGCCCTTGCACGTCGGCCGGATAGGCGCGGAAGGAATGGCCCAGCACGGTGGCGCAGGGCGTGCCGGCGAGCGGGTAGGGGATGTCGTGCAGCACCTTGCCCTGGCAGAACATGGCGAGCATGCGCATGCCTTCGGCCTGGGTGGGATCGGGTTGCGCGATGAAGGCGACCTCCACCTGCAGGATGGTGGCCAGCAGCCGGACCAGCTCCTCGAACACCGAGCCGCTGCCGGAGGCGGACACCGCCAGCGCCACGGCGCGCAGCGTCTCGTCGGTCCGCGAGCGCTCGAGCTCGGCGGCAGCGCGGGCGGCGACCACCGCGAGCAGCATTTCGACGCGTTCGGCGTCGCCCGCGGACAGGCCCCGGCGATCCATGGCCAGCAGCAGGCCGACCGTGTCGCCTGCGCTGTCGACCAGGGGCAGCGTCGCGACGGCGTCCATGCGCTCGCGCGCGAACAAGGAGCGCGCCGGCAACTGCGCCAGCGCGCCACCGGGAATGCATTGGTAGTCGAGCAGGGAGGCGTCCGCACCGGGGACGCTGCGCCGCCCGAAGCTGAAATTCGGAAGGGGCTGGCCATCGAGGCAGACGGCCAGGGTGCGCAGCGTACGGCGCGACTGCTCGGCCGGAACGGCCAGCAGCACCAGCGGCATCTGCAGGACGGCGGCGAGCGCCTGCACGAGGTCCGCAAAAAAACTCGCCCCCGCGGGTTGCGCGGCGGCGAGCGCGAGGCGGGCAAACCCGCGCACCTGCGAGACACTCATGTCCTCGACGGGTGGCAGCGCGGGCCTGCTCATGGCTGCAAGTCTAGCCCTCGCGCCTACTGCTGGCGCGCCGCGATCTCGGTGGCGGACGCGCGGTGCATCGCGCGGGCGACGTAGCCGGCGCCGCCGCCTTCCGAGTTCATGGCACGCACCTCCTCCCGCGAGGCGAGGAAGGCAGCGCGGGCTTCCTGCCGCGTGTAGCCGCTGGCGGCCAGCACCGGCGCCTGCTGCTGCGAATACAGCTCGCTGGCGAAGCTGGTGATCTGGCTGCGGTTGGCCATGACGGCCGCCTGCACTTCGGCACGGCTCAGGACACCGGCGATGGGCTTGATGTCCTCGATGGGGCCTTCGGCCCGGGCTTGCCCGGTCATCACGGCGGCGGCCAGGGTGGCCGCTGCAACGCTGCCGAGGAAGCCGAAGGAGGAAGTGATGCGATGGTTCATGGCGATCTCCGTGAGCGAAGGGATGGGGATTGGCCTGCGGCTCCGCTCCTGCCGCCGGCCCCCGGGTGGGTTGAAGGCAAGTCTGGTCGCCGGCGGTAATCGCGTCGTTTCAGCGCGCCGCGCGTTTGTATTCGTTTGGTATCGCTCCCGGATTTCCTGATCGAAAGTACGGAAATCGCGAACCTCGCCGCCGGCGGCGCAGGAGGGGCTTACACCTCGCGCCGTAACAGTCCATGACCGTCATGGAAAGCTCACATGGATCGCCTAGAGTCCGGGCCACAACGACAAGGGGGACCGATGCGACTCAAGCAACTATCCGCACCGGTGGCCACGTTCAAGCTGGCCGCTGCACTCGAACGCTACGACATGCGGCTGCGCGCGCTCGCCGACAGGTCGCTCGACCTGGACCTGGTGCGGCGCGTGCAGCAGGAGTTCGGCGAGCTGCGCCTGCTGTGCGCCTCGCTGCCCAAGCTGTCCGTGTCCTGGACGGCTGTGCTGCTGTCGCGCTCACGCCTGCTGCAGGCGCTTTGCCAGCGCACGGCGCCCGCCGCGTCCGCGCTGCTGCACGAGCACCTCGCGGCCGTCGAGGGGCTGCGCCGGCGCTGCCTGCGGGCCATGGGCGCGCAGGGCGTGGGCCTGACCTGACCGGGTCGGGTAGTCCCGCGCCTACGTCGCGCAGGGTCCGGCTCCCACCCGCGGCCCGCGCGCAACGCCAACAATCGTCTGGCCCAGCCAAAGGAAAGACATGCCCACCCAACCGAACCGCAATTCCGATCCGGACTCCAGGACTGGCACGGAAACCGAGGACGAACCGATCCCTTCCGCCTCCGACGATCGCGTGATCGAGGAAACGGCGCGCATGGCGCGCGAGGGCCGCAAGGAACGCGACGCGGACCCGAACGAGCCCAAGCCGCAGAGGGAGTGAGCAGCGCTCGCGCGCTCAGGCGGCGAGCAGGCTGCAGAAGCGCGCCAGGTCCACGTTGCCGCCGCTGAGCACCACGCCCACGCGCTGGCCGCGCAGCTGCGCCCGCATGCGGCGGGCGGCCGCGAAGGCGAGGCAGCCCGTCGGTTCGGCCACGATCTTCATGCGTGCGGCCAGCAAGCGCATGCATTCCACCAGCTCCTGGTCGCTGGCCGTGAGGATGTCCGTCACGTCGCGGCGGATGATCGCGAAGGTGAACGCGCCCAGGTGCTGGGTCTGGGCCCCGTCGGCGATGGTCCTGGGCGTCTCGATGTGGACGATGCTGCCGCTGCGCAGGGACTGCTGCCCGTCGTTGCCCGCCTCGGGTTCGACGCCGTAGAGCCGGCAGGCCGGCGCCAGGGCCTTGGTGGCCAGCGCGCAGCCGGAAAGCAGGCCGCCGCCGCCCAGAGGCACGAACAAGGCATCGAGCGGGCCGACCTCCTCGAACAGCTCCTTGGCCGCCGTCCCCTGGCCGGCCAGCACGTGCGGGTGGTCATAAGGCGGGATCAGCGTCAGCCCTTCTTTCTCCGCAAGGTCGCGTCCGATCTGCTCGCGGTCTTCCCGGTAGCGGTCGAACAGCACGACGCGGCCGCCGTAGCCGCGCGTCGCCTCCACCTTGGACACCGGCGCGTCGTGCGGCATCAGGATGGTCGCCGGAATCCCCAGCAGCCGCCCGGACAGCGCGATCGCCTGGGCATGGTTGCCCGAGGAGAAGGCGACCACGCCGGCCCGGCGCTGCGCCGGCGTGAACTGCGCCAGCGCGTTGAAGGCGCCGCGGAACTTGAAGGCCCCCATGCGCTGCAGGTTCTCGCACTTGAAGAACACCTGCGCGCCGAACTCCTCGTCGACGGTGCGCGAGGTCAGCACCGGCGTGCGGTGCGCCTGGCCCTGCAGGCGCGCCGCCGCGGCCGCGACGTCGTCGTAGGTGGGAAGCGCGGTCGCTGTCGTCATGCTCGCTCCGTGCGCTGGTCGCTGAAGACCCGCACGATAGCCGATCAGGCCGGTGCATCGCTCACGCGGCGGATCGGCGTGAGCACCCAGGCGAGCGCCGCCACCAGCAACAGCAGGCCGCCGGCCGCGACGAAGAGCTGCGGCAGGCTGATGAATTTCATCGCCACGCCGGTGAGCGCCGAGGACAGCGGCACCAGGCCCATGAAGATGAACATGAACAGGCTGGTGGTGCGCCCCACCATCGCGGCGGGCACGCGCTTCTGCATCCAGGTGAACACCGCGACCTGCAGGAAGCCGCCGAGCACGCCGATGGACAGCATCAGCAGCGCGCCCTGCCAGGCCGCACCGATGCCGCCCAGCGGCATGCACAGGAGTCCGATCACCGCATCGGCCAGCAGCAGGCTGGTGCCCAGCGTGCCCACCCGCAGGCCGGGCCGCAAGCCGCCGGCCACCATGCCGGCCAGCGTGCCCGCGCCGTGCGCGCCCAGCATCAGCCCCAGGGCGGACGCACCGAGCTGCGGCTGGCTGTTGGCCAGCACCGGCAGGGCGATGTGCAGCGGCCCGAGCACGAGCAGCGCCACCGCAGCCCAGTAGGCGAAGCAGGTGCGCAACTGCGCGTCGCCGGCCACGTGTTGCAGGCCCTGGAGCACCGAGCGCCAGATGCCGGTGGGCGCCGCAGTGCGCGCCGGCGGCTCCTGGGTGCGCACGCGCGAGAGCGTCCAGGCCGACAGCGCGAAGCTGGCCGCGTCCAGGCCGAAGGCCAGCGCCATTCCCGTCGCGTCGTGCACCGCGCCCGAGCCGTCGCCGAACAGCGCGATCAGCAAGCCCGCGAGCAGCGGACCCACGAACATGCTCAGCTGGCGCAGGCCCAGGATCATGCCGTTGGCGGGACCGAGCTGCGCCGGCGGCAAGGCGTGCGGCAACATCGACGTCCCCGAAGGGATGCCGAAGGCGCTGCTGATGCCCAGGGCCAGCGAGAGGGCATAGATGGCGGGCAGCGACAAGGCGTCGCGCCAGACGCCCAGCGCGAGCACCGCCAGCAGCAGGGTGTTCACGTGCTTCGTGGCCATGAGCACGCGCCGGGGCGAGAGCCGGTCGACCAGGGCGCCGCCCACGAGGATCAGCAGGGCGCGCGGCACGCCGACCAGGGCGAGCACGGTGCCCAGGGCCACGGTGTCGCCGGTCATGCGCAGCACCAGCCAGGGCAGCGCCACCAGCGTGAACTGGTCGCCAAGCAGCGAGATGGCGCTGCCGGCCAGCAGCCAGCGGAAGTTGGGGCTGCGCAGGAGGGCGGCGCGGGCGCCGGGATCGGGATGCATCAGGGGTCCTCGTCTTTCTTCGAACGGGACGCACTGTGCGGCCTCACGTTGCGTGAGGGTCAAGGGGCGGGCGGCACCTTGAGCAGGAAATCGCGCACTTCGCGGCTGAGCGGCGCACCGGCCAGCAGCAGGGGATCGCCCAGGTGCAGCGTGAGCAGCTTCTCGCGCCGGGCGGGATCGCCCCCAGTCATCTGGTCCAGCAGGCCGATCCAGCGCTCGCGCAGCGCGCGTGCGGGCTGGCTGCCGGGACGCACGCGCGACTGCAGCAGCTTGCGGCCGGCGCGCTCGATCGCGGCGAAGTCCTCGTCGGGCACCAGCCGTGCGGGGCGGAAGTCCAGCTCGCCGAAGTGCGCGCGCAGCAGGCCGACGCGCACGGCGATCGCCTCCTCCATGTACGCGACCATGTCGCTGGGAGGGGCCGACCCGACGCCGTGCGCGGAGGGCTCGCTGCGGTACATGGCGCCCCAGCGGTCCAGGCGCTCGAAGTCCCCATCCATCCAGCGCACCATCAGCGCCATCCAGCGCCGGGTGAGGGCCTGCGCCCGCACGCTGTCCACCCCCGCACCGGCGTCCATGCACGCGCGCACCTCCTGCATCAGCGCCAGCCACTCCTGCTCTATGGCCGCGAAGGACTGCAGGATGTCGCGGATCTCGCGCGGGTCGAAGTGGCGGGCATAGGTCGTCATCAAGGACAGGCCGCGCACCCAGTCGTCCATGGACGGCGCGTCCCCCTTCTGCAGGGTGTCGCGCATCAGCGCGAGCCGCTCTTTCAGCTCGCTCGCCTGGCGGATCTGCTGCTCCAGCTGCACGATCTGCTGTTCGATGATGCGCTGCGGGCTGCCGCCGCGGCCATCGAGCAGCGGGCCGATCTCCGCCAGCGGCAGGCCGAGGTGGCGCAGCGCCTGGATCGCGTGCAGCCGCGCGACGTCGGCTTCGGCATACATGCGGTAGCCGGACTCGGCACGCACCGAGGGCTTGAGCAGCCCGATCTCGTCGTAGTGGTGGAGCGTGCGCACCGTGAGGCCCGTGGAACGGGCCAGGGCGCCAACCTGGAGCAGCATGGGGGCGAGCCTATCAGGCGCCGCGCCTGGCCTGCGCCAGCGCGACCGCCAGTTTCGCGCCGGCCTCGGCGTTGTTCTTCACCAGCGCGATGTTGGTGGCCAGGCTGCGCCCGGCGGTGAGCGCCTGGATGCGCGCGAGCAGGAAGGGCGTGACGGCCTTGCCGGCGATGCCTTGCTCGCCCGCTTCGGCCAGCGCCTGGTCCGTGATCCGGTCGATCTCCTCGCGCGGCATGGCTGCCGCTGGCGGCACCGGCACGCTCAGCACCACGCCGCCGGCCAGGCCCAGGTCCCATTTGGTGCGCAGGAAACGCGCCTGCTCCTGCGGCGTGTCCAGCCGGTAGTCCGCGCGCAAGCCGCTGTCGCGCGTGTAGAAGGCGGCGAAGTTGTCCTGGCCGCAGCTCAGGACCGGCACGCCGTGCGTCTCCAGGTATTCGAGGGTGAGGCCCAGGTCCAGGACGGACTTGGCCCCGGCGCACACCACGGCCACCGAGGTGCGCGCGAGCTCCTGCAGGTCCGCCGAGATGTCGAAGGTCTCGGCGGCACCGCGGTGCACGCCGCCGATGCCGCCGGTGACGAAGACCTCGATGCCCGCCAGCGCGGCGCAGATCATCGTGCCTGCGACGGTCGTCGCGCCGAGCGCGCCGCTGGCCAGCACCGCGGGGAGGTCGCGCCGGCTCACCTTGGCTGCCGTGCCACTGCGGCCGAGCAACTCGAGCTGTTCATCGGACAAGCCAACGCGGATCCGGCCGTCGATCACCGCGATCGTCGCCGGCTCCGCACCGTGGGCCCGGATGACCGCCTCGACTTCGCGCGCCGTGCGCACGTTCTCGGGGTAAGGCATGCCGTGGGCGATGATGGTGGATTCGAGCGCGACGACCGGCCGGCCCGCGGCTTGGCCGGCGGCGACGGGCGCGCTGCGCTCCAGCCAGGAGCGGGCGATGTCGGTGTGCATGGCCCGCAGTGTGCCGCAGGCGCGCAGCCGGGGCTCAGTCGTTCCCGGTGGTGTACGGTCCCCGCTCCCTGCGGTGCTCGGGGATCACCCGGTGCCGCTCGGCGTCCGGGTCCGGGTGGTGGATGGTGGCGTTGCTGCCCTCCGGGATCGGGTCGTCCTCGGGCTTGGGCAGCTCGTGCGGCGGCATCACATCGGGGGCGGAGGCGGGCTTGTCGTGCATGGCCTGACCAATGTAGCGCCGGCGGGCCGGGTGCCCGTGTAGGGGATCAAGGGGTCTGCTTGTGGGCCTCGTACACGAGCACCGCGGCTGCCAGGTCTTCCAGCGCCGTCCCGACCGACTTGAACACGGTGCGCTCGGCGGGCGTGCGGCGTCCGTCGGCCGCGCCGCGGCTGAGCGTGGCGAGCGTGCCGCGCACGGCGTCCGCCCGGAACACGCCGCGCGACAGCGGGCCGAGCAGCTCGCCGCTCTTCTTCAGTGCCTCTTCGGTATCGAGGTAGAGCGAGGCACCCGCGAAGCAGTCGTCGTCCGCCTCGCGCATCGCGGGCGTGAAGCTGCCGATCAGGTCCAGGTGCGTGCCCGGGCGCAACCACGCGCCGCGCACCACCGGGGCGGTCGCCAAGGTGGCGCAGCTCACGATGTCCGCCTCGCCGCAAGCCGCTTGCAGGTCGGCGACGGCGCGTGCGGGCAGGCCTTGTCGCTGCAGTTCGGTGGCGAGCGCCTGCGACTTCGCGGCGTCGCGCGCCCAGACGCTCACGCGCGCGATCGGACGCACGGCGGTGTAGGCGGCGGGCAGCAGGCGCGCGACCTGGCCCGCGCCGACCACCAGGAGGTGCGACGCGTCCTCGCGCGCCAGCCAGCGTGCCGCGAGCGCCGAAGCGCCTGCCGTGCGCCTGTGCGTGATCGCGTCGCCGTCGATCGCCGCCAGCGGCGCGCCCGTGCTGCCGTCGTACAACATGTAGCTCGCATGCAGGCCCGGCAGCCCGCGCGCCGCGTTGCCCGGCGCGATGTTGATGGTCTTGATGCCGTAGTACCGGCCGGGGATCCATGCCGGCATGATCAGCGAGGTGAAGGCGGCGCCGCACGGAACGGGCACCTCGTGCACGTGGCGCGGCGGCACCTCGCAGCCTTGCGCGAACAGCGACTGCAAGGCCGGCACGAGCCGGTCGAAGGGCAGGGCGGCGGCCGTGGCGGCGGCGTCGAAGATCTGCATGGCGGAGAGCATTCTCGGGGAAGCTGCTGTTGCCCGCCGGCGCCGGCTCGGTTAGCGTGCCACCCCACACCACGGCAAAGGTTGAAGATGAAACGTCGTTCCTGGATGGCAGGCCTGGTTGCCCTGGTGGCCGCGCTGGCCTTGCCGGCCTTCGCCCAGACCGTGAAGGTGACGCCACTGGGCGGCATCGACGGTGAGTTCTGCCCGCAGGACCGCGCGCTGGTCTTCGAGGACCCGAACGGAACGCGCGTGCTCTACGACCCGGGACGCACCGTGGCCGGCGCCACCGATCCGCGCCTGGGCAAGATCGACATCCTCCTGGTCAGCCACATGCACGGCGACCATGCGGGCAACGCGCACAACAAGGCGCCGAACTCCGGCACCTGCGCCGACCCGGACATGTCGGTCGCGGCGACGCCCAACTCGAACGCCGTGAACATCGCGCTGGCCAAGAACGCGAAGGTCGTCACCGGCAGCGAGATGCCCGCCTTCTTCGCGGCCAAGCTGCGCGCCAACGGCGGCAATCCCGCGAACTCCATCCTGGCGCGCTTCGGCGGCAGCGTCACCGTCAACGGCATCCGCATCGCCACGGTCACGGCCATGCACAGCAACGGCCTGGACCCCGACTACATCGGCGGCGAGCTGGGCAAGGCGATGAAGGACGCCGGCATCGCGGGCGACGTCGGCCTGCCCACGGGTTACGTGGTCCGCTTCAGCAACGGCCTGGTGGCCTATCTGTCCGGCGACACCGGCGTGACGGCGGACCAGGAGCGCGTCGTGCGCGACCTGTACCGCGCCAGCCTCGTCGTGATGAACATCGGCGACGGCTTCACCACCGGCCCGGTCGAAGCCGCCTACGTGGTCAACGATCTCGTGAAGGCCGCCTCGGTGATCGCATCGCATGCGAACGAAGTCGGCACGGTGAACGGCAAGGTGCGTCCGGGCAGCAAGACGGAAGCCTTCCAGCGCGCGGCGAAGATGCCGGTGTACATCCCGCTGTCGGGCCGCACGATGGAATTCGACGGTGCCGGGAAGTGCACCGCGGGGTGTTGAAGGGGAACGTCGCCTCAACCGTGTGAATGAGGCCGCAGGCGCCGCGCGCCGCCGTGCCGGCGGTCTGCCTTCTCCGTCACGGGCCGCGCCGCTTCCAGCCGCTCTGCGGCCTCCGTCAGTTTCTGCAGCATGGTGTCGAACGCCTCCTGCTCCTGCGGGGAAAGGGCGGCGAGCACCTCGCCGTTGAACGCAGCGGACTGCGGCAGCAACTCGTCGTACACCGCGCGGCCGTTGGCGCTCAGGCTCACGACCGCGCGCCGGGCGTCCCCGGCGACCGCAAGGCGCTGCACCAGCCCCTTGGCGACGAGCTGTGTGATCAGTGCCGACACGCGTCCGCGCTCGAGGTGCGTGCGCTCGGCCAGGCCCGAGGGCGACATCGCGCCTTCCTCAGCGAGTTGGGCGATGACCCGCCACTCGCGCCGCGTGATCCCGTAACGTCCTTCGCAAAGGCGCACGAGCATGGCCGTGCTGGCCGACAGCAAGCGGCTCAGGCGATAGTTCAGGAGGTCCCGCGACCCGCGCGGATGAGAAAGTGACATCAGGGTTTGTGCGGAGGCTGCCGCGCCGATGGTTCAATAGTTGAATTATCGGCGCGACTCCTAGACTGGGCGGCATCCTTCGAAGCACCAGTCGATGTCCGTCACCCAACTCACTCCCGGCCTGCGCATCCAGGGCTCCGAGGTCTTCGACCTCGCCGCTTCCTGGCGCGGCTATCGCATCAACAAGATGTGCAACGCGCTGTCGCAGGCCCAAAACCGCAGCGCCTTCCAGCAGGACGAGGAGGCCTTCATGGCCCGCTTCGCCCTGAGCGAGCAAGAAAAGCAGCTCGTGCGCAGCCGCGACTTCTCCGGCCTGCTGGCGGCCGGCGGCAATATCTACTTCCTGCTCAAGCTCGGTGTGGTCACCGGCAACGGCCTCTACAAGATGGGCGCGAAGATGCGTGGCGAAAGCTACGAGCAGTTCCTCGCCACCCGCAACGACGCAGGAGCCACGTGATGGGACGCATCGTCGCCGGCATCGGCACCTCCCACGTTCCTTCCATCGGCGGTGCCTACGACCGCGGCAAGACGGCCACGCCGGCCTGGAAGCCGCTGTTCGACGCCTACGTGCCCGTGCGCCAGTGGCTGCAGGAGCAGAAAGTGGACGTCTGCATCATGGTCTACAACGACCACGGCGCCGACTTCTTCTTCGACAAGTACCCGACCTTCGCGGTGGGCTGCGCCGACCGCTACGCGGTCGCCGACGAGGGCTTCGGCGTGCGGCCGCTGCCGGAGATCCGCGGCGACGTCGCCTTCTCCCAGCACCTGTGCACCTCGCTCGTGTACGACGAGTTCGACCTGACCATCTGCCAGGAGATGGCCGTGGAGCACGGCTTCCTCGTGCCCATGCACCTGTGCTTCGACCCGCGGGCGGACGGCTGGCCCGTGGCTTCGGTCCCGGTGCAGGTGAACGTGCTGCAGCACCCGCTGCCCACGGCGCGCCGCTGCTACAAGTTCGGGCAGGCGATCCGCCGCGCGGTGGAGAGCTATCCGAAGGACATCAAGGTGGCCATCGTCGGCACCGGCGGCATGTCGCACCTGCTCACCGGCCCGAACTTCGGCACGATGAACGAGAACGAGGACCTCGTCTTCCTGGACAAGCTGGAGAGCGACCCGGAGAGCCTCACGCGCCTCACGCACGAGGAGATGATGCACAAGTACGGCGTGGAGGGCATCGAACTGATCATGTGGCTGGTGATGCGCGGGGCGCTCTCGCCCGACGTGAAACGCATCCACCGCAACTACTACGCCCCGATGACCACCGGGATGGGCCTCATCACGCTCACGGACGGCCACTGACAAACCCGGGGCGCGCACTCCCCCATTGGAGACTTTCATGACGACGTTCATCCGGAACGCCTGGTACGTAGCGGCGTGGTCGAAGGAGATCGGCCGCACCCTGTTCAAGCGCCGCATCCTCGGCGAGCCCGTGGTCCTGTACCGCAAGCAGGACGGCAGCCCCGCCGCCCTGCTGGACCGCTGCGCGCACAAGCTCGTGCCCCTGTCAATGGGGCAACTCGTTGGCGACTTCGTGCAGTGCGGCTACCACGGCATGGAGTACGACTGCTCGGGAAAATGCGTGAAGGTGCCGGGCCAGGACCGCATCCCGCCGACGGCCATGGTGCGCAGCTTCCCGGTGGTCGAGCGCTACAACGCCATCTGGATCTGGATGGGCGATCCGGAAAGGGCCGACCCCGCCACCGTCCACCAGGTGCTGCGCTACGGCGAGCCCGGCTGGGCCGTCATCGACAGCCAGTACCAGTACCACCGGACCAATTACCTCAACATCGCCGAGAACCTGCAGGACCCGGCGCACACCACGTACACGCACCGCTCCACGATCGGCAATCCCGCCGCGAGCGAGGTTCCGGTGAAGGTGGAACAGGACGGCGAGCACGTCGTGAGCTGGCGCTGGACCAACAACGCCCCGCCGCCTCCGATCGATCGCCAGATCGGCGGCTTCACCGGCCTGACCGACCGCTGCCAGTACTACAACTTCTTCGCCCCCTGCGTGTCCCGCGTCGACGTGTGCACGCTGGACGCGGGGCAGGAACACAGCGAAGAGAACATGGACCGCGGGCACCGCGCATTCAGCTACAAGTTCCTGACGCCCGAGACCGAAGGCACCACGCACTTCTTCTGGATGCACGTGCGCAACTTCGGCGTCGATGACCAGGCGCTCGAACCCTCCCTGATCGAGGGCATGACCCGCACCTTCGAGGAGGACAACGTGATCTGCGGCGCCATCCAGCGCGAGCAGGAGGCCACGGGCGTGCGCCAGTACACCTGGCTCGCGATCGACGCGGGGCCCTCGCGCGTGCGCCGCTTGCTCGAGCAGATGGCCGCGGCGGAAGCCGCCCCGCAACAAGAAGTGAAGGTGGTCGCATGAACCGAAGAAACGCCATCGGGGCCCTGGGCCTCGCCGCCCTGTCGCCCGTCGCCGTGCTGCCCGCATGGGCCGACGAGGGCCCGTATCCCCAGCAGCCGATCAAGCTGGTGGTGCCGTTCCCGCCGGGCGGTGTCACCGACCGCATCGGCCGCTCCCTGGGGCAGAAGCTGTACGAGACCATGGGCCAGCCCTTCGTCATCGAGAACAAGCCGGGTGCCGGAGCGACCATCGGCAGCGACTTCGTCGCACGCGCCAAGCCGGACGGCTACACGCTGCTGCTCGGCGCCCACGCTTCGCACGGCATCAATCCCAGCCTGATGAAGCTGAGCTACGACCCGGTCAGGAGCTTCGAGCCGATCAGCTTGCTGGTCACCGTGCCGAACATGCTGCTGCTGAACCCCTCAAATCCGGCGCGCTCGCTGCGCGACCTGATCGCGCAGGCCAAGGCCCATCCCGGGAAGCTGACCTACACCTCCGCCGGCATCGGCACCTCGGGCCACATCGCCGGCGCCATGCTGGCCTCCATGGCCGGCATCGAACTGCTGCACGTCCCGGCGCGCGGCCCGGCGCAGGCGGTGCAGGACACGCTGGCCGGCCACGTCGACATCCTGTTCGACAGCACCCTGATCTCGCTGCCGCTGGTCAAGACCGGCAAGCTGAAGGCGCTGGCCGTGACGAGCAGCGAGCGCTCGCCGGCGGTGCCCAGCCTGCCGACGATGGCCGAAGCCGGCCTGCCTGGCTACGAGGTGCTGCTCTGGTTCGCGCTGTATGCGCCGGCCGGCACGCCGCAGCCGATCGTGCAGAAGCTCCATGCCGAGACTGCCAAGGCGTTCGCGGATCCCAAGGTACGCGATCCGCTTGTGCAGGACGGCGTGGACGTCGTCGTGGGCACGCCGCAGCAACTCGCGAAGTTCCAGGTCGCCGAGATGGGCAAGTACGCGAAGCTGGTCAAGGAACTGGGCCTCAAGGCGAACTGAGGCCCGCCACGGACCCACGCGGGCAGCCCTCGCAGTGCCCGCAGCCCCGCTGAATGACAACAACCAGGAGACAGAACTTGAAATCCACGAAGACGATCCGGGCTGCGGCCGCGGCCCTGCTTGCCACCGCTGCCTGCGCGTCGCAGGCGCAGTCCAGCCTGCAGATCTACGGCATCATGGACGCCGGTGTGCTGGTGAGCAATACGGGAGCGCCCGGCCAGCACCACGAGAGCGAGCTGGCCACCGGCAACGGAGCAGGCACGCGCCTCGGCTTCCGTGGCACCGAGGACTTGGGCGGCGGACTGAAGGCCTCTTTCCAGCTGGAGATGGGCATCTTCAACGACACCGGCGAGTTCATCACGTTCGGCGAGCCCGCGGGCACGACCTTTGGCCGCAAGTCGGTGGTGGGCATCCACGGGGGATGGGGCGACCTGTTCCTGGGGCGCGACTACACCCCCGGGTGGTGGAATGTCTTCCAGAGCGATCGCTTCCGATTCGGCCTGCCGGGCACCAACGCCACCTCCAGCGGGATCGTGGTCACGCGCGCCAGCAACGGACTTTTCTATCACAGCCCCGTGCTGGGCGGATTCCGGGCGCGCCTCGCCTACACCTTCGGCAAGGAGTCCGCCGCCGAGAATGAACTCGGACGCCTCGCCGGCGCGCAACTCGAATACCGCGCGGGCAAGCTGTTCCTCAGCGTGGCGGCGCAGAACCGGCACGACCAGGTGCCGGGCTCGACGACCGCGCTCACCTCCCTGAAGGAACGCGGCGCGGGCTTCGAGTACGACTTCGGCAGCGTCGTGACGAGCGCCGGCTACTGGCAGGCGGATCCGGTGACGGCCACCGCGGGCGCGGTCGACAAGAGCCGCGCCGTGTGGCTGGGCGCCAGCGTTCCGGTCGGAGTGGGTGAGATCAAGGCGCAGGTGACCCGCACCAGCATCGATTCCCTGGCTCGCGGCCATGGCAGCGCGCTCACGGGAGGCGTCGCCTACATCCACCACGTGTCCAAGCGCACGTCCCTGTACGCCGGCGTGGGCACGGTGCGCAACGATGCCAACACGCGCCTGCCGCTGAACGTGGGCACCGTGAAGGTGGGCGGCACGACCTTCGATGCCGATCCGCGTGCCGCGATCGTCGGCATCCGGCACGACTTCTGAGGCCCCATGACACCGTCAAGACGCAACGTTCTGGCGGGCGGCCTCGCCGCCGTTCTCTCGCCGCGTGCGTTGCTGGCCCAGGCGCCCTTCCCGTCACGGCCAGTGCGCTTCGTGGTTCCCTATCCGCCCGGGGGTATCGCCGACGCGATGGCAAGGCTGCTGCAGCCCCTGCTGCAGGCGCAGCTCGGCCAGCCCGTGCTGGTGGAAAACAAGCCCGGCGCCGGCGGCAACCTGGGCACCGACCTGGTCGCCAAGTCTGCGGCGGATGGCCACACCCTCCTGTTCGGCGCGAGCGGTCCGCTTGCGGTGAACCGCACGCTGTACCAAGGCAAGCTCCCCTTCGATCCGGAGCGTGACCTGCGCGGCGTGGCGCAACTCGCCGCCTTTCCGCTCGTCCTGATCGTGCATCGCAAGCTGCCGGTGCAGAACACCGTGGAGTTCCTGGCATGGCTGCGCCACGGCGAGTCGAAGAGTTATGCGTCGGCCGGCAACGGAACGCCGCAACACCTGGCCGCCGAGCTCTTCGCGCGCAGCGCCGGCGTGAAGCTGGAGCACATCCCTTACCGCGGAGCGGCGCAGGCGATGGTGGACCTGATCCCCGGCCGCATCCCCTTCATGTTCGAGATCGCCGGTGGCGCGATCCCGCACATCGCCTCCGGCAGTGTGCGGCCGATCGCCGTCACGAGCGCGGAGCGCCTGCCTGCCTTGCGCGGAGTGCCCACGCTGTCCGAGTCGGGGCTGCCCGGCTTCAACTTCACCGCCTGGAATGGCGCGTCGGTGCCTGCGGCCACCCCGCAACCGGTGGTCATGCGCCTCAACGAGGTGTTTCAGCACGTGCTGCGCGATCCGGCCATCCGGCGCAGGTGGGAAGAGCTGGGGTCGCTGGTGGCGACCGGCCCCGCTTCCGATTTCGACGCGCTGGTGCAGTCCGAATCGCGCCGGCTCGGTGCCCTGGTGCGTGAACTCGGCGTTACCGCCGACTAGCGCCGCGGGCAGACAGAGGAGAAATGATGCTGACGAATGCGAACGAAACACCCGCCGCGTCTGGCCTGTTTATCGACGGCCGCTCGCTGCCGGCCGAGGGCGGCCGGACGTACGCCGTGCACAATCCCGCGCGCCCGGGCGAGGTGGTCGGGCATGCGGCCGCCGCGAGCCGCAAGGACGTGGACGCCGCCTTCGATGCTGCAAGCCGCGCCTTCCCGGCCTGGTCAGCACTGGGCTACGGCGAACGGGCGGGCTTCCTGCGCCGCATCGCGGAGCGCCTGACGCAGGACGAAGCCGAACTGCGACAGCGTATTCGCCTGTTCACGCGAGAGCACGGCAAGATCCTGAAGGAGTCGGCCGTGGAGATGGGACGCCTCGGCTCCCGCTTCACCCAGGCGGCCGACTACGCCGCGCGCCTGGAGCAGGACGAGCGCCTGCCCGGGCCGCCCTTCGACACCATCGTCACGCGCAAGCCGCGCGGCGTGGCCTTGCTGGTGGTGCCGTGGAACTGGCCGCTGTCCATCCTTGGCGCCAAGCTGCCGCAGGCCTTGCTGGCCGGCAGCACGGTGGTGGTCAAACTGCCGGAACAGGCGACCATCGCCCCCGCGCACACCGTGGCCATGATGGCCGAGATGCTGCCGCCGGGCGTGCTCAACGTCGTCACCGGGGATGCGGCCGAGATCGGCGACGCGATGCTGACGCATCCGAAGGTGGGTACCATCAACTTTACCGGCAGCGTCCGCGTGGGCAAGCACGTGATGCAGATGGCTGCGGCGCGCCTCACACCCGTGACGCTGGAGCTGGGCGGCAACGACGCTGCCCTGGTGTTCGACGACGCGAAGCTGGACCAGGATGCGCTCACACGCATGTACCTCGGAGCCTTCATGACGGCGGGGCAGATCTGCATGGCGATCAAGCGGCTCTATGTGCACCGCTCGCGCTATGACGAGGTGGTGCACGGGCTGTCCGCGATCGCCGCGCGGCAGGTGATCGGCGATCCCTTGCTGGAGCAGACCACCATGGGCCCCCTGAACAACGCGCGGCAGCTGAAGTTCGTTACGGCCCTGATCGAACAGGCGCGCAGCGCCGGTGCGCAGGTGCACGAGCTTGGCGAAGTGCCGGACGAGCCCCTGTACCGCGAAGGCTTCTTCCAGCGGCCCACGCTCGTGATGGATCCGGACTTGTCGCTGGACGTCGTGCGCGAGGAGCAGTTCGGCCCCGTGCTGCCGATCATCCCCGTGGACAGCGAGGCGCAAGCGATCGCGCTCGCGAACGATTCGCGCTTCGCCCTGTGCTCCTCGGTGTGGACGCAGGATTCGCAGCGGGCGCTGGCGGCCGCGCGACGGCTGGAAGCGGGCTACACCTACGTCAACGGCCACGGGCCGCTCGCGCAGGACAACCGCGCCCCCTTCGGCGGCTTCAAGGACAGCGGCATCGGCCGCAATCTCGGTTTCGAAGGCGTGCTGGGTTTCCTCGGCTGCCAAAGCATTTCCGCGCCTCAGGGGTGGCTGTTCTGACATGACCCAAGACTCGAACGACGCGCGCCCGCAGACCGCGGCCGAACAACTCCTGCGGGTGTGCGCATCGCAAGGCGTGAAGTACATCTTCAGCAACCTGGGCAGCGACCACCCGGCGTTCATCAGCGCCTTCGCCAAGCTGCGGGAAGAGGGCGCACCCATGCCCGAAGTGGTGGTCTGCCCGCACGAGATGACGACGCTCAGCGCGGCGGACGGTTACGCCATGGTGACGGGCCGGCCGCAGCTGGTGCTCGTGCACGTGGACGTCGGCACCCAGAACCTGGGCGCGAGCGTACACAACGCGGCACGCGGCCGCATCCCCGCGATCGTGGTGGCGGGCCTGTCGCCGGTGTCCACCGATCCCTCGGTTCCGGGACATCGCAACGAATACATCCACTACACGCAGGACACCACGCGCCAGAGCGACATTGTCGCGCCGTTCATGAAGTGGATGTACGAGCTGCGCGCCCCGGAGATGACGGAGGCGGTGGTGCGACGTGCGCTGCAGCTTGCTTCGACCGCGCCGCAGGGCCCGGTCTATCTCACCGGTGCGCGCGAATTGTGGGAAGCAGCCACGCCGGCGGCGGGCGAAGCCGCGGCCAACTGGACGCCGGCGCGCCTGGGAGCGCTCGCGCCCGCCGATGCGCGTGAACTGCACGACGCGCTCTGCCGCGCCCGGCGTCCGCTCGTGCTCACCAGCTATGCGGGACGTGAGCCGGAGGTGGTCGCCAAGCTGGTCGCGCTGGCGGAACGCTTCGGCGTCGGCGTGGTCGAACTGGGCCCGCAGTACGTCAGTTTCCCGGGCAGCCACGCCATGCACCTGGGTTACCAGCGCAACGTGCTGGTGGGGGAAGCCGACCTGATCCTGCTGCTGGACGTGGACGTGCCCTGGATGGAGTCCAACGTCAGCCCGCGGCCGGATGCGCGCGTGTTCCACGTCGACGTCGACCCCCTCAAGGGTGACCTGGGGTACTGGCACTTTCCGGTGCAGCGCAGCTACCACGCCAGCACCTGCGAGGTGCTGGACCAGCTGCTCGCCTTCGACGCAGCACCTGCGCAGGAAGGGCAGCAGGAGCGGCTCGCCTGGATCGCGCAGGCGAAGAAACGCTGCGCGCTGCCGCTGGCCGACGCACCGGCGACGGGCCCCATCACGCCGGTCGAACTCACGCGGGCGGTGCGCGAGCTGGTCGGCGAACGAACGGTGGTTCTGGTCGAGGCACCCTCGCACGCGATGATGATCGCCTCCGTGCTGCAGACCGATCGCCCCGGGGGCTACTACCAGAACCACGGCGCCGGCCTGGGCTGGGCCGTCAACGCAGCGGTCGGCGTGAAGCTGGCCGTGCCGGAAGCGGAAGTCATCACCCTTGTGGGCGACGGCTGCTTCCAGTTTGGCGTGCCGGCCAGCGCCTACTGGGTCGCCGGCGCCTGCGGCGCCCCCCAGCTCACGGTGATCTACAACAACGGCGGCTGGAAGTCGCCGCGCGTGTCCACCGAACTGGTGCACCCGGAGGGACCGGCCCATCGCAACGACACGTATTGGGTCGCGGCGGGCCGGGGGACGCGCTTCGAACAGATCGCGGAGGCGACCGGTGCGGCGGGATTCAGCGTGACCGCGCGGGCGGAGCTGCGATCCACGCTGGCGCAGGCACGCGAGGTCGTGCGCGGCGGCCGTAGCGCCGTGGTGAACGTCCACCTTGCGCCGGTCACGGCCCAGGTGCTCGGCCCCGCGCCGGTGGGCCGGGGTAAGGCGTGAGCGTCGAAGCGAGCCGCCTTCCCCTGCGGATCCAGTCCATCAGCTACGCCGCCGAAGGCGTGCTGCTGTTCGACCTGCGTGCACCCCAGGCATCGGAACTGCCCGCGTTCGAACCGGGCGCGCACGTCGACGTCCACATGACCACCGGCGTCGTGCGCAGCTACTCGCTGGTGAACAGCGCGAAGGAACGGCACCGCTACCTGATCGGGGTGAAGCGCGATCCGGCGAGCCGCGGCGGCTCTGCCTGGCTGCACGAACAGGCGCGCGCCGGCCAGCTGGTCGAGGTCAGCGTGCCCCGCAACAACTTCGCGCTGCACGAGCACGCGCCGGCGTCGGTGTTCCTTGCCGGTGGGATCGGTATCACGCCCTTGTGGAGCATGATCCAGCGGCTGCAGGAGCTGGACCGGCCGTGGGTCCTGCACTATGGCAACGCGAACCGCGCGACGGCGGCGTTGCTGGAGGAAGTGCAGGCAGCGCACCGCGCCGGCCGCGTTCACCTGTCGTTCGCGGACGAGGGTGACGCGAGGCTGGATGTGGAGCGCATCGTGCGCGAGGCGCCGCACGGCGCGCACTTCTATTGCTGCGGGCCTGCCGGCATGCTGCAGGCCTTCCAGGCGGCGTGCAGAGAGGTCGAGCCGGCGCGCGTGCATTTCGAAGCCTTCGGGCCGGCGGAGGCCTCCGCGCGCAGCGGCGGCTTCGTCGTGCATCTCGCGCGGACCGGCCGCAGCGTGCTGGTCGCGCCCGGGCGAACGATCCTCGAGACGCTGGAGGCCTGCGGCGTGGACGTGCCGTTCTCCTGCCGCGAGGGCGTCTGCGGCGCCTGCGAGACGCGCGTGCTGCGCGGCAAGCCGGAGCATCGCGACATGCTTTTGTCCGACGCGGACCGCGCGGCCGGCCGCACGATGATGGTGTGCTGCTCGGGGTCGCTCGGGCCCGAGCTCGAGCTCGACCTGTAGTCCCCTTCAGCCACGCTTCAGCTTGCGCCCGAAGCGCACCGCATACTCCGGCTTCCTGAACGCCCAGGTGGCGGAATTGGTAGACGCACTAGTTTCAGGTACTAGCGGGTAACTCCGTGGAGGTTCGAGTCCTCTCCTGGGCACCAAGCGGCAAGCGCCGCTCCCTATGATTCGCTTTCCCGCGGTTCACGGAGTGCAGGCATGCCCATCAAGGTCTTCACCAGCGGTCGCATCCGCAAGGCCGACTACGACCCTTCCTCCCGCCAGCTCGACCTGCACTGGGAGAACCAGTCCGTGACCGCGTACAAGCACGTGCCGGAAGAAGTGTTCCGCAGGCTCTGCAGCGCGCCCAACCCGGCGACCTACTGGGAGGACCGGATCGCGGAGGAATACCCGAAGGGCACGCCGAGGAACGCCGGCCGCGCGGCTGGCGGGAAGTCGCTCGAGGACCTGTTCAAGGACCCCGGAGAAGACCCACCAGGCTAGAGCCCGTGGTGGCAGCCGCCGATGCCGGCGCGGGTCGCGTCGGGCGCGGTCGGCACGTCGTCGCCGGCGGGCAGTGCGGTCTGCTCGATGACCAGGCGCTCCGAGACGGCGCCGGTGCGAGTGGCGACCGGCGCGGCGGCGAGTTGCTCGGGCACGCTCGGTGGCGCGGTCGGGGCGGGCGAGAAGAGGCCGGCCAGGGCGAGGCCGCCGATGAGCGTGGCAGCCGCGGCGCCTGCCCAGCGCGAGCGCATGCGTTCCGATCCGGGCGGCGGCGAGAGGGCGCCGTGTTCCGCTTCAGTTGCATTCTGGCGAACGAGGTAGCACATCGCGGGCTCCTTGCGCGTGGATGCTACGCAGTATGGTCAGGGTAGCCGCGGATGCAAGGACCGCGCGAGCAGCTCGGCGGCCGTGCCCCGTTGCCGGGCACGGTGCCGGAGCGTCGCATCCATCAGGTCTTCTTCACCTTCTCGCGGGCCGGGCCCGCGCCGGAGGCGCACACGGAGTTGGCATCGCGCTTCATGCCTTCGCAGGCGGGCCCCAGGGCGCGCTGCTGCAGTTCGATGCGGCGTGCCGAGTCGCGGACCATGGCGTTGGGCATGCTGCCGTTGGCCGCGGCGGCCGGCAGCGCGAGGACGAGGGCGCAGGCGCCCACGCCCCAGGCCAGGACGGGGTTGTACATGACGCTTTCCTTTGTGACGGTTGAGAAACACGCGCCCCCGGCGCGGCACGAAGCTGCCGCGTGGCACGCGGCGTGTGGCGTCAGGGGGGCGGCCGGTCCAGCGTGCGCTGGACGCGCGGCGTCACGGACTCTTGAGGTGGGCTGCCCGCGCGGCCGACGTATCGAGCCGCCGCGCATTGGAGCGCAGCACGCGCTGCCGTCGCACGAGCGGCCGCGGCGCAGCGACGGAGCTCATGAGCCCGGCGTGGTGCGTGCCGTGTGCGATCTGCATGGCACCACTCTAGCCGTGCCGCGCGCGTTTGGAAACCCCGATCGGTGTGGCGGTGCAGCATGCGATGCGGCACACCTGCGCGCCGAGCGGACCGGCAGCGCGGCTCAGGGCGGCGGCGCTTCGCTGAACGTCTGCCGCCGTGCGAGCCCCGGGAACAGCCGCCACCAGGACGCGACCACCAGCAGCGTCGCGACGCCGCCGAACAGGACGGAGCCGATCGGGCCGAACCACGCCGCCGTCGCGCCGGATTCGAATTCCCCCAGCTGGTTGCTGGCGCCGATGAACATGGAGTTCACGGCACCCACGCGGCCGCGCATGGCATCGGGCGTATCGAGCTGCACCAGCGTCTGGCGCACGACGACGCTCACCATGTCGGCGCCGCCGCTCAAGGCCAGCGCCACGAGCGACAGCAGGAAGCTGCTGGATGCGCCGAACACCAGCATGCACACGCCGTAGAAAGCGACCGCGCCCAGCAGCCAGCGTCCCACGTGCGCGCGGATCGGATGCCGCGTCAGGAGCAGCGAGGTGGCGAGCGCGCCCACGGCAGGCGCCGCCCGCAGCGCGCCCAGTCCTTCCGGGCCCACGTGCAGGATGTCCTTGGCGAAGATGGGCAGCAGCGCCGTGGCGCCGCCGAACAGCACGGCCATGAGGTCCAGCGACACGGCGCCCAGCAGCGGCTTGCGCGTCCAGATGAAATGCGCGCCGGCCAGCATGGAGCGCAAGGTCGTGGGCTCGCGCTGGCTCACGACCCGGCGGTCCTGCAGCTTCAGGATCGTGAAGAAGGCGCCTGCAAGCAGCAGCACCGCCGCGACGTAGACCGCCGTGCCGGTGCCGATGAAGAGGACGCCGGCCGCGGCCGGCCCGCCGATGACGGCCACCTGGTTGCCGGCGGAGCTCATCGCCATGGCGCGTGCCAGCAGCCCGGGCGGCACGAGGTTGGGCACCAGCGACTGTTGTGCTGGCATCTGGAAGGTGCGTGCGGCGCCCAGCAGCATGGAGACGCCGAACAGCAGTTCGCGCGAAAGATGTCCGCCCACCGTCGCGGCCAGCAGCACCGCCGCGGCGAGCATCTGCACCGCCTGGGTGGCCGCGAGGATGCGGCCACGGTGATGGCGGTCGGCCAGGTGGCCGGCGGGCAGCGTGAACACGAGCACGGGCAGGAACTGCAGCAGGCCGACCAGGCCCAGGTCCCAGGCGCTGCCCGTCAGCTCGTACATCTGCCAGGCGGCGGCCACCATCATCATCTGCGTGGCGGCACCGGCCAGGATGCGGCCGCTCCACAGCCGCAGGAACTCGCGTTCGGCGAACAGGCTGCGCAGCTCGCCGCTCAAGGACGGCGCGCCATGGGGGCGGAGGAAAAGCTCATCCGCCGATCATAGGCAGCCAGCGCCGCCCTACTTTTCGGAACCCAAAGCCTGGTTCGCGCTGGGCGCCTTGGCGCCGCGCCCCGGTGTTCCCTTGTCCGCGAGCTTGCGGCCCTTGCCGTCGGAGGGGCGCTCCGCGCGGGTGCCCAGGCCGCCGGTGCGGCCCGCGCGCGGCGGCATCGGCTCCTTGGGCGCCGACTTGTCGTGGCCGGCGCAATCCTTCTCCTGCACGACAGAGGCTTCGGCAGGGTCGGTGGTGGCGGGCTGGCGCTTCAAAGCCATGGCTTGCTCCTGGGTGTGTGGCACAGCTTCCCAAGAGGGCAAGCGCGGCGGTGCAGGAGCGGCGGAGCTTCGGGCGTCGGACGGTGCGCTACGTGATCGTGCAGCGGCGCGCCGCTCACATCCGGCCCTGGCGCTCCACCTCGGCGGCCACCCGCAGGCAACGCCACGAAAGGACGCGAATGCAGGCGATGTGTTCGTTCAGCAGGCGATCGGCCGGTTCGGTCCCCGCGGGATGCGCCATGTGGGCGTCCTTCCACAGCGCGTGGATGAGCTCGGCATGCGACACGAGCAGCGCGGACCAGGCCACGGTCACTTGCGGCATGCCCGCGCAGAAGGCCTTGATCTCGTCGATCTCGCCGCTGACCTGTTCGTACAACTCCATGTCCAGCCAGGTGCCCGCCAGCGCGCGCACGTGGCCCTCGTAGCGCGCCAATGCGGCCGCGGCCTGCAAGGCCGTGACGTGCAAGACTGCAGAATGGCTGGCGGACATCATTCCCCCTCGCAGCGCGATCTTCGGCGCGCGCCGGGAAACACACTCCCGCAGCATAGACCCGCGGACAGGCAAGCAGTGAGTGCGAGCAGACCACCGGCGCGGCACACTTGTAAAAGGCGTCATGAGCAGGCAAGAACCTCCCGTCCTCACCGCCAGCCAGGCCTTCCACCAGGCGCGCGCGGGGCGCCGCGTCATGGGCTGGAAGCTGGACCGTTCCGAACGCGACGCCCTGCTGGCGCGCTTTCCCGCCCGCTACGGCAACGTCGTTGCCGACCACGTCACGCTCAAGGCGCGGGTGCACGAGGACGCCGTGCTGCCGCCGGTGGCCACCGGCGTGATCGTCGGCCGCAGCGACGACGGCCGCGGCGTCGAAGCCATGGTGGTGCAGCTCGATGGCAGCACGGACCGCCCGGACGGCAGCACGTACCACATCACCTGGTCGCTGGGCCCCGGCCGGCGGGCGGTGGAGAGCAACGACGTGATCCGCCAGCGCGGCTGGGAGCCGCTCGATCCCCCCGTGCCGGTGCGGCTGGAGCCCGCGCTGTTCTGAACTTGCGGTATGGTCGCGGGCCATGAACCTGCCCGCGCCCCTGGCCAAGAGCTTCACGCCGCAAGGCGCCCTGCGCGCCTCCATCAACCTGGGCAACCCCATCCTGGCGGGCAGGGATGCGGCCACCGGCGAAGCCAGGGGCGTATCGGTCGACCTCGCGCGCGCCTTCGCGCAGCGCCTGGGCGTGCCGCTGGAACTGGTGGTCTTCGACACGGCGGGCAAGTCGGTGGATGCCGTTGCCGGCGAGCAGGCCGACATCGGCTTTTTCGCCATCGATCCCAAGCGCAGCGAACACATCGCCTTCACCCCGCCGTACGTGCTGATCGAAGGCTGCTACCTCGTGCGCAACGCTTCGCCGCTGCGTGCGAACGAGGAAGTGGACCGCGCCGGGCACCGCGTCGTGGTGGGCAAGGGCAGCGCCTACGACCTGTACCTGTCGCGCGAGCTGAAGGCCGCGCAGGTCGTGCACGCGCCCTCGTCGCCGGCGGTGGTGCAGCACTTCGTGGACAGCGGCGCCGAGGTGGCGGCCGGCGTGAAGCAGCAGCTGGAGATGGACGCCAGGCGCATCGGCGGCCTGCGCCTGCTGCCCGGACGCTTCATGGTGATCCGCCAGGCCATGGGCTGCCCGCGCAGCCGCGGGGCGGAAGCGGCCGCCGCCCTGTCCGCCTTCGTCGAGGAGATGAAGGCCAGCGGCTTCGTCGCCGAAGCGCTCGCGCGCCACGGCATCGAAGGCGCGTCGGTCGCACCGGCGGGAGCTTAAGCCGCGCTGCGCACGCCGCGTGCCACCAGCCCGCGGTATGAGGACGGCGTCTCGCCGACGCTGCGCGCGAAGAACTTCGTGAAGTAGGCCGGATCCGCGTAACCCAGCTGGGCCGCGATCTGCGCCACCGGCGCCGCGGTGTACGCGAGCAGGCGGCGGGCTTCCAGCAGCAGGCGTTCGTGCAGCAGCTGCTGTGCCGACTGGCCAGCCACGTTGCGGCAGGCGCGGCTCAGGTGGTCGGCGCTCACGCCCAGCGCCTGCGCATAGAAGGCCAGCGGCTGCTGCCGCCGGAAGTTCGCTTCCACCAGAGTGCGGTAGCGCTGCACCAGCGTGTCGCGGGCGCCGCGGGGCTTTTGCAAGGCGTGCTGCGCGCCGCGCAGGCGCAGGAAGGCCACCGCCAGCAGCGTCGCCTGCGCGAGCAGCGCGTGGACGCGGCCGGGCGCGTCGGCGAGGAACTCGCGCGCCAGGGCCTCGAACTGCCGCACGCTTTCGCCTGCCGTCGCCGCGGCTGCGTCGCCGTCCACGAGGAAGGAGGCGGACAAGGTGTCCTGCGCGAGCTCGGAGCCACCGAGCAACTGCCTGAGCGTGCCGGTGGGGATGGTGAGCTGGTGGCCGACCGCGTCGCGGCTGTAGGTGAAGCCGTGCACGGAGCCCGGCGCCACCATCAGCAGCACCGGCGCCGCCGCCTCGAACGCGCGGCCGTCGATGCTGCCGCGCACGGTGCCCCGCGCGAGCAGCTGGAACTGGTGCAGGCCCTCGTGGCGGTGGGCCGGAATCGTCCAGTCCATCTCCTGGCCGCGCACCGCCACCGCCTCGTAGTGGACGCAGTCGTCCGGCTGGTCGTGGCGGACCTCGCGGAAGGGAACCAGGAGCAGGGGCGCGGGCTTCATGGCGCGATTGTGCGGCGATGCCGGAAAAGTACAAGCCGGCGCCCCATTCGTCCATCGCCACCGGCGCGGCGGCCGCGCATGATCCACGCGTTCACCCCCGACGCGGGCCGCGCGCCCCTGGAGACAAGCGATGCAAAGACGAGACTTCCTGGCCGGCGGCGCCGGCCTGGCCGCCCTGGGCTTGACCGGTGCCAGCCGCGCCCAGCCCCTCAACGGCAACGCCTTCATCATCTCGGGCTTCCCGCCCGGGGGCATGGGCGACTACGTGGCCCGGCCGATCGCCGACAAGCTGCGCGGCAAGTACGCCAGCAACGTGCTGGTCGAGGCGAAGGTGGGCGCGGGCGGCCGCATCGCCACCGAATACGTCAAGCGCGCCGCGCCCGACGGCCTGACCATCCTGCAGATTCCCAGCGGCGTGATGGCCTTGTACCCGCACACCTACCGCAAGCTGGCCTATGACCCGCTGGCCGACTTCGTGCCGGTGACGAGCACGGTCACCTACCAGTTCGTCGTGACCGCCGGGCCCGGCCTGCCGGCGGACATCCGCACGCTGCCGGACCTGCTGAAGTGGGCCAAGGCCAATCCGAAGCAGGCGAGCTACGGCGTGCCCGCGGCGGGGTCGGCCCTGCATTTCGTCGGCATGATGCTCACGCGCGAATCGGGCGTGGAGATGCAGGCCGTGCCTTACCGCGGCGGCGCGCCGCTGCTGGCCGACGTCCTGGGCGGCCAGATCCCGGTGAGCATCAACGTGCTGGGCGAAGTGCTGCCGCACATCAGGAGCGGCAAGCTGCGCGGCCTGGCGGTCACGAGCGCACAGCGCTCCGTCTTCCTGCCCGAGGTGCCCACGCTGGTGGAGCAGGGCTACAAGGACATCGTGGTGCAGGAGTACCTGGGCTGGTTCGTGCCCGCGCGCACGCCGCCCGAGGTCGTCAACCGGCTGAACGCCCAGGTGCGCGAAGCGCTCGCCTCGCCCGAGTACGTCAAGGCGCTGGCGGACAACGGCCTGCAGCCGCTGCACCAGTCGCCGGAGGAGTTCGGCCGCATCCTGAAGGCGGATTACGCGCGCTGGCAACCGGTGGTGAAGGCGAGCGGCTTCACGGCGGAGGACTGAGCGCGTGAGCCACACCCCGACCGGCGCCGGCGCGCGCATGCTCACCGGCGCGCAGGCGCTGGTGAAGCTGCTGCGCGCCGAGGACGTGCGCCAGGTGTTCGGCATCGTCGGCGGCAAGCTCGGGCCCTTGCTGCACGCGATCGCCCAGGAGCCGCAGATGCGCTTCCTCGGCGTGCGGCACGAGGCGGCCGGGCCCATGATGGCGGCCGCCGTGCACGCGGCGACGGGCCGGGTCGCCGTGGCGCTGGGCGAGATGGGTCCCGGTGGCCTCAACATGGCCTCCGGCCTGGGGACCGCTTTCGCCAACAACCTGCCGCTGCTGGCGATCACCACCAACCAGCACCGCGCCGCCTCGTATCCGCACGGCGGCATGTTCATGGACCTGGACACCGTCGCCGTGACCCGGCCGATCACCAAGTGGAACGCGGTGGTCAACGATGCGCGGCGCCTGCCCGAACTCGTGCGCCGCGCCTTCCGCGAGGCGCTGTCGGGCCGGCCCGGGCCGGTGCACCTCGACGTGCCGCAGGACGTGCTGGTGCAACTGTGCAGCTTCGCGCCCGAGGAATTCGACATCGCGCCGGAGCGCTACCGCGCGCTTTCGCGTCCGCGGCCCGACGCGGCCGATGTGCGCGAGGCGGTCGCCCTGTTGCGCGCCGCGCGCCGTCCCTTGATCGTCGCCGGCGGCGGCGTCGTCGCCAGCGGTGCGGAGACGCAGGTGCGCGCGCTCGCCGCGCACCTGCGCGCGCCGGTGCTGCCCACGCAGATGGCCTTGGGCGTGGTCACGACCGACAGCCCCCACTTCATCGGTCACGGCGGCCTGATCGCCGGCGAGGCCGTGCGCCATGCCTTCGCGCACGCCGACGTGGTGCTCAGCGTCGGCTGCCGCTGGTCCTCGTGGATGTGGGACGAGCACGGTGCCTATGCGCGCCGGCACCACCGGGTGATCAGCATCAACGTGGACCCTGCCGCACTCGGTCAACCCGTGCTGCACGCCGTGGCCATGCAGGCCGACGCGCGCAGCGCGCTGGACGACCTGCTCGCGGCCTGGGGCGAGGGCGAAGCTTCCTCGGACAAGGGCTGGCTCGCCGACGTGCGCGCCGTGCGTGCGCGCTACGAGCGCAAGCTTGCCGTGATGGCGGCCGACACCGAGGAGACCATGCACCCGGCGGCGCTGGCCAAGGCGATCGCCGACGCGCTGCCGGCCGACGCCCTGGCGGTCTTCGACGGCGGCCACACCACCTTCTGGAGCAACGACTTCACGCCCGTGCATGCCGTGCGCACGCGCTTCCACGAGCCGGGCATGAGCCACCTGGGCTTCGGCCTGCCGTACGCGCTGGCCATCCAGTCGCAGCACGCGGGCCGCGCGGTCGTGAACATCACCGGGGACGGCTCCTTCGGCTTCACGATGAACGAGCTGGACACCGCGCGCCGGCACGGCCTGCCGGTGGTGAACATCATCCACAACAACGCGGCCTGGGGCATCATCCGCCAGGGCCAGAAGATGCAGTTCGACTTCGAGCTCGGCACCGGGCTCGAAGAGACGGACTACGCCGCCGTGGCGCGCGGCTTCGGCTGCCACGGCGAGACCGTCACGCGCGCGCAGGACGTGGCGCCCGCGATCGCACGCGCGCTGGCTTGCGGCCTGCCGGCGGTGATCGACTGCCGCACGAAATTCCTCCCCCACCCCGCCATGCCGATGTTCGGCAGCATGAACCGCTACGGCTTCGAGGCGCTCACGCGCAGCGCGCCCCTGCCCAAGGAAACCACCATGAACGACATCAAGATGCTGATCGCCGGCGAACGCACCGCGAGTGCCTCCGGCAAGACCTTCGAGCGCCGCAACCCGCTGGACGGCGCCGTGGCCACGCGCGCGCCCGCCGCCACGCCGCAGGACGCGCTCACCGCCGTCGAGGCGGCGGCCAAGGCCTTCCCGGCCTGGTCCGCGCTGGGCCCCGGCGAGCGCCGCGGCCTGCTGCTCAAGGCGGCCGCCGCGCTCGAGGCGCGCACGCCGCAGTTCATCGCCGCGATGGCCGCCGAGACCGGCGCCGCGGCGCCCTGGGCCGGCTTCAACGTGCACCTCGCGGCCGGCATGCTGCAGGAGGCCGCCGCCATGACGACCCAGATCGGCGGCGAGGTGATCCCTTCCGACGTGCCCGGCTCGCTCGCGATGGGCGTGCGGCAGGCCGCGGGCGTGGTGCTGGGCATCGCGCCCTGGAATGCGCCGGTGATCCTGGGGGTGCGCGCCGTGGCGATGCCGCTGGCCTGCGGCAACACGGTGGTGCTCAAGGGCTCGGAGCCGTGCCCGGCGACGCACGGCCTGATCATCGAGGCGCTGCAGGAGGCCGGGCTGCCGCCCGGTGTCGTGAACTTCGTGACCAACGCGCCCGCCGATGCCGCCGCCGTGGTCGAAGCCATGGTGGCGCACCCCATGGTGCGGCGCGTGAACTTCACCGGCTCCACGCGCGTGGGCAGGTTGATTGCGCAGACCTGCGCCAAGTACCTCAAGCCCGCGATCCTGGAGCTGGGCGGCAAGGCGCCGCTGGTGGTGCTGGACGACGCGGACCTCGACGCGGCGGTCAATGGCGCGATCTTCGGCGCCTTCGCCAACTCGGGCCAGATCTGCATGTCCACCGAGCGCATCGTGGTGGACGAGAAGATCGCCGACGCCTTCGTCGCCAAGCTGGCCGCGCGCGCCGTCGGCCTGCCGCTGGGCGACCCGCGCAAGGGTCCCGTGGTGCTGGGCTCGGTGGTCGACATGGGCACGGTGGAGCGCTGCAACGCGCTGATCGACGACGCGCTGGCCAAGGGCGCCAAGCTGGTGTGCGGCGGCAAGGCCGACAGCACGCTGATGCCCGCCACGGTGCTCGACCACGTGACGCGCGACATGAAGATCTTCCACGAGGAGAGCTTCGGTCCGGTGAAGCCGGTGGTGCGCGTGGCCGGCCTCGAAGCCGCCGTCGCCTGCGCCAACGACAACGCCTACGGCCTGTCGGCCGCCGTGTTCGGCCGCGACATCGCCCGTGCGCTGCAGGTGGCGCGCCGCATCGAGTCGGGCATCTGCCACGTCAACGGCCCGACGGTGCACGACGAGGCGCAGATGCCTTTCGGCGGCGTCAAGGACTCGGGCTACGGCCGCTTCGGCGGCAAGGCCGGCGTCGAGGCGTTCACGGACCTGCGCTGGATCACGGTGCAGACCGCGCCCCGCCACTATCCGTTCTGAGGCCACAATCGCGCCATGAACCAGCTCACCCTGCAACAAGCCAGCCAGATCATCACCGCCGCCCTCGCCAAATCGAAGGAGAGCGGCTACCAGCCCATGGGCATCGCCGTGCTGGACGCGTCCGGCAACCTCAAGGCCTTCGCCAGCGAGGACGGCGCCAGCATGTTCCGCTTCGACATCGCGCGTGCCAAGGCCTGGGGTGCCATCGGCATGGGCGTGTCCAGCCGCGTCCTCGGCCAGCGTGCCAAGGACAATCCCAATTTCTTCGTCTCGCTCGCGGCCACCTCCGACGGCAGGTTCCTGCCGCAAACGGGCGCGGTCGTCATCCAGGACGCGCAGGGCAACCGCATCGGTGCCGTCGGCGCCAGCGGCGGCACCGGCGACGAGGACGAGGCCATCTGCATCGCCGGCGTGCAGGCCGCCGGACTGCAGCACGGCTGACATGCCCGCCGCAGTGCTGCGCCGACGCACCCTGCTGGCCGCAGCCGGCGCGGCGCTCGCGCCTGCGCTGCACGCGCAGCGCGCGTATCCCGAGCGGCCCGTCAAGGCCGTCGTTCCCAACGCGCCGGGCAGCTCGGTCGACACCATCGGCCGGGCGCTGTGCATCGAGCTGGCGAAGGTGCTGGGCCAGCCGTTCGTGGTGGACAACCGCGCCGGTGCCGCGGGCGCGATCGGCGTCGAGCTCGCGCGCACCGCCCCGCCGGACGGCTACACGGTGCTGGTGGGATCCAGCAGCGCGATCTCGGTCGCGCCGCTGCTGCAGAAAGCCGTGACCTACCAGCCGCTGCGCGACTTCGAGCTGGTGTCGCTCGTGGCCCTGCTGCCCAACGTGCTGGTGTGCAATCCCGCGCTGCCGGTGCAAGGCGTGCGCGAGCTCATCGAGTACGGGCGCGCGAAAAACGGCGAGCTGAAGATGGCGTCGGCCGGCATTGGGTCCGTGAGCCACCTGGCGGGCGCTGCCTTCCAGAGCGCCGCCGGCTTCAAGGCGCTGCACGTGCCGTACAAAGGTGGCAGCCAGGGCGTGGCCTCGGTCGTCGCGGGTGAAACCGACTGGGTGCTCACGCCCGCGCCCGCGGCCATGGCGCTGGTGGCCGGCAAGCGGCTGCGCCTGCTGGGTCACAGCATGGCGGCGGCGACGCAGCCGCTGGGACCGACGCCGGCCATTGCGGCCGACCTCCCGGGCTTCGAGTTTTCCAGCTGGATCGGGCTGCTGGGTCCGCGCGGCCTGCCGCCCGCCTTGCTCGACACGCTGGCGAAAGCGGTCGCCACCGCCGCGCAAGCGCCCGATGTGCAGAAGGCCTTCGAGAGCAACGGCGCGGTGCCGCACGGCTCCACGCCGCTGGAGTTTCGCGACTACCTCGCGCGCGACATCCAGGCGAACCGCAAGGCGATCGCCGCGGCCGGGGTGCAGCCGGAGTAGCGGGCGCGGCGCCGGTCGATCCGGCCATGCTGGCACAGCGGCGACTCTCCGCACCTCGACTTTCCTACACGCGCTGCCGACCGCGTCGCACCGCCGCGGCGCAGCCTGCCCGTACGCTGGGCGGACAGGACCACACCAGAGGATGCCGATGCCGACCGAGAACGCCCAACGCCTGCCAGCACCCTGTTCCAGGCTCGTGCTGCGCGGATGCCTTGCGCTTTGCGCGGCGCTGGCGCTCGGATCGGCCGTGGGTGCGCAGGCGGAAAAGGATGCGGCAGGCTCGGCAATGACGGTGGCGAAGGCCAAGAAGCACGACCCTGCCAAGGCCAAGTCCAAGACCAAGGCGACCGCGAAGGCCAAGCCCACGGCCAAGGCGACGGAGCAGAAACCCGGGCCGCTGGCCGATTTCGCCGGCACGAACGCACCGGCGGACGTGGTGCACATCGCGAACTGGGTCTCCTACACGCGCAATGCCGGCAAAAAGGCCTTCGTCGTGATCGACAAGAAGGAGGCGCAGATGTACGTCTTCGATCCGCAGGGCAAGCTCAAGAGCCGTTCGCAGGTCCTGCTGGGCAAGGCGATCGGGGACACGTCCGCGCCCGGCGTCGGTGACAAGCCCCTGTCGCAGCTCAAGGAAAGCGAGAAGACCACGCCGGCGGGCCGCTTCCTCGCCATGCCGGGCAAGAACACGCGCAACGACGACATCATCTGGATCGACTATGCGGCGGCCGTCTCCATGCACCGCATGCACAGCGTGTCGGCCAGCGAACGGCGGGCCGAGCGCATGGCCACGCCCGACCCCGGCGACAACCGCATCTCCAACGGCTGCGTCAACGTGCCGCCCGCGTTCTACAACAGCGTGCTGCGGCCGACGGTGCTGAAGCAGGGCGCCTACGTGTACGTGCTGCCCGAGACACGCACGCCGCAGCAGCAGTTCGGCTCCTACGACGTGCCCCGGGACACGGCGCTGGCCAAGGCGCCGGAAGCGCCCGCGAAGAAGCCGGCCAAGTCCTGAGCGCTCAGGCGGAGCGCCGCGCCATGGCCAGCCAGGCCGGCGCCGGCAGGTCCCAGCGCCGCTCGATCTCCCGGGCACGTTGCGCCAGCACCTGCTCGGTCGGCACGTCGCCGCAGTGCGCGACCACGACCACGTTGCCGGCTTCGGTGGGCGGGAACTGCCAGACGGCGCGGGGCTGCACGCCCTTGCGGATGCGCGCCACGCAGGCGCGCACGTCCAGGTCGCGCCCGATGAGGTTGGCGACCACGGTCCCACCTTCCCGCAGGCTGGCGCGGCAGTCGCTGTAGAACGCTTCCGTGTCGAGCGCGGGCCGGTCGACCGAGGCGTCGTAGGCGTCCACCTGGAGGATGTCGATGCTGCCGCGCGTTTCGGCGCGGGCCACGAACGCCAGCGCGTCGGCATGCAGCACCTGCAGGCGGTCGCCGTCCGGGGGAAGCATGAAATGCGAGCGGCAGGCGGCGATGACCGCCGCGTCGATCTCCACCGCGGTGGCCCGCATGCCCAGCACCCGCCAGGCGAACTTCGTGAGCGAGCCGGCGCCCAGGCCGAGCGTGACGAGGTGCTTGTCCGCCAGCGATGCGCAGTCGTGGAACGGCAGCCAGGCGAACATGCGCACCGCATACGCGAGCTCCAGCGCGTCCGGCGCGGCAATGCGCATCACGCCCTGGCACCACGCGCTGCCGAAGCGCAGCTGGCGCAGGCCCTCGCTTTCGGTGATCACGATGTCCATGGTCACAGCCTCGCGGTCATGGGCACGCAGTCCCCGCATCTTCGTCACAGCGCAAGCGCCGACCCGGCATCCCGACGGTTCACCTCGTAGAACAGGCCGCGCAGCCAGCGGTTGGCCGCGTCGTCCTGCATGCGGCGGTGCCAGAACTGCTGCACCTGGATCTGGGGCGGGCGGAACGGCAGCGTGATGCGCTTGAGCGGCGCGTGGCGGCCCACGACGGTGGCGATGTCGTCGGGCACGGTCGCGACCAGGTCCGTGCCGGGCAGCAGCGACAGCAGGCTCATGAAGTGCGACAACTCCAGCGTCACGTGCCGCTGCCAGCCCTTGTCCTCCAGGAAGCGATCGAGCAGGTGCTCGCGGCCATCCGGGCGCACGACGACGTGGCGCGCGGCCAGGTACTGCTTGAGCGTGAGGCGCGAACCCACCGCCTCGTTGCGCGCGCAGGTGATGCACGCATAGGAGGTCTTGAACAGCGCCTGCTGGAAGTAGCCGGCCTTCTGCAGGTCGGGGAAGAAGCCCACCGCCAGGTCCGCCTCGCCCGCTTCGAGCGCCGAGCCCGCCGCCGCGCGCGGCTTGGCCACTGCCTGCAGCTTCACGTGCGGCGCCTCCTGCCGCAGCCGCCGCAGCACGCCGGGCAGGAACGCGACCTCGCCGATGTCGGGCGTGAGGATGGTGAAGCTGCGCTGCGCCGTCGCGGGATCGAAGCCCGCGGGCTGCAGGATCTCCGACTGGATCGCCTCGACGACGCGGCGCACGGCGGGCGCGAGCTCCAGGGCGCGCGGCGTCGGCTCCATCTGCGCACCGGCGCGCACGAACAGGGCGTCGTCGAACTGCGCCCGCAGGCGGGCGAGCGCCGCGCTGGTGGCGGGCTGGCTCAGGCCGATCGCCTCCGCGGTGCGGTTGACGCTGCGGTGGCGGGCCATGGCGTCGAACACCACCAGCAGGTTGAGGTCGACGGCGCGGATATCCATGGCATGGATTCTATGTATCCACGGGATCGGCTGTTCGGATAAGGCGGGCCTCCCTACCATGCGCAGCGGAGACAGACATTGAGCGCGCACAACCATCCGTCCGGCTGCCCCTGCGGGATCGACGCCCACGCCCACGTGGTGCCGGAGAACTTCCCTGCGTACCTCGGCAGCAAGGCCCCCGCCGACTGGCCGTCGATGGCCGCGGCGCAGGCGTGCCACCGCAACGTGATGATCTCGGGCAAGGTGTACCGCACCGTGTCCGACCGGTGCTGGGACACGGGCAAGCGCCTCGCGGACCTGCCCGGGATGGGGCTCGCGCTGCAGGTGGTCTCCCCGATGCCGGAACTGCTGTCCTACTGGATGCAGCCGGCCGACGCGCAGCAGCTCCTGCGCTTCCTCAACGACCAGATCGCGGGCATGGTGGCCGAAAGCAGCGGCGCGCTCGCGGGCCTCGGCGCCGTGCCGCTGCAGGACCTGGACCTGGCCATCCGCGAACTGGAATATGTGGTGAAGGTGCTCGGCTTTCCGGGCGTGGAAGTCGGCAGCAACGTCAACGGCGCGCCCATCGGCGATCCGCGCTTCGACCCCTTCTTCGAGGCCTGCGAGGCGCTGGGCGCCAGCGTCTTCGTGCACGCGATCCGTCCGGCCGGCATGGACCGCCTGGTCGGCCCGCCGGCGCTGCAGCAGGTGCTCGCGTACCCGGGTGACGTGGGGCTGGCGGCGGCGTCGGTGATCACCTCCAACCTGCTGCCGCGCCGCCCGAAGCTGCGCATCGCCTTCAGCCACGGCGGCGGCACGCTGGGCCTGTTGCTACCGCGGCTGCAGCAGGGCTGGGGCGTGTTCCCGGCGCTGAAGGAGCAGGTCAGCGAAGCGCCCGCGGACCAGGCGCGCCGGCTCTTCTACGACACGCTGGTGTTCGACGACAAGGCACTGCGTTACCTCGCGGACACCTTCGGTGCCACGCAGTTGCTGGTCGGTACCGACTACCCCTTCAACTTCCACGACCGCACGCCGGTGCAGCGCATCGAGGCCGCCGGCTTCGATGCCGACACCGTTGCCTTGCTGGTCCATCGCAACGCCGAGCGCTTCCTCGCCCGGCAGAAAGTGACGAACGCATGAGTCCCTGGATCGCAGGCCTGCGCAGCGTGGCGCTCTACGTGCCCGACCTGGCAAAGGCCGAAGAGTTCTACACGAAGACCTGGCACCTGGAGGTCGCGCACCGCGGCGACGGCGAGCTGTTCCTGCGTGGCAGCGGCAGCGACCACCACCTGCTCGCCTTGCACCAGGGCGGCGAGGTGCCGCAGATCCGCCAGGTCACGCTGCGGGCGCGCCATCGCGAGGCGCTGGATGCGGTGCGTGCGAACGTGCTGCGTGCCGGGGGCAAGATCCTCGCCGAGCCGCACGAGCTCACGCGCAACCCCGCCGGCGGCATCGGCCTGAAGTTCCAGGACCCGCATGGCCGCACCTTCCAGGTGGTGCACGGCGACGCGCGCCGCGCCGAGAGCGCACCGGTGCAGGACCGTCCCATCCGCCTCACGCACGTGGTGCTCAACACCCACGACGTCGACGCCTCGCAGCAATTCCTGCAGGAGGCGCTGGGCTTCCGACTGGCGGATCGCACCGGAATCATGGCCTTCATGAACTGCGACCGCGACCACCACACGATCGCGCTGGGCATCTCCGACAACGACGCGCTGAACCACATTGCCTTCCTGATGCCGGATTTCGAGTCGGTGATGCGCGGCGGCGGCCGCATGCGCGACGCGGGCTTCCCCATCCAGTGGGGCCCCGGGCGGCACGGGCCGGGCAACAACCTCTTCAACTACTTCCTCGACCCCTTCGGCATCGTCATCGAGTACACGGCCGACGTGGAGCAGATCGACGAGAGCTACGAGGCGCACGGCCCCGAGCACTGGAAGTGGCCGGCCGGCCGCGTCGACCAGTGGGGCATCTCCGCCCCGCCCTCCGCCACCCTGAAGGAGGCGCAAAAGCGCGTCTTCTTCGCCCCCAACCCCTGATCAACCGCGAGAGATCCCTGCCATGAAGTTCACCACCTACCTGCGCGGCGGCGAAGCCCGCCTGGCCCTCGTCGACGGCGATGCGCTCGTCGACCTCAACGACGCGAATGCCAAGACGCCGGCCGACCTGCGCATGGCGCTGAAAGCCGGTGTGGACCTGCGCTCCGTCGGCGAAGCGGCGCTCAAGGACAAGGCCAAGCGCCAGCCGCTGGCCAACGCCAGGCTCGCGCCGCTGGTGCCCGAGCCCGGCAAGATCGTCTGCCTGGGCCTGAACTACTACGACCATGCCAAGGAAGGCGGCCGCGAGAAGCCCGATTACCCCTGGTTCTTCTTCCGCGCCGCGTCCTCGCTGGTCGCGCATGGCGAAGCGGGCTGGGCGCCGCAGGTGTCCACGAAGTTCGACTACGAGGCGGAACTGGCGGTGGTGATCGGCAAGACGGTGCCCCGCCACACGAAGGAAGCCGACGCGCTGCAGTACGTCTTCGGTTACAGCTGCTTCAACGACATGAGCGTGCGCGACTACCAGAAGCGCACGCCGCAGTGGACCATCGGCAAGAACTTCGACCGCACCGGCGGCTTCGGCCCGCACCTGGTGACGGCCGACGAACTGCAGCCGGGCGCCGCCGGCCTGCGCATCCGCTCGCTGCTCAACGGCCAGGTGATGCAGGACGCGAACACCAGCGACATGATCTTCAGCGTCGCCGAGACCATCGCGCTGCTGGCCGACGTGCTGACGCTGGAGCCGGGCGACGTGATCGTCATGGGCACGCCGGCCGGCGTGGGCCAGGCGCGCAACCCGCCCGTGTGGATGAAGGCCGGCGACACCATCGTGATCGACATCGAGAAGGTCGGCGCGCTGAGCAACCCGATCGCGGCCGAGGGCGCATGAGCGAGGCACTGTACGACGTCGCCATCGTCGGCTTCGGCCCGAGCGGCGTCGTCGCGGCGGGGCTGCTGGGGCAGGCGGGGCTGAAGGTCTACGCCTGCGAGAAGCTGCCGGGCGTCTACGAGATCCCGCGTGCGATCTCCCTGGACCACGAGATCATGCGGGTGTTCCAGCAGCTGGGCGTGGTCGATGCGGTCCAGCCGTTCACGGAGCCCTTCACCCCCTCGGAGTACTTCGGGGTGGACGGGAAGATGATCCGCCGCATGACGATGGTGGAGCCGCCCTATCCCCAGGGCCACACACCTTCGCTGGTGTTCACGCAGCCGCCGGTGGAGCGGGCGCTGCGCGAGCGCGTGGCGGCCATGTCCAACGTGCAGGTGGAGCTGGGGGCCGAGGTCGTCGGTGTCGAGCAGGACGCGCAAGGCGCGACGCTGCAGGTGCGCGATGCTGCAGGCACCCAGCATGCGGTCCGCGCGCAGTACGTGATCGCCTGCGACGGCGGCGCGAGCTTCGTGCGCACGCAACTGGACATGCCGCTGGAAGACCTGGACTTCGACGAGCCTTGGCTGGTGGTGGACGTGCTCGTCAACGAGCGCGGCCTCGCGAAGCTTCCCAAGGTGAGCGTGCAGTACTGCGAGCCGGAGCGCCCCTGCACGCTGGTGATCGGCCCGAAGAACCACAGGCGCTGGGAGATCTCCCTCAAGCCGGGCGAGGACCCGAAACAGGCCGCGACGCCGCAGGCGACCTGGAAGCTGCTCTCGCGCTGGCTCACGCCGCAGGACGGCGAGCTGTGGCGGCAGGCCAGCTACCGCTTCCACGCGCTGGTGGCCGCGCAATGGCGCAAGGGCCGCGTGTTCCTCGCCGGCGATGCCGCGCACATGCAGCCGCCCTTCCTCGGCCAGGGCATGTGCCAGGGCATGCGCGACGTGAGCAACCTATCGTGGAAGCTCGCCGCTGTGCTCAAGGGCGAGGTGCGAGGCGGCGCCGCCGAGGCGCTCCTGGACAGCTACGGCACCGAGCGCAAGGCGCACGTGCGCGAGCTCACCAGCCGCATCAAGGGCGTGGGCGCCGTGATCTGCGAGCGCGATGCGGCCAAGGCCCGTGCGCGCGACGCGAAGATGCTGGCCGACTGCGGCGGCATCGTGCAGGACACGCCGCGGCAGGACATCCTGCCGCGCGTCGAAGGCGGCTTCCTCATGGAGCGCGACACCACCGGCCGCGGCACGCTGTTCCCGCAGCCCCGCCTGGCCGCCTCCGGCGCGCTGATGGACCACGCGGTGGGCGGCGGTTGGCGCCTGGTGCTCGCTGCCGGCAGCGATGCGCCGGCCGATGTGCCGCCAGGCATCACGGTCGTGGCGCTGCAGCGCACGCCCGAAGCCGAAGGCGTGGTCGCGCGCTGGATGCAAAAGCACGGCTGCGACACCGCGCTGGTGCGCCCGGACCACTACGTCTTCGGCACGGCGTTGGGCCGTGTCGAGACGCAGGAACTTCTTGCGCAGTGGCGGCAACGCTGGCCGCAAGCGGCGTCGCAGCCGGAAACGGCGACGGCCTGACAGAACCCATACACACAGGAGACAGACGATGAAGCGCAGGGATTTCATGCAGGCCGCCGCGGCCGTATCGCTCACCGCGTTCGGGGCCGGCGCGGCGCGCGCGCAAACCTGGCCCGACAAGCCGGTGAAGCTGATCCTGTCGCAGCCGCCCGGGTCCGGTCCGGACGCGATGGCGCGCATGATCGGCGACCAGCTCTCGCGCAAGTGGAAGCAGGCCATCGTGGTGGAGAACAAGCCCGGCGGACAGAACGCCATCGGTGCCCAGGCGGCCGCGAAGTCGCCGGCCGACGGCTACAACTTCTACTACGCCACCTCCGCGGCGCTGGTGAGCAACCCTTACCTGTTCAAGACGCTGCCCTACGACCCGCAGAAGGACTTCGTGCCCGTGGGGATGATCGGCAAGGTGCCGTTCGTGCTGTGCGTGAATGCATCTTCGCCGGTGAAGAGCCTGCAGGACTTCGTCGCGCAGGCGAGGGCCAACCCCGGCAAGCTGACGGTCGCCAACGAGGGCCCCAAGACCTTCGGCGGCATGATGACCCGCCTGGTCGGCGCCCAACTGGGCGTGCAGGTCAACGCGGTACCTTACGTGTCCGTCGGTGCCGCGGTCACCGACACCGTCGGCGGGCAGACCGACGCGGTGATGGGCGACGTGCCCGCGCTGGTGCAGATGATCAAGTCCGGTCGCCTGCGCCCGATCGCCGTCACCACGGCCTCGCGCGTGGCCGGCCTGGAGAACGTGCCCCCCTTGTCCGAGGTGATCCCCGGCTTCGACTACGCCGGCTGGCAGGCCATCGTCGCGCCCGCGGGCACGCCTGCTGCCGCCATCCAGCGGTTCAACCGCGACCTGGATGCGGTGCTGGGCGACAAGGAGATGGCGGCGAAGATCCTGGCAGTCGGCCCCATCACCGAGGGCGCAGGAACGCCCGAGCAGATGGCCGCCTTCCTGCAGGCGGAACACACGCGCTGGGCGAAGCTGACGAAGGAAATCGGCGTCCTGCCGGAGTGAGGGCGCATGGCCAATGTCCGTGATCCCATCCGGCTGATCGTTCCCTACGTGCAGGGCGGCGGCAGCGACCAGCGCGCAAGGCTGGTGGCCCGCTACCTGGCCGGCGAACTCGGCGAAGCCGTCGAGGTGGTGAACCGCACGGGCGCCATCGTCGGCCATACCGCCATCGCCGAGGCCGCGCCCGACGGCCGCACCATCGGCCAGGTGAGCGGCGAGATCGGGATGATGCACTGGTACGGCGGCCTCACCCCGCTCGCCCCCGACGACTACACGCCCCTGGCCGTGCCCTTCGTGGAGGCGGCCGCGGTCATCGTGCGTGCCGACGCGCCCTGGCAAACGCTGGCGCAATTCCTGGACGCCTGCCGCGGCCGCGACATCGTCGGCTCCGGCGGCCCGAACTTCGGCGTCTGGAAGTTCGCGCTCGTCGGACTTCTCGACCGGGCGGGGATCGACGTGGGCCGCCTGCAGTGGCGCGAGACGCTCAGCGGCGAACAGGGCCTGGCCCAGGTCATCGCGGGCGAGGCCGACGTGGCTCCCATCACGCTCACCGATGCACGCGGTCCGCTGCAGGGCGGGCAAGCGCGGGCGCTGGCGAACATGGATGCGACGCGGCATGCGGTCTTCTCCGCCGTGCCCACGGTGGAGGAAGCGCTGGGATTCCCGTGGTCGGTGGCGCACTGGCGCGGCCTGGTGGCGCCCAAGGGCCTGCCGACGGCGCTGCGCGACCGGTATGTCGATGCCCTGCGGCGGGTGGCGGGCAACCCGGAGTTCCAGCGCGAAGCCCGGGCTTCCTCCTTCACGCTGGCCTGGCAGTTCGGCGACGCGTTCGCGCACTACATGGCACAGGACGATGCCATGTTCGGCCGCATCATCGGCCTGCTCGGTTCCAGGGCCGGCAGCGCTTCCAGCCTGCACTGAGATCAAGAACGGAGACACCCCATGCAGATTCGACGCAAGCTCGGCGCCCTGGCGCTCCTCGCCGGCCTGGTACCGCTGTGGGCGCACGCGCAGCAGGACTGGCCGAGCCGGCCCGTGCGCATCATCGTGCCGCTGGCCGCCGGCAGCGTCACGGACGTCGTGTTGCGGGCCGCCGCGCAGGAAATCCAGCCGCGGCTCGGACAGCCGATCCTGATCGACAACAAGCCGGGCGCCAGCGCCATCGTCGGCACCGACGCCTGCGCGAAGGCGGCGCCGGACGGCTATACGCTGTGCGCGGTGTACTTCGGCTCGATGTCGCTCAACCCGCACACGACGCCCAGGCTCTCCTACGACCCGGAGCGCGACTTCGCGCCGATCGCCAAGCTCTTCCAGGTGACCGAAGGCCTGTTCGTGCCCGCGACGCTGCCCGTGTCCAACGTCGCGGAACTGCGTGCCTACGCGGCGTCGCACCCGGCCGCGGTCAACTTCGGAACGCTGGGCGAGGGCTCGCTGCAGGAGATGCTGCTGGCCTGGCTGAATCGCGAGTGGGGCACGGCCATCGCCGGCATCCCCTACAAGGGTGGCGGTCCGATCAGCACGGCGCTGTCGGCGGGTGAGATCCAGGTGGCGCAGATGGGCATCGGCAACTTCACCGGCGTCCTCCAGGCCGGCAAGGTGAAGGCCCTGGCCGTGTCCGCGGAGAAGCGCTCCCCGCTGCTGCCGCAGGTGCCCACGCTCAAGGAGGCGGGGCTGGGCGGCTTCTCCGCGCGCGTCTGGTGGGGCCTGGCCGCCCCTGCGGGCACGCCGGCGGCGATCCTGCAACGCGTCAACGCGGAGTTCACGCGGCTGCTGCAGGACCCGAAGTTCGTCGAGTTCCTCGATGCTCGCTACATCGAGGCGACACCGATGTCGCCGCAGCAGTTCGCGGCCTTCATGAAGGCGGACCGAGACCAGGCGGCGGCCCTGGTGAAGCTCGCCCAGCAGCCAGCGCGTTGAGCGGCGGCGCGACCGCCCGCTCGGGGAGTACTGAACCCGCGCGGAGATGCGGCTGGCCGCATCTCCCCCCGCATACGGCCGCTCAGAGCGCCGGCTTGTCCGACAGCGCCTTCAGGTTGTCCTGCAGCTCCTGGCTCATGGGCGCGTTCAGGTTGATGCCCTTGGGCGGGATCGGCGACTGGAACCACTTGCGATAGAGCTGCTCGAACTCGCCGCTTTTCATCAGGCCGGCGACGGTGTCGTCCACCAGCTTCTTGAAGGCGGGGTCGTCCTTGCGGAACATGATCGCGTAGGGCTCCACCTGCAGCGGCTCGCCCACGACGGCCAGCGATGCAGGGTTCGCCGCCGCGGCGCGCAGGCCGTACAGCAGGATGTCGTCCATGCCGAAGGCGTCCGCGCGCCCGCCGTCCACCAGCAGCGCGGACTCCGAGTGGTCCTTGGCCGTCGAGAGCTCGAAGCCGAGGGACTGCCGCTGGTTCGCGGCGCGCAGCACCTGGAAGTTCGTGGTCCCCGCGGTGGTGACCACCCGCTTGCCCTTGAGGTCGTTGAGCGACTTGATGTTGGAGTCGGTCTTCACCAGGAAGCGCGTTCCCGTGTAGAAGTAGTTGATCGCGAAGGCGACCTGCTTGGCGCGGTCCGAGTTGTTGGTGGTGGAGCCGCACTCGACGTCGACGGTTCCGTTCTGCACCAGCGGGATGCGGTTCTGCGAGGTGACGGGCAGCGTCTCGACCTTCAGGTCCGCGCGGCCGGTGGCCTTCTTCACGTTCTCCACGATGCGCTGGCAGATCTCCCAGCCGAAACCGGTCGGCTTGCCCTCGGTCCCCAGGTAGGAGAAGGGGATGGACGATTCGCGGTGGGCCACGGTGATCGTGCCCTGGGCCTTGACCTTGTCCAGCGTGGGCGGCACTTGCGCCGCCGCGGCGAAGGAGAGGAGGGCGCCGCAGGCGAGGGCGATGCGGGAGACAGGCAGAGGCATGGGAACAGCTCCGGGATGGTGGTGCGGGGCATGCTAGCAAGGATGGGGCCCGGGAAGCATGAGGGTTGTCATGGTGGTGGCAGTGCCTTGCACGCTCACCACAGCCAGGCCGCGGCGGCGAGGCCCAGGAGTCCCGCGCCCACCCCGAACATGAGCCAGGCATCCCGCGCGGTGTCGCCGGTGCGGCGCGCCACCCAGGAGGTGAACACGGAGGTGCTGCCAAGGACGGCGAGCAGCAGGGACACGTCTTCGGTCGTCATGACGCTGCTCCTGCCTCGTTGTCCCCGGGGAAGGCGGATCGCTGCGAAGGCTTCCGCGACCCCTGCACCGGGTGCCGGTAGCCCGAGAGCCAGCACAGGGAGTGCGCCGCGCCGTCGGTGGCCTCCTGCACCTGGCGCTGCAGGCCGAGCGCACGGGCAAGCTCCACCTCGGCGCGGATCACCACCCGCGCACGCTGCACATCGACTTGTTTCTGGTCCGCGGCCCGCGCCTGCAGCAGCGCGAGCAGTTCCTTCAGGTGGGCGCGCGGCGCGTCGATCCGCAGGAACATGACGGGCACCATCACGGCCTGCGTTGGCGCATCCAGGTAGGTGTGGACGCTTGGCGCGCCGAACATCACCAACTCGCCATAGGCCCCGCGCAGGACGGCCTGCGCTTCCGCCAGGGCGAACTCGCTCGCGGCCAGGATCTGGGCACCGTGTCCGTGACGGAGGATCTGGAAGCGGCCGGGCCTGGACAGCGAGTCGAGCAAGCCCTGGCCGGCGAGCACGCAGCCTGCATCGCCAGCCGCAGCCACCATCTGGCGCAGCGGGAGGAGGTCCAGCTTGTTGCGCACGTCAGGCAGGCGGGCATCTTCGCCGGCCGGCATGGGCCTGCAGGTGAGCGAGGTGAAGTCAAGCCCGGTGAGCTTCTGCTCGCCGGCATTCGAGACACGCATGGGGCACTCCATTCGAGCGCGAGCCGCTCCGAGAAACGGGGGACTCGCAATCACGCCGGGGTGTGTGCCCGGCGGTCGATGGATGGCGCTGAAAGGGGGTGGCGACCGCCGGGCTCAGGAATGTGCGGGCGTTCGCTGCAGCCCCGCCCGCGAAGGGGCAAGCGAACGCGCACGCACGTCGCACGCCGCGAGGGCGAGGTCCGTGCCATGGGTTCGACGGGAAGCAGCGTGGCGTGCCATGCGGGCAAGTATAGGCCGCGGTGCAATATCGCCGCGAAGCGATTCTGGCAAGGAATGCGGGGGCATTGCGGGCCTGTTGCGTGCGATGCGCAGCTTCAGGGCATCACCAGCACGTCGGCCTCCGATTCCGCCAGGATGCGGCGGCTGACGCTGCCCAGGAGCATGTCCGCCATGCGGCTCTGTCCCTGCCGGCCCATGACGATGAGGTCGCAATCCTGCTCGTCTTCCTGCGTGAGGATGCGCAGCGCGGGCGAACCGTGCAGCAGCAGGGGCGGGGCCGCGCCGCCGAGACCCGCGCGCTGGCACAGGTCGGCCAGGCGGGCCTGCGCCTCCACCCGCGCGTGCTCGCGGTACTCTTGCAGATGGCGTTCCTCGACGCTCGCGACGCGCAGCTTGCCTTCGAACGGCGCCTCGTACGCATGCAGCGGCACGATGTGCGCCCCCGGCGCGACGGCGCGTGCCATCTGCAACGCCGGCAGCGACGCGTCGGAGAAGTCGACCGGCACCAGCACGCAGCGGTACGCGGCGGCAGGGGCCCGCTTCACCACCAGCATCGGCCGGCCGAAGCCATCGATCAGCCGTGCGGCGGTCGAGCCCAGGACCAGGTGCCGCAGCATGCTGCTGCCGCGCGCGCCCAGCACGAGCAGGTCGGCATCGATGGCGGTCGCGGCCTGCCCGATCGATGGCAGCAGCGGGCCGGAAGACACGTGGGTCGCGGCCTCGATGCCGTGCCGTTCACGCACCATGACCGCCAGCGCGTCGACCAGCATCTGCGTCTGCTCGCGCATGCGCGTCTCGACATCGGCCGGCAAGCTGGCCACCAGGCGGCGCAGTTCGTCCATGCGCGAGAACGCCGCGACATGCAGGAGGTCCAGCCGGGCACCTGCGGCCCGCGCCACCAGCGCCGCGCGTTCGACGGCGTGGCGCGCCGGAGCGGAAAGATCCGTGGCGGCCAGCAGCCGCTCGAGTTTCGTGGAAGGGTTCATGCGCGGTCCTTTCGCAGGGCGAGCCAGGCGAGGCGGGCGATGCGCCCACCCCGCGGGCATGGAAAGACAACTCTAGTCGACAGCGGCGCGGTCGGCCACCGCTGCCGGCGTGTGGATGACCGGTCCCGAGCCCTCCCGGAATCCCGCAGGCAGCGAGGTGGTCGCGCGCGGCGCAGTGGGCACCAGCAGGACATCGGAACGGGATTCCGAAAGCACCTCCCGCGCCACCGCGCCCAGGAACAGGCCGCCCAGCAGCCTGCGCTGGCGCTTGCCGATGACGAGCAGTTCGGCGCCGATCGCGCGTCCCTTGGCGACCACGGAGAAAGCTGCATGGCCGAACCCGACCGCCACTTGCGCGCCGTGACGCAGCACCCCCGCCTGTGCCATGCGCTCCAGGAGGGCAGCGCGCGCACGTTCCACCTCGGTGCCCGCGTTCGAGCCGGCACCGCCTGGCAGGAGCGCGACGCCCGCGTGCTTCTGCGGCGGCAGGGCGTGGAACACCTCCATGCGCGGATCCGCCGACAGGCAGGCCGCCGCAGCGATGACACCGCCCGCCTCCGCGGTGAGATCGACAGCCACCAGCACCCTGTCGTAGAGGTCGTTGCGGGACGGCGGGTGCAGCGCACCGTCGCGCGCGCGGGGCAGCGCCCGCTTGACCACCAGCACCGGGATGCGGCTGGCGTGGACCAGGCGCTCCACGGCCGTGCCCGCGATGCGTTCGCGCAAGGTGTTTCCTTCGCGCGCCGGCAGCACCAGCAGGTCCGCCCCGACGGCAGCACGGGCCGTTTCCCGTGCGAGATCGCCGCGGACGACGTCCACGTTCACGGCGACTCCCAGGCGGTGCTGCACCGCGTCCGCCAGGGGCGCGAGCACGGACTGCGCCGCCTCCGCCTGGCGCGCGTCCTGCAACACGTGCAGCACGCGCAGCGCCGCCCCCTGCGCGCGCGCGAGGTGCGCCGCGCGCCAGAGCGCGTTGGCGGCCGCGGGGCCCAGGTCGCTCACGACCAGGATGTGGCGCAGCGGCAGGAAGGAGGCGTCTTCCGGGTGTCCGTTCATGGTGCCGCCTCGGAAAGTACGGGCTGTTCGACGTAGTGCCCGAAGCCGGCGGAACCCGCCGTGCGCGACACACCGGCCGCGGCGTCGGGCAGCAGCAAGGTATCCGCCTTCGTCAGCGAGAGGAAGCGGCGCGCGATCGAGGGCGCCTGCACGCACGGCACGACCACCAGGTCGGGGAACAGCTGCCGTTCGCGACCGAGCAGCGCGGCGGCGGACTGCAGGGGCGCGCTCGATGGCAGTTCCTTGCCGTCGCCCATCTCCCTTGCCGGCACCAGCATGTGTTCCGCGTCGCCGTCGGGCGGCGTCGCGACGAGGACCCTGCGGTACGCTACGTTCGCCGGCGTGCGCACGACCAGCGTCGGCCGGCCGGCGAGCCGCGCGGCACGCAAGGGCTGCAGCCCGGTCGCGGCGTCCAGCCCCGAAGGGACACGCATGACGAGCAAGTCCGCCTCGTCGGCGGCGCGGCGCAACTCGCCCGTGACCGAGCCGCGATAGGCCTGCGCGAGGACGGCGATCTGCAGGTGCTCCTGCAATCGCCACGCGAGCGCCTCGAGACGCTTGCGGGCGAACTCCGGGTCACCGAAGCGGCCCAGGTTCAGGATGCGCAGCCAGCCACCGTGTGCGCGCGCCAGCATGCCTGCGCGCCAGGCGGCGTTGTCGGCGTCGGCGTGCAGGTCGTGCAGCACCAGCACTCGCTTCATTTTCGATGGAGCGCGTTCGCTGCGGGCGTCGTTCATCTTCATTCCTTCCTTGCAAGTCGCCCCCTGCCGGCGCGCATGGAGGTGCGCCGTGAGTGCGGGAAGCGTGCAGCTACGCCGGGGCTCTGCCCGGCGGAGGAAGGTTGGCGCTTTGGGGGGAAGGTGCGACCGCCGGGCTCAGGAATGTGCGGGCGTGCGTGGCGACGCCGCCCGCGTGAACCAGAACGCGGGTGCCATCCGATGCGTGCATGCGTGGCGTGCCATGGAAGCGAGTATAGGAAGAAACCTGCGATCGGCGCCCAATGCATTCTGGCAAGGCATGCGGGGGCATTGCGCGCGCGCTTGGCGCGGCGCCCCGCGCACCCTAGACTCGGCGGCGTGGCAGCACTTTCCTGAGCCCGGCGATTCCTTCGTATCCCGCGCCAGCCCGATCGCCGGGCACTCCAGGCGCAACCGGTTCCGCTGGCGGCGATGCGTTCGCGGCAAGAGCGGACTCGCAAGGGAGTGATCATGGAAGAAGCCGGCATCCGCCCGCATCGCCGCACGCTGACCCACACCGACCATGCCCGCCTCACGCGCCTGCTCGCCGAGGGCGGCATGGCGCTGGCGGGACGCGAAGATGTGCAGACCACGCTGGAAACGAGCGCGGTCGCCGAGCTCGGATCCCCTGGCCTCGTGACCATGAACGCGCAGGTCTTCCTCGTCGCGGGGCCCGCGCAGGAGTTCTGCCGAATCACCGTGTGCTATCCGGCGGACGTGGATCCCGCGCGGGGCCGCATCTCCGTGCTCTCGCCCCTGGGCGCCAGCCTGCTGGGACGGTGCACGGGCCAGACCGCGACCTGGCGCTCCTTCGGACGCGTGCACGCGGCGCGCATCGTGGGCGTGCTGCCTCCGCGCTAGAGGATCCCCTGTGCCAGCATCGCGTCGGCCACCTTCACGAAGCCTGCGATGTTGGCCCCGCGCACGTAGCTCACGTGGCCGTTGCGCCCTGATCCATGCTGCACGCAGGCCGCATGGATGCCTTGCATGATCGTCAGAAGGCGTGCGTCCACCTCCTCGCGCGGCCACGCCAGCCGCATGGCGTTCTGGCTCATCTCGAGCCCGGAAGTCGCGACGCCGCCCGCATTGCTCGCCTTGCCCGGTGCGAAGAGCACGTCCGCTTCCTCGAAGGCATGCACGGCCGCCAGGGTGGCGGGCATGTTGGCACCTTCCGCGACGCACTGCACTCCGTTGCCGATCAGGGTGCGGGCGTCCGCTTCGTCGAGTTCGTTCTGGGTCGCGCACGGCAGGGCGACGTCGGCGGCGATCGACCAGGGCTTGCGTCCGGGGAGGAACTGCGCGCCCGTCCGCTGCGCGTAGTCGCTCACCCGGCCGTACATCTGGTTCTTCACTTCCATCAGCAGGGCAAGCTTCCCGGGGTTGAAGCCGCCCGGCTCCACGACGGTTCCTCCGGAATCGGAAGCCGTCAGGACCTGCGCGCCGAGCGCCATGGCCTTCTCGATCGCGAACTGCGCCACGTTGCCGGACCCGGACACGATCACCCGCCGGCCTTCGAGCGACTTGCCGCGGCGCCGCAGCATCTCCTGCGCGAAGTAGACGGTGCCGTAGCCGGTGGCCTCGGGCCGGATCAGGGAGCCGCCGAAGGACAGGCCCTTGCCGGTGAACACGCAGTCGGCGCGGTTGCTCAGCTTCTTCATCATGCCGGCCATGTAGCCCACCTCGCGCGCGCCGACACCGATGTCGCCGGCGGGGATGTCCGTGTCGCCACCGATGTGTCGGAACAGCTCGCCCATGAAGGCCTGGCAGAAGCGCATGACTTCGCCGGGGCTGCGGCCCTTGGGGTCGAAATCCGAGCCTCCCTTGGCGCCGCCCATGGGCAGCGTGGTCAGCGCATTCTTGAAGGTCTGTTCGAAAGCGAGGAACTTGAGAATGGACGGGTTCACCGAGGGATGGAAGCGCAGCCCCCCCTTGTACGGCCCGATGGCCGAACTGTGCTGCACGCGGTAACCGCGGTTGACCTGCACGTGGCCCTGGTCGTCCACCCACGACACGCGGAACTGCACGATGCGCTCGGGCTCGACGAGGCGGTCGAGCAACCCTTGCTCCGCGTACCGCGGGTGTTCCGCGATGAAGGGCCACAGGCTCGCGATGACCTCGGTCACGGCCTGCACGAATTCGGGCTGCCCGGGATTGCGGGCCTGCACCTGCGCCAGGAATTCGGCGCTCGATCTGTATTTCACGGGTGGTTCCTCGGGTTGGATGGACGGGGCTGCAAGATCGTGAGGACGGATGGGCATCGGCATTCGCAGGTCGGCGATGAGCCGCAATCCTTCGATGCCTACTCCTCGACGAAGTGGACCGGTGCCGGCTCGTAGCGGACCAGCCACGAGAAGACCTGGGCCGAGTGCCTGCCGACGGCCAGCACGGCTTCTTCGAGGCCGAGCAGCCGCGCGAGGCGCGCTTCGGCGCGCAGGACCACCCGTTGCTTCTGGAGCTCCACTTCGTGCATGCGCGCTCCCCGCGCGCGCAGCTGCTGCAGGAGGACGTCGAGGTGCTCACGCCGCGCGTTCACCTTCACGAACATCAGCGGCTCCATGGGGACGCGGCGCACGGGGTCCACGTAGGTGTGCACCTGGAGCTCGCCGAAGCGGACACCCTCGCCATGTCCCGCGCTGACGGCCGCGCGGCCTTCGCGCAGTGCGCGCTCGTTCAGCGCCCAGATCTCGCCGCCGGCACCTTGCGGGATGAGCGCGAATTTCGAACGTGCTGGAACGGTCTCGCGCAGGGGCGGTGCTGCCGATGCCGGCGCGCTGTCACCCAGCAGCTGCCAACGCTGGCGCAGCGGCAGGCGGCCCATGGCGGGTTCATCGCCGAAACGCACGGGGAAGTCGAAACTGGCGGACTGCCGTCCACCAAGCGGTGTCGTATGCATCGAAGCACTCCCATGGAGTGCGAGCGCACGGGGCGGCTCGCTATCGCGCCGGGGGCTTTGCCCGGCGGTCCATGGTCAGCGCTGAAGGAAGAGGCGGACCGCCGGGCTCAGGAATCTGCTGGCGTGCCTCGATGGCCCGCAGCGCGCGTTTGCGCAGGCGCCGTCATGCCGGCCGCAGCGGGATGCTGCGGCACGCGGTGTGCATGGCGGTACGAACGCGCGTGGAGTTGCATGGCCCCACGAGTATAGACGGCACCCCAATAACGGATGACCCGACGATCCTTGCCAGAATGCGGCGCGGGCACTCCCCCGCACGCGCTCGCTGCCTATACTCCTGCCCGTCATGCACCCGATTCCATGTTGCCCGCTGCTTGCATCCGCCGCGCCATCCTCGATGGCGGTGGGCGTGCGCGCGTGCACGTCGGCGTTGCGGCGCTACGGTCGCGGGCGAACACCCGGCCATCCCTGAGCCCGGCGGTCAGCAGCTTCCCCCAGCGCACACCGACCGTCGGGCCCCACAGCGCCGCCTGAGCCCGCGGGCTTCACCACGGCCCGCGCCCGACCCGGCCGCCCAGGCGAATCCAGAACCACGAACGATTCAGCGCATCCGCAGCGGCGGACGCGCGCACTGCCATGGACTTCACCAAGGATTTCGTCCGAGCCAAGAACCCGTGCGCCGACGGGTTCCGGTGGTACCTGCGCCACCACCGCGACGGGAGCGAGTACCAGCAGGTGCTCGATCACCTGGTGCGCGATAGCCGCGTGGAAGACGCGTGCTGGCTGCTGGAGAACGTCGGCGCCGTGAAGACGACGCTGAAGCTGGAACGGCTCGACGCCGAGGCCATGGTGTATGCCGGCAGCCTCGAGGTCGCGGGCAGCATCGAAGTCGGCTCGGTGCTGCGCGTGGGCGGCTCCGTCCGCTGCGAAGGCAGCATCCGTGCGGGCCGGGACGTGCTCGCCGGCGGCGATGTCCGGGCCGGGGGCGGCATGAACTGTGCGCGCCACATCGAATGCGCGGGATCCCTGCACACCGGGTGGCACGTGATCGCAGGCGGTCGCGTGCGCGCCGGGGACCTGAAGGCCGCCGGCAGCCTGACTTGCAGCGGCGAGCTTTCGATCGCAGGCGCGGCCCTGGTCAAGGGCGACTTGCTGGTGGGCGGGGACTGCAGCGCGAAGGCCTTGAGCGTGCGCGGTGGCGTGGATGCCTCCGGTTCACTGCGCGTGCGGCAGGGTCTGATCAGCGACGAAGCCATCCGTTGCGGCCTGCACCTGGACGCCGGATGGGGCATCAAGTCGGGCGGCGACATCGCGTCGTCCGGCGCGATCCGCGCGGGGGAAGGGCTGGAGTGCGGCGGGGCTATCCAGGCCGGCGAAGGCTACGGGATCTTCGCCGGGCTCGGCGTGCAGCGCGCCGAATGGGAAACCAGCGCGCGGGTCACGGCACGGTACAAGCCCCTGGGTCTCATGAGCGGATGGTGGAGCGGCCATGCGCATTGACGTCTCGCTGGAGCACCGCGACCTGGAGGCCGAACTGGCCGCCTTGCATGCGCGCATGCGCCGGCCTGGAGACGCGCTGCACGACATGCAGCGCATCGCCAGCCCCTTCCCCGAGCTCGCGTTCAGGTTCAGGGAATCCGATGGCGAGTTCCACGTCCATGTCGAGGACGCCGCACGCGGCGTCCTGGCCGGATGCACGGTGTTCAACCGCGTCCCCGAGCTCGATCGTGCCGCCGCCCGCCCCCTGCGCAGCCCCCACTCCCGGTACGCCACTGCCTACCGGCAACGTGGCGTGGCCAGCGCCGTGTATGTGTGGGCACTGGAAGCGGGCCTGTGCCTGCTCAGCGGACCCCGCCAGTCGCAAGGCGCCCATCGCCTGTGGCTGTCGCTCGCCCGTACGCACGAACTCGCGTTCGTGCGCGTGCGCGACAAGCAGCTGGAGAACATGGGCCCGCGCGTGGAGCCGTGCGCGTTCGAGGACCTAGGCACGCGCATGCTGCTGCTCGGATTGGGCTGGACACTCACTGGCGCCGTCCGGCCCCTCTCCCTGTAGGGTGGCCGCGGCCCCGCCGCGCAACGGTGAGCGCCAGCGAACCCCACCGATGGCCACCGATTGCCGCCGCTCTCCTCAGCGCCCCACCTGCGCCAGCATCCGCTGCGGCATCCGCACGTTCATCAGCGCGAGATAACCCGAGCCGCTGTCCTCCGCATTCATCGCGCGCACCTCGTCGCGCGCGGCGACGTATTCGGCGCGGGCTTCCTCGCGCGTGCGCTCCGAGCGCGCCTGCAGTTCGCGCGGCTGCTGCTGCATGTACTCGGTGGCGAAACTCGTGAGCTCGCGGCGGTGCGCCATCGTCTCGGCCTTCACCGCGTCGCGGCTCACGGCGCCGGTGATGGGCCGGATGTCCTCGATCGGTCCTTCGGCGCGCGCGTTGCCGCTCATGAGGGCGGCGGCCATCGCGGCGGCGGCCACGGAAGCGAGGAAGGAGATGTTGGACGTGGTGCGCTCTTGCATGATCTTCTCCGGTGAGCGGGGCTGGGGGATGGACCTGCGGCTCCGCTCCTGCGCGCAGGTTCCTCTGGGGATGTGGTGCCGGCCGCTGTGGCCCGCCCACGTCCCTAGCTACGGCCGGAGCAAGGAAATGGATGCACCGCAGAGCGCGCGCGGATGCACCTCACCACAACTTCGCGCAGGTTCCCGTGAACAGCGTCACGGATGGCGCGACGGGGTTCGCCTCGGTCTCGACCGTGACGGCAAGGCGCTGCACCTTCGACAGCAGCTTCTCGGAGGTGTCCGGCAGCTCGCTCGTGGACGATCCGCTCGTGGGCACGTTGCCGATCACGAACGCGGCGCCGTCGCGCGGCAGCGCCCACAGCACGAGGCGTCCGCTGGCCGGCGGCGTGATCGGCCCGATCACCTTCATGGTCATCGTGCGGCCGTGGCGCAGCGAGCTGATGAGGAGCTTGCCGTTGCCCTGCGCATCCGTGAGCAGGCCCACGTAGCTTTGCGGCAGCTTCTGCCCGGCGCGCATCGCCACCTGGTCCGGCGTGAACAGCAGGGACGGCAGGACGGACAACAACGCGGCCACGAACGCCCCACCCGCCAGCACACCCAGTGCGCCTGCGCCCACGGGCAGCCACCAGCGGGTGCGGGAAGCGGGAGCCGTGGCCGACACGTCCTTGCGCGTGTCCTCCTCGATCGTGCGCCAGACACGGTGCGGCGGCTGCACGGGAGGCACCGAGGCGCCCAGGCGATTCAGGCGCGCCTCCCACCCGCCGACGGCCAGCTGCACGTCCGCGCGGTCGCGGCGCAGCCGCTCGAACCGCCGCCGTGCGCGCTGCGACAAGGTGCCGAGCACGTACGCGGCCGCGAGGCGGTCCACCAGTTCGGGCTGTGCGTACCTCACGCGCCGACTCCCTGCGGCTGCAGGCAGTCCCGCAGCTTGTCGAGCCCGCGCCGGATCCAGGCCTTCACCGAACCGAGCGGCACGCCCATCTGCGACGCCACCTCGGTGTGCGACAGGCCCTGGTAGTAGGCCAGCGCGAGGCTTTGCCGCTGGGTGCCTTGCAGGCCTTCCATGCAGCGTTCGATGCGCAGCGATTCCGCCGCGGCGCTGAACAGCTCCAGCGCGCTGGGCGAGGGCTCGCGCACGGATCCGTCCTCGTCCTCGTCATCGCCGGCCGCATCGAATTCCGTCTCGCCCAGGCGCCTGCGTGCGCGCAGCGCGTCCAGCGCCTTGTTGCGCACGATGGTGATCAGCCACGTCATCGGCTGGATCGCCTGCCCGCCCACCTCGCCCCGGTAGCTGGCCGCGTTCTTCCAGACACTGACGAAAGCTTCCTGCAGGACTTCCTCCGCCGCCTGGTTGCGGCCCAGGAGGCGCACGGCGACGCCGAACAGGTGCGCGCTGGTGCGGGCGTAGATCTCGGAGAACGCGTCATGGTCGCCCCGCCCGGCGGCGGAGAGCAGCTCCTCCAGCGAGAGGGCGGCATCGCGCATGCGGTTCAGTATAGGCAGCGCTGCGGCAAGGACAACAGGCGTGCTGCCGGGCAGCACGCATGGACGCGCTCCACCTCGCTGGCGGCGAAAGGGGGCGGGTCGGGAGTGGCGATCAGGCTGCGGCGAAGCCATCGATCCGGCCTCAATGCCGATCCGCAATCGCCGCTGACAGCACCTTCACCAGCCTGTCCTTTTCCTTCGCCACCTCGCCCATCGGTCCGCCGACGCTCAAGGTCATCGGCCTTTCTCCGCGCGGCACGGGCAGCAGGATGGCGAGCGCCGCCGCGCCCGGCACGGAGGTGCCCAGCGACAAGGCATAGCCGTTGCGGCGCGTCAGTTCGCGCTCGCGCAGCACCTCCTCCAGCGCCAGCACCTTCGCCGGCTCCGGCTCGATGGCATTGGCCCGCCGCAGCAGCAGGGCCACCTCGCGTTCGGGCTTGAGGGTCAGCAGCATCTTGCCGGTCGCGCTGTGGAACAGCGGCCGCAGCGAGCCGGTCTTCGCGGTGAAGCGCCCCTCGCGCGTCGCCTGCAGCACGTGCAGGTAGCGCACGTGCAGCCCGTGCTGTGCGCCCACCATCACCGTGTGCCCCGTCTGCACGTGCACCTTCTCCATCAGGCCCAGCAGGCTCTTCTCGCTCAGCAGCTGCTCCCCGATCCATTCCGCGGCCAGCAGGATGCGCACGCTGGGCGAGTACATGCCGGTGCGGGCGTCGTGGTCGTAGAAGCCCGCATCCGCCAGCGACCGCAGCAGCACGGAGGTGCTCGACTGCGGCCAGCCCATGGACTGCGACACCTCGTTCACGCTGGCCGGCCGCCGCGATTCGGCGAAGAACTCCAGCAATTCCATGGCGCGGCGCGCCGACTTCACCGACGGTTCGGCCATCCACATTCCTGATGTTGAATCACATATGTGATTCTGCCTCCGGCAGGCCCCAGGCTCCGTATGCTGCGCCCATGAGCCCCGACCTCCCCGAAGATTCGCGTCCGCCGCAGCTGGAGGTGGCGCAAGGCGTCGCCCGCATCACGCTGAGCCGGCCGGCCTACCGCAACCGCCTGCACAACGAGGACCTCGTGTTCCTCCTGGAGAGCTTCCGGCGATTGGATGCCGACGCCTCCGTGCGGGTGCTGGTGCTGGACGCCCAGGTGCTGCCCGACCGGCCCGTCTTCAGCGCCGGCTACCACGCGGGCGAGTTCGACGGCGCGCGCCCGGAGGTAACCTTCGAGCACGTGGTCGAGGCCGCGGAGCGGCTGCGTCCCGTCACCCTCTGCGTGCTGGAGGGCAGCGTGTACGGCGGCGCCACCGACCTGGTGCTGGCCTGCGACCTCGCGCTCGGCGCCGAAGGCATCGAGATGCGCATGCCCGCCGCGTCCCTGGGGCTGCACTACTATCCCAGCGGCCTGCGCCGCTATGTGTCGCGCCTGGGCGTGAGCGTGGCCAAGCGCGCCTTCCTCACCGCCGAGGCGATCGATGCGCAGACGCTGCTGCGCGTCGGGTACCTGCAGGAGTTGCTGCCACGCGATGCATTGCGCGCGCGCGTGGACGCGCTCGCCGCGCAGGTGGCATCGCTCGCGCCCCTGTCGCTCGACGCCCTCAAGCAATCCCTCAGCGAGATCGGCCGCGGCGAGTGGGACCTGCAGCGGCTGCGCGAGCGCGAAGAGCGCCTGATGGCCAGCGAGGACTTCGCCGAAGGCCGCGCCGCCCTGCGCGAGAAGCGCCGGCCGCAATGGAAGGGACGCTGACATGCCCCGCATCCAGGCAGGCCAGGCGCTGGCCCCGTTCCGCGTGCTCGACCTCTCGCGCGTGCGCGCCGGTCCCACCTGCGTGCGCATGCTGGCGGACTTCGGCGCCGACGTGATCCGCATCGAGCCGCCGCCGGGCGTCGATGCGAACGACAACATGTTCGTGGACAAGCGCGAGGGCGGCGACTTCCAGAACCTGAACCGCAACAAGCGCTCGCTGACCCTGAACCTGAAGAAGCCGGAAGGCATCGCTGCCTTGCGCATGCTGGTGGCGACGGCGGACGTGGTGGTCGAGAACTGGCGCCCGGACGTGAAGCACCGCCTCGGGCTGGACTACGAGTCGCTCCAGGCGATCAACCCGCGCATCATCCTGGCCAGCATCTCCGGCTTCGGCCAGGACGGTCCGTATGCCGGGCGCCCCGGCTTCGACCAGGTGATCCAGGGCATGGGCGGACTGACCTCGGTGACGGGCTTTCCCGGGCAGCCGGTGCGCGCCGGCATCGCCGTCGCCGACTCCAGCGCCGGCCTGTACCTGGCACTGGGCATCTTCGCCGCGCTGCTGGAGCGTGAGCGCTCGGGCCAGGGCCAGTGGGTGCACACCTCGCTGCTGCATTCGCTGATCGCGATGATGGACTTCCAGGCGGCGCGCTACCTGAACGAAGGCGCCGTGCCGCAGCCATGCGGCAACGACCATCCGACGGCCAGCCCCATGGGCCTGTTCCGGGCGCAGGACGGCTGCCTCAACCTGGGCGTGGCCGGCAGCGGCAACTGGCGCCGCTTCTGCGAGGCGCTCGGCCACCCGGAGTGGCAGCAGGACGAACGTTTCGCCAGCGAGCAGGCCCGCATCGCCAATCGCTCCACGTTGACGGCGCAGATCGAGGCCGTGTTCGCCGGCCAGCCGGTGGACCACTGGGTCGACTGCCTGAACCGCGCCGGCGTGCCGGCCGGCCCGCTGTACACCGTGCCGCAGGTGTTCGCCGACCCGCAGGTGCGCCACATGGGCGCCACCGCGCAGGCGACCACGCGCTCGGGCACGGCCTGCACCTTCGTGACCCAGCCCGTGCACCTGCAGCGCACGCCGGCGTCGGTGCGGGCCGCCGCGCCGGAGTGCGGCGAGCACACGGACGAGATCCTGCGCGAGGCCGGCCTGGGCCAGGACCAGATCCGGCGGCTGCGCGAGCAGGGCGTCGTGTAGAACACCAACCATCAACAAGGAGACCTTCAATGTTCCGTTCCCCTTCGCGTCGCTCCGTGCTCGCGCTGGCCCTGCTGGCGCTTGGCGCCGGCGCCGCCCAGGCCCAGTCCTGGCCCGAGCGTCCCATCAAGATGATCGTGCCCTTCCCGGCAGGTGGTGGCGCCGACAACGCCGCCCGCGCCTTCTGCGAGAAGCTCGCGTCGCTGCTCGGCCAGCCGGTCGTCATCGACAACCGGCCCGGCGCATCGGGCAACATCGGCGCCGAACTGGTGGCGCGCGCACCGGCGGACGGCTACACGCTGCTGTTCGGCAACGAGTTCCTGGCGACCAACCCGGCCTTGTTCAAGTCCCTGCGCTACAACAGCCTGCGCGACTTCGCGCCGGTCGCCCGCGTGGCGAGTTCCGCCTCGCTCATCGCGGCTTATCCGGGCTTGCCGGCGAAGACGCTCAAGGAACTGATCGCGCTCGCCAGGACGCGGCCGCTCAACTACGCGTCACCCGGCGTGGGCACCGGGCCGCACCTGTTCGGGCAACTGATTGCATTGAATACGGGCGCCAACCTGAACCACGTGCCGTACAAGGGCACGGCGCCTGCGATCACCGACGCAGTGGGCGGGCAGGTGGATTTCGTCATCTCCACCGCGGCGCCCATGGTGCAGCACGTGCGGTCCGGCAAGCTGCGCGGCCTGGCCGTCACGGGGGGGCAGCGTTTCGCGGAACTGCCCGAGGTCCCCACCGTGGTGGAGGCGGGCGTCGTGTCCGATGCCTATGAAGTCTGGTACGGCGTGCTGGCGCCGGCCGCCGTGCCCAGGCCCGTGCTGACCCGGCTGCAGCAGGCGTCCGAGCAGGCGCTGCGCGACCCGGAGCTGGTGGCCCGCCTGAACAAGGCCGGCTACGACGTGCACCCGGTGTCGCCGGAGCAGTTCGGCGCCGAGATCCGGCGCGACATGGAGCGCTGGACCCGCGTGGTGGAGCAGGCGAAGATCGAACGCGAATGATGGCCGGCACCATGAAAGCCTGGTGCATCCGCACCGAAGCCGGCGCCATGGCGCTGGAACAGCGCGAGCTGCCGGTGCCGCGCGCGGGCCGCGGGAAACTGGCCCTGCGCATTCGCGCCGCGGCGCTGAACCGCGGCGAGTTCATCGCCGGCCATGGGCTGCACTCCGCGGGTGCCCCGGCGCGCCCGGCCGGCTTCGAGGCGGCCGGGGAAGTGACCGAGGTGGGCGAGGGCGTCACCGGATTCCGCGTCGGGGACCGCGTGATGGGACGCTGCGACGGCGCCTTCGCCGGGTACGGGCTGATGCAGGCGGGCGAAGCGTTCGTCGTGCCGCAGACCCTGTCCTGGGAACAGGCCGCCTGTGCGACCGTGACCTACCTCACCGCGCACGACATGCTCATGGCGCAAGGGCACCTGCGGGCAGGCGAGTGGATGCTGGTCACCGGCATCTCCTCGGGCGTGGGCGTGGCGGCGCTGCAGGTGGCCAGGGCGCTCGGTGCGCGCGTGATCGGCACCTCCGGTTCGCCCGCCAAGCTGCAGCGCCTGCAGGGCCTGGGGCTGGATGTGGCCCTGGCCACGCGGGCGCCGGACTTCGTGCCGGCCGTGCTGGAGGCGACCGGCGGACGCGGGGTCGACCTGGTGGTGAACACCGTCGGCGGCTCCGTGTTCGCCGCCTGCATCGAGGCCATGGCGTTCGAGGGCCGCCTGGCGACCGTGGGCTATGTCGACGGCGTCGTGCGCGCGGAGCTGGACATCATGGCGCTGCACAAGAAGCGGCTGCAGCTGTTCGGCGTGTCGAACAAGATGCGAACGGTGCAGCACCGCATCGCCGCCGCCGCGGCTTTCGGCCGCGACCTGCTGCCCTTGATGGCCTCGGGCCGGGTGGTACCGCTGGTGGACCAGGTCTTTCCCTTCGAGGCCCTGGATGCCGCGCGCCGGGCGATGGAGGCGGGCGCGCACGTCGGCAAGATCGTGCTGAAGATGGAGTAGGGGCCGGCGCGCGCTCCGGCGCCCGTTCCGCCTCCGCAACACTGTGTTGTGGCTTTGCGCGTTCCAGCGCGGCCTCGACGGTCCTACCATGCCGCAGTCCTATCACCGGGTTTCGCGCGCATGGCCAACAACGGCCCGGCCTACATTGCCGGCATCTACGAACATCCCTCGCGCCGGGCGGAGGGGGTCTCGACTGCACAGCTGCATGCCGAGGTGGCGCACGGTGCGCTCGCCGACGCCGGCCTGGCGCTGCAGGACGTGGACGGCTACTTTTGCGGCGCCGACGCTCCCGGGCTGGGCGGCGTCACGATGGCGGAGTACATCGGCCTGCGCGGCTTGCGCCACATCGACAGCACCGAGACTGGCGGTTCTTCCTATGTGCTGCACGTGCGCCACGCCGCCCAGGCGATCCAGGCCGGCAAGTGCAACGTCGCCCTCGTCACGCAGGCCGATCGACCGCTCGCGACGGGCTCGGGCGTGGGCTTGTCCGGTGTCGACCGCAGCCAGGATCCCGACCGCGCCTTCCTCTCCGCCGTGCCGCGTTCCATGGTCCACGCGTACGCGATGGTCGCGCAGCGGCACATGCACGAATTCGGGACCACCCCCGAACAACTGGCGTGGGTGCGCGTCGCCGCCTCGCGCCATGCACAGCACAACCCGAATGCCATGCGGCGCGAGCTCGTCACCGTCGAGGACGTGCTCGCCTCGCCCCTGGTGTCAGACCCGTTGCACCGGCTCGATTGCTGCGTCGTCAGCGACGGCGGCGGTGCGGTCGTGCTTGCGCGCTCCGAAATCGCGCGGCAGCTCTCGCGCCCGAAGGTGAAGCTGGCCGGGTCGGCCGAAGCCGTGAAGCACAACGACGGCGGGCGCATCGACTTCACGTATTCGGCCGGCGTCTGGTCCGGCCCGGCTGCGTTCGCCGAAGCAGGCATCACGCCCGCGGACCTGGCCTATGCCTCCCTGTACGACAGCTTCACGATCACCGTGATCATGCAGCTGGAGGACCTCGGCTTCTGCGCCAAGGGCGAGGGCGGCCGCTTCGTGCAGGATGGCCAGCTCGTGTCGGGGGTGGGCCGGCTGGCGGTCAACACCGACGGCGGCGGCCTGTGCAACAACCACCCCGGCAACAAGGGCGGCATGACCAAGATCCTGGAGGCGGTGCGGCAATGCCGCGGCGAAGCGCATCCGGCGGTGCAGGTCGCCAACCGTGAGCACGTGCTGGTGCACGCCACCGGTGGCTCGCTGGCCGGCTACCACGTCGCCGGGACGCTGATCCTGCAGGCGGAGGGAGCATGACCCAGGAAAAGACCGCGCTCGAAGCGTATCCGGAGAACCGCCCGTTCTGGGAGGCGGCCGCACGCAACCGCCTGCTGCTCAAACGGTGCGCGGCCTGCAGCCAGTTGCATTTCTATCCGCGCGTGCGCTGCCCGTTCTGCATGAGCGAGCGCACCGAATGGGTCGAGAGTTCCGGTCGCGGCAGGCTGTATGCGTTCACCGTCGTGCGCAAGGCGCCCACGCCGACGGCGCCCGCGGTGATCGAACTGGACGAGGGCGTGCGCCTCACGAGCGTGGTGCTCGACGCCGACGTCCACGCGCTGGCCATCGGCGACCCGGTGCAGGTGGACTTCCGGCGCGGTGCCGAAGGAATGGAGCTGGCGTTCACCACGCCTGCGGCGCAGCGTGCGCGCGCCCATGCGAAGCAGGCCACCGAGGGCGCGGCGCAGCTTCCCGAGCTTGCGCCGTGCAAGCCGGAAGCGATCGGGTCCGTCGCCGTGGTCGGCGCGGGCACCATGGGCGTCGGCATCACCATCGCGATGGTCGCTGCGGGGCTGCCCGTGACGCTGGTGGAACGCGACGCGGCCGCCCTGGATCGGGGTGTTGCGCGCGTTCGCGCCGAATTCCAGTCCCGCGTCCAGCGCGGCCGCATCACGGCCGCCGAAGCGCAGGAGCGACTGGCGCTGGTCACCCGCGGAACCGACCTGGCGGCCATCAGCGCGGCTGACGTTGTCGTCGAAGCGGTCTGGGAACAACTGGGGCTCAAGCGCGAGGTGTTCGCGGCCGTGGACCGTCACGCCAAACCCGGGGCGCTGCTCGGGACGAACACCTCGACGCTGGACATCGACGCGATCGCCGAAGCGACGTCCCGGCCGCAGGACGTGATCGGGCTGCACTTCTTCACCCCGGCGCACGTGATGAAGCTGGTCGAGCTGGTGCGCGGCCGGCGCACCTCGGACCGCGCCATCGCGACGGCCCTGGGCCTCGCGCAGCGCCTGGGCAAGGCGCCGGTGCTGGTGGAAGTCTGCCCGGGGTTCGTGGGCAACCGCATGTTCCGCCGCCGCGAGGCGGAGGCGCGGCAACTCGTGCTGGAAGGCGCCACGCCGATGCAGGTGGACGCGGTGCTGCGCGAGTTCGGTTTCCCCATGGGGACGTTCGAGCTGGCCGATCTCACGTCCGGGGTCGAGCTGGACTACCGCCGGCGGCAGGAAAGCGGCGAGAAGGACTGGCTGATCGACCGGATGTTCGAGGCGGGGCGCGTCGGGCAGAAGGCCGGCAAGGGCTATTACCGCTACGAGGAAGGCGGCCGCAAGCCGCTCGCGGATCCGGCGGTGATCGCGCTGCTGGAAGAGGGCTCGCGTGCGGCCGGCATCGTCCGGCGCCCCGTCGCCGACGAGGAGATCCGCCTGCGCCTGCTCGGGGCGCTGGTGAACGAAGGCGCGAAGCTGCTGGACGAAGGCGTGGTGGCGAGCGCCGCCGACATCGACGCCGTGTGGCTGAACGGCTATGGCTGGCCCGCGTACCGCGGCGGCCCCATGTACTACGCCGACGAGGTCGGCCTGGCAGACCTGCACGGACAGCTGCTCGCGCTGGCCGCGGCCCACGGCGAGCGCTTCGCGCCGGCGCCGCTGCTGGCCTCGCTGGCCACGCAGGGCGGGCGCTTCCAGGACCTGCCGCGCCGCACGGAGCGCGCCGCCGCCTTCCTGCCGCCGGCGTGACACCCGGGCGCGGCGGCCCGGGCGTTCTCCCTCAGCTGCTGCCCGCTTCGGGCCGCAGCGAGGCGGCCCGTCCTTCGACGAACTCGCGCAGCCGTTCGGCCGCTTCCGGCCCGCGCGCCATGTTGGCGGTCAGGTACTCCATGAACAGGCCGTCGTCGTGCGACAGGTCGTTCACCCGCGGCAGCACGTTGGTGATCTTCCAGTTCGTCTCCATGCTGTTGCGGGCGATCCGCTGCGCGAGCTCCTTTGCCTTGCGCAGGGCTTCGCCCGGCGGCGTCAGGTAGCGCACGATGTGCACCTGCTGCGCTTCGCGCACGTCGAGGATGCGGCCCGTCAGCATCATGTCCGCCATGACGCTGTACCCGACGATGCGCTGGATGCGCACCGTGCCGCCACCGCCCACGAAGATGCCGCGCTGCGCTTCGGGCAGCCCGAAGAACGCGGTCTCGTCGGCCACGCGGATGTGCGCCGCCGTCGCCAGTTCCAGGCCGCCGCCGACCACCGCGCCCTGCAGGGCCGCGACGAAGGGGATCGGTCCACGCGCGACCAGGTCGAAGGCCGCATGCCAGGGGTGGCGCTGGCGCTTGCGTGCCGGCTTCTTCTCTCCGGTCACCCGCGCCAGCATCTCGCCCAGGTCGAGCCCGGCGCAGAAGTGCTGGCCATGCGCGTGGATCACGCCCACGTCCGCCTCTTCGCCGGCCCGCACCACGGCCGCGTGCAAGGCGGCGATCACCGCCTCGTTGATCGCGTTCCTCTTCTCCGGCCGGTTCAGCCCGATCAGGGCGACCGGGCCATCGAGCTCGTAGGTGACCAGTTCCATGCGTGCGGCTCAGGCGATCTTGAAACCGGTGCTCTTGACCACCTGGCCCCAGCGTTCATAGTCGGTGCGGGTGCGCTGGGCCAGCTGCGCCGGCGTGGACGATGCGGGCTCCAGCCCGAAGGTGGCGAAAGCCTCGGCCACCTGCCTGGACGCCAGCGCCTGGGCGAGCGCCGCCTGCGCCTGCTGCACGATCGCGGGGCTGGCCTTCGGCGGCAGGTAGAACGCCATCCATTGTTCCACCACGATGGCCTTGAAGCCCTGCTCGGCGAAGGTCGGCACGTCGGGGGCGAAGCGCGTGCGCGCGCTGCCGGAAGTCGCGAGGATGCGCATCCGCCCCGTCTCCTGCTCGCGCAGGAATTCACCGACCGGCGCGCACACCGCTGCGACGTGCCCGCCGATGGCGTCGAGCACCGCGGGCTGCGAGCCGCGGTACTGGATATGCTTGAGGTTGGCGCCGCTTTCGGCCGAGAACAGCGCACCCATGAAGTGCGGGATCGAGCCCGAGCCGGGCACGCCGTAGCTGGCCTGGGTGGGATTCGCCTTGCACCATTGCACGAAGTCGCCCAGGTTGCGCACGCTGCGCGGCACCAGCTCCCCGACGGCCAGCGCATCGACGAACTCGCAGGCGATCGATACCGGCGCCAGCTCCGTCAACGGATCGACGCCGAGGTTGCTGTAGATGTGGGGATGCACCGCCACGATGGAGTCGGGCGTCAGCAGCATCCGCGTGCCGTCCGGCTTCGCGCCCTTGATGTGGCGCAGGGCCAGCTGGCCGTTGGCACCGCTCATGTTCTCCACGAGCACGTTGGGCGCGAGCACGCCGCGCAGCCGCTCGGCCACGTTGCGGCACACCACGTCCGTGGTGCCGGCCGGCGGAAAGCCGGTGACCAGGTGCACGGTATCCAGCTGCTGGCCCAGCGCCAGGCGCGGCAGCCCCAGCAGGGGCGCGGCGAAGGCGCCTGCGCCTGCGGCGAGCAGCGCCCGCCTCGATCGAGAAGTCATGAGCGCTCCTTGGCTTGGTGAGGACTGCCGCCGGCGCCGCGCGCGTTCTCGCGGTCCTGCAGCTCGCGCCACAGGATCTTGCCGACGGGGGACTTGGGCAGGGAGTCGACGAACTCCACCACCCGGGGATACTTGTAGGCGGCCATGCAGTCGCGCGACCAGGCGATGATGTCCTGCTCGCTCACCTGGCCGCGGCTGGCCGCACGCAGCACGACCAGCGCCTTGACGGTTTCGCCACGATACGGATCTCGGGTGCCGATGACGCACGCTTCCTGGACCGCGGGGTGCGCATACAGCTTGCCTTCGACCTCCGCCGGCCAGACCTTCAGGCCGGACGCATTGATCATGCGCTTGAGCCTGTCGGTGATGTACCAGTAGCCTTCGTCGTCGAAATAGCCGATGTCGCCGCTGCGGTAGTAGCGGCGGCCCTCGACCTCGGCGAAGGCTTGCGCCGTCTCCTGCTCGCGCTGCCAGTAGCCGCGGAACATCTGCGGCCCCCGCACCAGGATCTCGCCGCGTTCACCGGCCGGCAGCGGCCGCAACGTGTCCGGGTCGACGACGATGGCATCGGTGTCGAAGAAAGGGATGCCCACCGACTGCGCCTTCGGCCGGTCGACCGGGTTGATGTGCGTGGTGGCTGCCGTCTCCGTCATCCCGTAGGACTCGATGAAGGGCAGGCCGAAGGTGGCATGCAGGCGCTGCCAGACCTCGGCGGGCATGGAGGCGCCGCCCGCGGCCACGCGCCGAACGCTGGTGAGATCGTGCCGCGCGAGATCGTCGCCGGACAGCAGGTCGATGATTGCCGTCGGGGCAATCCCCACGTGGGACACGCGGTAGCGTTCGATCAGCTCGATGGCGACCGCGCGGTCCCAGCGCGGCAGGGGCACGACGCAGGCGCCGGCGAGGATCGGGCAGCTCACGCTCTTGATCAGGCCCGACACGTGGTACATCGGCAGCGCGCCCAGGAACACGGTCGCCGCGTTGTCCCCGTGCCAGAGCACCTGGCCGGCCGCCGTGTGCATGAAGCTCGCATGCGTGTGCATGCAGGCCTTGGGCACGCCGGTCGACCCCGAGGTGTAAGGCAGCAGGCACAGGTCGTCCGGCCCGGACTGCGACGCGCCGGGACGCTCGTCCGCCGCCAGGACGGATTGCCAGGTGACAGTCCCGTCGAATGCCCTCCCCTCTGCGCGGAGCCACTCGGGCACGCGCAAGCCCGGAGCCTGCGGGAGGTAGTCGCCATACCGCGCCACCACCACGTGGCGCAGGTCCGTCGACCGGGCGCCGGCAATGGCGGCATCGGCGAGATCCTGCGCGCACACGATGACTTTCGCCCCGCTGTCCCGCAGGTAGTGGGCGACATCGTCGGCCCGGCTCATCGGGCTGATCGGCACGACGACGGCGTCCGCCCGCAGCGCGCCATGGAATGCGATGAGCCACTGCGGCGAGTTCTGCAGGAACAGCGCCACCCGCTCACCGGGACGCACCCCGGCGCGGCGCTGCAGCCAGCCGGCGAACTGCTCCGCCTGCGCCGCGAACTCGCGGTAGCTGAGGTCGCGGCCGAAGAAGCCGATGGCGTGCCGGTCCGGATAGCGCGCCGCGGACACCGCAAGGTTGTACGCGAGCGTGGTGGCCGGCCGCGGCAGGCTGCGCGGAAGGTGCCTGGGCCAGGCATCCGCCTGCGGGGCAATGCTGTCCAACTTGCTGTCCCATGTGATGACGCTCGGGCCAGTCTAGGGCGCGCCCCGATGGACCGGAAGGCGTTCCTCGTCAAAACTGTGTTCCGCAACCGGAACAATCGCTCCGGCAAATCCCATCACCACCGATGCCCGCGACGACCCGCCTCGACGACCTGATGCTGTTCCACGAAGTCGTGCGCAGCGGCGGCATGAGCAGTGCCAGTGCCAGGCTCGGCATCGCCAAGTCCACCATCAGCCGCAGCCTGGGCCGCCTGGAGGAAGCAATGGGGGCGCTGCTGATCAAGCGCAGCACGCGCCGGCTGGCGCCCACGGAGGTCGGACGCGAGGTGTTCGCGCACTGCGAGACCATTGCCAACGAACTGGCGCTGGTGCGGACCGCGACCGAGCAGAGCCGTTCCAAGCTGCAGGGCACGCTGCGCGTGAGCATGCCCAACGAATTCGGTTCTTCCTGGCTGGGCGCCGCCATCTCCGAGTTCGCGATCCGCTTTCCGGAGCTGCGCCTGGAGATCGACGTCAACACGCACACCGTGGACCTGATCGCCGAGAGCTACGACGTCGCCATCCACTTCGGCCAGCTGAAGTCTTCCGGGTTCACCTACCGGCGCCTGGCGACCCTGCCGCGCGGCCTGTATGCGAGTCCGGCCTACCTCGCGCGTATCGGTGCCATCCGCGCGCCGGAGGATCTGCGATCGCATCCGTTCGTGATCACCGACGTGCAGAAGCGGGAAGCCGCGTTCGCGCTGCGCGGGCCGGACGGCCGGCAGACGGTGAAGATGGCCGGCCGCATCGCCGTCAACAGCATGCGCCTGGCGCGGGAACTGGTGGTCGGTGGCGCCGGCATCGGGCTGCTTCCGAACCGCATGACCGATTCGTACGTCGCTTCAGGCGGGCTGGTGCAGTTGCTGCCGCAATGGCAGGCGCCGCCCGTGCAGGCGGGCGCGACCGTGCTCGCACGCGAGGGCATCCCGTACAAGACCCGGCTGTTCCTGGACTTCATCGCCGAACGCCTGGCGCAGCCGGGGAGCCCTTCCTTGCGCGTCGCGCCGACGCGTCCCGCAAAGTCGGGCCGATCGCGGTCGGGCGCGTCGGGTTCCTGAAGGGGCGCCTGCGCCGGCGGGAGATCGTGCATCCCGCCAATGCCCCTGCATTCCTTGCCAGAATGCAGTTGCAGTGAAACCGCCCTGGCCCCCTATACTGTCCACCATGGCACGCCAAGCCCCGTCGCATCGCTTCTGTTCCGCCACCTTCGCCCTTGCTGCGCAGGGTGTGGCGGCGCGTGCGTACGTCCTGTCGCGGGCGGGCCTGCAGCGAACGCCCGCACATTCCTAGGCCCGGCGGTCGCCACTTCCCCTTCAAGCGCTATCCATCGACCGCCGGGCAGGAACCCGGCGCGCATCGCGAGTCCGGCCACCGGGCAGGGCTCGCACTCGAATGGAGTGCTTTCATGCGCAACTCGAATGACGGCGAGCGCAAGCTCACCGAGCTGGACTTCACTCGACTGAAAAGACTGACGGCCGCCAACGCGATGCCGCAGCTGGTCGACCTGCTGGACGAAGCAGACGTGGTGCCGCCGCGGGCCATCCCGCCCGACGTGGTGACCATGTATGCGCAGCTGATCATCCGCGACCTGAAGATGCAGCGCCGCCAGGTCCTGGTGGTGTGCTACCCGACGGACGCGGATCCTGCCAAGGGCTTCATCTCGGTGCTCTCTCCCGCCGGCATGGGCCTCATCGGCCTGCCCGTCGGCGCGACCGCCAGGTGGACCGGCCCCGGCGGCGGGGAAAGCGTGGCCCGGATCGAAAGCATCCTGTTCCAGCCGGAGGCGACCGGCGACTACCTGACGTAGTCGCCCGGCAGCTCTCTCACAGCGTGACTTGCCATGCGGGTGCGACACCCGCGGGCAGCAACCAAGGAACAGGACATGAGTATCAGGACCATTCTGGTCGCCACGGACCTTTCCGTGCGCGAGCACGCGGCCGTGCGGCGCGCGTGGCAGCTTGCGCAGGCACACCGCGCAAGCCTGAAGTTGATGTACATGCCGGCGGCCGGCGCGGACGTTCCGGTCCACGCCGCGACGCGCCTCGCGAACATGGCCAGGCAGCTGGAGGAAAGCCTCGGGTTGCGCGTGCGGACGGCCGCGGTCGGCGCCGGCAGGGTCGAAGACCTGGTCGCCGAAGCCAGGGGCATGGACTTGATGGTCCTGCCGCACCGGCGCGAGCGCTCCACGGCGGCGTTCTTCCGCGGGCAGCCCCTGCAGCGCGTGCTGCGATCCAGCAGTTGCCCCGTGCTCGTGAGCCGCCGCGGCGGTGACGCGCGCTACCGGAGCATCCTGGTGGCCGTCGATTTTTCGCCGGAATCGCAAGCGCTGGTGGGGTTCGCCGCCGGCCTCGAGGCCCAGGCGGACCTGCAGGTCTTCCACGCGATCAGCACGCTGGACGAGGCGCGGCTGCGGTCGGCCGAGGCTACGGAGCAGGCCGTGCGCGCCTTCCGCGAGAAATGCCGCACGCGCGCGCAGGAGCGCATGCTGACGCTGACGGACTCCTTCGACGCCCGCCGCAACCGGCTGCTTGCCGTGATCGGACGCGGCGACCCCGGACGCCAGACCGTGATCCAGCAGGAGCGCTCGGACGCCGAGCTGGTGGTGGTCGGAAAATCCAGCAGCTCGGCCTGGGAGGACTTCCTCTGCGGAAGCGTCGCCCACCGGGTCCTGAGCTGGGGCAGCAGCGACGTGCTGGTCGTGCCGCACGCGTATTGGCACAGGACGGCGCCCATCGCCGCCTCCCGCATCCGGGGTGCGGGCGTGCGGCGGGCGCGTGAGGCGCTGGAAGGAGGCTCGCGATGACGGCATGATGCGGGGGGAAGGAGCGCCACGATGCAACGCGATCTGCAACAGGAGCTTGCCGCGGCGATTGCCGCGGAGCGGTCGGCCTGGTCCGCGGTGAAGGACCGCTTGCCCGGCTCTCCCTCTCACGATGCCAGCCTGTGGCACGCGTGGCGTGCCACGGTCCAACGCTGCTCGGAGGCGCGCAAGGCGCTGGACGCGGCCGCGGCGCGCCCCGCCGTACCGGACGGGAATAGACTTCGGCACCCGGATCGGGAGCTGCCATGAATTCCCTGAAGAACGCGGCCTAGCGAATGGGCCTGTGGTGGATCGTCCTCCTGCCCTTCGCGGCAAGCGCGCTCGCGGCCATGGTGCCGACCCGCGCGCGCAACTGGGAGTCGCTGCTGGCCGGGGCCGTCGCGCTCGCGGTCGCGTGCGGCCTCGCGCTTGAATATCCTGGCATCGCTGCGGGCGCGGTCGCGCGCGACACGGTGCAGTGGCTGCCGAGCCTGGGCGTCACGCTGGTCGTGCGCATCGACGGCTTCGCCTGGATGTTCGGCATGCTCGTCAGCGTCATCGGCGCGCTGGTCGTTCTCTATGCGCGCTATTACCTCTCGCCCGACGATCCGGCGGCACGCTTCTACTCGCTGCTGCTGGGGTTCATGGGCGCGATGCTCGGCGTGGTGCTGTCCGGCAACCTCGTGCAGCTGGTGGTGTTCTGGGAACTCACCAGCCTCTTTTCGTTCCTGCTGATCGGGTACTGGCACGACCGCAAGGACGCGCGCCGCGGCGCGCGCATGGCCTTCATCGTCACGGCGACCGGCGGGCTGTGCCTGCTCGCCGGGGTGCTGCTCCTCGGCAACGTGGTCGGCAGCTATGACCTCGACGCCGTGCTGGCGGCGGGCGACAAGGTGCGGGCACACCCGCTCTACGTCCCCATCGTGGTGCTGGTCCTGCTGGGCACCTTGACCAAGAGCGCGCAGTTCCCCTTCCACTTCTGGCTGCCGCACGCGATGGCGGCGCCCACGCCCGTCTCGGCCTACCTGCATTCCGCGACGATGGTGAAGGCCGGCGTGTTCCTGATGGCGCGCCTGTGGCCCACCTTGGCGGGCACCGACACCTGGTTCTACCTGGTGGGCGGGGCGGGCTTGATCACGCTGCTGCTGGGCGCGTACGTGGCCATGTTCCAGAACGACCTGAAGGGGGTCCTCGCCTACTCCACGATCAGCCACCTCGGCCTCATCACCCTGCTGCTGGGCCTGGACAGCCCGCTGGCCGCCGTCGCGGCGGTGTTCCACATCATGAACCACGCGACCTTCAAGGCCTCGCTGTTCATGGCCGTCGGCATCATCGACCACGAGACCGGCACCCGCGACATGCGGCGGCTGCACGGCCTGTACGCGTCCATGCCACGCACGGCAACGCTGGCGATCATCGCCTGCGCTGCGATGGGCGGCGTGCCGCTGCTCAACGGCTTCCTGTCCAAGGAGATGTTCTTCGCCGAGACGGTCCTCATGCAGTTCTCGCCCGCGCTGGAATTCGGCCTGCCGGTCGCGGCGACCCTCGCGGGCGTGTTCGCGGTCGTGTATTCGCTGCGCATCGCCCACCACGTCTTCTTCGGCGAGCCCACGCGCGACACGCCGCGCTCGCCGCACGAACCCGTCGCCTGGATGCGCCTGCCCGTCGCCCTGCTGGTGCTGGCCTGCCTGGTGGTGGGCATCGTGCCCAACCTGTCCATCGGCAACGTGCTCGCGCTTGCCGCGCGCCCCATGGTGGGTGGCGAGTTGCCGGAGTACAGCCTGTCGATCTGGCACGGCTTCACGGCACCACTGGCGATGAGCCTGGTCGCGCTGGCGGGCGGATCGGTCCTGTACCTCGTCCTGCGCAGGCGAAAGAGCCACGGCCGCCTGCAGACCACACCTGTCATCGGCCGGCTGGACGGCAAGCGGATCTTCGAAGGCGTGCTGGTCGCGCTCTTCACCGCCGCCCGGGGCATCCTGCGCCGCACGGGCAGCCGGCACCTGCAGCAGCAAGTGCTGTGGATGCTGGTGGTCGCCGGCGCGGCCGCGCTCGCGTCGGCGCTGGTCGTTCCGCTGGAGTGGGGCTCGCGCCAGCGCGTTCCCGTCACCCTGGACTTCGTGCTGCTGTGGCTGGTGGGTGGTTCGGCCGCCATCGGCGCCGCCTGGCAGGCGCGAGAGCACCGGCTGTTCGCACTGACCCTGCTCGGCGTCGTCGGCATCGTGGTGTGCGTGACCTTCGCCTGGTTCTCCGCCCCGGACCTCGCGCTCACGCAGATCGCGGTGGAGGCGGTGACCACCATCTTCTTCCTGCTCGGCCTGCGCTGGCTGCCCAAGCCGGTGGACGAACACCGCCTGCAGTCCCGGGGGCGCGCCCACTGGCGCCGCAGCCGGGACCTCGTGCTCTCGGTGCTGCTCGGCGCCGGCCTCGCGGCGGTATCCTATGCGCTGCTGACGCGCACGGGCGCGCAAAGCATCTCCACCTTCTTCCTGGACAACGCCTTGCCGGAAGGCGGCGGCCGCAACGTGGTGAACGTCATGCTGGTCGACTTCCGCGCCTTCGACACGCTGGGAGAGATCACGGTGCTCACGGCGGTCGGACTGACCGTCTTCGCGCTGCTGCGGCGGTTCCGCCCGCCGCGCGAAGTCACCGTGCTGCCGCCGCAGCAACGCGCGCTGCCGCCGGACACCGGCACCGACCTGGTCCGGCCGCAGGACGTGCCCCCCGACCAGGATCCCGCCTCGGGCTACTTGCTCGTGCCGGCGGTGCTCGTGCGCCTGATGCTGCCCATCTCGCTGGTGGTCGCTTTCCACCTGCTGCTGCGCGGACACAACCTCCCGGGCGGCGGCTTCGTCGCCGGGCTGACCGTGACCATCGCGTTCCTCGCGCAATACCTGGTGGGCGGGACGCAATGGGTGGAAGACCAGCTCAGCATCGACCCGCCCCGGTGGGCCGCCGGGGGGCTGCTGGTTGCGGTGCTCACCGGTGCCGGCGCCCTCGTGCTCGGCTACCCGCTCCTGACGACGCACACCGCGCACGTGATCGTCCCCGTGCTCGGCGACCTGCACCTGCCCAGTGCCGCCATCTTCGACCTGGGCGTGTTCGCGGTGGTGCTCGGGTCCTCCATGCTGCTGCTGACGGCGCTGGCCCACCAGTCGTTGCGGGCGCGGCGGCGCGGACCGGGAGCGGGGGCCTGATGGAAGTCGTCATCGCCATCGCCATCGGCGTGCTCACCTCAGCCGGCGTCTGGCTGGTGCTGCGGCCGCGCACCTTCCAGGTCCTCGTGGGCCTGTCGCTGCTGTCCTATGCGACCAACCTGTTCATCTTCAGCGTCGGCAGCCTCTCGCTCGGCAAGGAGCCCATCGTCAAGCCCGGACTCAGCCCGGACCTGGTGCAGTACACCGACCCCCTGCCGCAGTCGCTGGTGCTCACGGCCATCGTGATCGGGTTCGCCACGACGGCCTTGTTCCTGGTGGTGCTGCTGGCGCTGCGCGGCCTGACCGACAGCGACCACGTGGATGGCGAGGAGGAGCGCCCATGAACGGCGTGCTCCCTCTCGGCGCCCATCTGCTGGCCTTGCCGGTGCTGCTGCCGCTCACCACGGCGGCCCTGTTGATCGGCATGGGCGGCCGCCGGCGCCGCGCCCAGGCCAGCCTGAACGTCGTCTCCATGTTCGCCAGCCTGCTGCTGGCGCTGTGGCTGGTGGCGCGCGTGGCGCGGGACCCGGCGGCGCTCGCCGTCTACCTGCCGGGCAACTGGCCGGTTCCCTTCGGCATCGTGCTGGTGCTGGACCCGCTCGCGGCCGGCATGCTGCTGCTGGCCGCCTGCGCGGGCTTCGCCGCGCTCCTGTTCTCCCTGGCGCGCTGGCATCGCGCCAGCGTGCACTTCCATCCGCTGCTGCAACTGCAGCTGCTGGGACTCAACGGCGCGTTCCTGACCGGCGACCTGTTCAACCTGTTCGTCTTCTTCGAAGTGCTGCTGGCGGCGTCCTACGGGCTGCTGCTGCACGGCGGCGGAACGAGCCGCGTGCGTCCCGGCCTGCACTACATCGTCGTCAACCTGCTGGCCTCCTTCCTGTTCCTGATCGGCGTGGCGCTCCTCTACGGGGTGACGGGCACGCTGAACATGGCGGACATCGCGCGCAAGCTGCCCCTCGTCCCGCGGGAGGACCTCGGCCTGCTGCACGCCTCGGCGGCGCTGCTGGCGGTCGCCTTCCTCGCCAAGGCGGCCTTCTGGCCGCTGAACTTCTGGTTGCCCGCCGCGTATTCCGCAGCCAGCGCACCGTCCGCGGCGATGTTCGCGACGCTGACGAAGGTCGGCGCGTACGCGGTCCTGCGGACCTGGACCTTGTGCTTTCCCGCCACGGCGGGTTCGTCGGCGCAGTTCGGCAGCGGCCTGCTGGTCTGGGGCGGGCTCGCGACCCTGGCGCTGGGCGCCGTGGGCATGCTGCGGTCCCAGCAGATCGGCCGGCTGGCGGGCTACAGCATCATCACGTCGACGGGGACGGTGATCGCCGCGATCGGACTGGATCAACCCGCGCTCACGGCCGGCGCGCTGTTCTACCTGGGCAGCTCCACCCTCGGGGCGGCAGCGCTGTTCCTGCTGGCGGAACTGGTGGAGCGCCGGCGCCAGGCCGAAGTCGATCCACCGGTGGCCGACCTCGGGGAGGGCCTGCTGGCCTTCGGCGAGGCCGCGGGCGCGCTGGTGAACCTCGACGACGGCGAGGCCCCGATCGTGGGCCGCGCGATCCCGGCGCCGGTCGCGTATCTCGGGGCCAGCTTCCTGCTGTGCACGCTGGTGGTCGCGGGACTCCCGCCGCTGTCCGGCTTCGTCGGCAAGGTCGCCATGCTGCAGGGTGCGCTGGAGGCGCACCGCGTCGCCGGAGCGCCGATGGCCGCCTGGGTTCTCTTCGGCCTTCTCATCGTCTCGAGCCTGACCGCGTCGATTGCCTTGCTGCGTGCCTTCATCGTGCATTTCTGGGCCACCAGCGGCCGGCCGGTGCAACGCCTTCGCCTGGTGGAAGCCGCGCCGATCACCTTGCTCCTGGCCGCGTGCTTGCTGCTGGCCGCAGGGGGCGAGCACGTGTTGCGCTTCACCGGCGCGGCGGCGCAGGCGCTGCACGCACCCACGGGCTACATAGACGCGGTGATGAATACGCGCCCGGTGCCCGGACCCGAAGGAGGATCGCGATGAGGCGCTGGCTTCCCTCTCCCTGGTTGTCCGCCGCGCTGTGGGCGTTCTGGCTGCTGTTGAACGATTCGCTGGCGCCCGTCCACCTGCTGCTCGGGCTGCTCGTCGGCCTGCTCGTGCCCCTGATGGCGGCGCCGCTGAAACCGCGCAGCCCGCGCCTGCACAAGCCGCTCGTGCTCGCGCGCCTGATCCTGCGCGTGGGCGGCGACGTCGTGCGTTCCGCGATCGAGGTGGCGGCCGGCGTGGTGCGCGCCGGCCGGCGTCCGCCGCGCGGTGAGTTCGTCCACGTGCCGCTGGACCTGCGCGACGCGCACGGCCTGGCCGCACTGGCCATCATCACCGCGGTGGTGCCGGGCACCGTGTGGTCGGAGCTGGCCGCGGACCGCACGAGCCTGTTGATCCACGTGTTCGACCTGGCCGACGAAGCGGCTTTCATCGCGAGCTACAAGGCACGCTACGAACGGCCGCTGCAGGAGATCTTCGAATGAGCTTGCTGCAGATGGCCATCACCGCGACGCTCGTCATGTACGGCATGGCGATGATCCTGGGGCTCATGCGCCTGTTCCGCGGGCCGCGGGCGCAGGACCGCGTCCTGGCGCTGGACTTCCTCTTCCTGGTGGCGCTGCTGGGCATGCTGGTGCTGGCCATCCGCTACCAGAGCAGTACCTACTTCGAGGCGGCCTTGCTGATGGCGGTGTTCGGCTTCCTCGGCACCGCGGCCTTCGCCAAGTTCCTGCTGCGCGGGGAGGTGATCGAATGATCATGGAAGTCGTCGTCTCCCTGCTGCTGCTGGCCAGTGGCGCCCTGGTGCTCACGGCCGCCACGGGCCTCTGGCGCCTGCCGGACTTCGCGCTGCGCATGCACGCGCCCGCCCTGGCCAACACCCTGGGGAGCTGGGCCGTGACGCTGGCCTCCATCGTGCACGTGACGGCGACCACGCAGCGCCTGGCGCTCCACCACTGGGCGATCATCATCCTGCTGGCGATCACGGTGCCGATCACCACCGCGCTGCTCGCGCGCGCCGCCTTGTTCCGCGACCGGGCGGCCGCGCGGTTCCCGTCCCGGGCGGAGTGAGGTTCATGGAAGCAGCGCCCGCCAGCCGCTACCGGGGCGACTTCGTCGCCTGGACCGGCGTGTGCGGCTTCATCGGTGAAGGCGGGGGCGGCGCCCCGATCGCCCCGCACGCGCATTACGCGATCCAGCTCGCGATCGGCGCTCCCGCGGGGCTGCGGGTGCAGTTCGGCCGCCAAGGTCCGTGGCAGGCGTGCACGGCGGCGCTGGTGCCCTCGCGCGCCATCCACACCATCGACGTGAGCGGCTGCGCGACCAGCGTGGTGCTCTTCATCGAACCGGAAACACCCGAGGGCAAGGCGCTGTCCGCGCGCCTGCAAGGCCGCCTCGAGCTGCTGGATGGCGACAGCATCGCGGCGGATGCCATGCGCCTGGAAAGGGCCTGGCGCATCGAGCAGAGCTACGACGCCGTCCAGGCGGTGTGCATGCAGATGGTGCGCGACCTCGCCGGCACCACGGCGCGCGAGCCCTCCGACCCGCGGGTGCTGGCGGCCGTGGAGTACATCCGGCAGAAAGTGGACCAGCCCGTGACGCTGCCGGAGGTGGCCCGGGCGGCGAACCTCTCGCCCGGGCGCTTCCGCCACCTGTTCGTGGAGGAGACCGGCATGCCGCTGCGCACCTACGTCCTCTGGCGCCGGCTGCTGCACGTGTGGACGCTTCTCATGCAGGGCGAGTCGCTCTCCGGCGCGGCGCACGCCGCCGGCTTCGCGGACTCGGCGCACCTCTCGCGCACGGCGCGGACGATGTTCGGGCTGCCGCCGTCCGTCCTGCAGATGCGCGGCCCCTTGAGCAACCGCGCCCGTGCACACCGTCACCTGCCCTGAACGACGGGGCCGCTGAGCGTCCCGAGGAAGGCCGCCAGGTCCTGGATCTCCGCCGGGGACAGGCGGATCGCCTGCCGCTGCGCGTGCATCTCCCCGGGCCGCGCCAGCTCGCTGTGTCCCAGCACCGCCTTCGGCGAAGCGGCGTAGTGCTGCACGACCTGTTCCAGGGTGGCGAACTGGCCGGCGTGCATGTAGGGCGCGCGATCCGCGACGTTGCGCAGGCCCGGCGTGCGGAAGGCCGCGAGCTGCGCCGGGTCGTCCCCGGCGAGGAACTGCAGCTCCCCGCATTGCTCCGGCTTCGCGTCGCTGTAGCGCCCCAGGCAGTTGAACTCGTCCTGCAGCAGCTTGCGCAGTCCGTCCGCCCGGCCCCGGTCCGGCCTGCCGCGGTCGATCGGCGGCACACCCGTGTTGTGGAACGCCTGGTCGGTGAGCAGCGGCCCGTTGTGGCAGGTGACGCACTGGCCCTTCGCGAGGAACAGGCGCAGGCCGCGCACCTCCTGCTGCGACAGGATCTGCTGCCCCGCGCCGTCACCGGACGCCGTGGCCTGCGCGTACTGGTCGAAGCGCGACTCGCCGTAGGAAATGCTGCGCTCGAACGCGGCGATCGCCTTGCCCATGTTCGCGAACACCCGGTTCACCGCGTCGCGGCTGCGCTGCGGCATGGCGGCCCACGCCGCCCGTTCGGCTTCGGTGCCGCCCGGGGACGCATCGTCTGGGAGCTGGCCCAGGGGAGGCATCGCGCCGAACACCGCCTGGTAGCGGTCCCGGTACTGCGCCTGCACCAGTTTCACCAGGCGCACCCGGTTGCCGCCGTGCTCGGCGGCGTCCTCCAGCGGGCCGAGCGCCTGCGACCAGAGGCTGTCCTTGCGGCCGTCCCAGAAAAGGAAGGGAGAGTGGGCCGCTCCCATCACCGGCATCGTGCGGCGCTTGCCGGTGGCGATGCCCTGGCCGAACTGCCTGCCGTCCTGGAACTGGCGGTCGGCCGCATGACAGCTGGCGCATGCGACCTGGCCGTTCGCACTCAGGCGCGTGTCGTGGAAGAGCGCGCGGCCGAGTGCGGCAGCATCGGCCCGTTGCTCGTAGGCATTCGAGGCGTCGGCCGGCCGCGTGCCTGCTTCCTTCAGCCGCATCGAGGCGAGGGTGGCCACCTCCTGGGCCGACCACCTGTCCCGCATGGCGACCTTGTCCAGGGCCTCGCCGGCCGCGGCAGTGACAGCGCTTGCCGCAACCGCCGCCGCGACGGCGAGCACCCAGAGCGCGGCGGACTGGAGGATGGTCTTGCTCACGGCCGCACCGAGGGGTTGTTCACCACGGTGTTGAAGGTCACCTTGTCGGAGCCTCGGGGTCCTTGCACGGCGAGCTTCACCTCCCACCAGCCCGTCATGCTGAACTTCATGCCATCGAGCTGGTACGTGCCTGCGGCGAGCTCACGGGTGACGCGCGGCCGCGTCGGCAGGCCGTGTCCGTGTTGCGGCATGCCGCCGTCCACGGTGAAGCTGGCGCCGTGCACGGGGGCACCGTCCGGCGTGGCCAGCTTCACATTCCAGCTGTGCATCTGGTTGATGGCGGGCGCCTGCGCCGGCGGTACCAGCGCCACGCGGTAGATGCCTGCGGCAGATTGCTTTTCCAGCGAGAGATCCAGGTCCGTGGGTGGCGTGCTGCAGCCGGCCAGGCCCAGCGTGCCCAGGGCAGCGAGGGTGGCGAAGGCGAACGTGCGCAGGGGGAAGGGCGTCATGGTGTGCTCCGGGGTGGGTCCGATGCACACGAATTCTTCCGATCTCCGCTCGCCCGGGCTTGAACGGAAAGGCTGGCCTCGCAGGCTTTTCGTTCAAGTGAGTGGATCGGCGGTGGGGCCTGAAGAGCTACAGGACACGCCGAACGGGACAGCAGTGGGCGCGTTGCATGCGGGCGCAGGCCTTCGACGCCGTCTCGGGTCGACCAGCAGTTCCGGAGGCGTCGCGGCCTGAGCTGCGACGCGGCAGCTGCCGCAGCGACGCGGCAGCTGGGTAGGCGCGCCGCCTACTTCGCGAGCTTCTTCTCGACCTTCTTGCGGCTGTTGCCTTCGCTCTTGACCGCGCGCTTCACTTCGGAAGCCGAGGCGCCGGATTTGTTCGCCTCGTAGCGCACTTCGTGCTCCTGGCCGCCGGCGACCTTGGAACGGTCCTGGGCGCGGCCGCGGCTGGAAGTCTTCTTGCTTGCTGCCATGGGAATCTCTCCTGTTGTGGTGGGTCTCGCAGCACGGTGCCACGGGGCCGGCTGCGGCCATGCAGGGAAAAATAAGTGCCTCGCGTCAGCCGATCACGTCGGCCGGGTCGCGAGGCCTCGCCAACCTCAGCGGGGCGTGGTCTTCTTTTCCCCGTGCTTCATGGGGCCGGTGGGGGAGCCGCTGGAACGCGCCGCCTTCTTCGCGGCCGCCTTGTCCGACACCGTACCGCTGGCATGCGTCTTCTTGTTGGCGTGGGTCTTGCCGCCCTGGTTGTCCTTGTTCGATTGCATGTGGCTTCCTTCGATGTGTTGCGCCGGACCATTCCGGCGATGCATCCACGCTAGGTGGCGGCGCATCGACGGCTTGTCGGAGGCGATGGGAGCTCCTCGTAGGAAACCCGAGGGCCACTACGAGGTGTAAGTGGTGTTTGCATCGCCTGCGAGGGAGGGTGCGAGGTAGCGCGAGATCGACGATGCGTAAGCAGACGTCGGCGCGATTCGAGCCCATTGCCCGAGGGCGGCTTCCTTGCTGCCGGGTGGCTGCGGTCACGCGCGGTAGGCATCCGTAAGCCGGGTAAGAGTGGAGTGCTGAGCGCGCAGGCGCCGGGGCTGCGGCTACCCTGCGGGTCCCTCGTTTCACCGAAGGAGTTGCCATGAAGCGCTCTCAGTCTTCCCTTCTCGTGCTCGCCGGCCTGTTCGCCACCTCGGTCCTCGCGCAGCAGGCGCAAGGCATGGTCAACGTCGACCTCGGCACGGTGGCCGACACGATCGCCAGGAACATCAACGTCGAAGTCGAAAAGCTCCCAGCGTCCGTGCAGGTGCCGGCCCCTGTCGCAGCCACCGCCTGCGGCGTGCCGGCTGCCAAGCTCGCGCCTCCCGCGGGCAGCGACATGGCTTCGTGCCAGGCGACCAACACCTCCTCGGCGCTGCAGCAGGTGGTGGAGAAGCAGCTGAAGGGGGCGAAGCAATAAGGCCGCGCATCTGCCGGGGCGCCGCTAGATCTGCACCCGCGTGCCCAGCTCGATGACGCAGTTGTCGGGCAGGCGCAGGAAGTCGGCGATGTTCCCGGCGTTGCGCGCCATGAAGGCGAACAGCTTCTCGCGCCACAACATCATCCCGGGCTGCCGGGTCGGGACGATGGTTTCCCGGCTGAGGAAGTACGTGGTCTCGAACAGGTTGACGTTCAGGGCGCCGCCATTGCAGCGACCGAGCGCCTCGGGAATGTTCGGGGAGTCCATGAAGCCGTAGTTCACCGTGACCTTCCAGAAACCGGGAACGAGGGGCTGCACGCACACGCGCTCGGCCTCGGGAACCCAGGGGATGTCCTGGAAGGCCACGGTCAGGATCAGGTTGCGTTCGTGCAGGACCTGGTTGTGCTTCAGGTTGTGCATGAGGGCCTGCGGCACCGTGTCCGGGTTGGCCACGGCGTAGACCGCGGTCCGGTGCGCGCGCGGCATCGGGTCCGCACCCAGTGCCTGCAGGAAGGGAACGAGCTCGGGGTCCCCTTGCGTGATGCTGCGCACGAGCAGCTCCCGGCCGCGGCGCCAGCTCGCCATCACCGTGAACATCGCCAGCCCCAGCACCAGCGGGAACCAGCCGCCTTCCATGAACTTGAGCGAACAGGCGACGACCATCACCGCGTCGACCGCGAGGAAGACGAAGGTGGCCAGTCCGGCCAGCCACAGGGGATAACGCCAGGCATGCCGCACCACGAAGAACGTCAGCAGCGTGGTGGTGAACATGGTGATCGTCACCGCGATGCCGTAGGCGGATGCCAGCGCCGAGGAACTGCCGAACCCGAGCACCGCCAGGACCACGGCCACCAGCAGCATCCAGTTCACCACGGGCAGGTAGATCTGCCCCATGGCCTTCTCGGAGGTGTAGGTCGTTTCCATCCGCGGCAGCAGCCCCAGCTGGATGGCCTGGCGGGTCAGGGAGTAGGCGCCGGTGATCACCGCCTGCGAGGCGATGATGGTCGCCGCCGTGGCCAGGATCACGGCCGGCACCAGCAGGCCGCCGGAGAACAGGTGGTAGAACGGATGCTCCAGGGCGGCGGGGTCGCGCATGAGGAGGGCGCCTTGCCCCATGTAGTTCAAGGCCAGCGCCGGCAGCACCAGGCCGGCCCAGGCCAGCTGGATCGGCCGCTTGCCGAAGTGGCCCATGTCCGCGTACAGGGCTTCGGCGCCCGTGAACGCAAGGACCACCGCGCCCAGGATGATGAAGATGCGCCAGCCATGCCGCGCCGCGAAGCGCAGGCCGTGCACGGGATCGAGCGCGGCGAGGATGGCCGGCTGCTGCACGATCTGCAGCAGGCCCGCGACCGCCAGCACCAGGAACCACGCGCCGATGATCGGGCCGAACAGCTTGCCCACCACGCCGGTGCCGAAACTCTGGACGGCGAACAGCGCTATCAGCACGCCCAGCGAGATGGGCAGCACGTAGGGCTTGAGCGCCGGCGTGACGACCTCGAGGCCTTCCACCGCGCTGAGCACCGAAATGGCCGGCGTGATGATGCTGTCGCCGTAGAACAGGGATGCGCCGAACACGCCGACCAGCGTGAGGGCCAGCCTGCGGCCCGGCGTGCGCCCGGCGGCCTTCGCGGCCAGCGCGGTCAGGGCGACGATGCCGCCTTCGCCGCGGTTGTCCGCCCGCAGGATCAGCAGCACGTACTTGAGCGTCACGATGAAGACGAGCCCCCAGAGGATGAGGGACACCGAGCCCAGGATGTTGGCCGTGTCGAGGGCCAGCTGGTGCTCTGGGTTGAAGACCTCCTTCATGGTGTAGAGGGGGCTCGTGCCGATGTCGCCATACACCACGCCCAGCGCGCCCAGCGTCAATGCCGCCTGGCTCTCGCGATGCACGCTCGTTGTCATTGCAGCTCCCGAGGACGTCGAAGCCGCAACTCTGCCCAAGGCCGCGTCAGGAAAGCATATGGGCCGTCAACCGGCCGCGAGCCGGTAGCCGACGCCCGTCTCCGTGAGCAGGTGGCGGGGCTCGGCGGGCGCCTGCTCGATCTTGGCCCGCAACTGCCCCATGTACAGCCGCAGGTAATGCGTGTGTTCGGAGAATTCCGCGCCCCAGACGTCGGACAGGAGCTGGCGATGGGTCACGACCTTGCCCGCGCTGCGGACCAGCCGCGCGAGCAGCTTGTACTCGGTGGGGGTCAGGTGCACCGGCTGCCCGCCGACGGTGACCGCGCGCGTTTCCAGGTCGACCCGCAGGTCCTGGTGCTCGTACAGGTTCCAGCCCGGCTCCAGGGTGGTGCCGCGATGCCGCAGCGCCACCCGCATGCGGGCCAGCAGTTCCCCCACGCTGAAGGGCTTGGTGAGATAGTCGTCCGCGCCGGCGTCCAGCAGCTTCACCTTCTCCGTCTCCTGGTGGCGTGCCGAGACGACCAGCACCGGCAGGCTGTGCTTGCGCCGGATCTCCCGCACGAGGTCCGCGCCGTCACCATCCGGCAAACCCAGGTCCAGGAGGACCAGGTCGGGCAGCGCGTTGCGCAGCAGCGCGGCCGCCTCGCTCACCGACACCGCGGTCTGGACGGAAAAGCCTTCCGCACCCAGCGAAGCCTGCAGCAGGGTGCGGATCTGGCGATCGTCCTCGATCACCAGGACACGCAGGCTCACGGGACGGCCCTCTTTCCGTCGTGCGGGGCGCTCATGCCGGTTCCGGCGCCGGTTGCGTCCGTGCGATCGGCAGGCGCAGCTTGAAGCTGCTGCCGCCACCGGGCCTGGCGACTCTCGTCAGCTCGCCGCCGTGCGCGCGCGCGATGGCGCGGCACACGGCCAGGCCGAGGCCGGTGCCGCGCTGGCCCGACCGGTCGCTGCGCCGGAAGGGCTCGAAGATCGTCAGTTCCTCGCCGGCGGCGATGCCCTCGCCGCGATCGTGCACGGCAATCTCCATGTGCCCGCCTTCCGCGCTCACCGTGAGCTCGATGAGGTCGGCGCTGTACTTCAGCGCGTTGTCCAGCAGGTTCTCCAGCAGCTGTGCAAGCAGGACGGGTTCGCCCTGGATCAGCGGGAGGCCGGACGGGACCTGCGAGCGGATGCGCCGGGCCACGTCGCGCGCGCGCACGCGAGCCAGCACCGCGCCGACGATCTCCTCCACCGACTGCCAGTCCAGCCGCAGCGCGCCGGCGTTCTCCAGGCGCACCAGCTGCAGGGTGTTCTCGGTGAGCGTGGCCAGGTACTCCGCCTCCGCGACGATGGATCGCAGCAGGTTCGCCTGCTCCGCTTCCGCGAGCTTGTGGCGCTGCATCTCCAGCGCGGAGGCCGCCGCCATGATGGTGGCCAGCGGCGTGCGGAAATCGTGCGAGATCGCGGCGAGGAAGGTGTTCTGGGCCTTGTGCCATTGCGACTGCTCCTCGGCCGCATGCACCGACTGCGACAGCTTCATGCGCCAGAGCGCCTGGCCGACCAGGGCGCAGATGGCCTGTGCATGCTCCAGCCCGTCGACGTCGCGGGCCTGCACGTTGCGCACGCAGGCGGCACCGCCCACGTGGCGCTCGGTCTTGAGCGGCAGGTACCACGCCGCGAGGCCCGGCCAGCGGCCCGTGCCGGGGCCCAGGGTCGCGGTTTCCCGCATGCATGCCTGCATGCCGTCGCGCAGCTCGGGCTGGCCCTCGGGGAGCTGCAGCTCGCCTTCGGCGTCCACGAGTGCGACATGGCTCGGGCCGGGAAAGGCCTGGCCCAGGTAGCGCCGTGCAAGAACGAGCGCGTCCTGCGGCATCGAGCAATCGGCCAGTTCCGTGGCCAGTTCCTGCAGCTGCCGCGCCCGGCGCGCGTTCAGCCGGGCCGCCTCCGTCTCGCGCCGCGACACGGCGCCCAGGTGGCTGATGACCAGCGCGACGCCCAGCATCGCGAGCAGGGCCGTCACGTTCTCCGGGGCGTCGACCTGCAGCGTGTGGCGCGGCTCGATGAAGAAGAAGTTGAGGCACACCACCGCCGCCGCGGCACTCAGCAGGGCGGCCGTGCGCGAGATCGTGTACGACGCGAGCACGACCGCCAGCACGTACACCATGGCCTCGCTGGTCAGGGAGGCGCGTTGGTCCAGCACGAAGCCGATGGCCGTCGCTCCCGCCAGGAGGGCGACAGCGACCGCCGCATCCCGTTTCGGGCGGGAAGCTGCAGCCGTGGGCACGGCGACCTGGAGATCGGCACTCATCGTCGTCGCAGACTACCACCGGGCCCATCAGGAATGCATCAGGATCGCTGCGCCGGCGGGCATCGACTTCTTCCTGCGCGCCGGCGCCACGGCTTGCCTACCTCAACGCACCACCTTCACCATCGTCCCCACCTGCGGATCCGGACCGCCGCCGTAGACACCATTCATCAGTTTCAGCTGTGCCTCCGCCGTCGCCGGCGGCAAGGGTGACGATCTCGCCAGTTCGCCGAAGCCGCCGCGTGGAAATGGCGCCGCCTGCACGCTCCATGGCCTGGCCGCGGCGCGTTCGGCGGGCGTCATCACGCGGAAGGAGGACTCGGCTTCGGCCAGACCGGACTGCGCCCGCTGGCGCGCCTCCGCGCTCTTCGCCGCGGGCTGCAGCCAGTAGTTGCGGCCGTCCGGTCCGGTCACGAGCGTGACCACCACCGTGCGGCCCTGTCCTTGCTGGTTGCGGATGGTCCCCGCGAAGTGCGTGGCGGCGAGGCCATGCACCGTACGGCGTTCGGTCTTGCCATCGACCGGCTTGAGAACGTTCCGGATCACTTCCTCGTGCGTGTTGCCGGCCTTGGTCGGCACCAGCCGCACCAGCAGGGCGGCGTCACCGGCGGCATTGACCACCGTGATGGCGTCGGGGGCGTTCTGGAACTTCCATCCTTGCGGCGCCGTCAGCGCGATGCCCAGCTCCTCGTGGTAGAAGTTGCGCCCGCGCACCAGTCCCTGCTCGGTGCTGTCGCCGAAGGTCATGCCGGCGATGGCCTGCAGGTAGCGGGTGCGTCCGTCGTCGGCGTAGCTTCCCTGGTTCCTGTACCGGGTGGCGTACTCCCTGATGTCGGCCTGCCGCTTGTCGTTGGCCGGATGCGAGGCGAGCCAGTTCGAGCCCGAGGGCGCGGGCTTGCCTTCGGCCTTGGCCGTGTCGACGGCGAACTGCTCCTGGCGCTTGAGCACCTGGATCACGTCGATCATGTTCTGCGGGTCGTAGCGGTTGCGCGAGAGGTACTCGGCGCCCAGTTGGTCGGCCTGCGATTCCTGGTCGCGGCTGTAGGACGCGATGTAGCCGGCCGCGGCGGCCTGCGACACCTGCCCCGCCAGGTTCCCCGCGCCGCTCACGCCGCCGACTTCGAGCACCGCGCCGAGCACGCTCGCTGCGATCACGCCGATGCCGGCCGCCTTCTCGCGCGTGGCGCGCTGTGCACCGTGGCGCGCGGTCACGTGACCGATCTCGTGGCCCATGACGCCGGCGAGCTCGGCCTCGCTGTCGAGGTAGGCCATGATGCCGCGGGTCACATAGACGTAGCCGCCGGGCAAGGCGAAGGCGTTGACCTCCGCGCTATCGAGGACCGTGAAGGTCCACTTCAGGTGGGCGCGGTGCGACTGGCTGGCGAGCTTCTGGCCCAGTGCGTCCACGTACGCCTGCAGTCGCGGCTCGGCATAGACGCCGTACTCCTTGAGCACCTCCTGGTGGGATTTCGCACCTTCCTCGATCTCGGACGCCTCGTCCATCACCGAGAGTTCGGTGCGGCCGGTGACCGGGTTGACCACCTGGGTGCCGCACGCGGACAGCAGCAGCGCTGCCAGCAACAGCGGGCGAACGGGACGCATGTTCATCGCTATCCTCCACCGGTCGCAGGCCCATGCCGGGCTCATGGCGCGAGCATAGAGGGTCGTCGCCGCTGCGCAAAGTGCGCGCTCGGCAGTGGGTGGCAGCTCGCCAGACTGGGCGCGCACGGGACGCGTTAGAGTCGCCCCATGCATTGGCTCCGCTCCCGCATCGCCCGCTCTCCGCGCCACGCCCTGGTCCTGGGCAAGACCCTGTTCCTCGCCGGCTGCATCCTGATCCTGGGTGCGGCGTTCGCGCGCGCCGGCCTGTCCAACACCAACGCGGTGCGCGCGGAGACCAAGCTCGCGCCGCTGCACACGCTGGCCGAGGCCTATCCGCAGTACCCCACCTGGGTCGTGCCGGAAGGGCCGCTCGGCTTCGGCGTCGCGGCGGCGCTGGTGCTCGCCGGCATGGCCTTGACGGTGATGGCGGAGAAGGCCCGGCCGCGCTAGCGCCTAGCGTTGCAGCCGGCGGTACGCGCTGTAGTGCCGCAGCGCGCCGCGCTGGTCGCCCGCCTGCTCGTGCAGCCGCGCGAGGTTGAAGTGCGCGTCGGCCAGCGTGGCGTCGTACACCAGGCTCTGCTCGTAGCTGGCGGCCGCCTCCTCCAGGCGTTCCAGGTGGTCCAGCGCCACCGCGCGGTTGAAGTGCAGCAGCGCCGACGCGGGGCAGTGCTCCAGCGCGGCGTCGGACAGGCGCACCACTTCGGCGTAGCGGCCCGCGTCCGACCACATGGCGCCCAGGTTCACGTAGGCATCCGCCAGACGCGGGTCGACCGCGAGCGCCTGCAGGTAGGCAGCCTCCGCGGCCGCCGGGTCACTGTCCTCCAGCGAAACCGCGCGCTCGAAGAGAGCCTGCGCGTCGACCTCCGTGGGCGCGTGCGAAGACGCGTGATCGAGGATGGCGACACTGCCAGCCACCGGCGCCAGGTCGAAGTCCAGCAGCAGCTGGCCGCTGTCGGACTGCCAGCGGCCATTGCGGTCACGCACCGCGACGTCCGCGCCGATCGCGGTGATGCGCAGGCCGCTCAGGGGAAGCTCCGCGGGCAGCGTGGCGCGCAGCTGCGCCAGCGAGCGCAGGATGCGCCGCGGCGGAATGCTCTGCGCCTGCAGCGCGTGGGCGGTGCGCAGCAGCATCAGGTCCTGGAAGGTGAAGCGCCACTCGTTGCGGCGGCCGCGCTCGGGGCGCACGAAGCCCGCGTCGATGAGGCCGGCAACCGTGCGGCGCGACAGGCCCAGCATGGCCTGGACGCGGCGCAGCGTGAGCGTGGAACCGGCGTCGGCTGGCGTCACCGGTTCACTTGCGCGCCCGTGCCTTCGCGGGTGCCGGCGCTGCGACGGGGACGGGCACCGCGGCGGCCGCGCGCTTGGCGCCCTTGCGCTCCTTGGTGGCGATGACGGGCTGCGTCTCGATCGCCGGCACGCTGGCGGCCGCAGGCTTGCGCAGGCTGGCACGCAGGGCTTCGACCAGGTCGATGATCTGCGCCGTGCCTTGCTCCTGCGCAGGCGCCGAGGCGACGACTTCCTTGCCGGCGATCTTCTCGTCGATCGCGGCGAGGATGCGCTTCTTCTCCTCGTCGACGTACTGCGTCGGATCGTAGCTGTCGGTGGAGATCTGGTCGATCAGCTGCAGCGCCAGCTGCAGCTCGCCCGGCGACACTTCCACCTGCTCGATCGCGAGGTCCTTGAGCGATCGCACTTCCTCCGCATAGAGCAACTGCTGCAGCACGAGGCCGTCTTCCGCGGGGCGGATCTGCACGACGTGCTGCCGGGCCTTCCAGGACCAGCGCGCCAGGGCGCAGCGGCCGCTGCGGCGCATCGCCTCGGCCAGCAGCGCGTAGGGCTTGCCGCCGCGCTTGTCGGGTGCCAGCAGGTAGGCCTTGTCGTAGAAGAGCGGATCGACGGACGCGACCGGAATGAAGGACAGGATGTCGATCGTGGCACTGCCGGACTCCTCCAGCGCCTTGAGTTCCTCGGGCGTGAAGAGCACGAAGCGGTCCTTGTCGAACTCGTAGCCCTTGACCATCTCCGAACGCGCGACCACCGACTGGTCCTTTTCCGACACGTACTGCTGCTTCACGCGCGAGCCGTCGCGGGTGAGCAGGTGGAACTTCACCGCACCCGAGGACTCGGTCGCGGAGTACAGCTTGACCGGGATCGACACGAGGCCGAAGCTCAGCGAGAACGAAGCGATGGAACGCGCGGCCATGGAGCTACCTCTTTCGGGCCGGTGCGCCAGGGCGGCGCGCGGCCGGCGTGCAGAAGGGAAGCCATCCTAGACCGCGCGGCAAGGCTTGTGAAGTGAGCGCGCAGGCCCTCAGCTTCGCTCCACCACGACTTCGCCGATCCAGATCACGGGCTGCGCGTCGGTGTAGTTCGCGACGTCCGCCATGATCTCCTTGCCGTGCTTTCCCAGCGCCTGCTGCAGCAGTTCCACCGACTTGCAGGTGAAGCTGCATGCGGCGAGGTAGGGCGAGGGCGCGCCCGGCGCCCCGCCCGCGAGGCCCTTGTCGATCGAGTAGTAGACGCAGGCCTCGCCCAGGCGGCTGGCCACCATCGGCATGTGCTTGTCGCGGTAGTAGGCGTGGTCGAAACGCGCACCGGGCGCGCCGGGGTACAGGACGTTCATCTTGATCATGGGCCGCTCCTCTCGAAGGAGCCGCCAGCATAGGGGGTTGGCGGCGCCACATCCAGCTCGGCCGCACAACGAGGCTTTCTCCTTCCAGGTCGCGACCGACGACCAGGCTGAGACCGATCGCCTGTGGAACGCGATCGTCGGCAACGGCGGCGAGGAAGGCGCGTGCGGCTGGTGCAAGGACAGATGGGGCCTGTGGGCGGCGCGCCCGTGTCGAAACAGGCGGGCCTCGTTCGTCATGGAGATGAAGCAACCATCGTCCATGCCCGACCAGGAGTTCCGCCATGAGAAAGCTGATCGCATCCACCTTCGTCTCGCTCGACGGCGTCATGCAGGCGCCCGGCGGGCCCGACGAGGATCCCACCGGCGGCTTCCCGTTCGGCGGCTGGACCTTCCGGCACTGGGACGACGCCATGGGCCGGTCCATGCAGGGCTTCGACGGCAAGGACCGCGAGCTCGTGCTCGGCCGCAGGACCTACGAGATCTTCGAAGCGTACTGGCCCTACCAGCCGGCCGACAACCCGATCGCAGGGAATCTCAACGCGGCCAGGAAGTACATCGCGTCGCGCACGCTGAAGAATCTCGAATGGAACAACGCAACGCTGCTGCACGGTGACGTGGCCGCGGCGGTGGCCCGGCTCAAGACCGAGGCCGGGCAGGACCTGCAGATCATCGGCAGCGGCAACCTGATCCAGACCCTGCGCGCCGCCTCCCTGATCGACGAGTACAACGTGTGGACCTTCCCGGTCGTGCTCGGGCAGGGCAAGCGGCTGTTCGAAACCGGTGCGCAGCCCGGCGCTCTGCGGCTTCTTGCGTCGGAGACCTCGCCAAGCGGTGTCGTGATGAGCACCTACGTTCCGGCAGGGGAGGTTCCTGCCGGATCGTTCGTCCAGGACCAGCCGAGCGCGAGGGAAATCCAGCGGCGGGCAAAGCTCGCGCGCGAAGCGGGCTGACAAGTGCGTAACGATTCATGAGCCGCGTGTAAACGGCGTGGGTCTTTCCCGGTCTTTTTACATTCCCGCCGTTGAACGCGCCGAGCCAGCGCCACAACATGCATGCTGACGAGCCCCGTGCTGCTGTTGGCGTGACCAGTCTGGTTGCGGAGGAGGCGAAATGGCGCAGACTTCAAAAGCCGCGTTGCTGGGATTGCTGCTTGCCGTGGGGAGCGCTTCGGCCGCGACGGTGGGACCCATCAGGGGCAAGCCCGTCACCGGTCGTCCGCTGGAGGTGAACATCCCGTTCGCCGTGGATGACCCCACGGAGCGTGCCTGCGCCAGCGCCAACGTGCGTTACGGCAGCGCGCCCGTGTCGCGCTCGACGCTCCATGTGCAAGGGCATGGCCTCAAGAGAAACCTGCTCGTGACCTCACCGGCGAACGTGAATGAACAGCCCGTCACGGTCAATGTCCGCGTGGGCTGCGGTGCCAAGGCCGTCAGCCGCAGTTTCCTGATGCTGACGAACGTCTCCACTGCGAAGGCCGCGCCGCCACCGCAGGCAGTTGCCCGGCAGGCTGCTTCCGAGCTTCCCTTGAAGGCCAAACCCAGGCCGGTGGCCTTGACCACGCCGGCCGAGCCCCTGTTCCCGCCCCCGGCCGCGGAAGCGCTGCCGGCGGAGGGCGGCGCGGCCAAGGCAGACGCTTCGCTGGTGGAAGAGCTGCACAAGGCAAAGGCGGCGGCTGCGGCGGCGCTCGCCCAGCTTGCGGCCGTCCGCAAGGAGCTGGCCGCCGTCCTCGACGTCGAGCGACGCACCTCACAGACCCTCATCAACGCCGACCACCAGGTGAGGGACGCACGCTCGGAAGTCGCCCGCATGCGCTCGGTGCTCATGTGGACCGGAGCCGGGCTGGCGCTCGCGGCGGCGGGTGCCATCTGGCTGGAGTTCCAGCGCGTGATGTCCCGGCGGCGCACGTCCAGGGTGGAGCCCGCGCAGGAGCCGACCATCCTGGCTACCGCCGAGATGCCGACCTGAGCAACCCTGGCGCTACGGCTGCCGTGCCCGCAGCCATTTCTCCAGCACGACCCCGTCGATGCCGTCGCTGTAGCGTCCTGCCTTGATCGCGACCTCCTGGTAGCCCAGCTCGTTGTAGAAGCTGCGTGCGGGGGCGTTGTCCCGCCGCGCCTCCAGCCGGATGCGCTCGGCCCCCGCCGCGCGCGCCGACGCTTCCAGCCAGCGCAAGACCGCCGTGCCCATGCCCTGGCGCTGGTGCCGGCGGCGCACGGCGAGCAGGGCCAGGTAGGCATCGCTGTCCAGGTACTCCATGATGCCGAACGCGGCGAGCGCGCTGTCCACCCGGACCACGGCGACGTTGATCTCGGGATTGCGGATGGCCGAGAGCACCCGGCTCGGACGCCAGGTCCAGGGCAGGCCGGGCTCGATCAGGTCGCGCGACATCGCCGCGATGTCGGCGGCGTCCTCGGGCCGTGCGAGCTGGACGGGTGGGTCGACGGTCATGGCGGAAAAGGGCAGTACAGGTGATTGAATCAGATCCGCCCGAGGCGGCGCCGGACAGCGGCTACCAGCGGCTCGATCGCCGACGGGGGGAAGGGTGCCACGCTGCTGACGTTGATCTCGCACAGCACGTAGCGCTGCGCACCGCCGGCCGGCGCATCGCCGAACAGGAAGTCGCAGTCCCACAGCAAGGGCAGCTGCTCGCGCGGCACGCCGGTGCGGGCACCCAGCAGCTCGATCCATCCGCCCTCGAGACGTCGCTTCAGGTCCTGGAATGGCGCTGCGTCGGCGGGGTGATAGAGCCGCGGGCCGGGCTGCGGCGCCGGCTCGCCGCGTTCACCCGGGTACAGGGCATTGATCGACTGCTGCCCGAAGCCTTCGACCCGGTCTGCGACGAGATAGGCGCGGATCATGCCGTCGACCAATCGGGGCTGCCAGGCCTGGTCGATCATGTGGCCGCCATCGGCCGGCTCGAAATACGGGGCTAGGGTCGCCAGCAGCGCCGGCAGCTCCATCACTTCCTCCGGGCTGCCGCGCTGCGCGTGGCGCACGCGCAGGAGCGCAGGCTTGCGTGCGAGGTCCGCAGCCTCCACGTGCCAGATGCCGATGCCGCTGTGGCCCCGGTGTTGCTTCAGCACCCGCGCACCGGCCTGCAGTCTGCCTGGCAACTCCTCCTCGAGCTGCCGCAGGCTGTCGATGCGGCGGACGTCGCTGCCGAAGGGGAGGTCGCGCGTGTCGAAGAGGACGTCCTTGGTCCCGAGCTTCAGGATGGTGTCGGGGTGCGCGCTCACGACGACACCGGAATCGGCAACGCGGCGCAGCATCGCGTCCAGCCGGTCGCGACGCCGGCCGCCGTCGATGGGATTGCACCAGACCAGCACGAGGCGGCAGGCGCGCAACTGCTCCTCCACCTCCTCGGCGAAGGCGTCGTCGTACACGGCGGGGACAGCGGTGACGCCCGCGTCCGTGAAAGCCTGGAACAAGGCGGCGAAGCGGCTTTCCGCGGGATCGGCGCGCTCCCGCATGGCGCGATCGCCGGGGTAGAGCAGGGCAAGGGAAGGTGTGGACAAGGTCGGCTCCTCGATGGGCAGGACCATCACGAGGAGCAGAACTTGGAGGCGGGAGCCTCTTGGCTGGCGCGCGGGGAGTCTGCTCTTGTCCCCGCAGTGGGATTCTAGCCCCGCTCGAAGTCGATGAAGCCCTGCGTCGCGTCGACCGATACCAGCCGCACCTCCAGCGCATCGCCCACGTCCGCGCCCTCGTGTCCGAGCACCAGCCTTCCTTCCACCAGGGGCCGCGCGATGCGCACGTAGGTGCCCTTGGGCGAGGCGCCGGTCACGATGGCATCGAAGGCTTCGCCGATGCGGTCCTGCAGCAGCCAGGCAGCGGCGGCCTTGAGCACCTGCCGCTCGACCTTGTTGGCGTTGTCCTCCTGCAGGGTGCAGTGGCGGGCGATCTGCTCCAGGGCATCGAACGCGTAAGGCGGCGCGTCGCCGGCGAGCGCAGCCTTCAGCAGCCGCTGCGTCACCAGGTCGGGGAAACGCCGGTTCGGGGCGGTGGAATGCGCGTAGTCGCTGACCGCCAGGCCGAAGTGGCCCAGAGCCCGATCCCCGGGAGCGGCCGCGACATAGGAGCCCGAGCCGAGCATCTTCACGATGCGCAGCGACAGGTCGGCAAAGCCTTGCGGGTCGGCGTGCCGGCGCTCGCACAGGAAGCGGTCGAGCGCGACCGGGTCCGGGTCCGTGGGCAGCGTCACGCCATGGCTTGCCGCCAGGGCCTCGATGCGATCCCAGCGCCGCGGCGACTGCAGGAAGCGGCGCAGCGAAGGAAAGCCACGCTCGGCCAGGAAGCGGGCCGTGGCGGCATTGGCGGCGATCATGAGGTCGGCGATGAGGTCCTTGGCGCGGTTCTTTTCATCCGGCTGCAGGTCCACCAGCCGGTCGTCCTGGAAGACGGGACGCGCGGAGACGGTGCTCACGTTCAGCGCGCCGCGCCGCTGGCGCCATTGCCGCAGCTGCGTGGCCACGGCGTCGTGCACGCGCAGCTGCTGTTCGAGCCCGGCCACGGATGCGAGCTGCGGCAGCGCCTGCGCGTCGCCTTCCAGCCACTGCGAAACCCGCCCGTACGTGAGCTTGGCGCGATTGAGCACGACCGCCCGGTACAGCTCGGACGCCGCGACGCTGCCATCGGGCTGCACCAGCATGTCGACCACCACGGACAGCCGCTCCTCGCCCTGGTGCAAGGAGGTGCGGTCGGTGGACAGGACTTCCGGCAGCATCGGAAACACGCCCGCGGCCGTGTACACGGATGTGGTGTTGGCGTCGGCATGGGCATCGACCGCGCCGCCGGGCGGCACCATCGCGTCGACGTCCGCCACGGCCACCCGCAGGCGAACCACACCGGCGTCCAGGGGCTCGGCGACGCTGAGCTGGTCGAGATCGCGGGTGTCGTCGTTGTCGATGGAGAACCAGGGCAGTGGCCGCAGGTCGCGGATGTCGCCGCGCTGCGCTTGTGGGCCGGCTTGCGCCAGCGCGGCTTCCCGCAGGGCCTGCGGGCTGAACGCGGGGAGCAGGCCATGCGCGCGCATGGTTTCGACGGCGAATGAATGAAGGGGCGAGGAGCTCATGCAGGCAAGGAAACGGTGCCGCACTTCATGGACGCGCGGCAGGCCCGATCCTTGCACGGATCGGGGCGGCGAGGGGCGATACGCCCCGCCCGCAGCCTCAAGGTCGCCGCGGGGAAATGCGCCCGGCCTGCGCCCGCGGCGTGCTGCCGGCGGCCTGCAGCAGGCGCCGGAACGTGGGGCACTCCATGTGGCTGGGCGCGGGACACACCGCCGCATGGCGCAGGCTCCTGCTCACGGCCTGCAGGCGCTTGACGGTGCGATCGATCTCGTCGGCTTTGGCGGCCAGCTTTTGCCGGTCGATGGCCGGTTGCCCATCGGGAGAGAACATCGCGCGGATCTCGTCGAGCGAGAAGCCGGCGGTCTGCGCCAGGGCGATGAGCGCCAGCTGGTCGAGCACGCCCGCCGCGAACCGGCGGCGCAGCCCCTGCCGGCCGACCGAAGCGATCAGGCCCTTCTCCTCGTAAAAGCGCAGGGCGGAGGCCCTGATGCCCGACCTGCGCGCCACTTCCGCGATGTCCATGCGGGATTCCCTTGACTTGAAGTCGACTTGAATTCCTATGCTCACCGCACCCTTCCCCATCCGTCAAGCCAAGGAGCCCCATGTCCCTGTCCCTCCCCTCCTTCGCGGCCCAGGTCCGCGCCATCCTCCAGGTCAACGACAGCCCGGCCGGCCGCGAGCAGGTCGCCACGCTCCTGCGCGCCGCGCTGAAGGATCGCGCCTTCGTCGACAGCCTGTTCGACGACGCTTCGCCGGAACGCAAGGTGGTCTACCAGGATCCCGACCTGGGCTTCTGCATCCTGGCGCACCGCTACACCGACGCGAGGAATGGCGGCCCCCACGACCACGGGCCGTCCTGGGCCATCTACGGCCAAGCCGATGGCGTGACGCTGATGACGGACTGGGTGCCGGTAGGCGCGGTCTCCCCGGACGGGCGCGCGCAGGTGAGGAAGGTGCGCGAATACGCGCTGACGCCCGGCGTCGCGCACGTGTACAACGAAGGCGAGATCCATGCGCCGCGCCGCGAGGGCGCAGCGCGCCTGATCCGCGTCGAAGGGGTGAACCTGGAGGGAGTGCGGCGGGGAAAGTACGAGGCCGTGCAGCCGTAGCGCCTTGGCAAAGGAGTCCGCATGCACATCACCGCCAGGGTCAGGAATACCGCCGCCACGCACGACGTGGAAGTGGCCACTGCCGGAAACAGCCGCAAGGTGCAGGTCGGGGCCAAGGCAACGGGGAGGGGATCGGAGGTGAACGGCGGCGAGTTCCTGATGCTCGCGCTGGCCACCTGCTACTGCAACGACCTGTTCCGGGAAGCGGCCCGCCTGGGCATCGCGGTCACTGCAGTCGACGTGGAGGTGCAGGCGGAGTTTCCGGGGATCGGGCTGGCCGCCACGGACATCCGCTACCGCGCGGCAGTCGAGTCGGACGCCGCTGCTGCAGACATCGACAGGCTGCTGCGCGAAACCGACGCGGTGGCGGAAGTGCACAACACGTTGCGGGCCGGCACGCAGGTCGTCCTGCAACGCAGCTGAAGGAAGGCGCGTCACGCGCAGCTCTCCGAGTCCGCGCTCCACCATGTCGACCCCGCCCAGTGACTGGAAATACGTAGGACAGGGGCGACGAACGAACAGGCTGGCGCCGGCTTTGCGCGCCGCACCATCTGCCCCATGCTCCTGCAGATCCACTTCAAGCAGCATCAATGACCAATCCCTGGATCAGCAAGAACCCGTTCATGAGCATGTGGCTGAGCGCCGCCAACCGGACGGCCAGCACTGCGCGCGGGCACGCGACGGCCGCGGCCAAGAGGCAGGTCGCCACGGCCCAGGCCGACGTCATGCGGCAGATCGTCGATTTCTGGACGCCCCGCCCGGCTGCCAAGTCCACTGCGCGCAAGAAGGTGCGACGCTGAAGCCACGCTCCCGCGCCGGCCGATGGGCCAAGGTCGTGGAAGGCAGCGTCGCGGCCGTGGCCGGCGCGGTTGCCTTTGCCAACCAACGCACCGCCAAGACCTTCCTGGCCCCCGCGCTGCAGCAGCGCACGCCGCCGCCTGGCGCGGGCCAGTGGCTTTCCGGCGTGGCGATGGGAGCAGGTGGCGCGCGGCGCTGGCGGCTGTATCGCCCGCCGGGGGTCAAGTTCGGCGAGCGCCTGCCCATGATGGTCATGCTGCACGGATGCCGGCAGGACGCGAAGAGCTTCGCCACCAGCACCGGCATGAATGCCATCGCGGCGCGGGAACGGTTCCAGGTGCTGTATCCCGAGCAGGATCGCGCCGCCAATGCGCAAGGCTGCTGGAACTGGTTCGACACCTCGGCGGGACGCGCCTATGGCGAGGCAGCTTCGATCACCAGTGCGATCGACCAGGTGTGCATGTTGTATTCGGCCGATCGCGACCGCATCGCGGTGGCGGGGCTGTCGGCCGGCGCGAGCATGGCGGCACTGCTCGCACTGCGGCAGCCCGGGCGGTTCAAGGCGGTCATCATGCACTCCGGCATTCCCCCGGGCACGGCCTATTCCACGCTCTCCGCGGTGGGTGCGATGCACGGACTGCGCAACACCAGGCCGCTGCCCGCCAAGCCGGTCGACACGCCGGCTGCACTGCCGCCGCTGCTGGTGATCCACGGGCGCGAGGACACGGTGGTCGCCCCGAACAACGGCCTGGCCGCCGCGCAGGTCTGGGCCGAGGCGGCGGGCGCCCGCGGCGGCGCGCAACGCAGCCTGCAGCGCGGCAAGCGCTACGCGGCGACGGTCACGGACTTCAGGCGCAGGGGCGCCACCGTGGCGACCTTGATGGAGGTGGCCAGCCTGGGCCACGCCTGGAGCGGCGGCACCGCGGGGCAGGCGTTCAGCGACGCCCTGGGGCCTGATGCGTCACGCATGGCGTGGCGGTTTGCGCAGAAGCAGTTCCGGCAGGCGACGCCTGGCAGCTGAAGCCGCGTCGCCGCCCTCGTTCACTTCCCGACCAACTTGACCGCGTGCTGCCACATGCGCAGCATGAAGCCGGCGCGTTCCACGTCGGCCTGTGCGACCAGGGGTGCTTCGCCAATCGGCTTGCCGTTGGAGGTCGCGACGACCTTGCCGATCACGGCGCCCTTGGTGATCGGCGCCTCCAGGTCGGGCTTGAGCTGCGCGGCGGTCTGCACCTGCTGGCCGCGCGGCACGGTCAGCGTCCACGGCGATCCGAGGCCGGCCGCAACGGTGTCCGCCTTGCCGAAGCTCACCTTGGCCGTGCCGACCACCACGTTCGGCGCGATCGGCGTGGCCTTCTCGAAGTTGCCGAAGCCCCACCCGAGCAGCGTGCGCGTCTGGTCGGCACGCGCCTGCGCGCTGCTGGTGTTGAGGATGACCGAGATCAGCCGCATGTCGTTGCGCTTGGACGAGGTGACCAGGCAGTAGCCCGCATCCGCCGTGTGGCCGGTCTTCAGGCCGTCGACGGTGGGATCGGTGTAGAGCAGGGCGTTGCGGTTGCCCTGCTTGATGCCGTGGTAGGTGAAGTCGCGTTCCGCGTAGATGGGGTAGTAGTCGTGGCTGTCCCGGATGATCGCGCGTGCCAGGATGGCCAGGTCGCGCGCGGACGCCTTGTGCGCCGGGTCGGGCAGGCCGGTGGCGTTGACGAAGTTCGTGTGCGTCATCCCCAGACGCTTGGCCTCGGCGTTCATCAGCTTGGCGAAGCCCTCCTCGGAGCCGGCCATGTGTTCGGCGATCGCCTTGGACGCATCGTTGCCGGACTGGATGATGATGCCGCGCAGGATGTCGATCACCTTGGCCTGGCTGTTCAGCGGCAGGTACATGCACGACTCGGTGCTCGAGCCCCGGCACCAGGCGTTCTGGCTCACCGTGACCAGGTCGTCCTTCTTGAGCTTGCCCGAGCGCAGCGCCTGCTCCACCAGGTAGCTGGTCATCATCTTGGTCAGGGACGCGGGCGGCAGCGGTTCGTCGGGGTTGGCCGAGGCGAGCACCTCGCCGGATTCGAAATCCATCAGCAGCCAGGCCTTGGCGGCCAGCGCCGGCGCGCCGCCGGCCACTGCGGTCTGGCCGGGGGTGGCCGCCGGGGCGGGCGCCGCGGCTGCGGCCTTCTTGCGCGCCGGCTTGGCGGCCTGGTGTTGCGCCGCAAAGGAGGTGGAGGTGGGGATCAGGGCGCCCGCGGCGAGCGCGAACACGACGGAGGGGAGGGAAATGCGCTTGGTTTGCATGGCGTTCGTGGGCAGAACGGCCATTGTCGCGGATTGCCAACCCCCCAGGCTGCTAGTGCCAGTCCGCGTCCGGCACCGGGCGCAGGCGCTGCGCCGCGTCGATCACGTCCTGCAGTTCGACCGGGTCGCTGTACGGGTCCTCGTCCACCGCGGTCACCCGGTTCAGCTCCTTCTGCCAGCGGCGCAGCTCGTCGACGTAAGGGCCGAACGGCACGCGCCGCAGCTCGCCGTTTTCCTCCACCAGGTCGCAGATCCCGTTGTGCAGCCACCGGCCCGTGTGCCAGTCGGGCATGTCGATCGCCGGATACAGGCAGATGCCGTGCAGGTCCATGCCCTGGTTCACGGCGGCCATGGCTTCGTTCATCACGTCGCGCAGCCAGTCGGGCCGGCCCTGGTTCATGCCGCTCGTTTCGCTGATCACGATCGGCCGCCGGTACCGGTCGGCGACGCGCGCCATCAGCGTGCACAGCGGCTGGATCCCCTCGTGGCCAGGGTCTAGCGCCTGGTGCGGGCCATGTTCGCGGTATTCCATCTGCCCGAACGAGTAGTTGTTGATGCCCACGATGTCCAGGATCTCCGGCGCGCCGCCCAGTTCCGGGTGGGACTTGCCGAACAGGATGTCCCAGGCGATGAAGCTGTCCACGAAGGTCTCGTGCGCGGCGGCCTCTTTCAGGTCGGGCCGGTCCGGTGGGGCGATGACCTGGATCAGCGGATCGACATGGACCATGCGGGCGTCGGGCAGCACCTCGCGAATCGCGTTGACCCCGCGGATCGCCGCCCTGCACAAGGCGACACGCAGGTTCATCCGGTCCTCGCGGGTGTTGCGGTACGGCGCCACCCAGCCCCACTCGCCGGCGCAGAACGAGAAGAACGTGATCTCGTTGATCGGCGTGAAGAAGTACGGCCCCGGCAGGTGGCGCGCGACGTGCTGCGCCGCCGCGCCGCAGTAGTTGGCGAAGCGCGTGCAGAACTGCTCCGAGAACGGATCGAGGTCTTCCGGGTAGCCGTAGTGGCACAGGTCCCAGATGGGGGTGATGCGCGTCGCGCGCATGGCCTCCAGCATCGGCGCGATCAGCTCGAAGCGGTACCCGGACGGGCCCTCCACCAGCGGCCAGGGGATGCCCTCGCGGGCGACGGCGATGCCCAGGCCCTGCAGGATCCGGTAATCCTCCAGTGCGTGCTGCCGGTGCCGCGTCTCGGCCACGAGGTCGCGGCGCTTGCGGTCCTTCCAGAGGAAGGTGGAGCACTCGAAGCCGGACAGGAAGAAGGTGGGGAAGATCCCCGGTCGCTTGGCCATGCGGCAACTACACCACGGGTCTGCACCGGCGTGGTGCCGTGGGCGGTCCCGTGATGGGCGACACCGAAATATCCTGCCCAGGGGATGCCCGGAAGGACTACCCTCTGCCATTGGAGCGATGCGAAAGAAGTGTTACAGGCCTAACCTCACGTTCTCACTTCCGTTGCGAGGTACGCATGAAAAACACAATGGGATTCGGGCAGGCAGCCGTCACGCGGGAAGAGGCGCACCTGCTGGCGCGAATGGAGCGCATGCTGGCCCTGCGCAGCCGCGGCAGCAAGGCGGCCGGGCGTCTCGGTCCCCTGGATGCATCCGTGGTGCAGGAGAACCGCAGGATGCTGCGCTCCTGCATCACCAAGCTGCGCTTGCTGCGCGCCGGTGTCGCGTCCCCCTTCCTGGGGCTCGGGCAGCGCGAGGCGCGGCGGAGCTCGTAATTCCCGCCGCGCGCGCGTAGCCCTCGCGCGGCGGCCATCCTGCTGGCAGCCGTGCCGCACGGTCCCGCTGCGGCTGATCGACGGCATGCATCAATCCGTCCAAACATTGCAATTCACCTGAGGGTGGGCAGGTCCCACACTCCGTCCCAGAGCTGAAGCCGGCCCGGCACAGCCAGCCTTGGAGACGCCAGTGAGCACACAGCAAGAGGACCTCCGTTCCTGGATCGGACGCAGCGAGACCGTCCGGGACACGATCTATCCCACCCCCGTCATTGCGCTGACGGCCACGCTCGACCATCCCGCGAGTCCGGTCACCACCGGCACGGCCCTGCCGCCCTTGTGGCATTGGCTGTACTTCCTGCCCATGCACCGGCAGAGCGACATCGGCCCGGACGGCCATGCCAAGCGCGGCGGGTTCCTGCCGCCGGTGCCGCTGCCGCGACGCATGTGGGCGGGCAGCCAGTTCGACTTCCGCGCGCCGATCCGCGTCGGCGACCGGGTCGCCCGGACCTCCACCATCGACGACGTGTCCAGCAAGGAAGGCCGCACGGGCCAGCTCGTCTTCGTCAAGGTGCGCCACGAAGTGCGGTGCAACGACAGCTCCGATCCGGCCCTGGTCGAGTTCCACGACATCGTCTACCGCGAGGCGCAGGGCCCCAACGACGTCGCGCCGCCGCCGCAGGCCGCGCCGGCCGACGCCGCCTGGCGCCGCCAGATCGTTCCGGACGACGTGCTCCTGTTCCGGTATTCCGCCCTCACCTTCAACGGCCACCGCATCCACTACGACCGCCAGTACGTGACGCAGGAGGAAGGCTATCCCGGCCTCGTCGTGCACGGCCCGCTGATCGCCACGCTGCTGATGGACCTGCTGCGGCGCCAGATGCCCGACGCCGACGTGGCGAGCTTCCGCTTCAAGGCGGTCCGCCCCACGTTCGACCTCAATGCCTTCCACGTCAGCGGCCAGCCGCAGGCCGACGGCAAGACCGTGCGGCTCTGGGCCTCCGACCACGACGGCTGGCTGACCATGGACGCGACCGCCGTCCTGCGTTGATCCACGCGCCAACCGGAGACAGCAACATGCAGCCACTCAAGGGCATCACCGTCGTCACGCTGGAACACGCGATCGCCGCACCCTTCGCGACCCGCCAGCTCGCCGACCTCGGCGCACGCGTCATCAAGATCGAGCGGCCCGGTTCGGGCGACTTCGCGCGCGGCTACGACGAGCGCGTCCGCGGCCTGGCCTCGCACTTCGTCTGGACCAACCGCTCCAAGGAAAGCCTCACGCTCGACGTCAAGCATCCGCAAGCGGCCAGGATCCTGGAGCGCCTGGTGGTCGAGAAGGCCGACGTCGTGGTGCAGAACCTCGCGCCCGGCGCCGCGTCGCGCCTGGCCCTGGGCTACGAGCGCCTCTCCGCGATCAAGAAGGGCCTGATCGTGTGCGACATCTCGGGCTACGGCGACGACCCGGTCCACCCCGGCCCGTACCGGGACAAGAAGGCGTACGACCTCCTGATCCAGAGCGAGGCGGGCTTCGTCTCCGTCACCGGCACCCCCGAGGAGCCGTGCAAGGCCGGCCCGTCGATCGCGGACATCGCCGCCGGCATGTATGCGTACAGCAATATCCTCGCCGCGCTGCTGCAGCGCGGCCAGACCGGCAAGGGCCAGCGCATCGACATCTCGATGCTGGAGTCGCTCGCCGAGTGGACGAGCTATCCGCTGTACTACGCCTTCGAAGGCGCCCCGCCGCCGCCGCGCACCGGGGCCAGCCACGCCACCATCTATCCCTACGGCCCTTTTCCGGCTGGTGACGGCACCACCGTGATGCTGGGCCTGCAGAACGAGCGCGAATGGGTCAGCTTCTGCGACAAGGTGCTGCAGCACCCCGAGCTCGCCAAGGACCCGCGCTTCACCGCGAACTTCAAGCGCGTGGCCGAGCGCGACGCGCTGCGCCGGATCATCGTGGAGGCGTTCTCGGCGCTCACCGGCGCCCAGGTCGTCGAGCGGCTCGAACGCGCGCAGATCGCCAACGCCCGCGTCAACACCATGCACGAACTGTGGGCGCATCCGCAGCTGCAGGCGCGCGGCCGCTGGACCGAAGTCGGCTCGCCCAAAGGCAGCTTGCCCGCCATGCTGCCGCCCGGGACCTGGGACGTCGGTCCCCGGATGGACCCGGTGCCCGCGCTGGGCGAGCACACCGATGCGATCCTTGCCGAACTGGGCTACGGCCCGTCGGAGATCGCCGCGCTGCATGGCGCGAACGCCGTCTGAGGGCCGACGCGATGTTCGACCCTTCCACCCAGGCGCGCACCTACCTGTTCGTTCCGGGGACGCGCCCCGAGCGCTTCGGCAAGGCCCTGGCCAGCGGCGCCGACGTCGTCATCCTCGACCTCGAGGACGCGGTCGCAGCCAGCGACAAGGCGTCGGCCCGCCAAGCGATCGCGAACTGGTTCGCCGAGGCGGCCCCGGCCGAGCGGGCCCGCATCGTCGTGCGCATCAACGATGCCGACTCCCCGTGGTTCGCGGACGACCTGCTGGCGCTGCGCGAGGCCGGGGCCACCGGCGTCCTGCTGCCCAAGGCGGAATCCGCGCAGCAGATCGCCGCGACCAAGGCCGTGCTGCCGGACGCGAACGTGCTCGCGCTGGTCGAGAGCGCCCGCGGCGTGGCCGAGGTCGCCAGCGTGGCGGCCGGGGGCGCTTCACGCCTGGTGTTCGGCACCCTGGATTTCGCCCTCGATCTCGACATCGACATCACCGAGGACGCATCGGGCCTGGCCTACGCGGCCAGCCGCATCGCACTGGCCTCGCGCGTGGCGGGCCTGCCTTCGCCGGTAGCCGGCGTCACGCCGCAACTGGACGACCCGCAGCGCCTGCGCAGCGACCTGGCCCTGGCCCGCAGCCAGGGCTTCGGCGCCAAGCTGTGCATCCACCCCAGCCAGGTCGCCCCCATCCACGCCGCGCTGCGGCCCAGCGAGCAGGCGCTCGCGTGGGCGCGGCGCGTGCTCGCGGCGGATGCCGCATCCCCGGGCGCCGCCCGGCTCGACGGCCGCATGGTCGACCGCCCCGTGGTGCTGCAGGCACAGCGCACCCTGGGCCTGGCCCGCGACTGACCCTTTCCCTTCCCCGACCCGAGAGACAACACACCATGGCTTCCACCATCATCGACTCGCGCATCTTCGGCGACATGTTCAGCGACGCGCGCATGCGCGAGGTCTGGTCGGACGAAAACCGCACCGCCAAGTACCTCGACATCGAACGCGCCCTGGCCAAGGTCCAGGGCCAGCTGGGCATCATCCCGAAAGAGGCGGCGGACGAGATCGTCCGCAACTGCAACCTGTCGCAGATCGACTGGGACAAGCTCAAGGCCAAGACCGAGCAGATCGGCTACCCGATCATCGCGGTGGTCAACCAGATCAACGCCAATTGCCGCGACCGGCTCGGCGAGTTCTGCCACTGGGGCGCGACCACCCAGGACATCACCGATACGGCGGCGGTGCTGCAGATGCGCGAAGGGCTCGCGCTGGTCGAACAAGACCTCGACGAGATCGGCGAAGCGCTCGCGTCGCTGGCGAAGAAGTACCGCGACACCCCGGTGATCGGCCGCTCCAACCTGCAGCAGGCCACCCCCATCACCTTCGGCTACAAGATGGCCAGCATCCTGGCCGGCATCGATCGCCATCGCGAGCGGCTGCAGCAACTCAAACCGCGCGTGCTGATGGGCGAGTTCGGCGGCGCCTCCGGCACGCTGTCCTCGCTGGAAAAGGGTGCGATGGAAACCCAGGCCGGCCTGATGAAGGAACTGGGCCTGGCCCAGCCCCTGATCTCCTGGCACACCGTGCGCGACACCGTGGCCGAAGTCGGCAACTTCCTGGCCCTGGTCGGCGGCTCGCTGGGCAAGATCGCGATGGACGTCAAGCTGATGATGCAGACGGAGGTGGCGGAGGTGTTCGAGCCGTACGCGCCGGGCCGGGGCTCGTCCTCGACGATGCCGCAAAAGCGCAACCCGATCTCCTGCCTCTACATCCACGCGAACATCTCGGTGGCGCGCCAGCATGCCGCGGCCCTGATGGACGCGATGGTGGCCGACCACGAGCGCTCCACCGGCCCCTGGGAAATCGAGTGGGTCGCGCTGCCCGAGATCTTCTGCCTGATGTCGGGCGCGCTCAAGCAGACCAAGTTCGTCCTCAAGGGGCTCGAGGTGGACGCGGGCCGCATGCGCGCGAACATCGACATGACCAACGGGCTGGTCATGTCCGAAGCCGTGATGATGGGACTGGGCCCCTACATCGGCCGCGAATACGCGCACGACCTCGTGTACGACCTGTGCCGCGAGGCGATCAAGCAGGACCGTCCCCTGATCGAGATCCTGGCGGCGCACGCCGAAATCAGCAAGCACGTCACCCGGGCCCAGCTCGAAGCGATGTGCGAACCCGCCAACCACCTGGGCCAGGCCGGCGTGATGGTGGACAGGGTCCTCGCCCACCGGCGCTGACCCGGCCGCTCAGGCTTCCATCGCAGCAAGAGGAACACCGGCGCAGACCGGTGCCGGGATACCCACGCCCCCAGAACCGGAGACGACATCGTGAACTTCTCGAAGCTTCTCAAGCTCCTCTACGTGCAGGTCCTCATCGGCCTGGTCCTCGGCATCGCCGTCGGGCATTACTGGCCCGAGTTCGGCGCGGCGCTCAAGCCGCTCGGCGACGGCTTCGTCAAGCTGGTGAAGATGATGATCGCGCCGGTGGTGTTCTGCACCATCGTCACGGGGATCACGTCGCTCGGCGACTCGAAGGAGATCGGCAAGACGCTCCTCAAGGCGATGGGCCTGTTCTATGCCCTGACCATCGTGGCGCTGCTCACCGGCCTGGCCGCGGTGCTGCTGCTGCAGCCCGGCCTGGGCATGCACATCGACCCGAAGAACCTGGATGCCTCCGTGGCCGGCCGTTTCGCCAGCCAGGTGCACATCCATGGATTCACGGATTTCGTGCTGCACATCATCCCCAACGCCTTCTTCGGTGCCTTCGCGGAGGGCGAGGTGTTGCCCGTCCTGCTGCTGGCCGTCCTCTGCGGGTTCGGCCTCACCCGCATCGGCAGCGCCGGAAAGCCGGTGCTGGAGGGGATCGACGGCTTCGCGCACATGCTCTTTGCCGCCTTCGGCATCATCATGCGGCTGGCTCCCGTGGGTGCGTTCGGTGCCATGGCATTCACCGTCGGGCGCTACGGCATCCAGTCGATCGGTTCCCTCGGCCTGCTGATCGGCACCTTCTACATCGCCTCCCTCTTCTTCGTGGTCGTGGTGCTCGGCACGCTGGCGCGCATGCACGGCTTCAAGCTGTGGCAGCTGCTGCGCTACATCCAGGAAGAACTGCTGGTGGTGCTGGGCACCTCGTCGAGCGAGCCGGTGCTGCCCCGCCTGCTGCTCAAGCTCGAACGCCTGGGCTGCAGGAAGGGCGTCGTGGGCCTGGTGTTGCCCACCGGCTATTCCTTCAACCTCGACGGGACCGCCATCTACCTGACGCTGGCCTCCATGTTCATCGCCCAGGCCTGCGACATCCACCTGTCCTGGGGACAGATCGCCGCCATGCTGGGCGTCATGCTGCTGACGTCCAAGGGCGCGGCCGGCGTCACCGGCAGTGGCTTCGTCGCCCTGGTCGCCACGCTCACCGTGATGCCCGACTTGCCGGTGGCCGGCGTGGCGCTGATCGTCGGCATCGACCGGTTCATGTCCGAAGCGCGGGCGCTGACCAGCACCATCAGCAACGCGGTGGCCTGCGTCGTGGTCGCGATCTGGGAAAACGCCTGCGACCGGGAGGTGCTGCAGCGCGAACTGGGCGAAAACTACGCCAACACCGAGCACGAGCTCGAAGAGGGCGGCCCCGACTACGAGCCGGCGCTCGGCAGCTCCGGCACCGCCCATTGACGCCGCGCGCGGGCCGGCGCCCCGGCCCGCGCGCATCAGGCCACGGCGGGGCGGTCCGCGGACTTGCCGCGCCTGGCCTTCATCTCGGAAAAGAACGCATAGAGCTGCTGCGCCGCCGGCGTCAGCGCCCGTCCCTTGCGCCGGATCAGGCCGATCTTGCGGCTGACCACCGGATCGAACAGGGGGACGCTGACCAGCAGCGGATGGTCCGCGCCGGGCATCGCGATGGAGGGGACCGCCGCCACGCCCAGGCCTGCTTCCACCAGCCCGAGCATGCTCGTGACGTGCTGCGTCTCGTAGATGCCCTGCGGCCGCCCGGGCAAGCCGGAGAGGGCCTGGTCGAGGAGCAGGCGGTTGCCGGAGGCCTTGCTCACGGAGATGTAGTCGTACTGCGCCAGCTCGGTCCACGTGACGCGGCGCTTCTTCGCCAGGGGATGGTCGCGGCGGCAGGCGGCGACGAAACGTTCCTCCATGAGCGGCTTGAATTCGATGTCCGGCTCCTGGCTGCCCACGAAGTTCAGTCCGAAGTCGGCGTCGCTGCGCGCCACCGCCGTCAGCACCTCGTTCGCGCTCGCATCGAACACCTTGACCCGGATCTTGGGATAGCGCTCGTGGTAGCGCGAGATCACCTGCGAGACGAAGTAGTAGACGGTCGACGGCACGCAGGCGATCGACACCTCGCCCATGCGCGTGGCCGCCACGCCCCGGATCCCGAGCAGGGTGTGGTCCAGGTCATCGAGGAGCTGCTGCACCTTCCGGTCGAAGTCCCGCCCGACCGAGGTCAGGACCACGCGGCGCGTGGTGCGTTCCAGCAACTGCACGCCCAGGGCCTCCTCCAGTTTCTCGATGCGCCGGCTGAAGGCCGGTTGCGAGACGTGCAGCGCTTCCGCCGCCTTGCGGAAATTGCTGAGTTCGGCGACCGCCCGGAACGCCTGGAGGTCGTTGAGGTTGAAGTTGATGGCCATCTGCGGGTCCCCCGATGAACTTCACTGATCCACGGTGCGCATCAATCGATTCTAAACATGCAATTCACAAGGAATGCCGTCCGCCGGACCATCGGGGTCAGTCCAAGAACAACAGCCCTTTCACTTGCGACCCCCCATCCACCGGAGCAGACAAATGCGTTTCACTGGCTTTCCCCTGATCGGCGCCGCAGCCGCCATGACCACCCTGTTCGCGTGCGGCAGCGCCTTCGCGGCCTACCCTGAAAAGGCCATCACGATCGTGGTGCCCACCGCCGCGGGCGGCGCCAACGACGCCATGGCGCGCACCGTCGGCCAGGCGATGTCGGCCATCCTCAAGCAGCCCGTCATCGTCGACAACAAGGCCGGTGCCAATGGCGCCATCGCCAGCGAGTTCGTCATGCGGGCGCCCGCTGACGGCTACACGCTGATGCTGGGCTACGTCGCGACCCACGCGATGAATCCGTCCTTGCAGAAGCTGCGCTACGACCCCGTCAAGGATTTCGAGCCCGTCGGCATGGTCGGATCGTCGGCCACGCTGATGGTGGTGAACCCCGCGGTCAAGGCGAACAACGCCAAGGATGTCGTGGGGCTGCTCAAGGCGACCCCGGACAAGATCAGCTATGCCTCCGCCGGCAACGGCACCGCGCCGCATTTCGCCGCCGAGATGTTCAAGCTGGCGACGGGGACCTCCATGCTGCACGTGCCTTACAAGGGTTCGGCGCCGGCGATCACCGACACCATCGGCGGCCAGACCCAGGTGATGTTCCCCAGCCTGTTCACGGCCATGCCTTATGTGAAGGGTGGCAAATTGAAGGCGGTGGGCGTTGCCGGCGAGAAGCGTTCGGCCCTGATGCCCGACGTGCCCACGCTCAAGGAGCAGGGCATCAACGGGGTCGACGTGTCGCAGTGGTACGCGATCTTCGCGCCGGCGAAGACGCCCAAGCCGATCATCGACCAGCTCAACAAGGCGCTCAACCAGGTCCTGGCCGACAAGTCGGTCGCCCAGCGCCTGGAAGGCCATGGCGCGGAGGTGTCGACCATGACGCCCGACCAGCTGCGCAGCTACGTGGAGCAGGAGCAGGTGAAGTGGAAGAAGGTGGTCCAGGCCGCCAAGCTCACCGCCGACTGACATGAGCAAGGTCATCCCCTGCGTCCTCATGCGCGCCGGCACCTCGCGGGGCCCGTTCTTCCTGCGCGAGTGGCTGCCCGAGGGTGACGAGGCCCGCGACGAGGCGCTGATCGGGGCCATCGGTGCCTCCGATCCGCTGCAGCTCGATGGCGTCGGGGGTGGCAGCACGCTCAACAGCAAGGTCGCCATCGTTTCCCGCTCCACGCGGCCCGGCTGCGACCTCGACTACCTGTTCGCCCAGGTGGGCGTGGGCCATCGCTCGGTCGACACGCGCCCGAACTGCGGCAACATGCTCTCGGGCGTGGCGCCCTTCGCGATCGAGCAGGGGCTGGTCGCCGCCGGGCAGGGCACGACCACCGTGCGCGTGCACAACGTGAACACCGGCTCGCGCATCGACGTGACCGTGCGCACGCCGGGCGGCCGCGTGACCTATGAAGGGGACGCGCGCATCGACGGCGTGGCGGGAACGGCGGCGCCCGTGCTGCTCAACTTCCTCGACGCCTGGGGCGCCGTCACCGGCTCCGTCTTTCCGACGGGCCGCCGCATCGACACCATCGCCGGGGTCCAGGTGACCTGCATCGACGCGGCGATGCCGCTGATGATCGTGCGTGCCGCCGATCTCGGCCTGACCGGCCGCGAACAGCCCGCGGTGCTGGATGCGAACGCGGCCCTGCTCGAACGCCTGGAGTCCCTGCGCCTGGAGGCCGGCCGCATGATGGGGCTGGGCGACGTGTCGAACAGCGTGATCCCCAAGCCCGTGCTGGTGAGCGCGGGCGATTCGCCCGACAGCGTGACGTCCCGCTATTTCACGCCGCGGCGCTGCCACGCCTCGCACGCCGTCACCGGGGCCATCGGCGTCGCCAGCGCGTTCGCCTTGCCCGGCACGGTGGCGAGCGCCATGCCGCGCGAACCCGGACGCCATGCCCTCGTGGTGTTGCATCCGGCCGGCCAGATCGACGTCGAAGTCGAGCTGAAGGGCGACGGGGAAGATGCCACGGTGGAGAGCGCCGCACTGGTGCGCACCGCGCGCAAGATCATGCAGGGCGAGCTGCATTTGCCGCAGTACGTGTTCTCGCGGCCCGAAGTGGCGGCCGAGGTGCCCTCGGCTTTTCCGCACAAGCCCGTCACCATCATCGTTCCGACCCGCGCGGGCGGCGGCAACGACAGGATGGCGCGCATCATCGCCGCCCGGCTCGGTCCCTTGCTCGGACGCGAAGTGCTGGTGGACAACCGCGCCGGTGCGAACGGGGCGATCGCCAGCGAGTACGTGGCGCATGCCGAACCCGACGGGCACACCATCCTGTTCGGCTACATCGGCACCCATGCGATGAATCCGGCCTTGCAGAAGGTCGGTTACGACCCGGTGCGCGACTTCGCGCCGATCGGGATGGTGGGCTCGTCGCCCACCCTGATGGTGGGCCACCCGGACCAGGTCCCGGCCGACGTGGCCACGCTCATCGCGAAGCTCAAGGCCGCACCCCGACGCTACGGCTACGCGTCGGCGGGCGACGGCACGCCACCGCACTTCGCGGCGGAACTGTTCCAGCTCAGCACCGGTACGGCGCTGGCCAGCGCGACCTACGAAGGGGCCGCACCGGCGATCGCCGACACCGTGTCCGGGCGGGCGCAGATCATGTTCCCCAGCCTCTTCACCGCCCACCCCTTCATCCGCACCGGCCAGTTGCGGGCGCTGGCCGTGACCGGCCCGAAGCGGCTCGCCGGCCTGCCGGGCGTGCCCACCCTGGCGGAACTCGGTGTGACGGGTGTCGACGCCGCGCAGTGGTACGGCCTGTTCGCGCCGGCCGGAACGCCTGGCGCCATCCTCCACCAGCTCAATCGCCTGCTGAACGAGGTGCTGGCGGACCCGGAGGTGATCGAGCGCTTGCGCAGCCACGGTGCACAGGTCGAGCCGGGAACGCCGGCTTCGCTTTCGGCCAAGGTGGAGGCCGAACTCGCCAGGTGGTCCAAGGTCGTGAAGCAGGCCGGCCTGGCGCCGCACGAGCTGCGCCTGGCCTTGTCGGAGTGAGCTCTCCCGTCCGTTGACCGCGCCGGCCGCGGCCGCCACACTGCGCCCTTCACTCCTGCAGGAGGGACGCATGCCGATGCTGGAAACGGACTACCTGGTGGTCGGTGCGGGCGCCACGGCGATGGCTTTCGTCGATACGCTGCTCACCGAGTCTCCCGGGGCGCGCGTGCTGATGGTGGACCGGCGCGGACACGTGGGCGGGCACTGGAACGACGCGTACTCCTTCGTGCGGCTGCACCAGCCGGCGGCCTGGTACGGCGTCGCCTCGCGCGAGCTCGCCGCATGGACCAGGGAATCCCGCGGGGTGAACCAGGGCATGTTCAGCCTGGCCTCGGGGCCCGAGGTGCTGGCGCACTTCGACACCGTGATGCGGGATCGCTTCCTTCCTTCCGGCCGCATCGAGTGGCTCCCGAAGACGGAGTACCTCGGCGGCGCAGGCGGCATCCATAGGTTGCGCTCCCTGGTCAGCGGCGAGGAGCGCGAGGTGCGCGTCGCACGCAGGCGGGTCGACGCGACCCACGCCCGCACCGAAATTCCTTCGACCCATGCGCCGCGCTACGAGCTGGCCGCCGGCGTGCGCTGCGTGCCGCCCAACGAGCTGCCGCGGCTGGAGCATCCGTACGCGCACTACACCGTCGTCGGTTCGGGCAAGACCGGCATGGACGCGTGCATCTGGTTGCTGGAAAACGGTGCCGCGCCCGATCGCATGCGCTGGATCATGCCGCGCGATGCCTGGGTGATGGACCGGGGCAACGTCCAGCCCGGCGTCGACGGATACGAGCGGGCCCTGCGCAACACCATCGCCCAGTTCGAGTCGATCGCGCGCGCGCAGGACCTGCCCGATCTGCTGCACATGCTCGAGGAGCGGCAGGTGCTCATGCGCATCGATCCGCGCGTGGAGCCCAGCACCTACCGCTGCGCGGTCCTCTCGCGCGGCGAGCTCGCGCAGCTGCGGCGGATCACCGATGTGGTGCGCCTGGGGCGCGTGCAGGCGATCGAACCCGGGCGCATCCTGCTGGAGCGCGGTACCGTCGCCGCCGACCCCGACACGCTCTACGTGAACTGCAGCGCCAGCGCGATCCAGCCCGCGCCCAGGGTTCCTGTCTTCGACGGCGACACGATCAACCTCCTGATGGTGCGCTGGTGCCAGCCCCTCTTCAGCGCGGCGATCATCGCCTGGGTGGAAAGCCACGGGCAGGACGATGCCGCGAAGAACGCGCTGTGCGCGCCCGTGCCTGGCCCCGAGGTCCCGCTGGACTGGCTGCGCATGTGGGCCGTCACCCTGCGCAATGCGGCGGCGGGCAGGGGCAATGCGCAGTTGCAGGCCTGGCTGGCGCAGTGCCGGCTCAATGGCCAGGCCGTCATCCTCAAAGGCGTGGAGATCACGCCGCAGGTCAAGCAGTTGCTGCACGAGGTGGCAGCGGCGGGCGAAGCGGCGGGGGCGAGGCTGCCGCAGCTGCTCGGGAGCATCGCGTGAGCGCGCAGGACCAGCCCCAGGTCCAGGTGCTCGACGTGGGCACCATCCGCATGCGGGTGGCGACCCAGGGCGAAGGTCCGCTCGTGCTGCTGTGCCATGGCTTTCCCGAAAGCTGGATGTCCTGGCGCGCGCAGATGGGCGCGCTCGCACAGGCGGGCTTCCGCGCGGCGGCGCCCGACATGCGGGGCTACGGCGGCACGGACGCCCCGGCCAGCCCCGACGAGTACACGATGGTCCACCACGCAGGCGACATGGTCGGCCTGGTCCGGGCGCTGGGCGAGACCACCGCGGTGATCGTGGGCCACGACTGGGGCGCGCCCGCCGCCTGGAACAGCGCGCTGCTGCGGCCGGACATGTTCCGCGCCGTCGTGGGCATGAGCGTGCCTTACACGCCGCCATCCTCGGTGGACCTGCTGTCCGCCTTGGCCAAGGCCGGCGTCACCAGCTTCTACATGCAGTACTTCCAGCAGCCGGGCGTCGCCGAGGCGGAGTTGGAGCGCGACCCCGCGGCCACGCTGCGCCGGATCACGTACAGCATGTCCGGCGAAGGCCCGGGCCGGATCGTCGCGGGCATCCTGCCGCCCGGGGCGGGATTCCTCGACGTGACCGAGGACCCCGAGGTCCTGCCGCCCTGGGTGGACGCGCAGGATCTCGCGTCCGTGGCCGGCGAGTTCGCGCGCACCGGCTTTCGCGGCGGGCTGAACTGGTACCGCGCGATCCGCCGCTCGTCCGAACTGATGGCCGCGTGGCGCGGCTGCGTGATCCGGCAACCGTCCCTCTTCATCGCGGGCAGCAAGGACGACGTGCTGCGCTTCGCCGGGATGGACCAGCGGGTGGCCCGCCTGCCGCAGGTGCTGCCCGGCCTGCGCGGCACGCACCTGCTCGAAGGGGCGGGGCACTGGGTGCAGCGCGAGCGCGCCGAGGAGGTGAATCGCCTGCTCGTGGAGTTCCTGCGCTCTCTTTGACGCGCGGCGTCCCGCCAGAACGAGCGGATGCCAGGGGGGAACAAAGCCCTGTCCCGGGGGGGCAAGGCAAGGGCGACCCTCAGCCACGACAATGCGCCTTTGACCGCATCCCCAGGGACTGTCCTTGCCTCGCCCTTCGCTTCACCCATGAGCGTCCCCACGTTCGCTTCCCTGGGGCTCTCCCCCGCGCTCGCACAGGCGTGCGCGCAGGCCGGCTTCACCACCCCCTCCCCGATCCAGGTGGAGGCCATTCCGCCGCTGCTGCGCGGGCAGGACCTGCTGGGGCTGGCGCCCACCGGCTCCGGCAAGACCGCGGCCTTCGCGCTGCCGCTGCTGCAGCGCTTCCTGGCCCGCGGCCAGGAGGGCTTCCGGCGCGTGCGCGTGCTGGTGCTGGTGCCCACGCGCGAGCTCGCGGTGCAGGTCGGCGACGTGTTCCACCGCCTGGGCGCTTCCGCGGCGCGGCCCCTGAAGATCGAGGTGGTCCACGGCGGCGTGTCGGTGAACCCGCAGATGATGCGGCTGCGCGGCGGCGCCGACATCGTCGTCGCGACGCCCGGGCGGCTGCTCGACCTGCTCGATCGCAATGCCGTGCGGCTGGACGCGATCCAGGCGCTGGTGCTCGACGAGGCCGATCGCCTGCTGGACCTGGGCTTCGCCGCCGAGCGCGAGCGCGTGTTGGCCGCATTGCCGGCGCAGCGCCAGAACCTGCTCTTTTCGGCGACCTTCCCGCCGGACGTGCAGGCGCTGGCCGATACGCTGCTGCACGACGCGGTGCGCGTCGAGGCCGCTTCGCAGGTCGAGGCGATCCCGGAGATCGAGCAGAGGACGATTGCCGTCGACGCCGCACGCCGTACGGAGCTGCTGCGGCACCTGGTGCAGCAAGCCGGCTGGTCACGCGTGCTGGTGTTCGTGGCCACGCGCTACGCCACCGAGCACGTCGCGCACAAGCTGGCCAGCCGCGGCGTGCGGGCCGCGCCGTTCCACGGCGACCTGAGCCAGTCCCAGCGCACGCGCGTGCTGCAGGACCTGCGCGAAGGCGCCGTGAACGTGCTGGTGACCACCGACCTGGCCGCGCGCGGCATCGACGTGGCCGGGCTGGACGTGGTGGTCAACTACGACCTGCCGCGCTCACCGGACGATTACGTGCACCGCATCGGCCGCACGGCACGCGCGGGCGCCAGGGGGATCGCCGTGAGCTTCGTCAGTGCCGCGACCGAGGCCCACATGCGCCTGATCGAGAAGCGGCAGGACGCTCGCCTGGACCGCGAGCAGATTGCCGGCTTCGAGCCCGTGGAGCTGGAGCAGCCGGTGCGCTCGGACGCGGGCACGGGCGGCATCAAGGGAAAGCGGCCGAGCAAGAAGGACAAGTTGCGCGCGGCGGCGGCGAAGGCGCAAGGCGATGGTTCGCAGGGCGGCGACTAGCGGATCGCTCGGGGACTAGGCTGCAGCGCGCGGCAGGTTGGCGCGGATCAGCTCCCCGGAGATCGAGACCCCGACCGCGAATTCCGGCAACGGGTCTCCGGGCCCGTACCAGCGCGCCTCGACGATCTCGGCGCCGTCCACGCGGATCTCGCCGCTCTCCCACTCCGCCGTGAAGGCGATCATCAGGGAGTGCGGGAAGGGCCACGACTGGCTGCCGAAGTAGCGCAGGTCGCGCACGCGCAAGCCGACCTCCTCGAACACCTCGCGATGCACCGCGTCCTCCACCGACTCGCCCGCCTCGAGGAAGCCGGCCAGCGCGCTGAAGCGGCCGCCGGGTGCTGCCACGTTGCGCGCCAGCAGGATGGCGTCGCCCTTCTTCACCAGCACCATCATGGCCGGGGAGATGCGCGGGTATGCCGCGTGGCCGCACCGGGTGCAGCGCATGCAGCGCTCGCCCGCCAGCGCTTCCATGGTCCCGCCGCAGGCGCCGCAGAACCGGTGCGTGCGCGCCCACTCGGCGATCTGGAACGCGCGGCCGGCCACCGCGAGCAGATGCGGATCGAGCACGCCGAACAGGGAACGCAGCGGCCGGAAAGCGAAGCCCTCGGCGGGGTCCGGCGCGGCGGCGTCCACCCAGACCGCCCGGCAGTAGTGTTCGCCCAGCATGCCGACGGCGCGCGATTCGTTCAGCGGCACGCCCAGCACGGTGCATGCCGCCGCGTCGGGCAAGGTCCGGTCGGCCTCACGCACGAGCAGTGTCCCGCCACGGAAAACGAAGATGTGCTCCTGTGCGCCGGGCTGCTCCGCGTGCAGCGGAATGAAGTGGGGAGGTGTGACGAGCATGGGCCATCATAGGCATGCGGAAACAGCGGCAACGGAAGGTAGAGCTTGCCGCGCCCGCAGCCACGCGAGGCAGCGGTGCTCCTATACTTTTCGCGCCCAAGGATGCCACGCCACCGACGAGGAGGCGATGCACAGGGGGCAGGTTGCGGCGGGCGCTGGCGCCAGCCGCTGCCGGCAGCCGAAGGCAGGGCAAGAAGGCGAGATCGCCGGGCGCGATCCGGGTCCATTCACAGGCGGATGTTGGTCGAAGGAGGTGTCCTTTGAACGCGACCCCACGCCTGCGGCACTGGTTGATCCTGGCAGCGACCCTCACCGTGGCGCTCCTGCTGCCGACCGCGGCAGCCGGCTGCCCGGCTGCAGCGACAGGCACGTCGACGCTCAGGCCTTGCGAGGGCAGGGACGACGCGCAGCGCGCGCGCGTTCTCGACGCTTACGCCAGGCTGCCTCTCACCTTCGTCGAGAACCAGGGCCAGACCGATCCGCGCGTGCAGTTCTACGCCCGCGGCGCGCGGCATGCCTTCTTCGTCACCCGCGACCAGATCGTCTTGTCGATGACCAAGGACGCGCCGCAGCGCGTCGCCCTCGCGCTGCGCTTCGTCGGAGCGAACGGGCAAGCCGGCGTCGAGGGCGAGGAACGCGCGGCGGCCGAGTCGCACTATTTCCGCGGCAACGACCCGGCGCGCTGGCAGACGGGACTGCGTGGCTATGCGCAGGTCGTGTACCGCGACCTGTGGCCGGGCGTGGACCTGGCCGTGCGCGGACAAGGCGGCACCTTGAAGTACGAGTTCCGGGTCCGTCCCGGGGCGCGGCCCGAGGACATCCGGCTGGCCTATGCCGGGGCCGACGGCCTCGCGCTGGACGACGCCGGCGGCCTGTTGATCCACTCGGCACTGGGCACCTTGCGCGATGCGGCGCCCGTCTCCTGGCAGGAGGTCGGCGGCACCCGCGTGCCGGTGCGCAGCGGCTATGTCCTCGACGGTGGCGACGGCGCCGGGCACGCCTACCGCTTTACAGTCGGCGCCGAATACCGGCCCGACCTCGCGTTGATCATCGACCCCGCGCTGGAGTATGCGACCTTCCTGGGCGGCGCGGCCGGCGATGACGGTGCCGGCATCGCAGTCGATACCGCCGGCAACGCGTATGTCGTCGGTACCACCCAATCGCTCGATTTCCCCACCACCACGGGCGCCTTCGACCGGACGCCGGGTGACTCCTTCAACGGCCCCGATGCCTTCGTCAGCAAGCTCAACGCCAGCGGAACGGCGCTGGTGTACTCCACCTATCTCGGCGGCTCGCAGGCCGACTTCGGCCGCGCCATCGCGATCGACGCGGCAGGCAACGCCTACGTGACGGGCAAGACGCAATCCGCCGACTTCCCGACGACGGCCGGCGCGTTCGACCGCATGCCCAACATCCCGCAGACGCCGCGCCCGCAGACCATCGACGACGGCTTCGTCACCAAGCTGAACCCCACCGGCTCGGCGCTGGTCTATTCCACCTATCTCGGCGGCATCGACGACGACCAGTTGCGCGCGATCGCCGTCGATGCGGGCGGCAACGCCTACGTGACCGGCGAAACCGTCTCGCGCGACTACCCGGTCACGGCGGGCGCCTTCGACACCAGCCACAACGGCGAGTACGACGTGCTGGTGACCAAGCTCAACGCCACCGGCACGGCGCTCGTCTATTCGACCTTCGTGGGCGGCGTGGTGAGCGACATCGCGAACGCCATCGTGGTCGACGCGGCCGCCCAGGCCTTCGTCGTCGGGTCGACCCGGTCGGCGGATTTCCCGACCACGGCGGGCGCGTTCGACACCGCACACAACGGCGAGTTCGATGCCTTCGTCATCAAGCTGAATGCAGCCGGCTCGGCGCTGGTCTATTCCACCTTCCTGGGCGGCACCGGCTCGGACGACGGCGCCGGACTGGCGATCGATGCGGCCGGCAACGCCTACGTCGCGGGGAGCACCGGCTCGCCCGAATTCCCCACCACGCCGGGCGCCTACGACACCGTCTTTGCCGCCAGCCAGGGCGACGGCTTCGTCACCAAGCTGAACCCCGCGGGTTCGGCCCTCGTCTACTCGACCTTCCTGCGGGGCGCGGGGCCTGGCGCCATTGCCGTGGACGCCGCCGGCAATGCCTGGATCACGGGCGCGACCAGCGCCGAAGACTTTCCGGTCACGCTGGACGGATTCGATCTCTCGTTCAACGGCGTGTCGGATGCCTTCGTCACGGGCCTGAACCCGGGCGGCTCGGACCTGCTCTATTCGACCCTCCTCGGCGGCAACAATGCCGACGGCGGCCGTGCCATCGCGCTCGATCCGGCCGGCAACATCTACGTCACCGGTTCGACGCGATCGAGCGACTTCCCGACCACGCCGGGCGCGCTGGACAGGATCTTCAACGGCGACCTGCTGATCCTGTGGGGTGACGGCTTCGTCGCGAAGATCAATGCGGCGGCGACGTCGCCGGCCTTCTCGGGCCAGACCCTGTCGGCCCTGACGCTCAACCCGACCACCGTCGTGGCGGGCGCGACGGCAACGGGAACCGTGACCTTGAGCAGTGCGGCCTTCTCCGGCGGAGCGGTCGTGCGGCTCAGCGACGATTCGGCTGCCACCACGGTGCCCGCCAGCGTGACGGTGCCGGCCGGCGCCAGGACCGCCAGCTTCCCGGTGGGCACGAACAACTCCGTCCCCAACGGGACGAGCGCCAGGATCGTGGGCATCCTGGGCACGGCCCGCAGCGCGAGCCTGACCGTGCTGCCGCCGCCGCCGCTGCTGGCCGCGCTCGCCGTCAACCCGGCCAGTGTCGTGGGTGGCAATGCCGCCACCGGCGTGGTGACCCTGAGTTCGGCCCAGGCCACGCCCACGGTGATCACGATCGATCCGCCGCCACCGACGGCGCCGGTGACCCTTCCGGCCAGATTCACGGTTCCGGCCGGCGCCACCAGCGCCAGCTTCCCGATCGCGACGAAGCCGGTCACCCTGACCTTCAACCTGACCCTAGGCGTGCGCGTGCAAGGCGCCAGCTCACCGGGCCCGACGGCGCTCCTGTTGATCGCGCCGGGCAGCGCGGCGACCAACGCCACGCTGTCCTCGCTGTCGCTCAGCGCAGGCAGCGTGGCCGGCGGCGGCTTCCTCAACGGGTCCGTCGCCTTGACAGCGCCGGCGCCCAGCGGCGGCGCGGTCGTGACCCTGGCCGACAACTCCACCGCGGCCACCACGCCGTCCAGCGTCACCGTTGCGGCGGGTGCGACCAGCGCGTCGTTCATCCTCACGAGCACCGTCGTCCCGGCGGATGTGAGCGTGACGCTCACGGCAACTTTCAACGGCGTGGCGCGCTCGCTGGTGCTCGTGGTGACCGCACCGGCACCCGTCGTGCCGACCCTGTCCTCGGTGTCGCTGAACCCGGGCAGCGTGGTCGGCGGAACGCCATCGGCCGGGACCGTGTTCCTGAGCGCGCCCGCGCCCAGTGGCGGCGCACTGGTCTCGCTGGCGAGCAGTTCGAACGCGGCGTCGGTGCAGTCCGGCGTGACCGTCCCCGCCGGTGCGACGAGCGCGAGCTTCACCGTGACCACGGGTGCGGTCGGCGCGGCAACCACGGCAACCCTGTCCGCTGCGCTGGCCGGCGTCACCCGGACGGCCACGCTGGCGATCGGCCCGTCCGCCGCGCCCGGCACGCAGTTCACGCTGACCGTCGCTGCCACGGGGCGCAACGGGGAGCGCGTCTTGTCCAGTCCGGCGGGGATCAGTGTCGCGGTCGGAAGCTCGGGATCGGCGGCCTTTGCCGGCAACACGGCGATCACCCTGAGCGTCGGCAACGGCCGCAGCGCCGTGTGGTCGGGGGCTTGTTCGAGCGGCGGCAACAAGACCAGGACCTGCAGGTTCACGCTCACCGGCAACGCTTCCGTCACCGGCAACGTGCAGTGAGCCCCGGGTGGCTTCGGCGCCCTTCGGGCCGAAGCCACCGGCGTGAGAACATGCGCGGCTCGCGCCTGCCCATGCAGGCAGCGCGTGGACCCGCGTCTCTCACCTGCCCATGCCTTCACCTCCGTCCCAAGCTGCTTCCTTCTTCGCCCGGCCCCTGGTGGTCGTCTGGCTCGCGACCTTCTCTTGCCTGTTGTGGGGCAGTGCCTACCCGGCGATCAAGGGAGGGTATGCGCTGCTGCAGATCGCCCCGGACGACCTCGGCGGCAAGATGCTGTTCGCCGGTTGGCGCTTCCTGCTGGCCGGCTTCGTGCTGCTCGGGCTGGCATGGGCCACCGGCCGCAGGTCCGGCGTGCGGACCCCGCGTGACCTGGGTGCCTTGCTGGCGCTCGGCGCGACGCAGACCGCCTTGCAGTACGTCTTCTTCTACATCGGCCTGGCGCACACGAGCGGCGTGAAAAGCTCGATCATGAACGCCACCGGCACCTTCTTCAGCGTGCTGCTGGCGCACTTCGTGTACCGGCAGGAACGGCTCACGTTGCGCAAGACGCTCGGGTGCCTCGTGGGATTCGCGGGGGTGCTGGTGGTCAACGTCAGTCCCGCGCTGGCGCAGTTCGACTTCACGCTGCTGGGCGAGGGTTTCGTGGTGATCGCCGCCTTCGTGCTGGCCGCCGCCTCCATCTACGGCAAGCGGCTGTCGCAGCGGATGGATGCGGTGACGATGACGGGTGCCCAACTCGCCATCGGCGGCGCCATCCTGCTGCTGGTCGGCCAGGCAGCCGGCGGAACGCTGGCGCACTGGAGCTGGCAGGCCGCCGCCCTGATGGCCTACATGGTGCTGCTGTCCGCGGTGGCCTTCACCTTGTGGACGGTCCTTCTCAAGCACAACCCCGTGTCGCTGGTGGCGGTGTTCAACTTCCTGGTGCCGATCTTCGGCGCGGGGCTGTCGGCGATCTTCCTGGGCGAGTCGGTGCTCGAATGGAAGAACCTGTTGGCGCTGGCCCTGGTCTGCGGCGGCATTGCCGTGGTCACGCGTGCGGTGGGCCCGACGCCGCGCGCCGTGACGGTCGGTGAAAGTTCGCCGGCGGCCGCTGCCCGCGACGCGTGATCACCGGGCCGGGCTGCGCCGCAGCCTGGCGACGGGGCCTTGCCGAGACCAAAGGCCAATAGTCCCTGAGCGCGATGGGGGTTACGGTGCCGGGCCGATGCGCTCGTGCGCGTTACCAGCGCTCACCGGGAATCCACCGCATGAAGAAGCAACTCATCGCAGGGTCGGTTGTTGTCGTTCTCGGGATCGCGGCCGCGGCCTGGTGGTTCATGGGGCAAGAGCGCGCCAGCAATGAACTCGTGCTGCACGGCAACGTCGACATCCGGCAGGTCTCGCTGGCTTTCGACGGAACCGGCCGGGTGCTCGAGCTGCGCGCCAACGAGGGCGATCGCGTCAAGGCCGGCAGCGTGCTGGGCGTCCTCGACACCCGCACCCTGGCCCTGCAGGCGGAACAGGCGGCGGCGCAGCGCAATGTCCAGCAGCAGAACCTCTTGCGCCTTCGCAACGGCTCGCGCCCGCAGGAAGTCCTGCAGGCCCGCAGCCGGCTGGCCGCCGCCCAGGCCGAAGCTTCGCGTGCCGCGCACGAACTGGAGCGCCTGCAGGCCGTGGCGGCCGACACGCAGGGGCGCGGGGTCAGTCCGCAGGACCTGGACCGCGCCAAGACCAACGTGCAGGTCGCCGCCGCCAGGGTCGAAGACCAGCGCGAGGCGTTGCGCCTGGTCGAACTCGGGCCCCGCAGCGAAGACGTCGCCGGTGGCGAGGCGCAGCTGGTGGCGACCCAGGCGCAAATGGCGCTGCTCCAGCACCAGATCTCGCAGGGCCAGCTCAAGGCACCCGCGGACGCGGTGGTGCGCTCGCGCCTGCTGGAGCCCGGCGACATGGCCACGCCGCAGCGGCCCGTGTTCGCCCTGGCGCTGACCGATCCGAAATGGGTGCGCGTCTATGTGCGCGAGGTCGACCTCGGCCGCATCCACCCCGGCATGGCGGCGCGGGTCTTCACGGACAGCGCGCCCGACCATCCCATCGCCGGGCAGGTGGGCTACATCTCTTCGGTGGCCGAGTTCACGCCCAAGTCCGTGCAGACGCAGGAGTTGCGCACCAGCCTGGTCTACGAAGTGCGGGTGCTGGTGGCGGACGCGATGGACGCCTTGCGGCTCGGCCAGCCGGCCACCGTCCGCATCGCTCTCGGTCCGCCGCCATGAGCGCGTCGGGGACGACGGTCGTCGCTCGCCAGCTGCGCAAGACCTTCCCTGCGCCCGGCGGCGAGCCGCTGCGTGCCGTCGACGACATCTCGCTCGAGATCCGACGCGGGGAGCTCACTGCAATCGTCGGCCCCGACGGCGCCGGCAAGACGACGTTCATCCGCATGATCGCCGGGCTGCTCAAGCCGGACGCAGGCAGCCTCACGGTGCTCGACGGCGATGCCGCGGCCCACCCCCAGCAGGTGCAGGACCGCATCAGCTACATGCCGCAGCGCTTCGGCCTGTACGAGGACCTGAGCGTGCAGGAAAACCTCGATCTGTACGCCGACCTGCATGGCGTGCCGCCGCAAGAGCGGCGCGAGCGTTTTGCCCGCATGCTGGAGATGACCGACATGGCCCGCTTCACGGAACGGCCCGCCGGCAAGCTGTCGGGGGGCATGAAGCAGAAGCTGGGCCTGGCCTGCACGCTGGTGCGCTCGCCGGACCTGCTGCTGCTCGACGAGCCCAGCGTGGGCGTCGATCCGCTGTCGCGCCGCGATCTCTGGAAGATCGTCCAGCAGCTGGTGGACGACGAGCAGCTCAGTGTCATCGTCAGCACCGCCTACATGGACGAGGCCGAACGCTGCGGCCAGGTGTTCGTGATGCATCGCGGGCGGCTGCTGGCCGAAGGGGCGCCCTCGGCGCTGCGGCAGCGCGCGCGCGGCCTGACCTTCGTGGCATCGCCCCCGCCGGGGACACCCGCGCGCGACCTGCAGGCGAAGCTGATCGACGCGCGGGACCTGGTGGTCGATGCGGTTCCCAGGGCCGGCGATGTGAGTTTCATCCGCCAGCCGCAAGGGGACGCTGCGCGCCTGGACGCCTTGCTCGGGGAGGCGCCGGCGAAGGCACGGCCGGAAGAACTCGAGGATGCCTTCATGATCATGCTGCGCGAGCAGCACGCGCGCGCGGAAGCGCTCCCTGCGCCCAGGGCCGCCGCCACGCCGCGTGATGCGCGGCAAGGCGCCGACAAGCCGGTCATTTCCGTGCGGGACCTGGTGCGCAAGTTCGGTGACTTCACCGCGGTGGCCCGCACTTCGTTCGACGTGGCGCGCGGCGAGATCTTCGGCTTGCTGGGTCCCAACGGCGCGGGCAAGACGACAACCTTTCGCATGCTCTGCGGGCTCCTGCCCGCCACCAGCGGCCACCTGGAAGTGGCGGGCCTGGACCTGCGGCGCGCGCGCGCCCAGGCACGCGCGCGCATCGGCTACGTGTCGCAGAAGTTCGCGCTGTACGGGAACCTGACCGTGGGGGAGAACCTGGAGTTCTTCGGCGGCGCTTACGGCCTGCGGGGCGACGGGCTGCGCAAGCGCGTTGCCGCCATGGTCGAACAGTTCGGCCTGGAGCCTGCCGCCCAAAGCGGCACGCTGCCGGGCGGCTACAAGCAGCGGCTGGCGATGGCGGCGGGCCTCCTGCACGAGCCCGAAATCCTGTTTCTCGACGAGCCCACCAGCGGCATCGATCCGTTGGCGCGCCGCGCCTTCTGGCGGACGATCACCGCGCTGGCCCAGGACGGGGTCACGGTCATCATCACCACCCACTTCATGGAGGAAGCGGAGTACTGCGATCGCATCGCGATCCAGGACGCGGGCCTCATGCTGGCGCTGGGCACCCCCCGCGAAGTGCGCGAGCAGGCCGGCGGGGGGCAGGGCGCCGACATGGACATGAACAGCGCCTTCATCGCGATCGTGGAGCAAGGCCGGGCCCGGCGCCCGCCTGGGGCAACGCAGGCGGGCCCGTGAGCAACCGCGGCTTCATGCAGAGGCTGGTGGCACTGGTGCGCAAGGAGACGCGCCAGATGCTGCGCGACCGGAGCAACCTCGCCGTGGGCCTGCTCTTGCCCGTGGTGCTGATCCTGCTGTTCGGGTATGGCCTTTCCTTCGACGTGACGCAAGCGCCCATCGCGGTGGTCATGGAGGACAACTCGCCCACCGCACGCGAAGCCGTGCGGGGCCTGGAAGGGACCGACTACCTCGCGCCGGTCTGGGTCACCAGCATGGCCGACGCCGAGCACGCGATGATGGCCGGCAAGGTGGGCGCCATCCTGCGCGTGCCGGTGGACTTCTCGCGCCGGCTGGCGGCCTTGGACGCGCAGATCCAGCTGCTGCTCAACGGAGTGGACGCGGTCACGGCATCGACCATCGAAGGCTACGTGGCCGGTGCCCTGGCGAGCTCGGCCCGCAAGCAGGCGGATCGCGCCGGCGCCCAGCCCATGGCGGGCGCGGGTGTCGAGGTGGTCCAGCGCATGTGGTTCAACGAAACGGGCGACAGCACCTGGTACCTGGTCCCCGGCCTGCTCGTGCTGGTCCTCACGCTGATCGGCGCCTTCCTGACCTCGCTGCTGATCGCGCGCGAGTGGGAACGGGGCACCCTGGAGCCGCTGTTCGTCACGCCGGTGCGGCCGGTGGAGCTGTTGCTCGCCAAGCTGGCGCCCTACCTGGTGGTGGGGTCCATCGACCTCGCCGTGTGCCTGCTCCTGGGCCGGTTCCTGTTCCAGGTGCCGATGCGCGGCTCGCTGCTGGCCATCCTCGCCGCGTCGCTCCTGTACCTGCTCGTCTCCCTCCTGATGGGGCTGGCGATCTCGGGCAAGACGCGCAACCAGTTCCAGGCCAGCCAGGTCTCCCTGCTGGTCAGCTTCATGCCCGCGATGATGCTGTCCGGGTTCGTGTTCGACCTGCGCAACGTGCCGACCCTCATCCAGCTGGTCGCGCAGATCTTGCCGGCGACCCACTTCATGGGGCTGGTCAAGACGCAGTTCCTGGCCGGCGACAACTGGCCGCTGTTCCTGCGCAGTTGCGCGATCCTGGGCCTGTACGCGCTCGTTCTCGGCTTCGCGACGGCGCGCACGATGCGCAAGTCGCTGGACTGACGCCATGAACGCAGCGTTCATCGCGGGCGTCCTGCAGATCGCCGCCTTGATCCGCAAGGAGGTGCTGGCCCTGCTCAAGGACCCCGCGACCCGGGCGATCCTGTTCGCGCCGGCACTGGTGCAGTCACTGCTGTTCGGCTACGGCGCCACCTTCGACCTCACGCATGTGCCTTATGCGGTGCTGGACCAAAGCCGCGGCGCCGCCTCCATGGAATTGCTGGCCCACGTCGACGGCACGGGCGTGTTCTTCCGCGAAGCGACGCTCACTTCACCCCGGCAGATCGCCGAGGCCATCGACAGTGGCAAGGTGCTGCTGGTCCTGAGCATTCCATCGGATTTCCAGGCGCGGCTGGCATCGAACCGCTCCGCGCCCTTGCAGCTGATTCTCGACGGCCGCAATTCCTCCACCGCGGGCGCCGCGGCTGCGTACGTGACGTCCATCGTTTCCAGCTACAACCGTTCGCTGGCCCATGCCGCGCCCCCGGTGACGATCGAACGCCGCGCCTGGTTCAATGCCAACCTGGAATCGCGCTGGAACGTGATGCCGGCGCTGATCGCCGCCTTGAGCTTCCTGCAGACGCTGCTGATCTCCGCGCTCTCGGTGGCGCGCGAACGCGAGCACGGCACCTTCGACCAGCTGCTCGTGACGCCGCTGACGCCCATGCAGATCCTCGTGGGCAAGGCCATTCCCGCGATCGTGATCGGGCTGCTCCAGTCGACCATCATTTTCCTGGTCATCCTGTTCTGGTTCCGGATCCCGATGAACGGGTCGGTGTGGCTGCTCTATCTCGGCCTGCTCACCTTCAACGCAGCCGCCGTCGGCGTCGGCCTCTCGATCTCCGCGCTGGCCCTGAACATGCAGCAGGCCATGCTCTACACCTTCCTGCTGCTGATGCCGATGATGTTGCTCTCGGGGCTGCTGACGCCGGTGGGCAACATGCCGCGCGTCCTGCAGATCGCCACCTACGTCAATCCCTTGCGCTTCGGCATGAGCATCGTGCGGCGCGTGTACCTCGAAGGCGCAGGCCTGGCGGACGTTGCCATCGACTTCGTGCCTTTGCTGGTGCTGGCCGCCGTCACGCTGCCGCTTGCAGCATGGCTGTTCCGCAACCGTCTGGCTTGATCCGGGAGGTCGTCCCATGAGCGTCCGATCCACCACTGCCGCCCTCTGCTTGGCGGCGGCCCTCGCATCCTGCGTCGTCGGTCCCGACGCCGTGAAACCCGAAACGGCGGCGCCGCAGGACTGGTCGACTTGGCGCAGCGGCGACGAAAGCCTGCGTGTCCCCGTGGCCGTCGACGAGAGCCTGCCCCCGGACTGGTGGCGCGCCTTCGGCGACCCCGTGCTCGATCGCCTGCAACAGCGCGCCGTGGAGGCCAGCCCGGACCTGGTGACTGCCGCCTTGCGCTTTGCCCAGGCGCGCGCGCAGCGCAGCGGTGTCGCCGCGCAGCAGCTGCCCGAGGCGGGATTCGGTGCCAAGGTGACACGGCAGGCCCAGAGCGAGAACAACGCCGGCATGCGCCTGGTCGATGCCGTCGGTTTTCCCAATCGGGATGCCCTGGCCAAGCTGATCGCCGAGCCTTTCAACTACTACCAGCTGGGTTTCGATGCGTCGTGGGAACTCGACCTGTGGGGCCGGGTGAAACGTTCCATCGAGGCGGCCGACGCCGACGTGGCACGCCAGGCGGCACTCCTGGATCTCGCCCGCCTGGGCCTGGCGAGCGATGTGGCGCGCAACTACTTCGAGCTGCGGACCACGCAGCAGCAGATCCGGTTGCTGCGCGAGGACATCGCCGCGCTCGAAGACCGGCTGGGCCTGCTGGAGGCGCGGGCGAGGGCGGGCGTGATGGACTACCTGGATGTCGAACGGCAACGTGCCGACACCTCCGGGCTGAAGGCGCAGTTGCCGGCGCTGCTCACGCAGGAAGCCGCGAGCGTCAACCGCATCGCCGTGCTGCTGGGAGAGCGTCCCGGAGCGCTGCGCGCGGAGCTGTTGCCGACGACCGCCGACGCGGCCGGTGCCTTGCCGGATCTCGCACTCGGGCTTCCATCGGAAGTGGCGCGCCGCCGTCCCGACATCCGCGCGGCCGAAGCGCGTCTGCACGGTGCGACCGCCAGCGTCGGCGTGGCCACTGCGAACCTGTATCCCAGCATCACGCTGGGTGCGCACGCCGGCTACGACTCCTACATCGGCAGCCGTTTCTTCGATGCCGCCAGCCAGACCTGGTGGGGCGCGCTGAGCTTCAACGTGCCCTTGTTCGACAACGGCCGGCGAAGAAGCGAAGTGGAGCTGCGCAGCCTGCAGCAGCAGGAGGCGGCGGTGGCTTACCAGCGCACGGTGCTGCAGGCATGGCAGGAGATCGACGAGGCCCTCAATGGCTACAGCGGGGAGCGCCGGCAGGCCGGCGAACTGCGCCAGCGGGTGCACAGCGCGGAGCAGGCGCTCAAGCTGGTCCAGGCCCGCTACGACGGCGGCACCGTCGACTTCATCGCGGTGCTGGACAGCCAGCGGGCCTACCTGCAGGCCCGTCGTGATCTGGCCGCGAGCAACGGGCGACTGAGCACCTGGTTCGTGGCGGTCAACAAGGCGATCGGCAACACGCAACCGCATTGATCCCCGTCTGCGCAGCACCGGCCACGCAGCCCGCCGTCCCCGACGATCACCGCCGCTGCCGGCTCTGGAAGGCTTCCCTGGACGTCATGCCGAAGCCGCCCTGGCGCAGCAGTTCGCGCTCGATGTAGCGGCTCAGGCGCGCGCGCAGTTCCGGCACGGCCTCGCCATCGCAGTAGACCTGCGGAAACTTGTACGACAGCCAGGCGTAGAGGCTCACGTCCTTGCTCAGGAACTCCGCTTCCTCCAGGAAGCCGGGCAGGCGATCCTGCAGCCAGTCGCCGTGGCGGGGCAGGGGCAGCGTGCGCCCTTTCACGAACGCGAGCAGGCAGGCCTCGAAGGACGCGAACTCGTTTTCCTTGTCGTGCGAGATGGGGGCGCAGCTGAAGGTGAACTTGTCCGCCAGCGACAGCTTGCCGGCCATCCGGTCCACCACCCGCGCCAGGCCGACCTGCTCCTCCAGCGCTGCGGTCTCGAACAGCGAGCCTCTGGCGGCGATGCGCGAGGCGAAGTACGAGAGGATGGGCGCGACCTGCCGCGTCCCGAGAAGCTGCGACAGCGACTCGATGTGCCACGGGCTCGGTGCGATGGCCAGCGCCGAACGCATCCTGGGCTGGGGCTCGGCGAGCATGCGGCGCACGTGGGCGAGGTCTTCCCGGTCGAGCGTGGACACGCGCCCTTCGGCGTGCATGCCGAAGCGCCCCGCGCGGCCGGCGATCTGCTGCACCTCCGCGGCGTTGAGCAGGCGGGTCGCGACGCCGTCGAACTTGTGGACGGTCGAGAAGATCACGCGCCGTACCGGCAGGTTCAGGCCCATGCCGATGGCGTCGGTGGCCACCACGATGTCGGCCTCGCCGCTGGCAAAGCGCTCCGACTCCGTGCGCCGGACCTCGGGCGCCAGGGCGCCGTAGATGGTGGCGACCGACAGGCCCTGCTCGCGGTAGCGCGCGCTCAGGGTCAGGACGTCCTTGCGCGAGAAGGCGATGACGGCGTCGCCCGCTTGCAGCCCCGCGTCTGCGTGCTTGCGCCCGCGGCGGCTGGCCACCGGTGTGTCCTCCAGCACCAGTGGGGTCTTGCGCTGCAGGACCACCGTCTCGTGGCGCTCGCCGATGGCGTCGAGCACCTCCACGCAGCGCTGGTGCACCGTATCCGCGCCGCACACGTACACGTCACGCGCGGGCGCGCCGACGAGGGCGGAGGTCCAGGCCCAGCCGCGGGCGGGGTCCTGCAGCATCTGGATTTCGTCGATGACGGCGACATCCACCTCGCGCTCCGGGCTCATCATCTCCACGGTGCAGGCGGTGTGCCGCGCGCCCTCCATCAGGTCGTGTTCCTCGCCGGTGAGCAGGTTGCAGGGGATGCCCTGGGCGACCAGCCGGTCGCGGATCTCCATCGCCAGCAGCCGCAGGGGCGCCAGGTACACCCCGGACGCGGCCTTCTTCAGGGACTCCAGGGCGTCGTGCGTCTTGCCCGAGTTGGTCGGCCCCAGCCGGAAGTGGATGGTCCGCTCCAGCGCGCGGGCGACGGGGAAGGCCTGCGGGTAGTCCTTCAGGCGCACCAGCTCCTGGGCGCGCTCTTCCTCGATGCGGCGCAGCAGCTGGCCCACGGAAGCCACCAGGGTGTTCTTCAGGTCGCTGGCCACGTCCTGCTGGCGCAGGCCCTGCGCGAGGGCCTGCCTGAGGCCGGCCAGCAATTCCTGCCGCTGCGAGGCCGAGAGCGCGTTCGCGTACTCCGCCAGCAGGTCCGTCACCGCGTTGGAGATCGCCTGCCCCATGCCGGCGAGCCTGTCGGCGGCGAACAAGGCGCCGACGCGCGCGGACAGGTTGCCGACCTCGCCGTCGGTCCGGGGTCCCGGCACGCTGGCCTGCAGCCGGACGAGGGCCGGCCAGGTCTGGACATCGTCGGCCGACACCGTGACCACCACGGGCACGCTCGCGGCCTTGGTGAAGAGGAGGGTGCCGTCATCCTGCTGGCGTGCCTCGCAGTGGTGCGCCGCTTTCGCCGCCTCGATTGCCTGCGCCAGCCGGCGGCGCGCCTGGATCCGCGCGACGCCGCGGGCGGGGTCGACCGCTCCTGCGGCGGCAGTGTCTCCAGGTCCGCCGCGCGCCACTCGGCAATCTGCTCCTCGGACAGGGTCGCGAGCACCGCGGGATCGAACAGGACCTGCACAATTTCCTGGCCTGCCTTGCGCGAAGTCCTGTGCACGGCGACCGGCAGCCGCTGCAGCGCCGTCCACTCGTCGAGCTCGGCACGCAGGATGGACAGCAGCTCCAGCGCCTGCTCGTCGCCGACGAGGGTCTGCTCCCACTGCTGGCGCGCCAGCTTCTGCTCGCGTGCGCGCCGCTCCTGCTGCGCCTGGTGGTCTGCAAGCTGTTCGTGAACCGCCGGCGCCAGGTCGAACAGCTTGCGCAGCGCGGTCGGCGAGGGATGCACGCCGTGCACGTCCCTGAAGTCGCGCAGGAGTTGGCCGGACTGCAGCTGCTCGAAGGTAGCGAGGTCGAAGCGTTCCGCGCCGACGTTGCGCGCGTGCAGCCACGCCTGCAACTCGCCCGCGACCTGCGCGATCCGCGCCTCTTCCGCCTCGCGCAGCCGCGCGGCCCGTTCGTCCCTGGCGCGTTGGGCTTCGCGCTCTTCGGCCAGGCGCAACTGCTTGCGCTCGGCCTTGCTGAGCCCGGTCGCTTCGCCCTGCAGCTGCCTCAGCCGTTCGGCGCGCTCCTCGGGCCGCCAGAGCCTGGGCTGGCACACGTCGCCCGCGGCCAGCGCCGCGGCCAGTTGCTCACCCGCGAGCTTGAGCTCGCGCAGCAGCTCCACGGGGCGGGCATGTTCACCCAAGGCCGCCAGCGTGTGCAGGAGGCCCAGGCAGGTGGCGACGAGGGGGTCGCCGCCGTTGCGGAGGAACTCCCCGCGAAAGCCCGGGTCTGCCGCGGCCGCGTCTATCCTTGCCTCGAGTTCGGGCGTGGCCGGTGTGCGCCAGAGGCTGCGCAGCGTGCCGCGCAGCTTGGCGGGCACTTCGAGGGAGGAAGCCACGATGCGGGCGACGAAGGCCACCTGGTCGTAGACCACCCAGTTCGGGTGCGCCAGGGGCAGGTCGGACGCGAGGGGTGCGGGTTGGTCGTGAGGCGCGAAGGTCTCGGACATCAGGTTTGTTGTTGGCCGGGTGCTTGCCGGCGGGGCGGAACTCACGCATCTGGGGGCCGCGGGCGCGATGGCAAGGCCTGGCGCGGCGCGACAATCGCATCATGAACGAAAACGACAGCGATCCCGGGCAAGAGGTGATCCACGAGGCGCGCGTGTGGCGCGACAACGGCTGGACGGCCCGCGTGATCAAGAACGAGGACGACGACGGCTGGGCCGTCGCCATGACGCCGGACGGCCAGGTCGAACCGGCCCTGGTAGGCCCGTGGACCATGGGCCGCGACAAGAAGAATCCCAAGCCGCTGGACACTTCGGCGTTCAGCACGCTGGTGAAGACGGCCGCCGAATTCGTGCGCCGGCACGAACAGCAGCTGCATGCCGTGCTGCACCGGGAGGTGGAGATCTCCGCCAACGGCGGCCGCGTGCGCGTCACGCTGGACATCGAGCCCGACGAAGACAATCCATCGGCCGTGCTGCGCGCCACCGGTGCGGGCGAGGTGCTGGGAGAGGCCCGCGTCTCCCCGGGCTTCCGGCTGACGCGCGGCAGCGCGGAGGCGTGGGCGGAGGCGGGGTTCAGCGCGCACGCGGTGCGCTGAGGGAAGACAAGCGCGGCACCAGCGGCGCTGCTACGTCTTCGCTGCCTCCGAATGCAGCCACGTCAGGAACGCCTCCACCGGCCGCCTCCGGGCATGCCGCGTGGGATAGACGGCGAAGTGCGCCTTCAGCTTCACGGCCTTCTCGAGGCCGAAGACCGGCTTGAGCCTTCCTTCCGCCAGGTGCCCGCCGGCGATCGTGGCACTTTCGAGCGCCACGCCCAGTCCCTGCGTCGCCGCGTCGAGCGACATCTGCGCGCGGTCGAAGCGCACCGCGAAGCGCTCCGGCGCACGCCTGTCCGACACGGCCGCGAACCAGTCGGACCACTGCACCACGCTGACGTTGCTCTGGATGAGGGGGACGTCCAGCAGCTGCTCGATGCGTTTGAGCCGGTGCTCGCGGATGAAGGCAGGGCTTGCCAGCGGCACGACCCGTTCCTCGAACAGCGGCTCCACTTCCAGGTCCGGCCACTGCGGCACGCCGTAGCGGATGTCGATGTCCGCCTGGCCCAGCGCGAAGTCGCTGTGGGTGTGGGCCGCGGACAGGTTCAGCGAGATGTCGGGATAGGCCTGGGCAAAGGCGCGCAGGCGCGGCATGAGCCACAGGCTCGCGATGCTGGGGGCGGAGTGCACGTAGAGGCTGTTGCTCACCCCCTGCCGCAGGTCCTCGGTCGCTGAAGTCAAGGCTGCCAGTGCGCCGCCCACGCGCGCGAGGTACTGCTCGCCCGCCACACTCAGGCGCACGCCGTGCGCACTGCGTTCGAAGAGCCGCACGCCCAGGTCCGACTCCAGCCGCGCGACCTGGTGGCTGATGGCCGATGCCGTCAGGTGCAGCTCCGCTGCGGCGAGTGCGAAGCTGCGCCGGCGAGCGACGGCCTCGAAGGCCAGCAGGTTGGTGACTGGTGGCAGGGCAGGCATAGGGTCAACCCGGGGCTCAGATGACGAGGCGTCATCCTAGCCTGACGACATATCGCTTGTCTTCAGGTTGGCCCGCGCCGACCATTCGCTCCACACCGCTTCCACCTGGAGACCCCCGATGCTTCTGAAAGACAAAGTCGCCGTCATCACCGGCGGCGCCGGGCCCAACGGCCTGGGTTTCGCGACTGCCCGCCTCATGGCCGAGCAGGGCGCCAGGATCGCCATCCTCGACCTCGCGCGCGCCGAGCCGCAAACCGCGGCGTCCCGCCTGGGCAGCGGCCACATCGGCCTGGTCGCCGACGTCACCGACAAGGCCTCGTGCGACGCCGCGGTTGCCGCCGTGCTCCAGGCCTTCGGCCGCGTCGACGTGCTGGTGAACAACGCCGGCATCACGCAGCCGGTCAAGACACTGGACATCACCGGCGCCGACTACGACCGCATCCTGGACGTGAGCCTGCGCGGAACGCTGCACATGTCCCAGGCCGTGCTGCCGGCGATGCGCGCGGCCAAGAGCGGCTCCATCGTGTGCATCTCCTCCGTTTCGGCGCAGCGCGGCGGCGGCATCTTCGGCGGCCCGCACTACTCGGCGGCCAAGGCAGGCGTGCTCGGCCTCGCGAAGGCGATGGCGCGCGAGTTCGGCATCGACGGCATCCGCATCAACAGCGTGACGCCGGGACTGATAGAAACCGACATCACGCAGGGCAAGCTGACCGATTCCAAGAAGGTCGAGATCGCCGAAAGCATTCCCCTTGCGCGCCTGGGCCGCGCCTCGGACATCGCGGGCGCCTGCGTGTTCCTCGCCAGCGACCTGTCCGCCTACTGCACCGGCATCACGCTCGACGTGAATGGCGGCATGTTGATCCACTGAAGTCCGGCCGCGCCCTCGCGCGCGGCCTTCCCGTTCCCGCCTCGAACCGCACGCACGTGCCACGGAGGGTGCCGTGGCCGAAGGGCGAGCCACGCCCGCGTGCGACTGCTTCCGCGCACCCGCAACCCATTGGAGACAAGCTTCATCATGACGAACCAGCGATTCACCCTCTCGCGCCGTGCAGTGTTGGCCTCCGCCGCGCTGCCGCTGTTCTCGATCGCGACGCGGCGCGCCGACGCGGCCGAATTCGAGCTCAAGTACGCCACCGGCCAGGATCCCACCCACCCGGTGAACCTGCGTGCCAAGGAAGCCCTGGACCGCATCCGCGAGGCCAGCTCGGGCCGCGTCAACATCAAGCTGTTCCCGGCCAACCAGCTGGGCAGCGACACCGACCTGCTGGGGCAGGTGCGCAACGGCTCGGTCGACTTCTTCAACCTGTCGTCGCTGATCCTGTCCACGTTCGTGCCGCTTTCGGGCATCACGAGCGTCGCCTTCGCCTTCAAGGGCTACGACGACGTGTGGAAGGCCATGGACGGTGAATTGGGCAACCACATCCGCGCCGAGATCGCCAAGACGCCGATCTTCACGGTCTCCAGGATCTGGGACAACGGCTTCCGCCACGTCACTTCGTCCACCCGCGAGATCAAGGGCGCGGACGACCTCAAGGGCTTCAAGCTGCGCGTGCCGCCGGCCCCGCCCCTGACGTCGCTGTTCCAGGCCCTGGGTGCCGCCCCTTCGCCGATCAACTTCAACGAGGTCTATACCGCGCTGCAGACGAAGGTGGTCGAGGGCCAGGAGAACCCGCTGGCGATCATCGCGACCGCGCGCCTGTACGAGGTCCAGAAAAGCTGCAGCCTCACCGGCCACGTGTGGGACGGTTACTGGGTGCTCGGGAACAAGCGCTCGTTCCAGAAGCTGCCGGCCGACCTGCAGCAGATCGTCACCCGCGAGATCGACCGCTCCGCCGGCGACCAGCGCGCCGACGTCGCCAGGCTCACGGCCAACCTGACCGCGGACCTCAAGGGCAAGGGGATCAACTTCGTCACCGTGCCGCAGGACGACTTCCGCAAGAAGCTGGCGACGACCAGCTTCTACAGCGACTGGAAGGCCAAGTACGGCGCCGCCGCCTGGGGTCTCCTCGAGCAGGTCTCCGGCAAGCTCGGCTGAACGCCGGCTGCACCCGCCCACTCTCTTCCGGAAGGAGAAACGATGGACATCCCAAGCGACACCGCGCATGCCCTGGAGGGCGCGCGGCATGAAACAGCCGGCTGGCTGGCCCACCTGAACAAGGCGGTCGCCACGCTCGTCGAAGTCCCGGCCGCACTGCTGGTGCTGGCCGAGGTGATCGTGCTGCTGATGGGCGTCACGAGCCGCTACGTCCTGCACCAGCCGCTGGTGTGGTCGGACGAACTTGCGTCCATCCTGTTCCTCTGGCTCGCGATGCTGGGATCGATCATCGCCTTCCAGCGCGGGGAACACATGCGCATGACGGCCGTCGTCGGAAAGCTGGACCCCAGGTCCCGCGCCTTCCTGGACCTGGTCGCGGTGGCAGCAGGCATTGCCTTCGTTGCCTTCGTCGTCCATCCGGCCTACGAGTTCGCGCAGGACGAAATGAGCGTCACGACGCCGGCGATGGGCATCGCCAACTCCTGGCGCGCGGCGGCACTGCCCATCGGGCTCGGGCTGATGCTGCTGGTGGGCATCCTGCAGATCCTGCGCCTCGGCCGGCTGAAGGACGTGGTGCTCGCGCTCGGACTGGTCGCCCTGGTGGTCGGCGGCATGGCCCTGGTCGGTGACGCGATGAAGCCGCTGGGCAACTGGAACCTGCTGCTGTTCTTCGTGTTCGGGGTCGGGGCCCTGGTGCTGCTCGGCGTGCCGATCGCCTTCTCTTTCGGGCTCGCCACCTTCGGCTACATCGCGCTGACCACCGGCACGCCGACCATCGTGCTGGTCGGCCGGATGGACGAAGGCATGAGCCACCTCATCCTCCTCGCCGTCCCGCTGTTCGTCCTGCTGGGCCTGCTGATCGAGATGACGGGCATCGCCCTGGCCATGGTCTCCTTCCTGGCGAACCTGCTGGGGCACGTGCGCGGCGGCCTGTCCTATGTGCTGATCGGGGCGATGTATCTCGTCTCCGGCATCTCCGGTTCGAAGGCGGCCGACATGGCGGCGGTGGCGCCGGCGCTGTTCCCCGAGATGCAGAAGCGCGGCTCCAGGCCCGGCGAGCTGGTCGCCTTGCTGTCCGCAACGGGTGCGCAGACCGAGACCATCCCGCCGTCGCTGGTGCTGATCACGATCGGCTCCGCCACGGGCGTGTCGATCGCCGCCCTGTTCACCGGCGGCTTGCTGCCGGGGATCGTGGTGGGCGTGACGCTGGCCGCACTGGTCTGGTGGCGCTATCGCGGCGAGAACCTCGAAGGCGTGCGCCGCGCTTCCGGCCGCGACATCGCCAAGTCGTTCATGGTGGCGGTTCCGGCGCTTGCGCTGCCAGTGGTGATCCGCGCCGCCGTGGTCGAGGGCGTGGCCACCGCCACCGAGGTCTCCACCATCGGGATTGCCTATGCGGTGATCGCCGGCATCCTGGTGTACCGGCAGTTCGACTGGAAGCGGATCTACCCGATGCTGGTCAGCACGGCCGCGCTGTCCGGCTCCATCCTGTTCATCATCGGTGCGGCCACCGGCATGGCATGGGCGCTGACCCAGTCCGGCTTCTCGACGGCCCTGGCCGACACGATGAAGGCCTTGCCGGGCGGCGCGGTCACCTTCATGGCCGTCTCGCTGGTCGCCTTCATCATCCTCGGCTCGGTGCTCGAGGGCATCCCGGCCATCGTCCTGCTCGGCCCGCTGCTGTTCCCGATCGCCCGGCAAGTGGGCATCCACGAGGTGCACTACGCGATGGTCGTCACGCTCGCCATGGGCATCGGCCTGTTCGCGCCGCCCTTCGGTGTCGGGTACTACGCGGCCTGCGCGATCAGCCGCATCCATCCCAACGAGGGAATGAAGCCGATCGTCGGCTACATGGTCGCCCTGTTCATCGGCACCGTCCTCGTCGCCGCCGTTCCCTGGATTTCCACCGGGTTCCTCTGAGCGGTGCCGCACCGGACCGCATCCCTCCCTCTTTTTTCTTGCCAGGAGATTCCATGTCTGACTTGTCGAAGCTCGAACAAAGCGCCTACCGGATCCGGCGCTTCGCCCTGCGGATGGGCGAAGTGCAGGGCCAAGGCTACATCGGCCAGGCCCTGGGCTGGGCCGACGTCCTCGCCACGGCCTATTGCCACGCGATGGCGCTGCGACCCGCGGAGCCGGAATGGGAAGGGCGCGATCGCTTCCTCCTGTCCCACGGCCACTACGCGATCGCGCACTACGCCGCGCTGATCGAGGCGGGCATCGTCCCGCAGGAGGAACTGGAGACCTACGGCAGCGACGACAGCCGGCTGCCGATGTCCGGGATGGCCACGTACACGCCGGGCATGGAGATCTCCGGCGGCTCGCTGGGCCAGGGCCTGGCCATCGGCGTCGGCATCGCGCTGGGCCTGAAGCAGAAGGGCAACCCGGCTTTTGTCTACAACTCGATGTCGGACGGCGAACTCGACGAAGGCTCCACCTGGGAAGCCGCCATGGGCGCCGCGCACCATCGCCTGGACAACCTGGTCTGCCTGGTCGACATCAACAACCAGCAGGCCGACGGCCCGTCCGGCAAGGTGCTGGGCTTCGAGCCGCTGGCGGACAAGTGGGCGGCTTTCGGCTGGCATGTCCAGCGCGTGAACGGCAACGACCTCGCGGCCGTGGTGTCCGCCTTCGACCGCGCCCGCGCCTTCGGCGAGCGAAAGCCGCGCGTCATCCTGTTCGACACCCTCATGGGCAAGGGCGTGCCCTTCCTGGAGACGCGCGAGAAGAACCACTTCATCCGCGTCGACGCCCCGGAGTGGCAACAGGCGATCCACATCCTCGACCAGTCCCAACCCTACATGCAATCCGAAGGAGCCCTCGCATGAACACCGTGATGGAAAAGAAGCCGCGCCTGACCACCTCCGCGATGATCGCGTCGATCGCGGCCGAGGGGCAGCGCGTCAAGGCAGCGCCGTTCGGGAAGGCACTGGTGGCGCTGGCCGAACAGCACCGGGAGATCGTCGGCCTGACCGCCGACCTGGCCAAGTACACCGACCTGCACCTGTTCGCGCAAGCCTATCCCGAGCGCTTCTACCAGATGGGGATGGCCGAGCAGCTGCTCATGGCCGCCGCCGGTGGCATGGCCAAGGAAGGCCTGACGCCGTTCGCCACCACCTATGCCGTCTTCGGGACACGGCGCGCCTACGACTTCATCCACCAGGTCATCGCCGAGGAAAACCTGAACGTGAAGATATGCTGCGCGCTGCCTGGCTTGACCACGGGCTACGGCCCCAGCCACCAGGCCACCGAGGACATCGCCATGATGCGCGGCATTCCGGGCCTGACCATCGTCGACCCCTGCGATGCCCTCGACATCGAGCAGGCGGTGCCGCAGATCGCCGCGCACAAGGGGCCGGTGTACATGCGCCTGCTGCGCGGGAACGTGCCCCTGGTCCTCGACGAGGTCGCCGGCTACCGGTTCGAGCTCGGCAAGGCCAAGATGCTGCGCGAGGGCGGCGACGTGCTGGTCATCTCGAGCGGCTTCATGACGATGCGCGCGCTGGAGGTGGCGAACGCGCTGCAGGCGGACAAGGTGGGCGTGGCGGTGCTGCATTGCCCGACGATCAAGCCGCTGGACGAGGCAGCGATCGTCGAGGCGGTGCGCTACAAGAACCGCCTGGTGGTCGTGGCCGAGAACCACTCGGTCATCGGCGGCCTCGGCGAGGCCGTGGCCAGCACGCTGCTGCGCCATCGCGTCCAGCCGGCGGCATTCCAGCTGGCGGGGCTGCCGGACGCGTTCCTCGATGCCGGCGCGCTGCCGACCCTGCACGACCGCTACGGCATCAGCACCGATGCACTCGCCGGCCGGATCAAGGGCTGGCTGGCTTGAAGGGCAGGGCGCCGTGAACGTCACCTTCGTCGGTGTGGGGGCCATCGGCTTGCCGATGGCGCTGCAGGTCCAGCGCGCGGGACACCAAGTGACCGGCGTCGACGTGTCCGAGGGCGCGATCGCGAAAGCGAAAGCCAGCGGGATCGACACGGTCCGGGATTTCGCCGCCGCGCCGGCAGCGGAGGTCGTCGTGGTGATGGTCGCCACGCCGGACCAGCTGGCCGGCCTGGTCGAGCGCGTCAGCGGTTCGGTGCGCGGCCAGCTGTGGCTGATCATGTCCACCGTGGGGCCGCAATGCGTGCGCGAGCAGGGGCAGGTCCTGCAGCGCGCGGGCGCCCGCGTGGTGGACGCGCCGGTGACGGGCGGGGTGGCACGCGCCCGGACCGGCGAACTGGTCATCTTCGCTGCCGGTTCCGCCGATGACGTGGCGCAGGCGACGACGATCCTCGCGGCGATGGGATCGGTGCGGGTGACCGGGGAACGGCTCGGAGACGGGCAGGCGATCAAGGTGGTGAACCAGCATCTCTGCGCCGTCCACATCGTCGCCGCCGCCGAAGCCCTCAGCCTTGCGCGATCGCTCGGTCTCGATCCTGCAGCCGTGCTCAGGCTGGTCGAGAAGGGCGCCGCTGGCTCCTGGATGTTGTCGGACCGCGGGCCGCGCATGGTGGCCGGCACCGACGTGGAAGTCACCAGTGCCGTCAACATCTTCGTCAAGGACAGCGGCCTGGTGATGTCCGCCGGGGAAGCCTGCGGGGCGCAATTGCCGCTGCTCGCCGTTGCCAGCGAGCGCTTCCAGCGCGCGGCCGCGGCGGGGCTGGGGCTGCGGGACGACAGCCGGGTGATCGAAACCTGGGAGTGACCGGGGTCCTCCCCGGGACGCCCGCACTCGGTGGGCGTCCACGGCTGACGCGCAGCGGCTAGCGCCCGCCGACTCTCCAGATGACGTCGCCCACGTCGTCCGCCACCAGCAGCGATTGCCGGTCGGGCCCGATCGCCACGCCCACGGGACGCCCGTAGGATTCGCTTTCGTCCGGGGCCAGGAAGCCCGACAGGATGTCGCGTGGAGCCTGCCCGGTCGGGCGCCCGTTCGCGAACGGCACGAACACCACCCGGTAGCCGCTGAGGATGCTGCGGTTCCAGGAGCCGTGCTGGCCGATGACCATGCCGTCCTCGTCGAAGCCGGGCAGCGTGCCGCGCGGCATCCAGCACAGGCCGAGCGAGGCCGTGTGCCCGCCCAGCGCATAGTCCGGCGTGATCGCCTGCGCCACCAGCGCGGCGTCCTGCGGCTGCACGCGGTCGTCGACCGTCCGGCCCCAGTAGCAATACGGCCAGCCGTAGAAGCCGCCTTCGCGCACGGCGGTCAGGTAGTCGGGCGGCGTTTCGTCGCCCAGGCCGTCGCGTTCGTTCACCACGGTCCACAGCTCGCCGGTCTGCGGATGCCAGGCCATGCCGACCGGGTTGCGCAGGCCGGCGGCGAAGATGCGGTCGCGGCCGCTCGCCAGGTCCAGTTCGACGATGCAGGCGCGCCTGTCCTCGACCTCGACACCGAGCTCGCCGATGTTGGTGAGCGATCCCACGCCGACATAGAGGCGACGTCCGTCGGGACTGGCCAGCAGGCTGCGCGTCCAGTGCCCGCCGGGCTTGAACTTCGTCAGCGGCCGCCCGGCCGCCTCGATGCGCGTGGCGCCCGGGGTGTACGGGAACGCGACCACGCCATCCGTGTTGCCCACGTAGAAGGTTCCGTCGACCAGCGCCATGCCGAAGGGCTGGCGCAGGCCTTGCAGCAGCGTGTCGCGGGTCTCCGCGACGCCGTCGCCGTCCGCGTCACGCAGCAGCGTGATGCGGTTCGGGCTCTCGCCGATGGCGGCCGCGCGCTGCAGGGTCGCCACCATCGCGTGGTCGAACACGTTTTTCGGCGTCCGCAGCGCCTGCATTGCCTCGGCCACGGCGACGTCCCCATTGGGCAGCACGTGGATCCAGCGCGGATGCTTCAATCCCGCCGCAAAGGCGTTGACCTTCAGTCCCTGCGCCGCCACGGGCGTCTGCCCGGCTGCCCAGCCGCGCGCGGTGGGCATCTTCAGGGTGGGCACGGCGCCCTGGGGCCGGCCCGGCGGGATGTGCGGAGCGCCGCCCACCGCCGCCGGCGGCATCGGGCCCTGGGTCCAGCGCCGCCACACCAGCGCCGCTCCGCCCGCCAGCGCCACACCGCGAGCCAGGAGGCTCGTTCGTCCACTCATCGTTTCTTCCTTGTTGTCGCTCGACGCACTACGCCGGGATGCGATAGATCCGGCGCGCATTCTCCACGAAGAGCTGCGCGCGCTCCCGTTCGCTGAAGCCGGCGACGTACCCGGCGAAGGTGTCGAAGATGGCCTGGAAGGGCGCGCACAGGCTGTCCAGGGGGTAGTTGCTGCCGAACATGCAGCGGTCCACCCCGAACAGGTCGATCACCTCCAGCACCACGCGCCGGTTGGCGTCCAGCCGCCACTTGTAGCCGGCTTCGCCGATGCCGCTGATCTTGATCGCGACGTTGGGGTGCGCCGCCATCCCGGCCAGCGCCGTGCGCCAGGCCCGCAGGCCTTCCTCGCTGCGGTCGGACGGCATGCCTGCATGGTTGATGACCATGCGGGTGTCCGGGAAGTCGGCGGCCACGCGCGCGGCCTCATGCAGGTGCCAGTACGGCGTCTGCAATTCGTAGTGCAGGTCCAGCGGCTGCAGCCGCGCATAGCCCTGCAGCCAGGTGGTGTCCGTCATGCCCCCCGGAGGGCCACCGGGGGCCGCGTTGGCGCGCGGCTTCTGCCGGATGCCGCGCACGAAATCGAAAGCGGCCAGCTGTTCCAGCGTGCTCGCCGCGTCGGCCTGGTGCAACCAGGCCTGCCCCACGGCGACCGAGGGCAGGCCGCACTGCGCCCGCAGCGAGGCGATGAACCGCATCTCGCCCACCGGGTCCTTCGGGTCCCAGTCGGCCTCCACGTGCACGCTGCCCACCAGGTTCACGCCCGCGGTGTCGCGAGCGTAGTCCGCCGGCAGGTAGGGCCGCTTCAGCGCCGAGTGGTCGCCGTAACGATGCGCAGGCGCCCCCGCATCGTTCAACCACGGGTAGTAGTGCGCCCGCGGGTCGAGGAAGTGGTGGTGGGTGTCGATCAGCGACAGCATGCCGCCCTTACTTGACCCACTTCTCCACGACGTCCTTCGGAATGTCGGTGCCGTGGTACTTCTTGAAGATCTCGTTCAGCTTGCCGTTGGCGTGGTTGGCCTTCACCCAGTCGTTGATCCAGGCCAGCAGCTTCGGGTCGTCCTTGCGCACGCCGATGCCCAGGTCGTTGACGCGCAGCACGAACTTCTGCTCCAGCTGGCGCTGCGGCGCCTTTTCCTGCATCGTCTTGAACAGCGCGCTCGACGTGCCCACCAGGTCGGCCTGGCCCGTCACCACGGCCGTGATCACGCCGGCATCGTCGTCGTAGCGGACCACGTTGGCGCCCTTGGCGTTCTCCGTCAGGTCCTTGTCCTGCGTGGTGCTGCGGTTGACGGCGACGCTCTTGCCGGCCAGGTCCGCCATGCTCTTGACGTTGAGGCTCTTGATGCCGCCCACCAGCGAGATCTGCGGCGCGTACGGGATCGAGTAGTCGACGACCTTGGCACGCTCCGGCGTCCAGGCGAGCGTGGAGATGATGATGTCCGCCTTGCCCGTCTGCAGGTTGGGAATGCGGGTGGCGCCGACGGTCGGCACCACCTCGAGCGCGACGCCCAGGTCCTTGGCCAGCAGCACGGCCACGTCGTAGTCCGAGCCCGTCGGCTTCATGTTCGCATCGGTCATGCCCGAAGGCGGCACCGCGAGGTCGATCGACACGCGGATCTTCTTGGCCGCGCGGATGTTGTCCAGCGTGTCCGCATGCGCGGCCAGGACCGCCGTGGACAAGGTGGCCAGCAGCAGGGCGCGGCGGGTCAGGTTCTTGAGGCTCATGATGTCTCCATTGGTGGTGGGCAAGAAATTCTCAGAGGCCGGAGCCGAGGAACTGCTGCAGTTCCGCCGTCTGCGGCCGGTCGAACATGGCGGGGCCGCCTTGCTCCCAGACGCGGCCCTTGTGCATGAACAGCGTGGTGTCGGCGACGTTGCGGGCAAAAGCCATCTCGTGGGTGACCAGCACCATGGTCATCCCGCCGGCGGCCAGGTCGGCCATCACCTTGAGGACCTCGCCCGTGAGCTGCGGGTCCAGGGCCGACGTCACTTCGTCGAACAGCATGACCTGCGGCTCCATCGCGAGCGAGCGCGCGATGGCCACGCGCTGCTGCTGGCCGCCCGAAAGCTGCTCCGGATAACTGTCGGCCTTGTCGGACAGGCCGACCTGCGCCAGCACGCGCTCGGTCAGCGCCTTCGCCTCGGCGCGCGTCTTGCCCTTGCTGTGCCGCGGCGCCAGCGCGATGTTCTCGGCGGCCGTGAGGTGCGGGAACAGGTTGTAGCTCTGGAAGACGATGCCGACGTCGCGCCGCAGCTGGCGCAGGTCCAGCTTAGGGTCGCTCACCTCGTGGCCGCACACCTGGATGCGGCCCTGGTCGATGCGCTCCAGCCGGTCGATGCAGCGCAGCGCGGTGCTCTTGCCGGAACCGCTGCGGCCGATGATGGCGAAGACCTCTCCCTTGTTCACCTGGAAGCTCACGCCGTCGAGCACCTTCAGCCCGCCGAAGCTCTTGTGGACATTTTCCAGCTGGATGACGCTCATGCCGCAGCCACCTCCACACGATGGGCCACCAGCAGGCGGCGTTCGAGCTGCCGGCTCCACCACGACAGCGGGAAGCAAAGCAGGAAATAGAGACCGGCAACGAGCATGTAGACCAGGAACGGTTGGAAGAGGGAGTTGTTCACCACCTGGCCGGCGCGGGCCAGTTCGACGAAGCCGACCACCGAGGCCAGCGAGGTGTTCTTGACGATCTGCACCATGAAGCCCACCGTCGGCGGGGTGGCGATGCGCAAGGCCTGGGGCAGGATCACCAGCCGCATGCGCTGCACCCTGGAAAGCGCCAGGCACTCGGCGGCTTCCCACTGCGTGCGCGGCACGGCCTGGATGCAGCCGCGCCAGATCTCCCCGATGTACGCGCTGACATAGATCGTCATCGAGAGACCCGCCGCCACCAGGGCGGGCAGGCTCAGGCCGGCGATGCTGAGACCGAAGTACGCCAGGAACATCAGGATCAGCAGCGGCGTGCCCTGCACCAGCTGCACGTAGCCGGTGGACAGCCAGCGCAGCGACCGGATCGACGAGATGCGGCACAGGGCCACGATGAACCCGAGCAGTCCGCCGCCGACGAACGCGATCAGCGACAGCACCAGGGTCCAGCCCGCCGCCTGCAGCAGGAACACGACGTGGTTCGCGTTGAAGGCGACGTTCACAGCGGCGTTCCCAGCTTGCGGCGGCGCGTGAACAGCGCCTGTCCGGCGGCCCAGAAGGCGCCCCGCATCACGAGCGACAGCAGGAGGTAGAACACGGCCACCACCGCATAGGTCTCGAAGGACCGGAACGTGTCGGACTGCACCCGGTTGGCGATGGCCGTCAGCTCCTCGGCGGAGATCTGCGACGTGATGGACGTGGCGAGCATGAGCAGCACGAACTGGCTGGTGAGCGCGGGATAGACCCGTTCCATGGCCGGCCGCAGGATCACGTGCCAGTAGATCTGCGCGCGCGACAGCGCCAGGCACTCCGCCGCCTCGATCTGGCTGCGGTGGATGGACTCGATGCCCGCGCGCATGATCTCGGTGGTGTAGGCGCCGACGTTGATGACCATCGCCAGCACGGCGGCGACGAAGGCGGGCACCTTCAGGCCGATGCTGGCGAGCCCGAAGTACACCAGGAAGATCTGCACCAGCAAGGGCGTGTTGCGGATCGCCTCGACATAGATTGCACAGGAGCGCGCCACGAACCGGTTGTGGCTGCCGCGGCCGATAGCGCACAAGGTTCCGATCAGCAGGCCGAGCAGCGTGGCGACCAGCGACAGCTTCAGGGTCAGCCAGGCGCCGTGCAGGAACAGCGGCCACTGCGCCAGGACGCTGGTGAAGTCGAACTTGTAGGTCATGGGCCGGCCAGTTCGTGCAGGTAGGGGATGGCTGCCTGGGCGCCCGGCCGGGTCACGCAGATCGTGGCGGCCTGGATGCCACGCATCACGGCGGCGTCCATGGTTTGCCCCGCGGCGCGCGCTGCACACATCGCGCCGATGAACGTGTCACCCGCGGCGGTGGTATCGACCACGCGCACGGCGTTGGCGGGAAAGTGGCGGCAGCCGGCTTCATCCGCGACCAGCACGCCCTGGCTGCCCAGGGTCACGATCGCGGTCGCCGGTCCGCGCCGGCGCAGCGAGGTCGCCGCCGCCGCCGCGCTGGCGGGGTCGGCCACGGGCAGGCCGGACAGTTCCGAGGCCTCGATCTCGTTCATCACCAGGATGTCGACCAGCGACCAGAGTTCGTCGGGAAGCTGGCAGACGGGCGCCGGGTTCATCACCACGGTCGCTCCCCTGGCGTGCATGATCCTGGCCGCCGACACCACCTCCGGCATCGGCACTTCGCACTGCAGGAGGAGGTACTGCCCGGCCAGCGCCGCGGGGTCAGCCTCGAGCAAGTCGTTGGCGCCGGGGATGATGGTGATGCGGTTCTCGCCTTCGTCGTCGACCATCACGACCGCGACGCCGGTGCTTTCGCCGGCCGTGCGGACATGGGTGGCGTCGATGCCATCCGCAACCAGTGCGTTGCGCAGGGTCTTGCCGAAGTCGTCGTCGCCCACGCATCCCACCATGGCCACGCGCGCGCCCTGGCGGGCGCAGGCGACGGCCTGGTTGGCACCCTTGCCGCCGGGATTGGTGAGGAACGAGCGCCCCTGCAGCGTCTCGCCGCCGCGCGGAGCGCGTGCCACACGGACCACCAGGTCCATGTTCATGCTGCCGAAGACGACGATGTCGGGCGTCATGCCTTCTGGGTGCTGCGCTTGCTGCCGGGCCGTTGCGCGGCGGCCGCTGCGGCATCCGCGCGCAGGTTCGCACCGATCTCGAAGTGCTCCGTCAGCAGCGCATCCGCTTCGGCGGGATTCCTGCGGCGGATCGCCGACAGGACGGCCTCGTGGTGGTCGATGAGGTACGCGTCGACCTGGGGCACGCTGGCGATCACCTTGCGGCGTTCCAGGTGGGATGCCTGCAGCAGCTTGGCGACGGCGGCGTAGACGCTGGAGAGGGCCGGGGAGTGGGCCGCCTCCACGATCATCGAGTGGAAGTGGAAGTCCGCCGCGCCGCCCTGCGCCGGATCGTCGATGGTTTCCTTGATGGCCTGCAGCGCCTGCGCCAGCCTTTCCAGGTCCGGCGCGAGCGCGCGCGTGCACGCCAGGCGGATCGCCTGCCGCTCGATCGCGATGCGCGCCTGCATCACGTCGTCCACCGCGCCTGCCTGCTGGGCGAGGACGAGGCTGAAGTAGTCCGCGAGCGCGGTGAAGTTGGGCTCCCGCACCACCGTGCCATAGCCGCGCCGGATCTCGACCGCTCCCAGCGTGGACAGTGCCGTCAGCGCCTCCCGGATGACCGGGCGGCTGACGCCGAGCGCGCTGGCGAGGTCCCGCTCCGGCAGCAGCCGGTCGCCGGTCTTCAGGCGGCCGGACATCAGCTCGTCCCGCAGGAAGGACAGCACGCGGTCGTACCCGTCCTCCTTGGCGTCGGCCTGCTGGGTGATCCTGATCGGCTTGTTCATCGCGGGAACCGGCTCACCCCTTTTCGCTGCCCTGCATCAGGGACCGCGCCGCTTCCCGCTCCAGCTCGCCGAGCTTCTCGACGCGGCGGCGGAAGTGCTCTTCCGTGCTGAATTCGGCCGACAGGAAGGTCTCGATGACGTCACGCGCCACCTGCGGCCCGATGATCCATGCCCCGATGCACATCACGTTGACATCGTCGTGTTCGACGGCCTGGCGTGCCACGAAGGTGTCGTGGCAGACCGCGGCGCGGATGCCGGGGATCTTGTTGGCCGCGATGCAGGCGCCCGCGCCGGTGCCGCACACGAGGATGACGCGCCTGACCTTGCCGTCGCGAATGAGGTTGATCGCCTGGCGCGTGACATCCGGAAAGTCGACCGGAGCGTCCGAGTTCGCCCCGACGTCGATGACCTGGTCGCAGTGTTGCGAGAGGACGTTCTTGACGAATCCCTTCAGGAGGAATCCGGCGTGGTCGTTCGCGAGGCCGATCGCCGGCCAGCGTGGCACCGCGATCGCGTGCTTTGAGCGTGATTCGTCTCTGGACATTCAGGGGGCCCCTTGCGACATGCCGCAGCCCCGTCGGGGAGCTGCCTTACCGTGGTCTTACCAAGGGTAGACCACCGGCCCGGGCTTTGTCAACCGTGCTTGCCCTTTGGTGGCGCGGCAGGCTTGTGCGGGCGGTGCGCCGGCCCCATATTCCGCCCATCGAGATTCCCCGGAGGCTGCGCCCATGCGTACCCAGCGATTGTTCGCCTTCCTGTTCAGCCTGCTGCTGGCCCTGGCCGCCGCGGCGGCGTTCGCGCAGGACGCGAAGGAACCCACCGTCGACGACATCTACCAAGCGGCGAGCAGCGGCAAGCTCGCCGACGCCCGCGCCATGGTCGACCAGGTGGTCGCCCGGCATCCGAACAGTGCCAAGGCCCACTACGTCAAGGCGGAGATCGCGGCGCGGCAGCGCGATGCCGCCGCCGCGCGCACCGAACTGCAGATCGCGGACAAGCTTGCGCCCGGGCTGCCGTTCGCCAGGCCGGAGGCGGTGACCGCACTGCGCGCCCAGGTCGAGCAACTCTCGCAGCCGCGGCAGGCCGCCCGGCCGGTGGTGCCCGCGCCCACCGATGCACGCCGGATGGCGCCGCAAGCGCCACCCCCTTCGGGCGGCGGGTTCCCCATGGGTGCCCTGCTGCTGGTGGCCCTCATCTTCATCGCGGGAATCTTCTTCCTGCGCTCGCGCAAGCGCGCCGCCCCGCCCCCGGCCGCGTATCCGCCGCCCCAGGGTCTCGACACGGCGTTCGGGCGCCAGGACGCGAACATGCCACCGCCCGGCTACGGCAACGTGCCGCCGCCCGGCTACGGCTACGGCAACGTGCCGCCGGCCGCACGGTCGTCGCTCGGTTCGACGCTCGGCCGCGGCCTGGCCACGGGTCTCGCCGTCGGCGCCGGCGCGGTCGCCGCGCAGGAGATCGGCCGCCGCATCTTCGACCATGAAGGCCGCCCCCTGCCCCAGCCGTCGAGCGAGGGAGGCTCCGCCGCCGATTCCCCGCTTGCGCGCGATGCGGGCATCGGCGCCTTCACGGGCGAAGGCCGCAGGGACCCGAACGCGGACATGGGCGGCCAGGACTTCGGCATTGCCGACGACCGCGGCTGGGATGACGCCGCCGGCGGAGACTTTGGCGTCGACAACGGCGGGGACGACTGGAACACCTGAGCACGGGGCCCCGCCGCCGGCCGCCATGCGCGGCCGCTTACGCCGCGGCAGCAGCCGGTTGGCGGCAGGCGAGCAGGTAGCTTTCGCGCGTGCTCTGGATGTGCGCCTTGAGGAGTGCGCGCGCCTTGCGGGCATCGCCCTCCCGCACGGCGGCCACCAGCCCGGCGTGCTCCCCCTGGCAATGACGGACATCCGCGCTATGGGTGGGCAGCCGGTAGCGCAAGGCGGCGACTTGCGACGCCACGAGTTCGTACGCGGTCTTCAGGTAGACGTTGTCGCAGCTGCGCACCAGCGCGTTGTGGAACTCCGTGTCGAGGCGCGGGAACTCGCGCAGCTGGCCCTTGGCCGCCGCTCGCTTGAGGTCCGCCATGCAGCCGTCCAGCGCTTGCATCAGTTCCGCCGGCCGGTGCTTCATGGCATCCGCCAGCGCCTCGCATTCGACGACGGTGCGGAACTGGCAGACGTGGTCCAGGCCCGCCTCGTCCAGCGTGAAGACGAAGGTGCCGCGCTGCGGGTGGATCTCGACCAAGCCGCCGTGCCGCAGCCGCAGCAGCGCTTCGCGCACCGGCGTCTTGCTGATGCCGAGCCGGCCTGCCAGCTGCACCTCCGACAGCTGCTCGCCCAGCGCGAACGCGCCGGTCACGATCAGGCTGCGGATGCGCTCCTCGGCCAGCTCCGTGAGCGAGCGGGGGCGTTCGAGTTGCGAGTCGTCGGCTTGCGCCATCGCGCCCGGGTGGATCGCGACGCCGCTGACGCAGGCGCTGCAGGACGACGCCGCGCGCAGCGCCCCCATCCTCGCGCGCACGCCGATGAAGCGCTGGGGGACGCCGGAGGACGTTGCGGGACCCGTCTTCTTCCTCGCCAGCGCCGACGCCGTGTTCGTCACGGGCGCCGTCGTGCCCGTGGATGGCGGCTATCTCATCACCTGAAGGACCAGACCATGATCACGCAGCTGCCCGGCATCCGGCCGGAGATCGCGCAGAAGGCGATTCCCGACGACGAGCGCGTGTGGGTTCCGCAGGCCAGGGACGTATGGTTCCGTCCGCTGCTGCTCAACACGGTCACCGGCAGCTGGTGCAACCTGCTGCGCGTGCGCAAGTCCGGCGTGCTCTCGCGCCACATCCACCCGTCGTGGGTGACCGGCATGGTGCTCAAGGGCAGCTGGCGCTACCTCGAACACGACTGGATCGCGCAGGAAGGTGCGTTCGTCTACGAGCCCCCCGGCGAGATCCACACGCTCGTCGTCGACGAGCAGGTCGGCGCGCAGGAGATGATCACCTTCTTCAACATCCACGGCGCGATGGTGTACGTCGACGAGGCCGGCAAGGTGACCGGTTACGAGGACGTGTTCACCAAGATCGAGATGTGCCGCAAGCACTATGCCGAGGCGGGCCTGGGCGCCGACTTCGTGGATCAGTACGTGCGGTAACGCAGTGGTGCTCGCCGCGCGCGAGCCCACACCGCATCCACGCCGATGAGGGGCCACATGGTAACGCTGCTGGGGGCTGCCCTGCGCGTGGATCTGGTTACATCACCGGCGAACTCCTGGCTGTTCTTCAGGTCTGTCTCCAGTGTCCCGGCCGATCCCTGGCGGGCAGAAGAGGCGAATGAAGAATCTCAGTACAACTGCGCCGTGTCGACCTGGCATGCGACAGCCCATCTCCAGCGGCCATGGCCGCGCCTGCGCGAGGCTGCTCTCGGCCGTGCTTGCAGCAGCAGCAGGATGCGCGCCCCTCGTGCTTCATGCGCAGACGTCCATGCGTGGCCGGCCGCCGTCCGCGATGAGTGGCTACACGCCTCCCGCCGCCGCGGCCGCGGCCCCGCAAGCCGCTGGCAGCAGCGGTGTGGTTCCGGGAAGCGGTCCTGATGCTGGGGTCCCGTCCGCAGCGGCCCCGGCTGCTGCATCGACCGCCCCATTGATGGCCGGCCCGCAGGCACCCGTTGCAACTTCACCAGCGCCGGCCACGCCAACCCCGCCAGCCGCCCCAAGTCCGGCGCCCGAGGCGCGCGCACCCCTAGCGCCTGCAGCGACGACCCAACCCGTGCGTGGACTTCCTTCGGGAAGTCCGAGCCTGGTGATCGTCGGCGGCACGTACTCCGCGGATCCGGCGAAGCGTCTTCTCATCGTCAATGGACAAGTCGTGCGCGAGGGAGCCGATCTCGGGGGCGGCATCCAGCTGCGAGAGATCCGGCCGGAGTCCGCTGTCCTCGCGGTCCAGGGGCGCAACGTCGTGGTCTTCTTCTAGCGTGCACCGGCGCGCCGCGCGCAGGCGTTTGTTGCGGCAGAACCACCCATGCGGCCCCGGGCTTCTCGCCCGTCGCGCTGCGCGTGCACGCCGTCACCCGTAATCTTCTGCGTCAGGACCCGCCCTTGCCACGAGGCGCGGGGCCGCCCGCGTACTCTTCTCGCCCACGATGTCACCGTTGCACCGCCGCGTTCTCCAGGCCGTCCTCTACGAGGCGATCGCCATCGCCGTGGTGGGGCCTGCGCTGAGCTTGTCGTTCGACAAGCGGCCAGCATCCACCTTCACGCTCGCCGTCGTGCTGTCCACCATTGCGCTCACCTGGAACTACGCCTTCAACTGGCTCTTCGAGCGCTGGGAATCGCGACAAATCGTGCGTGGCCGCTCCTTCGCGAGGAGGCTTGCCCACGGAGCCGGGTTCGAGGGAGGGCTGGCGGTCATCCTCGTTCCCGTCATGTCGCTGTGGCTGGACATCTCCGCAGCAGCGGCGTTCGTGGCGAACCTGGGGCTCCTCGTGTTCTTCTTCGTCTACGCGATCGCGTTCACGTGGGCCTTCGATCGGGTCTTCGGGCTGCCGGCATCGGCCGCGAAGGCAGTCGACGCGTAGGCAAAGCGTTCGACCGTCTCACGACCGAACGCACGCGCTCGCAGACGATTGGATCGCCACCGGCAAGTCGAAGCCGCGAGCCGCGTCGGCGCCACCTGCATCGTGTCGCCTGGATCGCGGGTGTGCGGGGTTTCGCCTGTGTCGGGGTCAGCCTCACCCTTCCCGATTTACGCGGAAAATGACGCGATGAGCGACGACGCACTGCACGCCAACTACCGCTGGCTGGCCCGCTACAACGCGTGGTTCAACGAACGTCTCTACGACGCTTGCGAGCGCCTGACCGACGCACAACGGCGCCAGGACCGCGGTGCCTACTTTGGCTCGGTGCATGGCACGCTCAACCACCTGCTGTGGGGCGACCGCGTCTGGCTCGGGCGACTGGTGGCCCAGCCCGGGTCGCCGGCGGTGCCGGCCGAGGTGCTTCAGCTGCCCGCGGGTGCGGCGCATGGCACCGAGCTGTACGCGGACTGGTCGCAGCTGCGGCAGGCGCGGCGCGCGCTGGACGCCGCCATCGAGGCGTGGCTGCAGGCACTGCCGCCCGCCTTCGCGCGCTCCACCATGCGCTACGCCAACACCAGTGGCGTGCAGCGCGAGCACCCGGCGTGGCAGGCCCTGACCCACTTCTTCAACCACCAGACCCACCACCGCGGCCAGGTGACGACATTGCTTTCGCAGGCTGGCATCGACCCTGGCACGACCGACCTGGTGGCGCTGCTCTGAGCCAGCGCGTGCTCCCGCACCGCGACCGCGGCTGCCGTGGTCGAGTTCACTGGCGAAGCTGCCGTCCCTTCCCACCATGACCTCATGCGGGAGAAAGCTTGCGACCCATGCCCCGGTCGCTCCAGAATGGTCGCGTCGGGAGGACTCCCATGCGAAAACTCGACGCCGTGCTGCTGGCTGCAGCACTTGCGGGATGCGCCGGCACCCCGATCAGCCAGGGCGGAAAGGCCGAAATCGTGTCCGCCGGCAGTGACACCATCCGCATTCGCTGGAACCCCCAGCTCACGAACGAGCGCGACATGCGGTCCAAGGCGATCGCATTCTGCGGCGGCCGCGATGTCGACGCGCTGGACGCGGCGACGGAGACGGGTGCTTCGGGCAGCCTGCAGGTCAGGACCTGGCGCTGCGAGCCGTTCTCCGGCACCGGGGCCGGCATGTAGATCTCATCGAGCCTGTCGCACCTGGCGCCACGAGAGAATCGAACACGAGGCGGGCGTGCGCCTACCTGAACTCCTCGCACTTCTTCACCGTCTCCGCGGGCTTGCGCAGCTTGGTGTTCGCGCACGCGGATCGGGCGGCGTCCTGGCAGGTGGCTGCCGCCAGCTGCTCCTCCTGCCTGGTTTGCCTGCGCAGGCCGGGAATCACGAAAGGGCGGAAGGTCCTGCCGCACTCGCCGCTGATGGCCGGGTCGGCGTTGCTGCGCGCGAGCTCCGTCACGACCTCCCACGCCCGGTACCCGACCTCGAAGCTGGGCTCAGGGGAGGCCGATTGCGCGGCCGTCGCATGCGCGACGACCATCGCGAGCGCGGCCGCCTTCGGCAGCGAATGACGAAAGTCCAGGTTCATCCCTGCTCGTGGGCTGGGGCCGTCACGCCAGCAGCTTCTTCGCTTCCTTCGGGTCCAGGCCATACATGTCGGCAAACTCGGCCACCGACTTGCCGCTGGCCTTGAAGGCGTTTTGCAGGGCTTCGCGGCGCGCGCTCTTTTGCGCGACGATCGCCAAGGCATCTTCCAGCAGCGAATGCAGCTCGTCGACGGGCGAGGTGAAGCGCTCGCGGTAGGCTTCCCGGCTCAGCCCGGAGGCCTCGATCGCAGCGGCCAGTTGCTCGACGGCCAGTGCGCGCGCCCGCTCCGGCGCCTTGCCGTTGCGGCGCTTGTACAACTCCAGGACGGCATGGTGCACGTGCTCCGGAGCCACGGGCTCGACCGGCCTGGCCTCCAGGTCGTGCCGCGCCAGGCCCGAGGCCACGGCCTCGATGTAACGCGTCGACCGTGTGTGCAGCCCCAGGGCCACCTTGAGCTCCGCCGCGGGCAGCGCCTCGGGGTGCGCCGCCACGAGGTCCTCGAAGACGCCGACCTTGAGCGGCAGGAAGCGCGCACCGAACAGCCGCGGGTACAACTCGAACAGCTTGTGGAGAAGGGGGTGTACCGGCCGCGGCGCTTTGCGTGCGGCGGCCTGCGCGCGGGAGGATCGGGCTGGGACGGGCGAGTCTTGGGTCGTGTTCATGTTCTTGGTGGACAGGCGTGCGTACCGGTGCGGCCCGTCCCTTGGGCAGTGCGCGGACTGCTCAGTTGTGCGCGGATTCGCCAGGCGAAGTTACCTTCGATCGGAGTTCTTCACCTGCGACAGCAGTTTAGTTGCAAAGCCGAAAGCCCCTGGCGGCACGGGTGGGAAGATCCCGGCACCCGTCCTGTCGGCAGCGGCGGGGGGTCGGGTATGCTGCCGGCTTTCCGTATCGGAGGGAGCCAATGAAGCAACCTGAATCACCCCAGAAGACGTCCGCCTTCATGAAGGCCCTGAAGCCGAGCCCGCAGCTGGCTGCCGTGATCGGCCCGGAGCCGGTGCCGCGCACGGAAGTCACCAAGCGGCTGTGGGCTTACATCAAGGAGCGCAATCTCCAGAACCCCGCCAACAAGCGCAACATCCTCTGTGATGACAAGCTCAAGGCGGTCATGGGCAAGGACGAGGTCACGATGTTCGAGATGACCGGGCTCGTCGGCAAACATCTGAGCGAGGCCTGAGCCGGCTCTGAAGGCCTGCGCTCCGGTGTGCAGAGGCGAACGTGGCCCGGATTCAACGCAGCACGCGGGCCAGGGCGAATCCGAGCGAGAACGCTGCAGCCAGATAGGTCAGCGGCTTGCCGAGCACGCGCTCGCGCAGCTCGCCGATGGCGTCGCCAGCCAAACCCGCGCGGGTCCGGTCGCTGGTTTTCGGGGCGAGCGTGAAGGTGTTGATGCGTTCGCCATCCGGGCGGCCGTCGAGCGGCGCCACGCTCGCGACCGGGATCACGACGACGGGTTCGTCGCTGTCGATCTCCGGCACCTCGATGGCAGAGGCAGGGGTGAGACGGGAGGTCGTTTGCATGATGGGTGCGTCCTTGAGGGTTGCCCGAGTCTAGGATGACCAAGGGGACGGGCGCGTAGGCGCACGGCGCCTTGCGCAGCAGCAGCCGGGCCAAGCTCAGCGTCTCGTCCGGCAGTCCGCAGGGCAAGCCATCGGCTCCTCACGCTCCCCTCGCAGCCCTGAGCACGTGCTCGACATCTCGAGGGCGCTCGGGCCGAAGCGGACCCGCACGACGTTCGCGGTGGCGCTCAGATCTCCTTGCCTTGCATCAGGTAGGACTGATAGAAGCGGTCCACCGGCCATTGCGGGACGCCGGGAACGATCGAGTGCGACTTCTGCAGCAGCAGAAGCTTGCTCCCCGGATGGTTCCTGGCGATCAGCTGTTCCTTGTGCTCGAGGCTCGCGAGGTTGTAGTCGACGGCATCCTTGGCTGCGAAGTTCGTGTGCTCCCAGACGAAGTACACCTCGTCGAGCGCAAGCAAGGGATTGTTGCGGTACCAGTCCTCGGGCGCGAGCACCTTCCAGAGATAGGCGGAATAGAGCTCGGTCGGTGCATTCAGGCGGTTGATCTTGTGCCGCTTGTTGTCGTCCTCCACCGAGATGTAGAAATCGAGTGCGCTGCGCTTTTCGTTCAGCGGCAACTTCTGCTCGAACTGGTAGCGGTGCCCGAGCCTGCCCACCACCGTCGCCTCGAAGCCGCCCCAGCTGTCGCCGAATTCCTGGCTCAGCCGCGCGGCGCGCTCGCGGCCGATGATGACCGGCAGCGAATCGGCCTCGTCGCCCTCGGTCAGCTGCGCGATGTAGTACTGCTTGGATGTGTCGTTCGGGTCGATGGCGCCCCAGCAGACGTCCCAGGAGGGCGCCCAGAGATCGAAGCCCTTGAACAACCACTCCTGCAGCGGATTCTTCCAGGCGATGGCCAGCGACTTGACCGCCCGGCTGCGCTCCCACCAACCCGCCGTCAGCAGCGCGGCGGGAAACAGCGTGCCGCGCACCTTGATGTCGAGCGGACCATTCAGCTCCCCGACTTCGGTCAGTCGTTCCCGCAAATCCTTGATCGTCCCCACCGATTCCGCGGACGTGCCGCCGGTCGCGCCGCCATCGATCAGGAAGTCCTTGATGGGGGAAAGCCGGTCGCCGAGGTAGGCGTCGGCTCCCTGGTCGAGGATGCTGTTGATGATCTTCACCCAGTCCTTGTCGGGTCGGGTTTCGAGCAGGTCGATCATGACCTTGGCGCGCGACGCTGCGACCTGCCTGGCGATCAGCGCGGAGGGCAAGCCCAGCTGGACCTGGATGTAGTCCAGTTGCGCCTCCGTGCACTGGATCAGCCGGTTGTAGATCTTGCGGATCGTCTCCGCCCACCCGACCTTGTCCTTCGTCATGCTCCGATCCTCCAGTAGACCTGCCCGGCGACGGTCTTCGTCGTGATCAGTCCCAGGCGCGCCGCCGGTGGGGCGCCATTCACGAGCACGTCGTGCATGTCGTGCAGGACGTCGCGGGCGGCCGCGTAATAGCCGTGCCCGAGCAGGGTCAGGTCGATGTTCGACACTTCGATCGTGTCGATGCCTTGCGTCACGACCACCGGGGGCGAGAAGCCGGCGCGGGGATGGTCGTGCACGATGCCCGAGCTGGCCAGCGCGCGGTCCTTCGACGAAACGTACAGCGTGGTGTGCTGCGCCAGCCGCGCATAGGCGTCCGACAGGCCGCGGAAGACGCCCGTGTCCACGTCGGGGGCGGCCAGCAGCAGGTGGCCGAAGCGCACACCTGCCGCGGCCTCCGCCTGCGCCATGATCCGCTGCAGCGTGCGCAGCAGGGCGCGGTTGCCCATGCTGTGCGCGAGCACGTCGACGCGCTCGGCCCCGCTTTCCGACGCGATGCGGGTGAGGAAATTCGACACCTGCGCTTCGCTGGCCTCGATGCTGGCCTCGTCGGCCGCATATCCGAACAGGCTGGCCTTGGACGGCCAGCTGTAGAACGCGGTGATGCCGGGGACCTTCAGGTCGACGCCGATCTGCGCCGCGCGCAGGGCCGCTTCCTCGAACGAAACGTTGAAGCCGTGGATGAAGACCAGGGCACGCCGGCTCCCGGCCTCGTAGCCGGCCAGCGTGTCCGCCAGGGCGCGCCAGTACGCGGCTTCCTCGAACTGGCGGATTTCGTCGATCTTCAGCCGATCGTCTTCCAGCCGCAGCCAGCGCTTCCACCACGCCGAACCGATGGAGCCGATGCGGTGCGACCGGGGCACGCTGACCTTGCAGGTGCCGCAGTAAACCCGGCCTTCGTCGTCGCGCTCGGACGAGTATCCGCGCGAGGGGTCGTTCGGGTCGTTCGGCCGGCGATTGGTGCCGTACCAGACCTGGTAGAGGCAGGCTCCATCCTCGTCCTGGGAGGGGGCCGCCTTCGCCCCGCGTGTCACCGCGGCGGCCGGCGCTGCGGCCATCCGCGCCACCGGCTCCGGCGGCCGGCCCGTGTCGACGTCGACCCCATTGCGCAGGTAATGCGGAACGTCGCCGCCGCGCAAGCCTGCCAGGTCGATCTGCGCGCATCCCAGCCGGAAGGACTTCTCGTAGCCGACGTCGAAGGCGAGCCCGCGATAGAACCCTTCCGCGAAGCGCACGGCGGAATCGTCGTCGACGGCGCGCGACATGCCGATCACATGGGGTACCTTCTTAGCCAGTGCCGCGCCCTGCTCGACCGAATAGCAGGCATTGAGGACCACGGCTTCCGTTCCCTCGACCACGCCGAACAGGTTGACCAGGGCGTGTGCGGGGACCGCGCGCGGCTCACGCTGCTCGCCCTCGAGGACGATCTCGCCAGTGGAACTGCCGTGTCCGCTGAAGTGGACGATCGAGGGGCGGTGCTTGAGCAGGAACCTGGACAGGTCGGTCGCCGAGACCGCCGTTTCCGACTCGACCCGGTATTGGCGGCCGTGATCGCCCTGATCGAGCTGCTGCCGGATGGCCTTGGCTTCCCGGTCGAGCGCAAGGCCGTCGGTGCCGAACGGGTTGGCGGCCAGGATGAGGATCACCTGCTGCTTCTGTTGCTTCTGCTGCGGCTCCTCTTCCTCCACGGCGCTTCCGATCAACTTGTCGAGAGCGGCCTGCAGCGCCGCTTTCCCCGCGGCTCCGCGCGGCGCGAGCAGGTCGAGGATGGCCTTGGCGCGCGTCGCGACCGGCTCGTTGGGCCCCGGCAGGAACGCGCTGTTCAGCCGGAGCTGGACCGCGATCGCATCGAGGACGGCCGGTGGGCACTGGAGCAGCCTGTCGAAAAGGGCCGGATCGTTCACGGAATCCTCCGCAGCGTTTCACCGTCCCTCAGGCGAGCTCGGTGCGGCCTTCGGCGAGCGTGAATCCATACGCCCGCTGCTGCACACAGACCTGGATCTGGTAAGCGGAGAAGAACTCGCGGCGGCCGCGCTCCTGCGCCACCACGTGCTCCGGGTGGTTGCGCCAAGCGAGCAACTGGGGTTCGGATGCGAATTCGACGATCGTCACGCTCTCGCCATCGGCAGCGGCAAAGTCCTTGTACGACACGAAGCCCGGCATGGCGCTGGCGCATTCGTACATGCGCATGCCCAGGGCTTCCAGGGCGGCCATGTCGACTCCTTCGCGCACGCGGGCGCGGAAAACGACCACGATCATTGCAGCCTCCTTTCCAGATGCATGCACGGCGATGCTGCCGCCTCCGGCAGGACGTACATCTCAACATGGAAGGCGCTGCACCACAAGACATTCGCCCCACCGCGCCCATGACGTCTCTGCTGGACAGTCCGTCGCATCCGGACCCTCGCGGCTTGACCTGTTCGAAGCGTGAATGCCCCTCGAAGCCTTGCCAGATTCAGCATCCGTTCGCATGGCAGGGACTACACTCTACAGCGTGACCACGTTGCTCCTCCACGTCCCGGCCCTGCACACCGAGCCATGCTGGCTTGGCCCGCAGTGGCACGTGCGGGAAAGTTCGGGTGGTGCCACGCAGCACCATCGACCGACAGCACATCTCCTCGCCCGGCGATCCAGCAACTTCGCCTGATCGCCGGGCGCTCCTCCTGGCGCTGGCGCCCGCAGCAGGCGCAATGACGCGCGGCTACCAAGACTGAGCTGGCGCAAGGCAGCGCGGCGCGCAGCCACTTCCGGATCTCCCGGGGCCGTCCTGTGTCCCCTTCGTTCGCCGGCGGCAATGCAGCGGTCGGGCTGCTTGCGCATCGCAAATGACACCGACCGAGAGGAGTGCATCCATGCAGACGATGACCAATGACCGCCAGCAGCGCGGTTCCGACTTCTTCGTCGACTTCGGACAGGAGTCGGCGCACGAGCGCTTCCCACTGCGACAGCGTTGGCAACTGGTTAGCGGCAGTCCAGCTTCCCTGGCGCCGCTCCCTCTCAGGAACGCCGAGGGCAATCGATCGAGGTTCGCGATCATCCGCGCGGGAGAGCAGGGCGAGATCCTTGCCCTGAACGAACGCGCCTTGGGGGAGGCGCGCAGGGCCGTGGTGCGCGGTTCGCACTGGGGCGAAGTGAGCTTCGGCGACCCGGAGGTTCGAAGCCTTCTCGACGCGGGCGGGCGCAACATCCTGGAGCCGATCATGCGCGTGCGCGTGGATGCCACGCGCGAGCACCTCGAATCGGTGAGCGAAGTCCTGCGCGGGCGCGGGGTCTGCGTGCTCGAACAGCGACTGGTGGCCGGGTTCGTCTGTGTGCAAGCCGAGGCCCGCCTGGCGTCGCTGCTCGGCTTCGAAGAGGAGATTCACTCGCTGGGCTGCGCATCGACGGCGGTGGCCTGCTGGCTCAAGTGTTATCAACCCAGGTCAAGGCGCACCGGGGACTGATCCACCCCCCGCCGCCTGTTCCTGGAACGAGGGCGGCTTGGCTTCGGAACGTACGTCCCGCAGAATGGGGGAATGACCTTGACGGCGCTGCTCGCTCGCCCCCACTTGCGCCGAGCGAGGCGTGACTTAAGGTGAGTGGCACCCGCACGCTGTTCGCCAGCGTCAACCTGATCGGCGACACCGTCACGCAGACGGCGGCGTTGCGCCGGTATCGGCGGCTGCATCCCGAGGAGGAGGTGCACTGGCTGCTGCAGGACGGGCCAGCGCGCTCCGTGTTCGTCGACATGCCGCACATGGGCGTGTGCGACCAGGTGCTGTTCGATGCCGACTGGGAGCGCATCCGCCGCATGGACTACGCCGGCTACGACAAGCGCTTTCTCATGGACGTGCAGGTGGCGTTCCGCATCGGCGGGGAGCAGCACCTGCACATCGCCCAGGCCTATGGACGGATGATCGGGGTCGAGCTGGAGGCGGCGGACATCCTGCCGCACGTTCCGGTGCGGCCGCAGGCGCTCGGCGAGCTCGGGGTGCCTCCACGCTGCCTGGTCATCTCGCCGCTGTCCGCCAGCAATGCAGCGGTGGCCGATATTGCCGGCAACAAGAACCTGCCCTGGACGGCCTGGGGGGCGTTGATCGAGCGCTTCCTGCAGGCCGGTCGCATCGAGAACTACGTCGTGCTGCTGCGCGACACGGATCCGGCGCCCGGCATCCCGCTGTGCGTGCTGCGGCTGCCGCTGCCTGCTGCGGTGGCCTACATCGCCAGGGCCTGCGCCGAAGGCGGGGCGTACGCCGGCGTGGACAACGGCATCACGCACATCGCCGCCGGCCTGGGCGTGCCGACGTTCTGCGTGTATCCGCAGGCGCTGGCCCGCGGCTGGGTGGGCTATGCCGGCTTCAACCACTACCGCCTCGCGCAGACGCGCCCTTGGCAGGGCGACGTCGATCACATATGGTCCGCCTGGCGCACGCGCCTCTGACGCGCGCCGCAACTGAGGAGACCGCGACATGGCTGAACACATAGCGCTCTACGAAGCGATGAAGCACTGCGAAGCCCTGGGCGTGCAGCAACGCGTGGAGGAGTTCTGCGTCGTCGCGGGCGTGCTGCTCGCGCTGCGGCCGCGCCACGTGCTGGAGATCGGCGTTTACGGCGGAGGGTCGTTCGCGCTGTGGTGCGCGTTGGCCAGCGGCCGCAAGATCGGCATCGACAGCGGCAGCATCGGCGGTCCGGTGCACCAGCGCCTGCCCGACTTCCAGGCGCGTTTCGGCGACGTGCGCCTGATCAAGGCCGACTCCCACGATCCCGCCACCCGCGCGCAGGTGGTCGCGATGCTCGAGGGCGAGCCGCTGGACTTCCTCTTCATCGACGGCGACCACACGCTGGCCGGCGTGCGCGCCGACTACGAGATGTATGGTTCGCTGGTGCGTCCAGGCGGCTGGATCGGCCTGCACGACATCACCGAGTCGGAATACCACAAGGGCATGAACGCCGGCGGCTCGGCGCAGCACTGGGCGGCGCTGGAGGCCGCGCGCAAGGTTTCCGTCGACTGGCGGGATCCGGGGTTCGGCATCGGGCTCGTCCAGGTCGCCTGACGGCCCGCGCTCAAGGCGCCAGGCGCAGCAGGCCGATCCCGCCCCAGTCCGCGCCCGCGCGCTCCTCCGTCGCCTGGCCGGCGCGCAGCTCGGCCCACACGCGCGACACGCAGCAGCGGTTGTGGGCATGCCAGTCGGAGTCGACGATGTCGTGCAGCGCGAGCAGGCGCGGCCCCAGGCTGCGCGCGAGCTCCACATCGTGGCGGCAGGCGCGGTAGCCGTGGTCGCCGTCGATGAAGACCGCGTCCGCCGTGGCGGGCGCTTCGGCCACGAGGGCCGGCCCGGCACCGAAGCGCTCGCGCGCGTCCGCCGCCGCCTCGTGCCACTCGCGCCGCGCCGACGCGGCCAACGTCCTGATGGCCACCTCGCGGCCGGCGGCATGGAAGCGCCGCGCGAGGTGCCACTCCTCTCCGCCCCAGCCGGCGCCGATGAACAGCACGCTGCGCACGGGTTCGCGCAGCAGCGCGTCCAGCCACCAGGAGAATTCGTCGGGCTTCTGTTCCAGCCGCGGCTGGGTGTGGCCCTCGAAGGCGCGCGGCGACTGCAGGTCGGCTGGCGCGGCGATGGCGCGCCGGCCCTCCTGCCAGCGGCGAAACGCCGGGTCGCCGCGCTGCGACCAGAAGCGGTCCTGGTAGGGCAGCTCGCGCAGGGCGTCGAGCAGCAGGCAGCCGGTCTCGTCGCGGTGGAACAGCGTGCCGGGCCAGGCCTCGACGCCGCCGTAGAACTGCGGCACTTCCTGCCAGCGGCGGCGGAACAGGTGGGCGTGGCGCATCCAGAAGAAGGTGCCGCTGTAATGCCAGTCGCCCAGTTCGTGGTGATTGCGGAAGCGCCCGTGCTTGCGGAAGATGCCCGTCATCGCATAGCGCTGCATCTGGTCGCGCACCGCCGCCCAGTCGTCGAGCGTGACCGCGTACTGCACCTCCGCCCAGCGCCGCACGGCGGGCGGGAACGCGGGCTCGTACTTCACGCCCTTGGCGTGCCCATACCAGGAGAGCTCGTTGCGGTCGAAGGAGGCCACCTGCCGCAGCATCGCCGCGAAGGTCACGGCCTCGCCGCGGCCGTCGTTGGCTTCCAGCACGCAATCGAAGCCGTGCCCCTCCAGCATCGCCTGCACGGCTTCGGGGGCTTCGGAGCGCTCGTCGCTCACGATGCCGACGATGCGCCGGCCGTTGAACAGGTCGACGCGGCGCAGCAGCTGCTCGAGGTTCCAGCGCCAGGTGCTGCCCCGCACGGGCCACACGTGGTACAGGACGTTGCGCCGTGGCGGTGCGTCGAAGGGCAGGAACTCCAGGTGCGCGACACTGCCGCTCGGTGCGACGTGCGGCCGCGACGCGTGGGTGGGCAAGGTGCGCGCGGGACGCGGCGGCGTGGCGGGTGCGATGGGCGTGACGGGCATGAGGGCCTCCGTGGGTCGCGGGGGTGGCGCCTCGCGCCGCTCGACCGGCAGGCCAGCCAGCGCCAGCATGCGCGCCAGCCGGTCGCCGTAGCCGTGGCCGGCCAGGCGCGCGCGACACTGCCGGCGCAGGTCGGCGAGCGCGCCGCGGTCCGAGAGCAGGCGCCGCACCGTGTCCACCAGTTCCTGCGGCCGGTCGAACTGCGGCAGCTCGGGGAACACTTCCGCGACCTCGGCACGTCGTTCGGAGACCACCGCGGCACCGCAGGCGAGCGCCTCGTAGATGCGCGGGTTCATCGCCTCGGCCACGGCCCCGCGCGCGTTGTAGTGGTGGGTCTCGCGAAACACGTTGACGACGATCTCGGTCTGCCGGTACAGCTCCGACGTGCGCTCGGCCGGGACGTTGCCGGCGAGGCAGAGCCGCCGCAGGGCTGGCGCGCGCCAGGGCCCGCCCACCACATAGGACAGCAGGCCGGCCTCGGCGAGCGCCAGCAGGAAGCGTTCGCGCGTCGCGTTGGCGCCGCCGATGAAGCCGACCGCATGGCGCCGCGCACCGCCCTCGTCGCGGTGCACCTGCGGATCGAAGCACATGGGCACGTAGTGCGCGTTCGGGTGCCGGTCCAGCGTCGTGCGGTCGTTGGCGAACACATGGTCGAAGCGCGCGGACCAGCCGGCCGTGTCGTCGACCTCGTAGGGCTCGTCGGTCAGCCAGACAGCGGTGCGCCATCCGCGCAGCCGCTCGCCCCAGCGCTGCGCGAAGCGGCGGCCATGCACCACCAGCACGAGGTCCGGATGGAAGTCGGCGATCTTGCGCGGCAGCAGTGGATCGTCCCAGCCGGCCTCGGCGTGCACGATGCCCAGCTCCTGCGCGGCGTGGCGCAGCCCGTGCGCGAACACCTCCCCACAGGAGAGGAAGTGGTAGTTCACGATGAACACGCGGCGCTGCGCCGGTGCGGGCGCCGCCACCCCGCCATGGACGAATGCGTGCAGCTCCGCCCGCGGCAGCCCCTGCAGCCGGCTCACGGGGCTGAGGTTCAGCAGCTCGACGCCACGGCGGCCCAGCGCCTGGCCGAGGGCCGCGTACTCGGCATCGATGCGCGCCAGCTGCGCGGCCAGCGGGTGCCGGCCGGTGGCGCCGAAGAAATGATGCTCCGTGAAGTCCACCCCCAGCAGGCCGATGCGGCGCGCACCCATCCAGGCGGCGAGGCAGGCCGCCACATAAGGGGAGTTCTGGGTGTAGTGCAGCGCGCCCTCCGTGGCGTCCGTGCCGCCGTAGGTGCCGAGCGGGAACCGCACCACCGGCGGATCGACAGGCCCGAGGTCCAGTTGCGTGAACAAGGCCTGCGCGCGCGAGCGTTCGACATGGCGGAAGCGATCGGCGCGGAACTGGTTGCGCGGGTTCACCACGACGAGGTAGGTCGGGTCGAACAGGCGGCCGACGTCGTTGACGCCGATGGTGACGAGGTCATCGACCGGCCGGAACGACGAGAGCGAGGGCCCGCAGCCGCAGACGACGATGTCGGCGCCGGCGTGCCGCCCGCGGAAGTCCTGGAGGCGTTGGGAGGAGACGAGGGTGGCTGTCATGGGGGCTTCTGCTGCGGATGCGGCTCAGGTCAACGCGTTCAGCGCGCCCGCGATCGCTGCCGCCCTGCCGTTGGCCTGGGTGAGGTTGCTGCGCTCGGGGGTCAGCAGCCGGCTCGCTATGTCGCCGCCCGGCGGCGAGAGCCCGACGGCACGCATCACGGTCGCGGCGATGGCGCTCCCGACGCCGCTGACGTTCTGGATCGCTGCCAGGATCTGCGCGTCCGTCTTGCTGCGTCCACGCGCCGCCTGGACGGCGTTGAAGATGCGCATGTCGAGCCGGTACTCCGCCCCCGCCGGCATGGCCACGGTCGCGGCAAGGTCGGCTGCCCGGACCGGGACCGCGACGGGGCCGGCGACACCGGCTGCCGCCGCCACCGCAGCGGCACCGCGGAAGCGCGACTGGATGGTCGCGGTGATCGGGTTGTGGCGCGCGGTGGGCTGCGCGGGGTCGACGACGTGCGCGGAGCAGATGATGTCGGCGTTGATCTTGTTGTTGGCGATTGCGCGACGCGGGCCGACGTCCACGACGACGTTCGCGATGCGCACGCTGTAGAACACCCACCTGCGCTCCGTGTTGACCCAGGTCTTGATTCGGCTCTCGAACTCGCTCTCGTGGCGATCGTTGGCCGCTGCCGTGATCGGGAACAGGTTCTGGGCCGTGCCCATGCCCCCGACCTGGTGGTTGAGCAGGTGCCCGCGGATGTACTTGCGGTCGTTCGTCTCGCCGGGGTCGCTCACCAGCATCGTCCAGATGTTGCCGCCGCTGGGCTGCTGGCCCGCGGGATGGTCGGGCCCGAGCGGATTGGCGATCATCTCGGTGCCCACCGGGTTCCCCGTGCCGATGAGCGTGCCGCTGCGGTACTCGATCCGGCTGGTCATGCCCACGATGCCCGTGCCCGTGACGGTCTCCACCTGTGCCGAAGTCGGCTCGATCACATCGGGGCTCGCTGCTGCCACGACACCCCACACCGGCCCTTGCGGCACGACATCGAGCCGGCTCAGGCGGTGGCGCAGCTTGATGGGGATGAGCAGCGGGCGCAGGATCAGCGCCCCCACGCGCCGGCCGGCATAGCGGTTCACCACGGGCACCGCTTCGCGCAGGGCATTGCGCACGCGCTCGCCCGCGGGGGCATCGGGGTTGCCGCCCAGTGCGCGGCTCGCGAGATTGCGCGCCTGGTTGCGGATCCAGTCCACGGCGCGATCGAGCATGCGGTCGACGGCGCCTTGCAGGTTGCGGATCGTGGTCGTCACCTGTCCCGCAACGTCCCCCAGCCCGATGAAGCGCGCCAGGAAGTCGAGGATGACGGGGATCGTGCGCGCCATGGTGCGCTCGACGAAGTTGGCGGCGGCGCCGATCGCGCCGGCGGCGATGGCGGCGATGGAGTTCACCACCGACTCCACCAGGTCCAGGATCTGGTTGATGCGCTGGATGAAGAACTGCACCGTCGTGTAGGTCTTGATGATCGCCTGGATGATCGCGCCCACCGGGTTGAGCATGGACAGCAGCTGCGTGATGCCGGCCATCACCAGCCGCTGCTGGATGAAGTTGCGGATCGCGCCCAGCGCGGAGTCGCGCAGGTTGCCGAAGAACTCGCTGACCCGGTCGCGCAGGGCCTGCACGAGGCCGCGCTCGCGGATTTCCTGCAGCAGCTGGAAACCGGCTTCGAGGGCGCCGACGACCCGTTCGCCGAGCAGCCGCACGAGCTTCTCGCGCACGCGCGCCCAGGTCAGGCCCAGGATCTGCAGCACGAACCAGATGATCCCGCGCACGTCCCAGCGCTCGGGCATCTGCACGCCGGCGCGGGCCACCGGGCCGGTCAGCCAGGCGATGACGCCGTCGCGCAGGTGCGTGAGGATGTTGGCCATGAACTGCCGCACGCCCTGGCCGACCGCGCCCAGCAGGTTGCGCAGGAACCCCACCGGGTTGCGGATGATGACGATGAAGGTGGCGCGCGCACGCGTGAGGATCGCGAGGATGCGGCGGCCGCCCGCGCCCATCGCCGCCTCGTAGATCAGCTCCAGCAGCTTCATGAGCGCCGCGCCGGCGAAGCCCACCAGGTCCGACAGCAGGGGCCGGAACAGGCCGATCATGCGCTGCAGGGTGTCGATGGGGTGCAGCACGTCCTCCAGCCGCAGCGTCGCCCACGCCGCCGCGAAGGTGCCGGTGACGCGCGCCCAGGTCAGGTTGCGCGCCGTCGTCTCTGCGATGAACCAGTCGTAGGAGCGCTGCAGCGCGCCCGACTCCACCAGCTGGTTCACCTTCTCGGTACCCCCCGGGATGAACTCGGCGAAGGCGCGCACGACGTTCAGCGCGGTGCGGGGCACGGGCGTGTTGGTGAAGGGGTCGCGCCCGAGCAGCACGGTGACCAGGCCGTAGCCCGGGATCTGCCGGCAGAACTCCGACAGGGGCTGCATGAAGGTTTCCTTCAGCCAGGTGATCGCCTGCGACACCAGCCCGCCGACGAGGCTGGTGATGCGCGCCACGATGGGCGTGAAGATGTTGCGCGCCCGCGTCCACACGTCTCCCGGGCTGAAGATGTCGCGCCAGCCGAGCGAGTCGGTGAAGCGGTTGAAGGCGTCGCGCACCGCCTGGAAGTTCAGGCCCAGTTCCTCCGCGCGGGCCACGATCCAGTCGCCGATGCGCTGGATGACGTTGTAGCGCTGCAGGATCTGGAACAGCAGCTCGCCGCCGGGAATGAGGCCCATGAAGGCGCGCAGCACGTTGACCGGCGTCCGCTCGACGACCCGCATGTTGATCGGGTTGCGGCCGATGATCAGCGTCAGCAGCGTATAGCCGGGCACGTTGGCGGCGAGGTCGGCGAGGCCGTCGAGGATGTCGCTCAGGCCGAGCCGCTGCACGATGCCGCGCCTTTGCGGCGTGAGGGTGAGGTCGGCGCTGCGCTGCACCGTGCTGCGCGGTGCCGCGCTCTGCTGCACGGTGTGGGCGAGTTCGTGCGCGATCAGCTCCAGGCCCGCTGGCGTGTCGGGCTGGTATTGCCCGGCGCCGAAATAGACGTGGCTGCCGGCGGTGAAGGCGCGCGCGCCCAGGCGCTGGGCCGCCCGCGCGGCCTCCGCATCGGTGTGGATGCGCACGCCGCCGAAGTCGGCGTTGAAGCGCGGTTCCATGAAGCGGCGCACGCTCAGGGGCAAGGGCTGGCCGCCGCTGGCGCCACCCGGCGCCGTCGTGGCCGCGGCCCCGGCCGGCGCGGCCCGCTGGATCGTCGCCGGCGGGCCGCGCGACAGGACCGGGGTGTTCATGCGCATCACCGCGCTGGCCGCGGAAACGGCCTCGCGTTCGCCGGCATCCTCGGGCGAAGAGACGCGCAGCGCCGCACGCTGCACCGGCGCGCTGCCGCCGCGGAAGGAGGGCGCCGTCTCGCGCGGTGCGAGCAGTTCGTGCGTCAAGCCGTCTCCCCGATGACCAGCGAGGGACACGCCTGCCCCGCGCGGCGGTATTCGCGCCGCAACGCGGCGGCGAGCTCGTCCTCGCCCGGTCCGGCGCCGTGTTCCAGCGCCAGCAGCGTCGCATGCAGGGCCGCGTTCCGGATCTGCCCGCCGCTCAGGCCGCAGCGCAGCGCCACCTCCTCCAGCGCCTCGGGGCCGACGCGATGGCGAGGCGGGAGCTGTGCGCGCCAGAGGCGGTAGCGCGTCTGCGGGTCGGGCAGCGCGAATTCCAGCGTCGCGTCCATGCGCCGGGCGAAAGCTGCATCGATGCGCTCCGCGGCGTTGGTGGTCACCACGAGAATGCCTTCGTAGCGTTCCAGCCTTTGCAGCAGGTAGTTCGTTTCCAGGTTGGCGTAGCGGTCGTTGGCGTTGCTCACGCCGGTGCGGCCCGCCATCAGGGCGTCGCCCTCGTCCAGCAGCAGCACGATGTCCAGCGTCTCGGCGGCGGCGAAGACGCGTTCCAGGTTGCGTTCGGTGTCGCCGATGTATTTGCTGACCGTGCCGGCAAGGTTGACGCGGAACAGCGGCCGGCCCAGGGCGTTCGCGAGCTGGCGCGCGGCCAGCGTCTTGCCGGTGCCGCTGGGGCCCTTGAACAGCGCGCGCACGCCGGCGGCGCTTGCCGCGCCGAAGGCGGCGGGCAGCAGCGCGGGCAGCGCCTCGCGATGGCGGCAGCGCGCCACCAGCAGGTCGAACTCCTGCTCCAGTTCGTCCGCAACGGTCAGTGCTTCCTGCGCACCGAGCGCGGGCACGCGCTGTGCCAATCCGTCGAGGAGGAAGGCGCCTTGCGCATCCACCGCGGCGGCCACCTCCGCTGCGTCCGCGCCCACCTCGCGCGCGAGGCGGTGGATGCGGCCGCGCGGCAGGCGCAGCGTCACCAGCGCGGGATCGACGACGGCGCGGCCCAGGGCGGCTTGCCAGTGGCGCAGCCGTTCCGCCGGCTCGGGCATGGCCAGTTCCAGCCAGTGCAGCGCGCGCCGTTCGGCGGCGACGCCGCCTTGCGGCGGCGCGCGCACCGCGATCGGGCCGTCCCAGCCAGGCAGCGGGGGCACCAGCGCGCATTCGCCCGCTTGCGGGGCCAGTGCCAGCAGCGGCATGGCGTGCAGCAGCGTTGCGCACGCAGCCAGCTGCGCCGGCTCGAGATCGGGGCGCTCCAGCAGGCCGAGCCCGGCGTCGCGGGCGAGGGCGCCGGCCAGCGCGCGACGTCCGCTGCCGTCCGGCCCGCGCAGCACCCAGCACGCACTGCCGCTGCCAGGCGTCGTATGCAGTTGCGCCGGCAGGACCAGGTCGGTCCACAGGGGCAGCGCCGCATGCGCCGTGTAGCCGGGGCTGCGCCCTTGCGCGGCCTGCCACACCGGCGGCGGCACCGCGAGCGCGCGCCAGCGGCCTTCGACCTCGACCAGGAAGCCGCCGGCCAGCAAGGCCTCGATGGCCAGGTCCTGCTCGCCCGGCAGGGTCCCGCGCGTGGGCCGCCCCTCGCGGCCGCCGAGCGCGTCGATGAAGGGCTGCAGCGCCGGGTCTTCGTCGGCCAGCGCGCACAGCAGGAAGACGCCAACCGCTTCCCCGTCGCCCCCGAGCGCGCCGCGCAGGCGGCGCAGGGGCAGGGCCGCCTCGTGGCCGCTCCAGAGTCGCTCGTCCAGCAGCGGCAACGCCTCCTCCAGCGTGCGGCCTTCCAGCCCGAGCGCAGCGGCGGCGTCCAGGTGATGTTGCAGGACCGGGAAGCGTTGCAGCAGCTCGCCCAGCGGCGCCAGCAGCAGCGTCGCGCGTTGCATCAGGGCGATGGCCGTGCGCAGCAGCGCCAGCCGCAGGTGCGCCGCGGGCGTGCTGGAAGGCAGCGTGGTGGAGGCGTCCATGGTCAGTGGAAATGGAAGCGCACGTCGCAGCCGGCGGCGGGAATCCAGCCCGGGTCGCGGTCGAGACCGGACAGGCGCACCGGCAGGGGCAGCGCCGCGAGGTCCATGTGCACGTCGATCCGTTCGCCGGCGTCCGCGACGTCCGCGGGCTGGCGCAGCAATGCAGCCACGAGGTCGTGCGTGTCATCGAGGCAGAGCGCGAGCTGCAGGCGTTCGCGCAGCGACCGCCACAGACCTGGATGCCGCGGGCGGGCGCCGGGCGGCCGCTGCGGCGCGCGCTCGCGCAGCCAGGCCGCAAGCGCGTCTTCGGCGAAGGCGCGGCCGGCGTACAGCCGGCCGCTGGCGAGCAGGAAACGCCAGGGGCTACAGTCCAGGGTGCGTGGCTTGCGCGGCTGGGTGAAATCGCCGTAGAGGCCCAATTGCAGGGCGGCGTTGAGCAGGAACAGGACCCCGCCGAACCCGGTGCGCAGCAAGGCCGCGGGCGCGACGGGCGTGGAGAGCACGTCCCCGGTCCCCACGCTCGCCGCCGGGGCCGCGGCGTCGATGGCGACGCTGGTGGCAGGCGCGTTCGTCTGCAGGCCCGGGAGCAGCGCCTCGCTCACGGCAGGCCCGGAGGCATCGAGCGTGGACGCATTCGGCACGGCGGGCCATGCGCCTGGGATGTGCGGTGTTCGCGCAGGAGGGTCGGGCACGTCGCGCATGACAGGGTACGTCGGCGTCGACGCCTGGGCCCCCGCGGAGGCCGCCGCGGCAATCCGGGAGGCGGATGCCGTGACCCCCGCATGCCAGAGGGCGTGCACACGGTGCGCGTCGCGCGCAGCCATCGGCTCGCGCGCGAGTGCGAGCAGCAGGCGCCGCAGGCCGTCGCCGGGCGACGCATGCGTCGTGGCGAGCAACGCTTCGTCTGGCGACGCGCATTGCGGCGCACTGCCCGGATTCGCAGGCCTCACCGTTTCCGCGCGCGCCATCTCTTCCAACACCGCTTCGTCCGCCAGCGGGAAGACGCGCGCGAGTCCCTGCACCAGCCGACGCTGCTCGGGCACCGTCCACGTGCCGAGCCAGCGCCGGGCGGCGGGTTCTTCCAGGCGCGTCAATGCGCGCGGCGCGACATGCACCGCCTGCAGCCAGCGCGCCCGTGCGGCCTCCGGCGCCAGCTCGCGCAGCACCAGCTTCCACCACCATTGCAGCACCAGGTCGCCCGCGAGCGCTGCGCGCGCCAGGCACGCCAGCAGCTCCGCCTCGTCGGCGAACCACACGACGTCGCCCCGGAATTCGCCGAGCGCGGGGCGCGCTGCGCCGGTGAGTGCCGAGGCGAGGGCGCCATAGCGCGTGCCGGTTTCGGGGTGCACCAGCGCCGTCCAGGGCGACTGCAGCCGCCGCACCAGCACGATCGCCTGCGCCGGCAGGCCGTGCCGCGCCGGGTCGGCATCGGCCAGCCAGCGCTCGAGGGTGGGCCGCGTCACGCGCCGCTGCGACAGGCGCGCCGGCACGCGGGCGGTGCGGATGGCATGGGACTTCATCGCCCCACGCCCCGCACGGAAGAAGACCGGAGCGGGAATCCACCCGCTCCCGCGTGGACGGGATTCGAACCCGCTTGGCCACGTCGTCCGCGCTCGATCGGATCACAGCCCGGAAACGATCTTGCGATCGCACGATCCGGACCCGTCTCGCCCTCGTCCATCCGCGCCGCACCTACCGCGGCATCCACACGTGTCATTCGCATCATGTCACACCTGCACGTTCGTGTCGCCCTCGAGCGACGCGGCCTTGACCCATTCCGGCGCGACGAGCATCACCCGCGTGCGGAACACGTTGCCGTGCACGGACCAGAGGGCGCCCTTGTTGACCTCCTCTCCGGTCGGCTCCAGTTCCACGCCGATGTCGAAGTCCGTCACGTGGTTCTCGCGCACGAGCACGCGCGGCCCGTACTCGCCGTGCAGGTGGACGCCCATGTTGAGCTCGTGCAGCGAGCCCGGCCATTCGCCGCCCAGCAGCCGGTTGTCGCGGATCAGCACCGACTCGGCGTTGCCGACCCCGATGCCGAAGTACGGCGGGGGACTCGATTTCGCGCCTTCCATGAGGGCCACCTCCACACGGTTGCCCTGCACGGTCAGGTGCTCCACCTTCAGCGCCTCGCCCTCCTTCTTCTCCTGTTGCGACAGCGCTACCTTGATGCCCTGCGCGGCGCCGTAGACGAGGTTCTGCTCGATGCGCACCTCGCTCGCGAACGCACCGGCGACCACCAGTCCGAGCCGCATCGGACGGTCTTCCCTGGCCGGCCGCACCACGTTGTTGCGCAGCGTGACCACGTCGCAGTGGATGCACGCGAGCCCCTGCTGGCCGGGGCCGACGAGGAGGGCGCAATCCTCGACGAGCACGTGGCGCGCGGCATCGCCTTTCGAATCGCGATGGGTCACCACCAGCGCTCCCGCAAGGAGCTCCTCGTCACCGCCGCAGGTGGCGCGCACCCGCCGCACCCTCACGTCCGGAACGTCGATCGCCAGCAGCGCGCCGCCACGCCCGATGTCCTTGTCGGCGCCGGCGGCGGGCTTGTGTCCTGCCAGCGCGAGGTCGCAGACCTCCAGGGAGGTGCAACGGCTCACCACGAGTGCGGCCTGGCTGCCCTCGCACCGCAGCAGGGTTCCGTGGCCATGGCCGCGGACGGTGACGTGGCGCTTGCCCTCGATCCGCACCGGCTCGCCGAGGCCGTAGGTGCCGGGCTCGATGCACAGCACCAGATCCGTCGCGGACTCCCCGCGCAGCCGCGACGCCAGCCGGTCGAAGTCGGCCACGCTGCGGACCACGAGCTGCACGCAGCTGCGCGACCACAGTGCCTCGATCGCCGCCTGGACATTCCACGCCGAGGCCATGCCGGCGGCGTCGCGGTCGAACCAGACTTCCTCCGCGTGGCGCGCATTGGGGGCGTCGCGCACGAACACGCGCGGCCCGCCGGTGATCTCGTAGACGCGGAATGCAGGCGCCGTGCCCGAGGCGATGGACACGGCATCGCGGCGCAGGGCTTCGGCCAGCACCGCCGGCGCGTCGCCCGGCGCCAGCGCCACCACGCGCGCCGGCTTGCGCGCGCCGAGGAAGGCTTCCCACGCGACCGTCGTCGTCCTCGTCTTCAGGAAGCCCGCCGGCGGCAGCCAGGTGAACCAGTTCGACGCCTGCAGCCCGGGGAGCGATCCGGTCGGGACGTCGTCGAGCTGCTCCTGGAACTGCGCCAGCTGCGCCTGGGCCGTCGCGTCCATCGGCTCACCGAGCCACGCGCTCCAGCCCGCAGCGGCGATGCCGGAAGCGATCCGCCGCCGCACCGCCCAGCGGTCCACGAAGCGGATCCCGCCGCTGGTGGTCAGGAACACGAGCGCCAGCGGCACGTCGCACTGCGCCAATCCCCGATCGCGCATGTCGTCCAGCAGGTTCAACGCCGGCGCGGTCCCCGGCGCCACGTGCGCGGCCTGCTGGTGCGGCAGCCCGAAGCACGCCGCCGCCACGCTGCTGCGCAGGCACGAGACCGGCGCATCGCCGATCACGTCGGTGTCCAGGCCGTGCGCATCGAGCAGCGCATCGCCGATGCGCAGCAAGCGCAGCTGCACGGCCTCGACCATCACGTCGGTGTTGCACCGCACGTTGCCCGGCTCCAGCGCCAGCACCGGTGCGCGGCCGTCCGGCCGCACCACGGGCGCAAGGGTGACGATGTAGAGCCCGTCGCCGGCGACGTACGTGCCGCCGGAAAGCTGGGCGCATGCGCCGAAGCCTCCGCCGGTCTCTGGGGCCGCCTGATCGGCCGAGGGCACGAGCGCCAGCAGCTGGTCGGCGCCGAGGCACAGGGTCTGGCCGGCGGCGTTGACCGCGAGGCCGGCCTTGATCGCGAGGCGGCGATCGCCCGCCTGCCCGTCCATGGAGACCTCGAGCCCGCGCACGACGCCGCTGCCGTTGGCCTGGCCCAGGCGCGCGTCGCCGTCGCGCCGCGCCTGCTGGTCGCGCGAGAGGTCGCCGCTGGTGACGAGCCGCCCGTTGAAGAAGTTGACCGCACGGATGCCTTCGGCGAGCAGCGGCGTGCCGGCGGTGATGGCGTCGGCGCTCATGTCAGCTTCTCCGCGTAGTGGCTGATTTCGATCTGGAACGCGAACTCCGCCTCGCCTTCGAAGGTCTGCGCGGTTTCGAGCAGCACCGGGATGGTCACCTTGGGGTCGCCGGTCTTGATGCGCCCCGCGAGGCAGACGAGCGAGGGGAACTTCAGGCGGATCGGCGTGAGCTTGACCATGAAGCCTGTCCGCTCCGGGTCGGCAACCTGCAGGATGAACTCGATGGTGGCTTCCCTGTTGCCGACGTTGATCGCGCCGAAGGTGAGCGCACCGTACCGGTGGTCGAATCTCCTGGAGATGGGCGGCTTGTCCGCCGCGACGACGATGGTGACTTCGGCGGCCGCCACGATGTCGTACGGCAGTTCGTTGCCGCGGCCCACGCACTGCAGGTTCGCGCCGGCGTCCAGTGCCTTCGGGATCCACGTGGTGCCGTCGAAGAACAGGACGTCGCCGTCGTTGGGGGCAGGCGCGACGACCGGCATCTTCTGCAGGCTCGTGATGGTGTTGCCGGGGATGGTGCCGGTCACGTCGCCCGCCAGGGCAGGAAGGGGAGCCGGCGTGGGCGGCGGGGGTGGCGGCGGCAGGGCCTTGGGCACCCACTGCCCGCCCTGCACGGTGAGGACGTGGTTCTCGGTGAGCGTGGCGGGCGCCACCAGTGCGGCGCCCTGCAGGCTGGCGATCCGCGCGTTCGCGATGGGGCCGGAGAGGTCCCCGCCGAGGGAAGGCAGGGGCGCCGCAGTGGGCGCAGGCGCCGGTGTGGGCAGCGGCATCGGCTTCCATTGGCCGCCACTGAGGGTGAGCACCTCGCCATTGATCAGCGTCGTCGGCGTCACGAGCGTCACGCCCTGCAGGCTCGCGACGTGCGCATTGGGAACCGTCCCCGTCAGGTCGCCCCCCAGCGCCGGCAAGGCCGGCGGGGGTGGCGGCGGAGGCAGGGCCTGCGGCACCCACTGGCCACCCTGCACCGTCAGCACCTGGCCGTCGACCAGCGGGCTGCCCGCCAGCAGCTTCACGCCTTGCAGCGCGTCTATCCACGTGCTGCCGACCGCGCCCTGCACGTCGCCTTCCAGCGTGGGCAGCGGCGGCGTGCCGTGCGTGTGGTCGGCCCGCGCGTAGTGCAGCGACACACCGACGGCGGGGGCCTGGTCGAAGCTCGTTTCGCCCGCGACGGTCTCCGCCGGATCCGGCACCGGGTGCAGCGTGATCAGCTCCTGCAGCATGCGCAGGCTCAGCACGTAGGGGCGGCGCCGCTCTTCCTGCCGCACGGCACCCTCGGTGTCGCTCACCTGCAGGTTCGGCGAGCCGGGGATGACCGTGACGTCGAGTTCGGCCAGCAGCAGGGCATCGTCCCGGGGCGCGATCGGTTCGGCGTTGCAGCCGCAGTCGGCCCGCGCCATCCACAGCGGCCGCAACTCCGTGGTCCACAGCCGCAGCGCCGTGGCGAGCAGCTGTTCGCTCGTGCCCGCGGGCGCGCTGCCGATCATGTAGTCCGGCGGCGAGGTCGGTGGGGAGGTCGGTGCCAGCCAGGCGTGTGCGGCGGCGCGCAGCTGCTCGACGAATGCCTCCTCGTCCAATGGCGGGGAGCTGGCGGCCAGCGGCACGTCCAGCAGCCAGGCGACGAAGTCGCGGATCGCGTCCTCCTCGCGCTGCGGCGGCGGCGCGAGCCGCAGATCGAGCCGGAAGCCGTCGGCCACGCGTGAGGCCTGCATCAGCTCGGAATCGTCGCGGCATGGCTCGCCAGGAATCGGCACGTTGTCCGTGAGGCACTGCGCATGCGAGAGCACCAGGTACAGCGGGAGGGTGTCGCCGCTGGCCAGCGGCGGCAGTTCGGCCGCATGCGCCGCCAGCCAGTCGTTCAGGTTCGCGCACTGCGGGCTGTCGACGCACACCGGCGTGCCGGAGGGCAGCCACGCCATGCCGGGCATGACGCGCACGCGCGGCCCGCGGTCGTCCTCCGGCTCGACGACCACCTGCAGTCCGTGCACGGTGCCGTAGCCGAACAGCTCGCGCGCCATCTCGCGCCGACGCGCCCCGTGGTATGCCGACTCCTGCACGAAGTCGTCCACGCCCAGCAGCATGCCCAGCGTGTAATTGACCCGCTTGCACGGATCGGCCGCTGCGGGACCCGGTCCCACGGCATTCGGTGCGCAGCATCCCATGGTGTTCTCTCCTCGATCAGCAGGCCAGCAAGAGGCGGTCGGGCGGCACCGCGGGAGCAAAGGCGACGCGGCTGGCGCCCACGTGGCCCCGGCCGGCGAACAGTTGCGGCGCGAGCGACGGTGCGCGGCTGCCCTCGCCCAGCAGCGTGTCCAGCCCCAGCCTTGCGGAGCCGGTGCGGAACATCGCCCAGTAGGGACGCACGTCGAAGGTGGTGTGCGCCGGCTTTTCCAGCAGCACCACCTTGCGCGCCCAGTCCATCTGCCGCTGCAGCGCGCCGGCCTCCGCCAGCGGGCCGCTGCTCGGCACCAGGACGCTGAAGCGGTGCGCCGCCTGTGCCATCGCTTCCAGGCGTGTTTCGAACAGCACCCAGTCGGCCAGGGCCTGCGGCGCCGACGGCAACACGTCGGGCGGCGGAATCAGGGCGAACTCGGGCCAGTCCGCGCCCCAGGCCTGCAGGTAGGCGTCCACCCGCCGGTAACGGCGTGCGAGGAACAGCTGCCAGCGCGTGAGCCAGCGGCGCAGCTCCGGGCCCAGGCTCTGGGGCGAAAGGAAATCGCGCCACAGCTTCTGCGCATCGGCATCGTCGGCCGGCCAGTTGCGCGGCAGTCCCGGGCCGAGCCCGTAGCGGTGCGCGTTCTCCAGCGTGGCGAGGTGGGCGGACCAGCGCTGCGACAACGCTGCTGCGAGCTGCGGCACGGCGCCCAGTGTCTCCGCGCTGAAGCGGGCCCACGTATCCGCGCCATCGGCGGGCGGCACCGGTGCGTAGTGCGCCGTGTCCGCACCCGCGATGCCGTCGGCCGCGAGCGCCGCGCGGTACCGCCGATGCAGGCCGTCGGCGCCATCGGCCGCCGTCCAGCGCGCGCCTTCGGCAACCAGCCGCGGCGCATCGAGCACCGTCTCGCCCAGCAGCACGCGCGGCAACCGGCGCGTGAGGAAACGCTCGACGATGCGGATGCCGTAGGGCTGGCGCTGCGAACGCTGCGGCAGCACGAAGTCCTGGGGCCGCACGCACGGCGACAGCACCAGCTCGGTCGCGAGCCGCACGCCCTGCGTGGTGCCGCGGTACTGGAACAGCGGGACGGCGAAGCGGATCAGCAGGCGCTTGCGTTCGGCGCTCACCGCGTCGTCCAGCACCAGTCCCAGCCAGCTCGCCAGCCAGTCCAGCACCTGCGGCGGCGCACTGCGCACGTCGAACAACGCGGGTGCACCGGCGATGCGGTCCTCCAGCGCGGTGAAGATGCCTTCGAAATTGGCGAGGAAGCGTTCCAGGAAATCGGCCGACGCCTCGTCCTCGCGGTACACCGCGGGCAGGTAGCGCCGCGCGTACGAGAAGCGCGGGTTCCACGCACGCAGGGCGAAGATGCGCGGGCTCGCGAGTTCGTCCGCGCTCTCCAGCCGCAGGCGCAGCTGCAGGTAGCGGCCGTGCGCATGCTGCAGCAGCAGTTCCCACGCGCCGTGGCCCTGCGCCGCGTCGGTGTGCGCGGCCGGGCCGTCCTGGATCCAGGGCAGCTCGCTGCCGTCCGGGCGCAGCATGGGCAGGGGCTCGTCGTGCCAGGCGGCATCCTGCAGCAGCTCCAGGCTGTCGCCCGCGCGCGAGGCGATGCGCACATGGCTGCCCGAGGGCACGCAGCCGTCGAACACGATGCGGTGCCAGGTGCAGGCCGGCTCGCCGCTGTCCAGGCAGTAGCGCGGATCGAGCGAGCTTTCCAGCACCGCGTGCGACGCATAGCGCGGGCGCTTCTCGGCGACCAGCGGCAACCAGGTGCCCAGGCCGTCGTAGCGCAGGCCGGTGTCTTCCGGCAGCCGAGCCGGATCGTCCGGCAGCCGCCGCACGAGGCCGCGGCTGCCGAAGCGGCGCATGGGCAGGAAGCTGCGTTGCGGCATCAACTGCAGGCTGGCGCCTTCGCGCAGCAGGTCGAAGGCGTACGCCTGGTTGCCTTCCTGCGATGCGATCACCAGGCGCTCGGGCTGGTCCGCTGGCGTCGGCGCAAGGGCGCAGTCGTGGCCGCGCAGCACGAATCCTGCCTGCTCGTCCTCGTCCAGGACGTCGAGGATCACGCGGGTGGAGGCCCGGGCCTGCAGGTTGCCGCCGACGTACAGCGACAGCAGCGCGAAGCCGTCGCTGCCCTGGCCGTCCATGACCAGCACCGCCTCGTCGGCGAGCACGACGAGGGCGACCGGGTCCGCGCCACCGGCGGCGTCCACCACGAGGTCGAACCAGGGGCGCTGCGCCGCTGGCGCGGCGCCAGCGGTGACAGGAGCCGCGGCGTGCGCGTCGTGCGGCGCGAAGTCGTCCGGCGCCGACGCGTCGTCCTCCTCCACCGTGAACACGCCTTGCATGCCGAGCCTCCGTCCAAGTCGCCACACGCGCGCGTGCGTGCGATCGAGCACCGCCACGCCGCCGCAAGGACGCGGCGCGAGCGCGAACGGGTCGAAGGGCCAGGCGGCAGGCCAGCGCAGCGGCAGCGCCGGGCCGCCCGCGAGCAGGTCGAACGCGCGCAGTCCGCCGTTGCCGCCGGCATGCGGCCGCACGCCCGCGACGAGGTAGTGCTCGCTCGTGACCGCAAGGCCGCGCAGCGAAGGTGGCGCGGGTGGCGCGTGCGGCGCCAGCGGCGCGAAGTCCCCGCGCGGCACCGGCGGCGCTGGCTCTGCGGCGGTCGAATGAACCGACGGCGTGCGGGTGCCGCCATTGAGCACGTCGATGCGCGCGCCGCCTTCGGCGACCCAGTACACGTTGCCGAACGCGTCGCTCGCCGCGCCCAGGCGGCGTTGCGGATCGGCCGGCGTGTCGCCGGGAGGTGCCCGGAAGCGCGCGATGCGCGGCGCCAGCATCAGGCTTTGCTGCGTGGCATCGAACACCAGCGCCTCGTCCGCGCGCGTGTCGGCCCAGACCTGCGCCAGCGTGCGGCCCGCCTGCGGGCCCTCGACGAAGGTGCAGCGGCCCCAGTCCTCCTCGCCGAGCAGGAGTTCGAAGCGGCTGCCGTTCGCGTCGCGCATTCAGCACTCCTTCGGCACGACGGGCACCGGCACCACGCGACGGCCCGCCTGGCCGCCGCCGCTGCTGGCGCCACGCAGCGCATCGAGCGGCACCGCCGCGCCCGCTTCCACCGACAGGCCGGCGATGCGCGGCAGCTGCAGTCCCACCACAGGCACCTCCGGCGTGGCGCCGCTCGTGCCCTGCGCGAGCAGCAGCTCGTCGACGCGGAGCACGCCCGGCTCGCGGCTCGCCTCCGCCATCAGCTCCAGCCGATTGACCGCCTTGCGCAGCGGCCAGCCGTTCTTCATGCCGGGCAGTGCCAGCGCACTCACGCCTTCGGCCGCGGCGCGCTCCGCGTCGCGCGCGGGCGCGAGGTACTCGATCAGCCGCCGCTTGATGCCGTCGCGCACCTCCGGGACGGTGAAGCCGCCGGCCACCGTGATGCCCAGCGAGATCCACACCGGCACGTAGTCGGGCCCGCGCAGCACCAGTTCCGTGGTGACGAGCCGGCGCGGATCCAGGTGGCGGCATACGGCGTCCAGCAGCGCGGCGTCGGGGGCGGGCGCGCCCGGCTGGCGCGGATCGTTGCGCGGCACCAGCATCAACGTGACGACGCCGGGTGCGTCACCGGGCTCGCCGGCGCCGAGGTCGGGGTGCCAGGCCGCGAGCACTTCCACGCGCGCGAGGTCCACGCCGGGCGTGCGCCGGGCGATGTCGATGAAGTCCTGCCGCGTGACCAGCGTGTCGCGGTGCCGGATGAAGCCGGCGACACGCTTCTCGCCACTGGTGACCGACTCCGCGTCGGCACCGCCCCACGTGGGCAGCGGGTTGTCCGGCTTGACGCCGGGCGGCAGGGCGGGGCCGCTCGTGATCGCATGCGGCGTCACGTTGCCGCGCACGCCTTCGCAGACCTCGTAGTGCGCGACCAGCCGCGCACCCGCCGGCGGCCGGCGGCCGCGCAGGCCGTCGCCGAAGCGCAGCACGCCCGCTTCCGCGTCGACGAGGAAGACCTCGGCCGGCCGCGGATCCTGCGCCACCTGGCCCGGCGCGCGCTGCGGGTCGCGCTGGCCGACCTCGGGGCCGGCGGCCACCAGGTCGTCGATCGGCTGCCAGCGCTTGCGCTCGTTCGCGTGCAGCACGTCCAGGCGCACGGAGCCCGGGACGACCCCGGGCCGCGCCAGCTTGAACACCTGGTCGGGCCGGCCGTCGCCTTCGCCCAGCAGCTCGTTGGTCACCGGCACGCGCTGCTCGATGCGCACCGCGTTGATGCCGGCCCACAGGAAGCGCGCCCGCGCCGACGCCGATGGCACCACGCGCAACCAGGTCAGCACGCGGCCGGCCAGCGCGGAATCGTCGATGGCGGGCGGAAAGTCGCCGACGCCGGCTTCCAGCGGGTCGAGGTCGCGCCAGGTGTCGAGTTCGGCCGCCGCCGGCAGCGGCACCTCCACGACGCCGGGGCCGGCGAGCACGTCGTCGGTCGTGCGGGCGTCGCGCACGCGCCAGGCGGCCTGGCGGCGACCGGCGACGGTGGTCGTCGCGGCGAGCGCGGGCATTTCGTAGCGCACCAGCCGCCCCGGCTGGTCGGCGCCGCCGGCGCCATCGGTGCCCAGCACCTTGGGCGTGTCCTCCACGTAGGGCTGCAGGCCGACCGCCAGCGTGCGGCCGGCGAGTTGCGCGCGCACCGCTTCCGGATCGGCATCCTTGGCGTGCAGCAGCGCGAGCCAGAGCGCGCCGTCGACGGTGTCGCGCGCGATGTCCACCGGCGAGCGTGCATCCAGCACGCGCGTTTCGTACATGGTGAGCACCGCATCCGGCTCCTCGGCCGCCGAATAGAGCAGGCGGTAGTAGGCCTCGTCCGTGCTCGCGTTGGTGACGAGGAACTTCACGTAGGCGCGCGCTTCCACCGGCAGCACGTCGATCGTGTTCTGCGTGCGAAACGCGATGTCGCCGGCGCGCAGTTCGCTTCCCGCCGGCAGCGTGTCGGCGCGCGGCTCCGGCCGGTCGCTGCGCAGCACGGCGAGTCCGCGGGCGGGCTGCGCCGCTGCCAGCGGCAGGCCGAGCAGGCGCAGGAACTTGAAGCGACTGGCCTCCGGCACGCGGTTGGCGCGGTACAGCAGGCTCTCGGTGAGGAAAGCGAACAGTTCGACCAGCGTCACGCCCGGGTCGCTCTCGCCCAGCTGCGTCCATTCGGGCGTGTGCACCGGCACCCGGGCGAGGGTGTCGCGCACCAGGTCCTGGAACGGGCGTTCGTCGATGGCGGGAGGAGTCAGCGGCATGACGGCCTCAGGCGCCGCCGCCCACGGGCACCGCGAGCGACACGCGCTCGAGGGCGCCGGTGGCGACCAGGCGATAGGTGATGGCGGCGATGGCCGCGTGCGGGTCGGCCCGGTCGGCAGCGACGTCGACCTGCTGCACGCGCACGCGCGGCTCGTGCCGCGTCACTGCGTCGCGGATGCGCTCGGCGATCAGGGCGTGCGTGGCGACGGTGTTGGGTTCGAACAGGAAGCGGCCGAGGCCGGCGCCGAAGGTGGGCAGGCGCAGGCGCTCGCCGGGCTCCGTCATCAGCACGATGCGCAGCGACTCGCGGATGTTGTCCTCGCCGCTGGACCACGCGATGCGCCCGTCCGGGCCCACGCGCGGCGGGAAGCCCATGCCCTGGCCGTACAGGCGCGCGGCGTCCATCACTTCCTCCCCTTGAATCCCGGTAGCGGGAAGCAGGCGACCAGGAACGGCATCCAGCGGAACACGAAGTCCAGCAGGCTGACGATGATGATCAGCAGGATCAGCGCGGCGATCGTGACGATCGGGATCGACAGCGAGCACATCACGCCCAGCGACAGCCCGCCCTTGCTGCAGTCGCCCTTCTCCGGCACGTTCAGGTCCTTGTGGAACGGCCACGGCAGCACGCTCAGCACCAGGTCCACGAAGCCGATGCCCTTCATGCGGTCGATCTGGCCGCACAGCATGTCGGACAGCATGAAGGCGGTGTTCTTGTCGAACTTGCGCAGGCCGTTCGGGCTGATGTCCACCGGCAGCCCGATGCGGATCGGCCGCGCGGGCGCGTCGGGATCGAAGAAGCCGGCCATCTGGAAGGGACGCGTCGGCGCGCTGACCACCGTCGCCTCGAAAGGCGCGCAGTCGGGGCGCTCGTACACGAGGCGGATGGCGTACCAGGCGTCGCGCATGTCGGCCGGCTGCATGGTGGCGAGCGCGGGTTCGGGCAGGCGCTGGCCTTCGGCGGGCGTCTCCAGCGCGTCTTCCAGCAGGGTGGCGAGGTGGTCGATGCGCGCCTGCAGCTTCTCCACGAGATAGTCGTCGGCCGGCGGGGTCGGGCTGGTGCCCGCAGGCAGCAGGGGCCCGAACCACGGATCGGCGAACAGGAACAGGAAGGACGGCCAGTCGGCGGGCTTGTTGCCGGAGGCCTTCAGCTCGAAGCTGGTCTTCACGCGCTCGAGGCCCGCCTTGACACCGGAGATGGAGCGCAGCGCGGAGACGAGGTTCGTCTGCACGTCGGCCACGCCGTAGACGTTGTTCAGGAAGACGGCGGGGAGCCCCGTGGTCGGCGTTCCCTGCGCAAGGAGATCCGGATGGAAGGCGGAGCCGTTCAGGGCGTCGAACAGCACCTGCTTGGGCGACCCGGCCGCATGGCCCCCCGCCAGGAAGTCCTCGCCCAGGTACTCGTCCAGGAATTCACGCAGGTCGAGCAGCAGATACCAGGACGCGGTGAGCAGCGGGCCGCGGGACAGACGCAGCACGTCGAGTGCCTTCGGGTCCAGGGTCGTCCGGGGCGAGGGGATCACGTGGCTGTCCGGAAGAACGAACAGCGCATCCGGCCGCGCGTCCACCAGGAGTCCGCCGAGCGTCACGCGCATCACCTGGTTGGCCAGCGCCTTCCAGCGCGCGAGCACCTGGGTGTGGAACAGCGCGACGCGCGCATCCAGGCCGGCCGGCGTGTCCGGCTCCCCCGAGCCCGGCAGCGGTGCCGGTGGCGCGGCCGCGGCGGCCTGGTAGGCCTCGCGCTTGCCCACCGGCACGTTGCCGATGTAGAGCCGGCGCGCATGGCCGTCGTCCTGCACGAAGGGCGCGGGGAACATCGCGAGCCGTTCCTCGCCGGCGATCACGCGATTCACCGCGGGCTGCTGCGTAGTGGCGACCTTGCGCCAGGCGCCCGCCTTGCCCTGCAGCACGAAGGCGTACTCGTCCCAGCCGGCGAGGTTCTCCGGTGGCACGCCCAGCGCCTCGTCCGCGGTGGGCAGCTTCAGCGGGTCCTTGCCGTGCGGGAACAACCGGCGGACGACGAAGGACACCTTGTGCCGCGCCGGGTCCACCGCGCGGTCCGGCAGGCCCGGCGTGCGGCACACCAGCGAGCCGCCCACGAGATAGTGGCGCAGGTGCGCCGGCTGGTACAGCTTCAGCACGGACGCCGTGTCGCTGCCTCCAGCGACGAGCTCTTCGCCGTTGGCCCGCTTGCGCTGCAGCAGCGCGCGCCGCACGAGCCCCAGCCGCTTCGGCTCGCGTTCCAGCCAGCGGTGCGCCGGCGCGGGTGCGGCGCCGCTCGGCCCGCGCCAGGTTTCCTTGTACACGGCGTACTGGGTCAGCGCCGCCGGGTCCTGCTCGAGCTGTGCCAGCAGCTGCGGGATGAACTCGTCGCTCGCGAAGCGCAGGATCTGCGGCTGGCGCAGCGCGTCCTGCACGCTGCCCGAGGGCGAGGTCCAGAACGGCTGCGGCGCGGTCCAGGCCAGGTCGTGGTTCGCCATCGCGGTCCTCACCAGATGTTGCCGGCGCCCGGCGTGTACGACGCACTGATCACGCTGTTGGCGATCACCGTGTCGGCCTGCACCACGCCGGAGAACTTGGACATGCCGGCGTCGACCTGCACCAGGCTGGCCGACACCGCGACCTGGGCGGCCTGCACCGTCACCTTGGCCGACGCGTTGATCGTGATGCCGGCGCTCTCCAGCTTCACCGAGTTGCCGTTGCTGTCGACGATCTCGATCGCGCCGGGGCCGTCCTTGAGCGTCACCTTCTGGCCGCCGGGCGTCTCCAGGATCAGCTTCTCCTGCCCATCCTGGTCGTCGAGCGTGACCTTCACGCCGTTGCGCGAGCGGATCACCTTCTTGTCGTTGTTGCCGCCGCCGTCCATGGACTCGGGCGGCTTGTCCTTGCCGTTCCAGAGCGCGCCCAGCACGTAGGGCCTGCGCGCATCGCCGGCCTCGAAGGCCACCAGCACCTCGTCGTCGGTGTCGGGGATGAACCAGGTGCCGCGGTTGTTGCCGCCCATGAGGGTGGCGACGCGCGCCCACAGTTCGCAGGCCGCGCCGTCCGGGTCGGGCGACCACGGCAGCTTGATCTTCACGCGGCCCTGCGAGTCCGGGTCCTTGATGTCCACCACCAGCGCGGGATAGACGCCGTGGAACACGCCGCCCCAGCCCTCGGCGGCACGGGCGGCGAGCAGCGCTTCCAGCATGGGGCGTTCGGTGACCTGCATGTCAGGGGTTCCCGATGAAGGCGCGTTCGACGACGAATTCCGTCCACAGTCCCTGGGCGAGGTCGAAGCGGTGGCAGGCTTCGACCACGCCGTACATGCCGGAGAACAGGGGGCCCAGCCCCTCGAGCTTGAGCTTGCGGCCCACGCGGATGCGCCCGTCCGCATCGGCCACGCCGCGCCCGCGCAGGAAGCGGCGCGCCGCCGCGCGCAGGTGCGCCTCGGCCCAGCCGCGCGCGGCGCCGTCGTCCAGCGGCACCGCATGGGCGAAGCAGTCCTTGCGCGCGCCCAGCGCCTGCTGCAGCACGTCCGGCCCGCTGGTGCCGCCGCTCGCCTCCGACGAGATCGCGCTCGCGGTCGCCTCGGCGGAGATCGCCTGCTTGCCGGCGACGTCCCAGCCGGTGCAGCGCACCGACGTGCGCTGGTGCGCGAGGTCGGCGCAGACCGTGAAGCTGCGCAGCCGCGCGCCGTGCACCAGCTCCAGCTGCGAGTCGGTGCGCGAGCCGCGCTTGCCGGCGTGCAGCGTCTTGCCTTCCAGCCACAACTCGCCGTCGGCGGCGAACACGCGCGACCGCAGGAAGGCGAGGTCGCTCTGGTTCAGCTGCACCGTCGCGTCCTGCGCGTTGCCGGCGATGTCGATCTGCGGCGTGAGGCCGTGGTCGTTGGCGATCTGGCGCGCGATGTCGGCCTCGCTCTTCTGCTCGAACACGCGCGTGCGGCGCGTCATGCGCAGGTCCTGCAGGCGGTCCTCGGCGCGCACGACCAGGGTCGGGGGGGCCTGCGGCGGGAAGCGCCCCTCCAGCGCCATCACGCGGCCGTCGAAGACGGTGCTGCTGCCGATCTTCACCACGAAGTCCTTGCCGAACTCCAGCTTGCTGCGGTCGAACCAGAGGAAGCCGGTGTGGCCGTCCTTTTCGCCCCAGTTGCCGAACTCGGCCTCGCAGTGCGCGAGGCCCGCCTCGGTCTCGCCGCAGGCCAGCCGCAGCAGGCCGGCATCCAGCTTCGGCTGGTCCTCGCCGCCTACCGTGAAGGCGGGGCGGGCAGAGGCGATCGCGCTGCGGCCGTCGTCCATGTCAGTTCGCCTCCAGGCGCAGCTGGAGCTCGGCCTGCTCGGCCAGCCAGCGGCGCAGGTCCTGCGGATCGGGCCGCGGCGGCGCGGCGGCCGGCGCTGCCGGCTGGACGCGCGCGCCCTCGCCGGCAGGCGTGTCCACCACTTCGAATTCGTTGATGACGACCGGCATCGCGGCTCCTTCAGAACAGGCTGGGCAGCGTCCGCGCCGACAGGTCGATCAGCTGGCCGGGCTGCAGCAGCCGCGGGTTCTCGATGCCGTTGGCGGCGGCGATCGCCTGCCAGTTGCCGGCGCCCGCCCCCGCCGCACCGGCGAGACCCTGCAAGGTGCTGCCCATCGCGGCCGGCGTCATGGGCGAGGTGCCGGGCGCCTTGGGGCGGCCGGGAATGCGGCCGCTGCCGCTGAAGCTGGAGACCAGGATGGTCTGCTGCGACAGCGTCAGCGAGATCGTCGAGCGCAGCGGCTTGCCGTCGGGCGAGAAGAAGTCGATCGTCTCCTCGATGCCGTCGACCAGCCCGTTGAACAGGAACGAGCCCCAGGAAAAGCGCACGCCGGGCGGCAGGAACTTGGTCGGGTCCGAGCTCGCCTCCTGCGGCGTGATGAAGTAGATGACGTCCTGCGTGAGCCGGCGCACGTCGTCCACGCGGTCGCCGCCCTCGCCGGTGGCGTTCGCATCGAACCAGAGCTGCACCGCCAGCTTGGTGGTGCCGGCGCCGACGAACTGGCGGCCCTGCGTGCCGGCGGCCTGGTCGCCCGACCCGCCGGAGCCGCTGCCGCCGCCGCTGCTGCCGGCATTGCTGCTGTTCGTGTTGTTCTGCACCTGGTTGGCGAAGGTGAGCTTGAGCGAGTCCGGGTTGAACTGCACCGTCACCGTCTTGCCGCCGGACTTCGGGTCCTTCAGCGCCTCGTCCAGCTCGACGAGCTGCGCCTTGGCCGTGTTCTGCTGCGCCATGCTCAGTTCCCCCGCTTGACCGTGAAGCGCTCGTAGGCGAGCTGCAGTTCTTCCACCGCCACCGCGCCGTCCTTGCCGTTCAGGGCCGGCACCTTCAGCTTGATCGGCACGCAGCGTTCGAGCACGACGCGCGCGCGTTCGGTCGTGCCGTCGGCGGCGTACAGCACGACTTCGGCCCCGGCGCGCAGGCTGGGATCGGCAAGGCTGTCGCTCATCCACTGCCACAGCTCGAAACTCGCATCGGTCATGCCGCGCTTGAGCGTGAGGTTGCCGTAGGTCGCCGGGCCGGCCAGCCGCACCTGGCGGTCGTTGCTGCCGCCTTCGCGGATGGTCTTGATCTCCATGCCCAGTTCCAGGCCGTCGCACTCGGCGAAGGCCGCGCTCACGAGCGGCGAGGAGGCGCCATCCGGCACGATCTCGACCGAGAAGTTGAAGGCGGTGAAGGGAACGGCGGCAGTCATCTCATTCCTCCGGTGCTGAAGCAGAACGCGGCGCACGAAAGCGCGAGGCGCAGTCCAGTGCCGCCGCGGATCCGGCTTCGCCGGGCCGCTGGGGGCGCCCCCTCGAGGGGGAGGCGCCGAAGGCGCTTCGGGGGTGGTTCAATGAACCTCCTGCGAGCGCACGCGCTCGCCCTCGCGCGCGAGCCGCACGGTCAGGAAGCTCAGGGGCAGGGCGGGCGCCACCTTGAGCTGGACCCAGAACTGGCCGGCGTCGCGCCGGCCCGGCGTGTTGACCTCGCCGGCGGCCTCGACGCGGTAACCATCGGCCGGGCGCGCGCCGGCGAAGGCACCGCGCCGGTAGAGGTCATCGAGCACCGCCGCGAAGCCGCGTTCCACCGTGCGCTGCAGGACGGGCCCGTTCGGCTCGAAGACGTAGGCCGTGCCCCGCCGCAGCGCCAGCCGGCGCAGCAGGCACATGAGGCGGCGCACGTTCACGGGCCGCCATGCACCGTCGCGCGTGAGCGTGTCGGCGCTGGAAAAGATGAACCCGATGGGCGCGCTGCGCAGCAGGTTCACCTGTGCGTCGAGGACCTGCTGCCGCTGGTCCAGCGTGGGCGACATGCCGGGCGGCGTCAGCGCCACCACGTCGCGCAGCGGCTGGTGGGCCACGGCGATCCAGGCGCCGCGGCGCAGGGCGGATTCGGCCAGCTGCCCGCAGGCGGCGCCGTCGGGTGGGAAGCGCAGGATCGTGTCGACGCGGCGGATCACCATCCACGGGTGGTAGAGCGCGCCGTGCGACAGCGTGCGGTCGTCGGCCACGTTCTCGCGCAGGCGCTCCGCGTGCTCGGCGGCGTCGCGCACGTCGTAGTGCGCGGGCAGCGCGAGCACCGCGAGCAGGTCGCCGCGGCCGGCGGCGCAGCGCAGCATCAGGCGGTGCAGTTCCAGCAGCGTGTCGTCGCGCCAGGGCCGCGTCGCGTACTCCAGCACGCCCACCTCGATCCGTACGCCTTGCGACCACGGGCTGCTGCGCGCGCCCAGCGCCGCACGCACGCGGTAGGCCACCGCGCCGGGCGGCTTGCCGAGCACCGTGAAGCGGGTGGCGGTCCCTTCGTGGATGACGGCTGCCGTCGCGAACGCGTCGTCCGCGGCTTCTTCCAGCGTGTAGGTGGCGCCGGGGACGACCTGCGTCCATTCGAGCGTGAACTGGCCGGTGGCGTCGGGGTCGCCGCCCTGCACGAACCCGGGTGCGGGCAAGGGGGCCGCGTCGCAGTCGCGGAAGGTCTCGGCAGCGTCGGGTTCGAGGGGCTGCGATTGCAACGGCAGCAGTTGCCACGCGGGCTGCGCACCGGCGGGATCCCAGCCGGCGTGCACGGCATCGGGAATCGCGAGCAGGGTCGGCTCGTCGACCAATGCCTCGGGCGCGCCGCCCAGCAAGGCATGCAGGCCATGCAGCGGCCGCGGACGGTCGCCGGCCAGGCGCAGCGCCTCGGCCCGGTCGGCGAGCACGTCGGCGGGCGAGGGCGCCAGTGCAGGCTCCACGAACAGGTCCCAGTCGAAGCGATCCAGCCCGTCGCGCTCCAGCGGCGTGCGGGCCGAGGGCAGGGGCGCGAGGCCGGCCTCGAAGCCGGCCAGGTCCGCCAGGGGCAGCCACAAGTGCAGGCGGTCTTCGGGCACGCGCTCGCCGGCGAGCGCGAACTGGAGAGGGTCCGAGAGGCCGAGGCCAGTCTCGCCGGCCCGTGCGGTCAATGGAAGGTCGGACGCGAACACGGGCTGGCCGGCGCCTTCGCGCACCTGCAGGTCCAGCCGAAGGCGGCGGCCGACGACGTCGTCGCCGCTGTCGATCCAGTCGTCCAGTGCCGCGTCGGCCGGGGCGGGCAGGAAAGGGCGGCCCAGCAGCTCGATCCCGGCGCAGCCTTCGCGATCCGGCGGCGTCAGCACCACGACCTGTTCGAGCGCCATCCAGCCCGCGCCCGCGGCAGCGAAACGGATGCCGAGCGTCGCGCCCGCCTGCGGCCAGGGCGCCGCGCGGCGCAGCCGCAGGCGCAAGCGACCGCCTGCTTCCCACTCCGCGCCGAGGAGGGAGGGCGGACTGGTGCTCTCCTCTCCCGCCAGGCCGATGGGTTCCAGCGCAGGCGAGACCTCGGGCTCGGCCAGTGCGCACATGGGACCGAGCGTGATCTCGCACCGCGTGCCGTCCGCGGCGAGCGCTTCGATGCGCCCCTGCAGGCGCAGCGCACCGAGCGGGAGCCACAGCAGGTCGCCGACGCGCAGGTCCGGCAGCACTCCAACGGACGCGTCGAGCACGAGGCCCTCGCCGGCGCGGCGCAGCGGGCGCACGCGCAGCGGTCGCGCCGCGAGCCGCGGTGACACTCGCAAGGCGTCGGCGCCGCTGCCCGCATCGGCCGCACGCACGGTTGCCGGCCCGAAGCGCCAGGTGCCCGCGTCGCGCTCCGCCTGCACCAAGCCGGCGAGCGGGAAGCGGGCGTGCTCCACGCCGGCACCCGCCACGCGCAAGATCCAGCAGCGCCGGCCGCCCTGGCTGAAGAAGCTGCGCACGCACGGATGCAGCAGGCCGGCGACCACTTCGCCGCTTTGCGTATCCCGCGCCAGCACGATGCCGCTGCCGTACAGCGCCTCGAACTGCGCCAGGCTTTCCACCGCCGTCGCCCGCTCCAGCGGGCCGCGGTCGGCGAAGCCGGCGAAGAATGCGATGTCCATGCGCGGCAGCGCTTCGTCGGGCGCCGGTGGCGGCGCCTCGAAGAGCACGCCCGGCAGGCGGCGCGGCGGCGGCGGGATGCGGGCCACGAGATCACTCCATCTCGAGCCGCTCGTAGGCGAGCACCAGTTCCTCCATCGCCACGTCCGTGCCCTTGGCGTTGAAGGGGCCGCTGGTGTGCTTGATGATCCGCGCGCGCAGCAGCTTCCAGGTCTGCACCACCTGCGTGTGGTCCTCGTTCTGCAGGTGGATGGTCACCGTGCGCAAGGCGTTCTGGTCGCCGTTGCGGATCTGGTTGAGCCAGTTGTAGAGCGAGAGCGAACCGATCGCGCCGCGCTTCATCGTCACGTCGGTGGACTTGTTCAGCCCCGTGATCTTCATGACGCTGTTCTCGCGGCTGTTGCCGTTGCGGTATTCGGACACGGTCACTTCCATGCCGACGCCGCTCACCTCCTGGAAGCCGGCCTCGGGGCCTTCGGTGCTGCCGCTGCCCAGGTCCACGAGGAAGTTGAACTGCACGTAGGGACGGTCTCTGAGGGTCGCCATCGCGTTCTCCTGGGGGTCACACCTTGCGATCGGCCGTCCACTGGCCGATGCGGAAGATCACGAACTCGGCCGGCTTCAGCGGCGCCACGCCGATGAGGCAGACCAGGCGGCCGTTGTCGAGGTCGTTCTGGGTCATGGTGGAGCGGTCGCAGCGCACGAAGAACGCCTTCTCCGGCTTGTCGCCCAGCAGGGCGCCGTTCTGGAACTCGTTGAGCAGGAAGTCCTCGATCGTGCGCCGCACGTTGCCCCACAGCTGCTCGCCATTGGGCTCGAACACCGCCCACTGCGTGCCCTTGTCGATCGAGCGTTCCAGGTAGGCGAAGTAGCGCCGCACGTTGACGTACTTCCACTCGGGGTCCGAGCTGATCGTGCGCGCGCCCCACAGGCGCATGCCGCGGCCCTCGAAGAAGCGGAAGCAGTTGATGCCCTCGGGGTTGAGCACTTCCTGCTGGCCCTTGTTCAGGAGCGTCTCGAAGCCCAGCGCCAGGCGCACGACCTCGTTGGCCGGCGCCTTGTAGACGCCGCGCTCGATGTCGTTGCGCGCATAGATGCCCGCGACGAAGCCGCTGGGCGGCAGGTCGATCTCGTTGCGCGTCACCGGGTCCAGCACGGTGACCCACGGGTAGTAGAGCGCCGCGTACTTGGAATCCAGCCGGGCGCGCATGTTGCGCACTTCCGAGATGGACTGGGCCTCGGCGCTGTCCAGGACCGCGACGCGGTAGCGCATCCGTTCGGCGTGCGCGATCAGCAGGCCGTGGATCGCGTCGGCGTCCTCGTCGTAGTTGGCGTAGTCCCAGGTGGAGCCGGGTGCGGCGACGATGGAGATGTCCTCCACGTCCTCGAACTGCCGCAGGCCCAGCGCGAACGAGCGCGCCGGGTCGGACTCGCCTTCGTAGTCGCCGGCGCCGGGGCGCTCGCCGTCATGGCCGCCGGTGATCAGGAAGTCGGCCCAGACGCCCATGCCGATCTTGTCCTCCACCCGCACGTTGCGCGCCTCCTGCGCATCGGTCGGGTCCAGCAGCGGCAGGGCATCGCCGTCGAAGAGGACCGCCAGCACGTCCGCCGCGCTGGCGATGGCCGTGGCGTCGCGCGCGATCACCAGCGGCAGCAGCCGCGCGTCCGCCGCAGACGCGGGCGAGGTGGCGAAACGGTCGAAGACCGAGTCGCCGCTCGCCCCCTGCCGGTGGGCGGGGTCGATGGGCAGGTCGGACCAGGTGGCGATCTCGCGCGTACCGTCGCGCGACAGCAGCGTCACGCCCAGCGTCACCACGCGCAGCGTGTCGCCGGCGGCCGGCACCGGGTCGGGAAAGAGTTCGTCCAGCGTCTGCGTGCCGGAGACCGCCGAGGGCGGCGAGCCGCTGGCCACCTGCTGGAAGCGCCAGACGGCGTCGTCCTCGTCCCAGAGGGCGAGATAGAAGCGGCCGAGGTCGCCGGCGACCTGCGGGCTGGTGATGTCGCGCGCCCAGACCAGGTCGCGGTGGTTGAGCGCCCCCACCGTCGTGCGGCGCCGGCGCGTGACCGGGTCGATCGCGGAGCCCAGGATGTTGCTGCGCGCGCGCAGGGTGAAGCGCACCCGCCAGTTGCCCATGGCGCCCGGGTGGCGCGCGCGCACCATCAGCCCGGCGCCGACGAGGTCGACCACCCGTGCGTGGCCGTCGGCGTAGCGCAGGTTGTCGCTCGGGCCCGTGGGCGCGGACACCGAGAACTCCTGGTCCGGGTCGAGGGGCTCGAACAGCTGCGGCCGGTCGCCGCCGGCGCCCGACTGGTACACGCGCGAGACGTACAGCCGCTTGCCGCCTTCGGTGAAGAACGCCCGCACCGCGTGCCACAGGAAATTGGGCGCGGTGCCCGAGTCGGCGAAGACCAGTTCGTCGCCGCCGCCGTAGACCTGTTCGAAGTCGCCCAGGCTGGTGACGATATCCGGCTCCAGGTGCACGGGCCCGAAGCGGGCCGGCCCGATGAAGCCGGTGGTGGTCGTCGACACGCCCTCGATCGACTTGGCGCGGAACGAGACTTCCTCGACGAAGACGCCAGGAGCCAGGTATTCGGGCATGGAGGATCTCCTTTCGGCTCAGGCGCCGACGAACAGGAAGGGGGAGCCGTCGCTGCGCGCGACGAGGGGAAGGCCCGCGCGCAGGACCTGCGGGCCCAGTGGCGTGGACGGCGAAACGGCGCCGCGCAGCAGCGCGACCTCGGGCTGGGTGTGCAGGACGTGCAGGTCCGGGCGCTCGCGGCCGGCCAGGGCCGGGTCCCAGAAGGCGCGCAGGTTCACGTCCCAGCGCAGGCGCTCGAAGCCGGCCGCGGGCGTGGGGGGCGAGCCATGCAGCGGCGGATCGCGCGGCGGCGGCAGGCGGCAGGGCAGCAGCAGTTCGCCGCCCTGGTCGGCCACGCCTTCGCCCAGGCGCGTCGTGCCGAACCAGAGCTCCATGCGGGCCCAGGAAGCGGGCCGCGCGGGATCGGAGGCGCGGCGCAGTGCGGCGCGCACGGTGCCGGCGCCGCCCACCACCGTGCGGCCGGGCGCGCTGTACAAGGGGATCGCCGGTTCCCTCGCTGGCGGCGAACCGGGATCCAGCATCGGGTCGTACAGGCCCTCGGTCGGCAGGTCCACGGCGACTTCCAGCGGCAGGAAGCGCGCGAGCGCATCGTGCATGCGCAGCTCGTAGCGCCGCGTGGGCGGCGAGCCTTCGAGCGGCCGCCGCAGGCCGCGCAGCGTGTGGACGGCGAAGGCGCCGTGCGGATGCGATGCGAGCCGCTGCCAGGGGCCGCTGCCCGCGCGCCGCAGTTCCACGTCGAGCCCCTCGGCGACGATGCGGCCGTCGAAGCTGTCGCGGAACAGCACGCCGAACAGCGCGCGCAGTTCCAGCACGTCGTGGCTGTCGCGCAGCTGCCGCGGATGCAGCGATACGGCACTCACGCTCCCGCCTCCGCGAATTTCTCGGTGCCCGCTTCGAGCCGGCGCACCTGCACCAGGCCCTCGTCGCGCATCGCCACTTCGGAGTCCAGCCGCACCATGCGCGCGACGTAGGTGACCGAGGTCTGCCAGCGCGCCTTGTACTTATCCCACAGCCCCAGGTAGTCGGCCAGGCCGGGCGGGTCGCAACTGAGTTCGACCATCTCCTCCGGCTCGAACACCGCGCGGCCGCGCCGGCTGAGCGAGTGATTGAGCTCGTTGGCCGGCAGGAGCGAGTTGTCCTCCACGAAACGCATCGCCCAGCCAAGCAGGCGCAGCTGGCGTTCGGCCTCCGCGGCCCAGGGCGTGAGCAGGAAGTGCAGGTCCACCGGCAGGGGCGGTCGCCGCCGCGTTCCGTCGGGCAGGCGCCGCGGCGGCTGGTTGCGCGCGCTGTTGACGGTGACGCGGTACAGCATCACCGAGAAGCCCTCGGTGATCGCCGCGTCGCCGAAGTCGTGGCTCTGGTACAGCGTGAAGGTCGGCGTGCCGGCGAATTCCTCGCGCGGACATTGCTGCTCCAGCAGGCGCAGCACGGTGCGTGCGACGGCGGCGATGGCGAGGTAGCTGGCCATGGCTCAGGGCTGCGCGGGGAACGCGGGCCCGCGGCCGTAGAGGTCCGGCACGCCGCGGGATTTCTTCTTGCGCTTTTCCACCACATGCCCTCTCTCGAGTTTCTTGAGTGCCTGCACCACCACGTCCAGCGGGGCCTCGCCGTAGTCCGGCGCGAGCCACCACCGCTGGATCCCGCGCGGCGTGTCCGCCGCGGCGGGATGGCGGGAGAGGTAGCTCACGATCCATTGCGCGACCTCGTCGGGGGTCGGGCACGCTGTGTTCATCGCACCCGCCCGTGCAGTGCCTGTGTCCCCGTACTGCAAGCGGCGGACCAGGGGCGAGCGGGTGGTGGCAGCCAAGCAAATCAAGCACTTGCGCTGCAGCTGCGGCGCTTGCGCCCAAGGCACGGCCGCCAGGGTGGGGCGGCGGCGCCCCGCTGCGAGCGCGCGCGTGCGCGCCCGTTCGGGGGCGCGGCAGCAGGAGGGAAAGGGGGATCAGCGCAGCGGGGAGTCCGCCTCGCCGGCGGCGGGCCGCTGCAGCCCGTACTTCTTCACCAGCTTGCCGAAGCGGCTGCGTTCCTTGCCGGCGAGGCGCGCCGCCAGGCTCAGGTTGCCTTGCGCCCGCAGCAGCAGTTCGTGGACATAGCGCCGCTCGAAGTCCGCGATCACCTGCGCCTTCGCCGCAGCGAACGCGAGGCCCGGATGCACCGGCGCTTCGACGGCGGCGGCGCCTGCAGGCGGCACCAGGCCAAGGTCGATGCGTTCTCCGTGCGCCATGAGAAAGCACCGGTGGACGCGGTGTTCGAGTTCGCGCACGTTGCCCGGCCAGGGATGGCGGCACTGCAGCGCGGCGGCGCTCGCTTCGTCCAGCTCGCGCCGGAGGCCGTATTGCGCGCAGAGCCGGCGCACGAAGGCCTGCGCGAGCAGCAAGGCATCGCCCTCGCGTTCGCGCAGGGGCGGCAGCGTGACGCTCAGCAGGTTGAGGCGGAACAGCAGGTCCTGGCGGAAGTGGCCGGCGCGGCTGAGGGCTTCGAGGTCGGCATTGCTGGCCGCGATGACCCGCACGTCCCCGTCCTCGAAGCGGGCCGCACCCACCGGCCGGTAGCTGTGGTCCTGCACGAAGCGCAGGATCGCCGCCTGCGCCCGCGGGCTGAGCGAATCGATCTCGTCGAGGAACAGCGTGCCGCCGCGTGCGAGCGCGATCATGCCGCGCGCGTCCTGCTTGGCGTCGGTGAAGGCGCCGCGCACGTGGCCGAAGAGCTCGGCCTCCAGCAGGCTGTCGGTGATCGCCCCGCAGTTCACCGGCACGAACGGCCCGCCGTGGCGGGCGCTCAGGTAGTGGATGGCGCGTGCCGCCAGTTCCTTGCCGGTGCCCGTTTCGCCGCACACCAGCACGGTGGCGTCGACCCGGGCCCATTCCAGCAGGTATTGCAGCGCCTGGCGGAATCGCTCGGAGGAACCGATCAGGTTGAGCCCCACCCAGTCGGGCTTCGCACGCCGGGAGGTGGCCGGCTGCAAGGATGGAATCGCGCCCGGACCTCGTCCGTCGCTCGCGTCGTCGCGCATGGGTTTCCCCCCTCCCGGCGGAATCTAGCACCCGTGCTGCCCGGACCTGCCCCCCCGGAGGAGAGAGAAGCGCGTAACGGAGGCGTCAGCGCGGTTACGGGCTTTTGCTGTGCTGCGCGTGGAGCAGCAGTTGCGTCGCCGCAGCGACCCGCTTTGACGTGCGCCCGCCTTCAAGCTGCCGCGGCCAACTCCGCCTGTGCCTTGTCCTTCGTATAGGAGAGGATGGCCTTCTCGGCGTTGTGGTTCACCAGGCGGAAGCCATGCGGCCGCAGGAACTCGTCGATCTCCTGGACGAACTGCGGCTGGTGATACTCCAGCGTGATGTTGTCGGTGATCGACAGCGCCTTCTCCTGCCCGCCGGCCAGCACCTTCATCTCGTGGCCTTCGACGTCGATCTTCAGCAGGTCGATCTTCTTCAAGCCTTCCTGCTCCACCACGGCATCGAGGGTGGTGAGTTGGACGGTGATGCCGTCCGCATCGCTGTCGCCATCGACCACGTGGCTTTCCACGGACACGTCGCGCACGAACTTCGCTTCGCCGCGGCGGGCATCGAGGGCGCTGTTGACGCACCGGATGTCCGCGGCGGTCCGCGTGCGGATCCGGTCCAGGTTCTTCTGCAGGCGCTCGTAGGTCCACGGATCGGGCTCGAAGGCGATCAGCCTGAGCTTGTCACCGAACTGCAGCGCCTGCTTCATGGAAAAGAAGCCGACGTTCGCGCCCACGTCCACCACCACCCGCTTCTCGTCCGTTCCGGTCGAGGGCAACTCCAGGTACTGCCGTTCCTGGAAGATCTCCCAGAGCCCCGCCACTTCGCGCGAGTGCATGTCGAGGTCGACATCGAAGTCGTGCAACTGCAGCGTCACGGTCTGGGTGCGTCCCCTGAACAGTTTCATGTGCAGGCCCAGGTAGGCGAGCGACATGGCGGCAGTCGTGCGGTAACCGCGGCGCGTGTGCCTGAAGCAGTAGGCGATGTGGCGCGCGTAGTTGGAGACGCGGTTGAGGTGTTTGTGGTTGAGCATGGGGCGCAGAGAGCCCGCCATCATGCCGAGACTCACGACAAATTCCTCCTCGCGGAAACCATTCGTAAGTGAATCGGAGCCTTTCCGGCGATCTTGAAAACCAAAGGATTAAGCCGAAGGATTCACCCGCCAATGCGGCCCGCCACCAGCGTGAGCAGGTGCAGACCCAGGCCGATCGCGCCGCCGACGATCGTGCCGTTCACGCGGATCGCCTGCAGGTCCTTGCCGATGTTGAGTTCGATCTGGTCCGCCATCTCGCGCCCGTCCCACTCGCGCACGGTGTCGCGCACGTGGCGGGTCAGGAATTCGGCGAACTGCGGCGCGAGCCGGGTGGCGGCCGCCTCGAGTTGCGCGCGCAGAGCCTGGCGCAGCTGCGGGTCCCGCGTGAGTTGCTCGCCGAGCCATGCACCGCCGGCCGCGACGCTCTGGTGGAACACCGACTGCGGATTGCGCAGGTCCTGCGTCAGCCATGCCTTGAGCGAACCCCAGAGGCTGCCGACGTAGGTCCCGAAGGCGTCGTCGTTCAGGAGGTACTGCTTGATGTCTTCGCCGCGGGCCTGCAACGCGGGGTCGGACTGCAGCCGCACGACGAAATCGCGCACCCACTGGTCGAACAGCTGCCGGTAGGCGTGTGCCGGATTTGCGCGGATGCTCTCCAGGCGGCCGGTGACGGCATCCGCAATGGCAGCCGCCACGTTCTGCGCGATCCATTGCCTGGGCAGGATCCGCTGCTTGCGCGGATGCTCCTGGCTGAGCCAGTCGATCACCTGCGCTGCCATCCAGGCGCGCGTCTCCGGACGATCCATCAGCCGCAGGGCGCGGTCCAGCGCCTGTTCCAGCAGCTGGTCGTGGCGGCCATTGCTGGTCAGCGTGTCCAGCACGCCGCGCAGGGCGCCGGTCAGGTCCACCCCCTTGAACACCTGCCGGGCGGCGTCGCGCACGAGTTGTTCGATGCGCTCGTCCTCGACCAGGTGGAGTGCGCCTTCCGTGGCCTGTGCGAGATACGACCCCAGGCGCCGCGCGTTCGCCGGGACGGTGAGCCAGTCGGCGACATACCGCGACGGGTCGTGCTGGCGGATCAGTTCGACCAGCGTCTGGGGCGCCAGGAACTTCTCCTTGACGAAGGCGGAGAGGTTCTCGGCGATGCGGTCCTTGCTGCGCGGGATGACGTCGGTGTGCGCCGTGATGAAGGGAATGCCGGTGGGGATGCGGCGGAACAGTGCGCTCACCGCGAACCAGTCGGCCAGCCCGCCCACCATCGCTGCCTCGGTGATCGCGCGGACGGCGAGCACCCATGGGTTCGGCGTGACCAGCATCGTCATCGCGAAGATGCATGCCGCGGCGGCCAGCAGCAAGCCGGCCTTGCGCTTGGCGAAAGCGAGTTCCTGCCGTTTGTGCTCCACGGTGCCCTCCGGTGCGGCTGGATCGTTGCGCGTGGCCCGACCTGCCGAGACGAACAGCCGAAGGGTTCGCGCGCGCGCCGCAGGCAGTCTGCCAGAGTTCTCCCGCCACCTGCCAATCGGCGAGACTACGGCCATGAACTGGAAGACGTCGGACCTTTGTGATGCCTGCGCCGACGCGCAGGTGTGCGAGCTTGCTTTTGCCGGCTTCGGCCGCAGGCGAAGTTTTGCCGGGACGATCCGCACGGTGCGGTGCGACGAAGGACTGGCTGCGCTGCGTGACCTCCTGCACAGTCCCGGCGCGGGGCAGGTCCTGGTCGTGGATGGTGCGAGCCTGCCATGGCGTGCCCTGTTCGGGGATGTGATGGGCGGCATCGTTCATCGCAATGGCTGGGAAGGCGTGGTCGTCAACGGCTGCGTGCGCGACCGCAATGAACTGGACGCGATGGACATCGGCGTCAAGGCACTGGGGACGGTGCCCCGCCGCGCCCTTCCCCAGGGGAAGGGGGCGGTGGACGTGGTGCTGCAGTTCGGCGGCGTGAGCTTCACGCCCGGCAACCGGCTGGTCGCGGACGACGACGGCGTGATCGTGCTGCCTGCCGGCGTGAGCGAGGCGGACCTCGACGTCGGCGGCCAGGTGGCGGCGACGGCGGCCTTCGCGCAAGGACGGAGCTGAGTTCCCGCGCGCTGGAGGACTGGTTGAGCCACACCGGCGTGCGGCTCTGTCGTATCCTGCCCTGCACACCCTCTCATCGGGGAAAGGAATGGTCATGCAGGAAAAGTCCGCCGATCGGCATCCGCTGAGCGACCTCGAGTACGACTGGGTCACGCTGATCCAGAACAAGGCGCAGGCGCTGATGGCGTACGACCAGTACATCAAGGATGCGGAAGCTGCGAACTCGCCGGAGTGCGCCGCCTTCTTCCGCAAGGTCCACGACGCCGACAAGGCGCAACTGGCCGAAGCGAAGCAGCACCTGCTCGCGGTGATGCAGGGCAAGATGGGCTCGCCTCCGAAGAAGTGAGCCCGCGCTGACAGCGTCGGAGATGGGGCGGCTGCCGCGTCCGAAGCGCGCGCAGGCCACCAGGGCGCACCCAAAAGTTGCGCGATTCCGACGCAAGGAAGGGGAATGCGGACGGCCGGTGTCCGGCGCGCCCCGGTCCCGCAGATACTGGCAGGCCCAGCCGGCCGGGTTCCTCCGCGCCCGGGCGATCGGCGCCGCCGTGATCCCCCGGGAAGAGGACCGGTCCGTGGGGCAAACCCATGTCCGTCCTCGAAACCAACATGATCGTGTTCCTGTGGCGCTGGCTACGGTACAAGATCGCCAGTTGGCAGATGAAGAACGTCGACCCGATGTACCCGGACATGATCAAGTACGTGAACGACAAGAACGACTTCGAGTCCACGTACGGCACGGGCTGGTAGGGCCGTCCACCCGCCGCTTCGGGGCGAAGCGAGCGCGGTCAGGATTACGGTGTGCGATCCACGGCAAGCGGCGGCCGCGGGATAGGCCGGATAGCCTCGTACGCGGCCGCGGCGCGCAGCACGAGTTCGTCCCGGAACATCGGCCCCACGAACTGGATGCCGATCGGCAGTCCGTCGGCGGTGAGGCCGCAGGGGATCGTGCACGCAGGCTGCTGCGTCAGGTTGAACGGATAGCTGAAGGGAGTCCACGCGAGCATCGCCTGCGGCGACATGGGCACCGAGCCCGGCGGACGGATCTCGAAGGCGGGCACCGCGACCGAGGGCGTCACCAGCAGGTCGTAACGCTCCATGAACTGCCGCATGTGCGATCCGAGCGCGCCGCGACGCACGTGCAATTGCTGGAGCTGCAGCGCCGACACCTGGCTCCCCAGCTGCGCCTGTGCGCGGAAGTCCGGATCGGTGCGCGCCTGCTGCTCCGGCGTGAGCGTGTTCCACACCATCCAGGCGCCGGCGAACCACAGGCCGGTGGTGATCTCGAGCGGATCCTCGAATCCGGGGTCCACCTCTTCGACGTGCGCGCCGGCGTCCGCGAGCGAGTCCACCGCAGCGCGCACGGCCGCCGCGACTTCGGGGTGCACCTGCGCATAGCCCAGGCGCGGCGACCAGGCGATGCGCAGCGCGGCGAGGCCCTGCCGCAGGACGGCGGTGTAGTCGTCGTCGTTGGGCGGCAGCGAGGTCCAGTCGCGCGCGTCGGGACGTTTCATCACGTTCATCGCCAGGGCCGCGTCGCGCACGTCCATGGTGTGCGGCCCCAGGTGTGCCACCGTTCCCATGGGCGACAGAGGATGGGCCGGCACGCGACCGAAGCTGGGCTTGAGGCCGAAAGTGCCGCAGAAGGCTGCCGGGATGCGCACCGAACCCGCGCCGTCCGTGCCGACGGCGATGGGGCCCATCCCCAGCGCCACCGCGGCGGCGGCGCCACCCGACGAGCCGCCCGGCGTGCGTGCCGGGTTCCAGGGATTGCGCGTCAAGCCGCTGCGGGGCGAATTGGTTTCGCCCTTGCAGCCGAATTCCGGCGTCGCCGTCTTGCCCAGGAGGACGGCGCCCGCTTCGCGCAACCGGGCCGCCACCGGCGCATCGACGTCCCACGGCTGGTCCTCGTCGACCGTGAAGCTGCCGCGCAGCGTCGGCAGGCCCTTGGTGAGGATCAGGTCCTTGATGGACACCGGCACGCCGTCCAGCGGCCCGAGCGCCGTCCTGCCGCGCCAGCGCGCCTCGCTCGCGCGCGCTGCGTCCAGCGCGCCTTGCGCGTCCACGCGCACGAACGCCTTGAACTCGGGATTGAAACGCTCGATGCGGGCCAGCACGGCGCGGCACGCTTCCACGGGCGACGCCGCGCCGGAGGCGAAGAGGCGTCCGAGCAGATGCGCTGGTGCGTCGGCCAGGTCGGCGGGGAAATCGGGCATGCGGTCCTCCGGATGCGGGCGCAGGAGCAGGCTAGCACGCGCGCTGCGCGCGGGCAGGAGAGTTAGCCCGCATCAGGTTCGCCTCTCCGATTCAAATACTGGCCCGATCGCATGGGCCACGCATAGCGGACGCGTGCATCCAGGGAGGGAAGCTGCCTGCGGATCCGGCACTCCCCTGCTGTATAACCCCCGCGATCAACAGGAGGTGAGATGGGACTTCTCGACGGAATGCTCGGAAACGCAGCGAAGATCGACCCGGCAAGGATCCAGCAGGAGTTCGCGCAGATCCTGGCGCCTGGAGAGTCGGTCCAGCATGCCTACCAGCTGATCCGGGACTACTTCGTCTTTACCGACAAGCGCTTCGTGCTCGTGGACAAGCAGGGCCTGACGGGCAGCAAGGTCGAATACCACTCGATCCCGTACAAGAGCATCACGCACTTCAGTGTCGAAACGGCCGGCACGTTCGACCTGGACGCGGAACTCAAGATCTGGATCTCGGGCGCGGCCGCTCCCATCCAGAAACAGTTCAACAAGAAGTTGAGCATCTACGAAGTGCAAGCTGTCCTGGCCAGCTACGTGCTTCGGTAGTGCCCCAGGCGCCGCCGGCCACCACCAGCAGACGCCGGCGCCCACGCATCACCGGCACAGCCCCGCGAACCGGTCCTGCGGCTTGCACGCGCTGGGCGGAGGCGCAGCCGCTTCCTGCACCTGGCAGCGGCTCAATCGTTCCCTGGCCAGCGGCGAGTACTGCCAGCCCGCGCTGAGCGCAGGCAGGGGCGATCCCGGCTTCCAGGTCAGGGCCTTCCACTTCGGGTGGCCCTTCGCCTGCAGGACGTCGAACTTTTCGCAGAAGCCGTCCGCCAGCGCGGACACGAACTGCCGGCGGTCCGCGTCGATGAAGCTCGCGGTGATCAGGTAGGAGTCCACCGAAAGCGAGGGCAGGGTGGCATCGGCGATGTTCAGCGCGGGATAACTCGCCTTCTGGATGTCGGCCTTCTGGTATTCCTGCAGCAGCTTCGCCGATGCGGGGTGGTTCGGGTCGAACTTCAGCAGCTTCAGGTTGTCCGGAATGTTCGTTGCCAGCAGCTTGAGCGGCTGGCCGCCCACCAGGACGACCACGTCCATCTTCGGGAAATCCTTGTAGTAGTCGGGATCGCCCAGGACCATCAGGGCCGAACGCCGGGTCTTCGTTCCTTCGTCGTCACCGGTCACCGTGGGATTCACGAAGGGCGCCACGATGACGGGCCTTTCCTTGAACATCTTGCTGTAGATGTTCAGCGCGGTGAGGTAGGTGCCGCTCTTCTCGGCATCCATCCAGATGCGCGAGCCCTTGATCTGGTGGATGTATTCGAGGGGGCTGTCCTTGCGGACCAGGAAGTGGATCTCCTCGCGGTACAGCGGCATGAACACGCGCAGGCTCGCGAGCAGCTGCGCGTACTGCCGGCGGGTCTCGCGCGGCACCTGCGGGCTGTCGCGCAGGTACACGAAGGCCGCATAGACGTCGGATTGCACGATCGCCAGCCCGACCCCCTTGGTCTGGCTCAGCTCCTCGACGTTCGCCCAGGAGCCCTTGGATTCCCGCACCTCCAGCGAGGGCGCGACGAAGTCCCTGAGGTTGTTTCCGATCTGGTAGTACGTGCCGGTCTTGCCGCCGGTCACGATGACTTCGGCCGAAGCCGCCGCGGTCAGCAGGGCCGCGGACAGCAGCACCTTGAGCACCCATCCCAGCCAGGTCCGGACCGTTCCATCTACTGCATGCATGACGTCTCCTTCGGTGTCCAGGTTCATTGCGCACGGCACAAGCCCGCCGCCTCGTTGGCGACCGAGCAGAGCGCCCGCTTGGGTGCGGGCGGCGGCGGTGCCGGCTGCTGCCCCGCCGGCTCCACGTCGGCGCGCGTCACGGCGGGTCCCGATGCAGGCACGGCCGCGGCCGGCTGCAGCGCGACGCTGCGTGCAGCGTCCGCGGCCGGCGCACGCGCCGCGCCCTGCATTCCTGCCTGGCCGGACTTCAGGCCCAGCTGGCCGGCGAAGAGCACGACCGCGGCGAGCACGATGCAGCCGAGCACCGTGGCCAGTGCCAGGGGCGACCAGCGCGCACGCGGCTTGTCGACGGGCACGGCGTGCTTCGCGTGCCGGCGCTCCGCGCCGCCATCGGGCGATGGGTCGAAGGGATCGAAGTCGACCGCCGGTGCGACGTCGGGCAATGACGCGAAGTCCACCGCTGGCGCGACGCCGGCTGCGGGCGCGACGCCCGCAGCCGAGGCGACGCTGGTCGCCGGCGTGAACTCGGCTACCGGTGCGACGTGGACCATCGACGCGACATGGGGCACCGACGCGACGTGGACCGGCGCCGCTTCGCGGGGCTCCGGTGCGATGTGGGGCACCGATGCGACGTGGGGAACCGACGCCACGTGGGGCACCGACGCCACGTGGGGCACCGACGCCACGTGGGGCACCGGTGCGACATGGGGCACCGGCGCGACGTGAGGCACGGGCGCGACGTGAGGCACGGGCGCGACGTGAGGCACGGGCGCGATGTCGACCGGTTTGGGGACGGCTGCTTCGGTTGGCGGATTCGCTGCGGTCGCGCGTGCCCCGGTCGACGCATGCCCGCAATACGGGCAGTAGGCGACGTTGCCGAACCATGCCTCGCGGCAGAAGCTGCAGCTCGCGCGCGGGGTCGCGGTGACGCTCATGACGCTAGGCCTTCAGTTGCCAGCCGAGCGCGCGCGCCAGGTCGGGATGGTGGATCCAGAGATGGCCGTCGTGCACGAACGGCAGCGCCAGCCATGGCCTCGTCACCACGATCTCGCCGAACGACACCGCGGGCTGGCCCTCCGCCTCGACCTGCAGGATGGCGCGGCTCGGCTCGTTGCCGAGGTGCGCGGGTACCCCGTGGCGCGCTTCCATCCGGAGCCCCAGCACCACCCCATCCTGCGCGGACTCGAGCAAGGGCACCACGACTTCGGCGGGCCCGTCCGCCTGCGTCCGCCGCCATCGGCCGTCGTCGATGCGCGACGTATCGCGGTAGCACACGCGTCCCGTGCACAGGCGCAGCGCGTCCAGCGATGCGGATTCGGGCGACGCGACCGCCATCTGCACATGGTCGAAGGCCGCACCGTCGTTCCTCGCGCACAACTGCCAGAAGCTGCCATTGCGCTGCATGTAGGGGCAGCCCATGCCGAAGACGGGCTTGAGCTCCGCGGGCCATGGGATCCACGCGACTTGCTTCTGGCCGTCGGCGTCCAGTTGCAGCACCAGCTGGCCCTGCTCGCAAGGCCAGGTGACGTGCAGGTCGTTGAAGACGGGCGCTTCGAACCCATGGGCCGGCACGGGGGCCTGCGTCGACAACACGATCGTCGTGTGCCCGCCTTTGCCGTAAGGCTGGCCCACCAGGTGCACCATGCCGCGCTTCCCGTGCACGGGAAGCCAGATCTCGCCTCCCCATGCCACGGCGCCGCCCACCGCGGGACCGTCCCCGGCGAAGTCGACGCTGTAGCGCAGCCCGAACACGCTGGGCGTGATCGCCGCGAGCCCCGTCACGGACGGGCAATACGCCGTGGCCTGGCCCTCGCCGTGGACAAGCTCCATGCGCCAGCCGCGCGGGTTGCGCAGGCGCTGCGCCCAGCTCCTGCTTGCCGTGGGCTGCAGCGGCATCCACTGCAGCGACTCCGGCAGCAGCACCGAGAGCTTGCCTTGTTCGGGCTCGATGGCCAGGAGGGTCGGGCAGGCGACGTCGAACCTGTCGACGACGAAGCGGTACTGGCCCCGCGGCAGCGGCGGCAGGGTGACCTCGGGCCGGTCAGTCGCCGAGCGTTCGTCTGCCCGCGCCAGCGCCAGCGGGACCGATGTGCGCCGCACGCCCCGGGCCACGCGTTCCGCCGGCGAGACGGGGGATTCGCCGAAGGGTGGCACCCAGGACGGCTGCGGCGAAGGGGAGGGAGCAGGCAGGGGAGCGCCGGTGAGCAGCGAGTACCTGAAATCGGGCGGAAACCACTTGCCGCTGTCCGGGTCGGGGCGTGCGTCGACCAGGCGGGCAACGTCCCGCGCCGGGACGCTCGGATCGACAGCGGCCCCGGCCCGCGTGGCGACGAGCCGCCACTCCTCGGACCGCCGGTCACGATGCCAGGTCCCGGAACCCAGCACCCACGGCTCCACCTGATCTTGCATGTCTCGCCTCCTGGGGCCCGACCGCCTGTCCACAGCCTAAGGAGGACGATTTAACTCGGCGGAGCCGAATTTGAACGTGACAAGAATCCCCGCTCTTTGTAAGAAGCGATAAGAACTGTCTGTCGCACAAACCCGGGAGATGGCTCAGCCGGGCCCGCTTTGCGCGCGTCTCAAATGCCGACGCGGTACTGCTGTTCGACCAGTTGCATTCCGACCTGCGCGACCACGACGAACCCGCCATCCGGCGTTGCCGCGATGCTCCCGTCCAGGATCTGCAGCACGGCGCCTTGGGGCTGCGCATTCGCATCGAAGGCCTGCGCGAAGTCGCCCCAGGACAGCAGGAACCCGCCACCTGCGAGGGCGGTCACGCGCGCGCCCGCGCCGGCATTGGCGAACGTCAGCACCGGCGTGACACTGCCCGCCTGCGGCGCGAACACCTGTCCCTTCACCTGCGGGGCTTGCGGCCCCGACGGGATCGTCGTCCAGATCGCGATGTAGTTGCCGTTGCCCAGCCCCACGCCACCCTGGGCGGTGGTCTGGTCGAAGGGAGGCGACTGGTAGCCGCCCTGGCTCTGCAGGGCCGCATCGCGCACGGTGACCTGCGCGAGGCCGCTTCCCGCGCAGGGGCAGAGCAAGGTCGCGGCCGTGGCGAGCCCTCCGCCCGGCGTGGACGCGCTGGTAGCGGGCCTGCCGGGGATCTCCGACGCGAGTGCCGCGGGCGCGCCGAGCGCGTTGCCGAGCGCGTCGAAGCGCCGTGCCATCAAGCTGATCGGAAAGTCGCCGGGGACCGTCACCACGTGGGACTCGCGGTATTGCGCGGCGAAGCCACCGTCGCCGAGCGGGTAGACGCCGGCTCCGCCGGCGAGCGCCGGATCTCGCAGGCCCGCGGATTGCGCTTCCACCTGCGCCTGCGTGCGGACCACCGCCGGCGCGCCGGCCAGGGCGCCGGTCGCGTCCATGACCTGCACCAGCACCACGCCAGGCTGGCTGTATTCGATGACGTAGCCGCCGCCTGCGAGCGCCGCCACGCCCGTGAAGGTGCCGCTGGCGGCGATGGAAGTCGCGCTGCCCACCGGGCTGCCTCGCACGTCGAAGCGTTGGCTGTGCACGCCGGCGTCGTCGCTCCAGGCGGCCACGCGCATCCCGCTGTTCAGCACGGCCACGCCGCGCGCAATCGAGTTCACGTTTGCGAGGACGACGGGCGCGCCAGGGGCCGCGGTGGCAGGGGCGACCTGCACCAGCGCCACTTCGTCGACATGGACGAAGCCCTCCCCGGCGTTCTTCCAGACGAACACCTGGGCCTTCGTTGCACCGGCCGGGGCCGTCACATCGGCTTGCACGGACGCATAGGTCGTCGAACGGAACACCGCGTTCTGTGCCAGCAGTCCGGTGCCGGCGTCGTCGATGAACATCACGCCGAGGTAGCCGGTCTCGCCCGGGTCGCTTACCCTGGCCTGCGCACTCACGCGATAGCTGCTGCCGGCGACGATGCCGCGCACGTCCTGGCCGAATCCGCCGGCGCCGGTGCCGACCTGTGTCGCGAAAATGCCGGCCGCGGCCGGCATGGACCTGCTGGTGTTGCCCCAGTCCATCCAGCCCGCGAGCCCGCCTTCGAAGCCTCCGTTGGCCACCAGGTTGCCCGACGACGCGAGTGCCGGCGGCGCGTCACCTGCGTCTTGCAGCGCGAAGTCGTCGACGAAAGCTTGGCCGCTGCCCGCGTTCTTCCAGACGTACACGAGTGCTCTGGCCGCGTCCGGCGGTGCCACGACATCGAGGCTGGCCGTCGTGTAGGCGGTGCTGGAGACGAGCACCGAGTTCTGCGTGAAAGGCGCGCCCGAGGCGTCGGTGAAATTGACGCCGATGTATGCGATCTCGGAGGCGGCGCTGACCTTGGCCTGCGCCCTCAACCGGTACCTGTGGCCCGGCACGATGCCTGCGATCTCCTGGCCGGCGCCGCCCGCGGCGCTTCCCAGGCGCAGCGCCGCATTGCCGGTGCTCGCCTGTCCAGTCGCCACGCCGGTGTTGCCCCAGTCCACCCAGCCCGCTGTGCCGTTCTCGAAACCCGGGTTGGAAAGCATGTTTCCGGACGCAAGCGGCGTCACGGTTCCGGCAGTCGTACTCACGGACTGCTGCGCCAGGGCGAAGTCTTCGACTGGGTTAGCTTGCGCCGATGAGCCCGCGGCTGGCGCTGCGGGGCCGGCATCGCCACTTCCGCCGCCACCGCAGCCGGCAACGGCAAGGACGACTGCAACCGCGACTGCGGCGCCTCCCCAACGGAGGAATCGTGTGAACACCCAGCTGGTCATCTGCCTTCTCCCTGCTTGAAGCCTGCTGCCGGAACATCCGTGGCGAACCGATTGATTTCGGTCCCCCGCCACGCAACTCGTGCGTTCCAACTGCGGAGCTTCGGGGGAGTTGGTTACGTCTCCTTGTCAGCAGATGTCGGTGGACGCTGTCAGCCGAGGCTGGCTCAGCAGGTGAGGGCGCTCGGCCTCAACCCGTCAGCGCCACACGCGGAAGTTGTTCACCTGGATATCGCCCGTACCCACTTCCGGCTCGATGCCCAGTTCGACGCTCACCAGGTGTTCGTTGCCGTTGGCCCAAGGGGTGCCGAAGGCGTCCTTGCGCGTGGTCACGTAGTTGACGATCTTGGCCAGGTCCAGCGTGCCCGGAGGGATCGGCTGGTCCGGTTCGAACACGATGAACTTCCAGCCGGCGTTGAAGCTCGAGAGCACGCGGCCAGTCCCGTCCTTGAACACGTAGACGTGGTACAGGATGCCGTCGATGGTGACGTCATGGTCGTACCACTGCGGGTTGCGGGTCGGGTAGGTGCCGTAGCCGCCCCAGTAGTCCACCGGCACGATGATCTCGTGGGTGATGTCCTTGCCGAAGCCGTTGTGCTGCGTCGGCGACCCCTGCAGGAACATGTCGTACGCCAGGTGCCCGCGTCCCGTGGGCGGGCTCATGTGCTTGAGCGCGAACGAGGTCTTGAGCGAGGCGATCGGCAGCTGCAGCGGGAAGAAAGTGCCGGGCGTGCGGCCGGAGGGGAAGGCCTGCGAAATGCTTCCGTTCGGCAGCCGCACGTTGAAGCCGCCCGGCGTGCTCCAGGTGTTGAACCAGCCCGGCTTCTGGCCGGCGACGATGCTGGGGAAGCTCTTGATTTCGGTGCAGCAGGTCGGCCACTTCCAGGCGATGCGTGCCGCGATCTCGCCGTTGGGACCCACCTTCGGGCTCACGCCGGTGTACTGCTCGAAGTGCGTGCCGTCGACGCCCGTGAAGTTGCCGCGGGTGAGGCCCCACGGGGCCCAGACGCCGTCCTCGATCCAGTAGGCCTCCGTGTCGCGGCCGGCCTGCAGCAGCGTGTCAGGCCACGCGGCCAGCGGCACCACGCCGAAGTCGAACGCGGTCGACCCGGGTGCGGGTGCGGGTGCGGGAGCGAGTGCGGCTGCGGGAGCGGTTGCGACTGTACGCCCCGGTGCGGGAGGGGAAACGGAAGCGGGTGCCGCTGCGGGTGCGGGTGCAAGCGTGGTGACCGGCGCCGTGCCCGGCGCGGGCGCCGAATGCGTCGCAATTTCTGCATTCGGGGTCGGCGTCGTGCCTTGCGTGCCGGCATCGGCGACCGCTTCGCTGGAGCCGCCGCCGCCACAGGCCGTCACGGCGAAGACGGCGGAAAGCAGGGCACCACTGAGTCGTAGGGAACGGGCAAGGGGAAGGGGATGTTGCATGGGGCGCTGGTGGGTGGCCGGACTGGGGCCGGTGTCGTGCACTCGTCGTGCGGAGTGCATTGCGAGGAGCTTCGAGAAGAAGGCGCGCATGGTAAGCAGGCGCCCACCAACGCCATGTGCGCCAAAAGACGTAGCCGGCGGGTGCCGGTAACACGCCATCGCATCGCGCCGCGCGCTCGGAGCGCCTGCTCCATTGCCCGCGGCCGGCCCCCCCGAGCGACAGCCCAACCATGGCGATGCCCCGCGATGCCTCGCCGCCCTCCGGCTTGCTGCGCCCGTGCAAGAAAGATGACGGAACGCATCAGAGTTGCACCATGCACCCATGCCTCAGCTGCGCGCGCGCGGAATTGGGCCGTACAAAGCTTGCGCTGCGTTACCGCGCACCGCGAAAAATTCGCGCCGTACGCAGCCGCCCAATGGCCCGCGCAAAGGCGCGTTCGCGAATCGGAGAGGAAAGATTGCGCCTGCAGAGGCGCGAGGCGCGTTCAGTCCGGCGTGCCGCGCAAACGCGCGAGCGCCGCTCGTTGTTCCGCGAGCATCCGCACGCACTGCGGGCTGTTGCGCAGCTCCGCGCGCATGCACTGCTGAGCCTCGCACAGGTCACGTGCGATCCGCAGCTCGTACGGACATCCCGATGCCGCGGTCAGCGTCGCTGCAGGCCGCGGCCGTGGCGCGCGCGGGCGCGTCGTCGCCGCGGTGGCGACCTGGGGGTGACGCACCGACGGCGTGGGGCGAGTGCGGGCGGCCGGCGGCACGACGGCATTCCGTGCGCTGTGCTGCGGGGGCCGGGGGAGCCGCGCAGCCGTCTCGGGTGGGATCGCCGCAGCGGCGGCCGGCGGGGCCACGGCCGGCGGGGCATTCGACACGGTGTCCACGGCCGAGGCTGGAGCGGGTGCGAGCGCCACGCGCTCTGGCGCCGCGGGCGTGGCGGGCGCAGCGGGCGTGGCGGGCGCAGCGGGCGGAGCGGGCACTGCGGGGGCGGGTGATGTCGCCATCGGCGAGGCCACTCGCGGCGGCGCGTCATCCTTGCCGGTGACGCTGTTGTTCCGGATGAGGTTGGGCGCGAGCAAGGCTGCGGCGAGACAGGCCGCCATCAGGTTGCGCCCGAGGCGATGGCGATCCATGGGCCTTCGGGACGCATGCTCCGTCGCATGCATCACGTCGGGGATGGACACCGGCCCCGGCATCGTGGGAACGGGCGCAGCCATCGGCACGGGCAGCAGCCCCGCTTGCGGCTCAGCGGGAACGGGACGCTCCGTCACCGGCGCGCGGGTCCACGCGGGCAGGCCGGCGGCCGCCATCAACGCGAGGGAGAACGCGTCCGCGTCGCGGTAGCGCGCCTCGGGGTCCGCCGCTGCAGCGCGCAGCAGCACCTCGTCCAGTGCCTGCCGCATGCGCGAAGAGCACACGCCGGACAGCAGCACCTGCGCAATACGCGCTGCGGCTTCCAGGTTCGGTTGCCGCTCGTTCGACAAGGACCATCCAGCCGCAGGCAGCTGGAGCAGCCCGGTCCGCGTGACCTGCACGTGGTCCACGTCGATGTCGGCGTGCACCATCCGGCGCGCATGCGCATGATCGAGCGCGGACAGCAACTGCAGGGCCAGCGCCAGGCCCTGGAACACCGGAATGCGGCCGGCCCGCGCCAGCAAGGCCGACAGCGGTTCCGTCTCCACGGGCTCGGCCGCGACGTAAGCGACCTTGCCGTGCACACCGGCGGCGAGCGCGGACACGATGTTGGGGTGCCGCATCCTGGGCAAGCGGAAGGCGAGCCTGCCTTCTTCGGCCAGGTCCGTCCCGGCCGGGGAGGTGATCAGCGTGACCTGGCGTCCGAGTTCGTGGTCGAACGCATCGTGGAAGGTCGTCGCGCCGTCGTGGCGCACGGCGTCCAGCAACTGGAATCGTCCGAATGCGAGAGGGAGGTCACTGGCAGACACCCGCTGATCATTCGGCGCTGTCTGCCTCGGGGTCTGTAGGACGGTACCGATTGTGAAATTGGAAACGTGAAGCCGTCGCCGGCACCTTGCGGCGCCGCGACGGCTTCACATATCGCTGCATGCCGGCGCGATGTGCGCGCCGCCGCCACCCTAGCGCCAGACGCGGTAGTTGCCGACCTGGACGTCCCCGGTTCCCTCGACCGTCTCAACGCCCAGCTCCACGCTGACCGCGTACTCGTTGCCGTTGGCCCAGCGCTGGCCGAAGGCGTCGCTGCGCGTGCTCACGTAGTTGATGATCTTGGCCAGGTCGAGCGTGCCCGGGGGGATGGGACGGTCCGGCTCGAACACGATGAACTTCCAGCCCGAACCGAAGCTCGAGAGCACCCGGCCGCTGCCGTCCTTGACGATGTAGACGTGGAACAGGTTGCCGTCGATGGTCACGTCATGGTCGTACCACTGCGGATTCCGGTGCGGGTACGTGCCGTAGCCACCCCAGTAGTCCAGCGGAATCATGATCTCGTGCGTGATGCCGGGACCGAAGCCGTTGACCTGGTTGGGCGTATTCTGCAGCCATATGTCGTAGGACAGGTGACCGAGGCCGGTGGGCGGGCTCATGTGCTTGTAGGTGAACGAGCTCTTGAGCGACGCGATCGGCAGTTGCAGCGGGAAGAAGGAGCCCGGCGTCTTGCCCGAGGGGTAGACCTGCGAGATGGTGCCGTTCGTCAGGCGCACGTCGTTGCCGCCCGGCTTGGTCCAGCTGTTGTAGTAGCCGGGCTTGTTGCCCTTGATCGCGCTCGGGAAGCTCTTGACCTCGGTGCTCCCGGTGGGCCATTTCCACGAGGTGCGGAAGGCAACTTCGCCATTCGGCCCGACCTTGGGACTGACGCCGGTGGACTGCTCGTACGTCGAGCCGTACACGCCGGTGTACGTGCCGCGCCAGAGGCCTGCGGCTCCCCAGACGCCGTCCTCGATCCAGTATGCATCGTTGTCCAGGCCGGCCTGCAGGAGCGTGGTGGGCCAGGAGGCGGTCGACACGATGCCGAAGTCGGTGCCCGCGGGAGCAGGCGCCGGAGCGGGAGCGGGGGCCGGCGCGGGCGCAGGTGCGGGAGCTGGGGCCGGCGCGGTCGTGCCGGTGGTGGCGCTCAGCGCGATGTCGTCCGCGTAGACGAAACCGCCGCCGGCGTTCTTCCAGAGGTACACGAGCGCGCGGCTGGTGTTGGGGGGCGCGACCATTTCCAGCTGTGCCGTGGTATAGCCGGTGGCGCGCACCGGCACGTTCTGCTCCAGCAGGTGGTTGCCCCAGTTGTCGAGGAAGGCCATGCCGAGGAACACGGCTTCCGACGCATCGCTGACCTTCAGCTTTCCGCTGACGCGGTAGGCCTTTCCGGACTGGATGCCGGACACCGTGTTGCCCGCGCCGCCCGCACCGGTGCCGACGCGTATTGCGTACGTGCCCGAGCTCGACTGTCCGGTCACCGCCGCGGCATTGCCCCAGTTCTCCCAGCCCTGGAGCTGGGTCTCGAAACCGTTGTTGCTCACGAGGTTGGCGCTGGCCACGGGCGCTGTCGGCGCGATGGCGGCTGCGGGAGCGAACGTGAGCTCGTCGACGAACGCGTAGCCCGCGCCGCCGCTCTTCCAGACGTACACCTGGGCCTTCACGGCGTTCGCAGGTGCCGTGATTTCGAGGTTGGCCAGCGCGAAGGCGGTGTTCGTGACGCGCACGGCTTCCTGGGCGACGTTCGTCCCCCACTGGTCGACCATGTTGACGCCGAGCACCACCGTTTCCGAGGGGTCGCTGACGCGCGCCTGGCCGCTGAGCCGGTAGCGCGTGCCGGCGGTGAGGCCGGTGACGTCCTGCGCGGTGCCGCCGGCCGTGGTGCCCACGCGGAACGCACGCCAGGTGCCCGCGGCGCCGGCGCCGTCGATGGTCTGGGGGTTGCCGCCCCAGTTGGCCCAGTTCGCCATGCCCGACTCGAAGCTGCCGTTGACCAGGAGGTTGTTGCTCGTGATCAGGGCCGAGCGCAGGGAGGTGACCACGCCGCCGCGGCTGGCCAGGTCGGCGGGAACGCCGGCTTCCACGGCCGGGTCGGCCGTGCTCGAGCCACCGCCGCAGGCGCTCAGGGCCACGGCGAGGGCGACGGCCGTGCCGCTGTAGCGCAGTCGCGCTGGAACTGGGTTGTGCTTGTGCTTGAGTTCCATCATGGAGTTTCTGATGAGGTAGGAGGGGGGCCCGCTCACGGGCTCTTGTTGTGCCAAGGGGGTCAGTGACCCAGCGGCCGCGATGTTAGTCAGACGGCGCCTACATGGCACTAAGCTGGGTCCTACAAACGGTAAGCCCGCTGAGCCGGATGTTTACATCCCGGACATGCCCGACACCCGTGACACGGTCCAGCTAGTGGTCCTGTCGTACGACTTTCGTTGCAAGACAGAATGTCAGCAACGGGCGGTCAGCAGCGTAAAGGTCGTGCTGCAACTGGACGGGAGTGTTTCAGAGGCGGCGGCAATGGCTGAGGTACGCGTTTGCGCTGCTCAGCCGTGGAGCTGCTGTTGCAGCTCGCGCGAGCGGACACTGATTGTTGCGGCCTGATACTTTCGGCCTGCGAACTTTTCCTGCACTACGAGTGAAATTCAGGGTTTCTCCGGACGCCTGAATGGCGCGGAATGGCCGGTGACGGATGCACCGGTCGTGCGTCGGCGGGGACTGCGAGCGGCAATTCCGCGCCGAAGCGGTCGACTGGGGGGCGCTGGCCGGACCCTGCTCAGCGCCAGACGCGGAAGTTGTTCACCTGGATATCGCCCGTGCCCACCTGCGGCTCGATGCCCAGCTCCACGCTGACCAGGTATTCATTGCCATTGGCCCAGCGGGTGCCGAACACGTCCTTGCGCGTGGTCACGTAGTTGACGATCTTTGCCAGGTCCAGCGTGCCCGGAGGGATCGGCTGGTCCGGCTCGAACACGATGAACTTCCAGCCGCCATTGAAGCTCGAGAGCACCCGGCCGGTCGCGTCCTTGAAGACGTAGACGTGGTACAGGATGCCGTCGATGGTGACGTCGTGGTCGTACCAGTTCGGGTTGCGCGTCGGGTACACGCCATAGCCGCCCCAGTAGTCCACCGGCACGATGATCTCGTGCGTGATGCCCGGGCCGAACCCGTTGACCTGCGTCGGCGAGTCCTGCAGGAACATGTCGTAAGCCAGGTGCCCGCGTCCCGTCGGCGGCGCCATGTGCTTGTGCGCGAACGAGGTCTTGAGCGAGGCGATCGGCAGCTGCAGCGGGAAGAAGGTCCCGGGGGTGCGGCCCGAGGGGTAGACCTGCGAGGTGCTTCCGTTGGGCAGCCGGATGTCGAAGCCGCCCGGCGTGGTCCAGGTGTTGAACCAGCCCGGCTTCTGGCCGCTGATGATGCTGGGGAAGCTCTTGATCTCGGTGCAGCAGGTTCCCCACTTCCAGGCGATGCGCGCCGCGATCTCGCCGTTGGGACCCACCTTCGGGCTCACGCCGGTGTACTGCTCGTAGGTCGTGCCATCGATGCCCGCGAAGTTGCCGCGCGTGAGGCCCCAGGGGGCCCAGACGCCGTCCTCCACCCAGTACGCATCGTTGTCGCGACCGGCCTGCAACAGCGTGGTCGGCCAGATGCCCAGCGGCACCACCCCGAAGTCGGTCGGCGGTGCGGGGGTGGGTGCCGGAGCGGGCGCAGGCGCGGGCGCGGGCGCGGGCGCGGGCGCAGGTGCCGGTGCCGGTGCCGGGGCAGGCGCGGGTGCAGGGGCAGGCGCAGGCGCAGGCGCAGGCGCGGGTGCAGGGGCAGGCGCAGGCGCAGGCGCAGGCGCAGGGGCGGGCGCAGGGGCGGGCGCAGGGGCGGGTGCAGGGGCGGGTGCAGGGGCGGGTGCAGGTGCAGGAGCCGGTGCGGGCGCGGGTGCGGGCGCGGGTGCGGGTGCGGGTGCGGGAGCGGGAGCCGGTGCCGGTGCTGGTGCAGCCGCCGCGGCGTTCAAGGCGATGTCGTCCGCGTAGACGAAGCCGCTGCCGGCGTTCTTCCACAGGTACACGAGCGCCCGCTCGGTGTTGGGCGGCGCGACCATCTCGAGCTGTGCCGCCGTGTAGCTGGTGGAGCGCACGGGCACGTTCTGTTCCAGCAGGTGCTTGCCGAAGGAATCGAGGAAGGCGATGCCAAGATAGCCGACCTCCGAGGCGTCGCTCACCTTCAGCTGGCCGCTGACCCGGTAGGCCTTGCCGGATTGGATGCCGTACACCGTGTTGCCCACGCCGCCGGCGCCGGCACCGACACGCACCGCGGAGGCGCCGGAGCTCGCCTGGCCGGTGACCACGGACGCGTTGCCCCAGTTCTCCCAGCCGTCGAGCGCGGTCTCGAAGCCGCCGTTGGTCACCAGGCTTGGCGCGGCGGTGACCACGACTTCCGTCAATGTGAGCTCGTCGACGAAAGCGTAGCCGGGACCGCCGTTCTTCCAGACGTAGACCTGGGCCTTCACCGCATTCGAGGGAGCGACGATCTCGACGTTGGCCAGCGAGAACGCCGTATTGGTGATCCGCACGGCCTCCTCGGCGACGTTCGTGCCGAACTGGTCCACCATGTTGACGCCAACGACCACCGTCTCCGAGGCGTCGGTCACGCGCGCCTGGCCGCTGAGCCGGTAACGCTTGCCGGCGGTGACGGTGGTGACGTTCTGGGCGCTGCCGCCGGCAGCGGTCCCCACGCGCAGCGCGCGCGTGGTGCCGGACGCACCGGCGCCGTCGACGACCAGCAGGTTGCCCCAGTTCTCCCAGCTCGCGAGGCCGGCCTCGAAGCTCGGGTTGAGCAGCAGGTTGGCGCTGCCCGCAACGAGTGCGGAGCGCAGCAGGGGGACGAGGCTGCCGCGCGTGGTGAGGTCGGACGGAACGCCGGGATCCGCCGAGCGGACGCTGTTCGAGCCCCCGCCGCAAGCTGCAACCAGCATCGACACGACCAGCGGAACGGCTACGACTCTCTTCTTCATTCGATATCTCCAGCTCGAGGCGCGACGGCGCCGCAACGGCGGACACCGGTCGGCTGAGCCTGTAGGTTCCCGGATGGGCCGCCCTCTGGCGGAAGGAACTTGCCCCACGGCGGCGTAGGACGTCTCGCACGCAGACGATTACGTTTGTTGCGCACGCGCCCTCGCGAAACCCGCGCCGGCGCAGATGAGGTTGCGTGCCCCAAGGCGGGGCCCACGCGCATTTGCGAGGAAACCGACACGGCCCGCCCGGCCCGTTCCTACGAACTTGCGTGCATGGCGCGGCAGACGATGCGGACCTCATCCTGCCGCGAGGTTCGATCGTGATGCGTCTTGTCCGCCCCCTGTGCCTGCTGGCCGCCTGCCTGCTGCCGCTGTTCGCGCTCGCCGAGAAGCAGACGGTGTGCACGATCACCATCAATTCCGCCGATGAAAAGGAAACGTTCCGCCGCTTCCTTCCCGCGGACAAGTACCAGTTCGTCGAACTCGTCGAACGCAACCGCCGCGACTGGCTGGCCTCTTCGTGCGAGGCCAAGGTGTCCTGCGACGTCCTCGTGATCTCGGGACACCACGGCGAGGGCAACGTGTTCTTCTCCGATGCCCTGGACAGGAACGAATTCCTCCCGATCGAGGAACTGGAGCGCGTCTCCTGTTCCGGCTCCTGCCCCAGCCTGTTCGCGAACCTCAAGGAGGTCTACCTGTTCGGCTGCAACACGATGAACCCGCAGGCGCAGCACACGATCTCCGGCGAGGTGGCGCGCAGCTACGCGCGCGAAGGTCGCTCCCCGGACGAGGCAGCGCGGCTGGCCCGCGTGCTCGGCCAGCAGCGTGGCGAGAGCAGCCGTGACCGGATGCGCTTGCTGTTCAAGGACGTGCCGGTGATCTACGGCTTTGCCTCGGTGGCGCCGCTCGGTCCCGTCGCGGGTTCCGTCCTGAACCGCTACTTCCAGGGGACCGGGAGCTCCGAGGTGGGCAAGGGCCGCGCGAGCGGCAGCTTGCTGCGGCAGTTCTCCTCGCACGACATGGTGGCGGCGCGCGGCATCTCGGCGGGCGATCCCCTCGGCGCCCTGCGGCAGGACGTGTGCAAGTTCGCGGACGATCGCCTGTCTCCCGCCGACAGGCTGGCGGCCGTCCACGGGATGCTGCAACGGCCCACGGCCGAATCCCGCCTGCTGCTGGATCGCATCGAGCGGGTCACCGACACCTTGACGGCCAGTGAGCGCCAGCAACCGGAAGTCGCGGCGGCACTCAAGCGCATCGGCGGCGACAGTGGCTCGCGCGAGCGCTATCTCGCCTTCGCCCGCGATGCCGATGACCCGGTGACCCGCGCGCGCATGATCGACGTCGCTTACGACCTGGGGTGGCTGTCTCAGCAGCAGCGGCGCGAGGAAGTCACGGCGATGCTCGGCGCGGTGCTGGCCCGCAAGGAGGTCTCCGCCCCGGACGTGGACCTGGCCTGCACCTTGAACAAGCGGGGCGAGTTCGACGGCGCGCTCGGGCAGGCCGCCCGCGCGGAGAGCGCCGGACATTCCGCCGTCCTTGCCTGCCTCGGCGACGCCGGCGCGCGCGATCGCGTGCTGGAGCGGCTGGCCAGCCCGGCCGACGCCGATGTCCGCGTCGCGCAAGCCTACCTGCGGCACCGCCCCCTGGCCGATGCCAGCGAGCTGCGCGTGGTGACGCAGGCGATCGCGAAGATGAACGCACCCGAGGCGCAGGCCCGCGCCCTCGATGTGCTGGCCCGGCACTACCTGTCGGACCGGGAATCGGTGGATACGCTGCGACAACTGTTCGCGCGCACCCGCTCGGGCACGGTGCAGAACGCGATCGCCGGCGTGCTGATCCGGGCGGACCGCAAGTCGGTCGTTTCGACGGAGCTGTTGCACACGCTGCGTGAAAACCGCGTGAAGACGTCGCCCGGGGGCAACATGGTGGACGCCCTGATCCAGCGCCTGCAGGAATCTTCCTGAGTTTGGGCTTCGTGCGGCCTGCGCAGCGCGCCGCATGCCGCAGAGCCAGGGGGCTGTGGAATACTGGCCGCCTTCGCGGCGCGCCGCTGCGGCAGTCCACGCCCCATGTCCACCCTGTCGATCCCGAGGAAGCTCACGCTGCTGGGCGCATGCCTGGCGGCCGCCGTCTCGTTCGCGGCCGCGGCTGCGCCGAAGACGGTGTGCACCATCACGGTCAATTCGCCCGATGAACGCGAGAGCTTCCGCCGTCACCTGCCGCCCGGCGACTACCAGTTCGTGGAGCTGGTGGAGCGTGGCCGGCCCGACTGGCTGGCCTCCGCCTGCCAGCAGCGCGTGCAATGCGACGCGCTGATCATCTCCGGCCACTTCGACGGCGGCGACGAGTTCTATACCGACCGGCACGACCAGAGCGAGTACCTGGCCGTCGAGGAAATGGAGCGTGCCTCCTGCAGCGACTCCTGCCCGGGCGTGTTCTCGCACCTCAAGGAGGTCTACCTCTTCGGTTGCAATACGCTCAAGCCGGAGCCGCGCCAGAACGCCACCGAAGACATCGTGCGCGGCCTGCTGCGCTCGGGCCGCTCGCCCGCGGAAGCCATGCGCGCCGCGGGCTTGCTCGGTGAACTGCATGGCGGCAGCAACCGCGATCGCATGCGCCACATCTTCAAGGACGTGCCGGTCATCTACGGCTTCTCCTCGCTGGCGCCGCTGGGGCGCACCGCCGGCCCGCTGCTCGATCGCTATTTCCAGTCGACGCCGGTTGCCGAGATCGGGTCCGGCCAGGTCAGTGGCAAGTTGATGGGCGCGTTTTCGCGCACGGCGTTGACCGTCACGCCGGGCTTGTCGGATGCCGACCCGCAGGCGGCCGTGCGCCGCGACGCCTGCCGGTTCATCGACAACCGCCTCTCCGATGCGCAGCGGGTCGCGTTCATGCACGAGGTGCTGCAGCGCGACGTGGCCGAAGTCCGCATGTTCCTGGGGCACCTGGAGCGCTTCGCTTCTTCCATCAAGGCGACCCAGCGGGTGGCGGGAACGACGGCCGCGGCCTTCGCAGCGATTGCCGACGACCGCGCCGCACGCGGGCGCTACCTCGAAGCGGCGCGCGATGCGGGTGATTCGACGGTCCGCATGCGCATGGTGGCGCTGGCCAGGAACATCGGCTGGCTGACGCCGGCGCAGGAACAAGCCGAACTGGTGCGCACCATCGGCGACCAGATCGCGCGCGACCGCGTCGGCCGCGACGACGTGGAACTGGCCTGCGCGGCCGGGCGTCCGCTCGCGAACGATCCCGCTTTGCATGCGCTGGCCGCCGGCGCGCTGAAGTCGGCCAAGCTGGCTCCGTCCGCGGCCCTGGCATGCCTGGGCAGCACGGAGGCGCATGCGCGCGTCGTGCGCGCCGTGACCAGCGCCAATGCCGACGACATCGCGATGGCCCAGGCCTACCTGCGGCATCGGCCGCTGGCCGACGTCGGGGACCTGCGCAACATCGCAGCGGGCATCGCGCGCATGCCGGCGGCCGATGCGCAGGTCGCCGCACTCGAAACCCTGTCGCGGCAACGCCTGACGGATGCGGAAAGCCTGCGCGAAATCGCGCGCCTCTACACGGTGTCCAGGTCGGTCGAAGTGCAGCGGGCCATCGCCAACGTCCTGATCCGTTCCGACTACCGGGTGCTGGGCCAGGCGGACCTCGCGCGCTCGCTCAAGCAGCACCGCCTAAAGTCGGCGGACGGCAACGACGTGATCGACGCGCTGATTCGCGTCCTGCAGGCAGGCTAGGACCGGGGCGCGACAAGGTCGCGGCGGCCGCTTTCGTTCAGCGCTCTACCGCCAGCTTCGCGCCCAAGGCCGCGAAGGCCGAGGCGAAGGCGTAGCGCAGGCTGCGCTGCACCGCCGGGGACTCGATCACGAGCGCCCGGAACGCATGCGCCAGGCACCCATACAGCACGAACACCACGAAGGTCATCGCCATGAAGACGGCGCTGAGCAGCAGGAGCTGCGGCAGCGCCTGGCCGGCCCGCGGCGTCACGAACTGCGGCAGGAAGGCCAGGAAGAAGATGGTCAGCTTGGGGTTCAGGATGTTGATGAGGAATGCCTTGAGCACCAGGGACGTCGGCGACGCGATGACGGGCTCCTCGATCTGGAACGTCGACGTGTCGCGCCAGGTGGCGTAGGCCAGGTAGAACAGGTAGGCGACGCCCGCGTACTTGAGCAACTGGAAAGCCAGCGCGCTGGTGTGCATGACGGCGGCCAGCCCCAGGATGGTGGCAAGCAGGTGGGGCAGGATCCCCAGGGTGCATCCGAAGGCCGCAAAGACGCTCGCGCGCCTGCCTTGCGCGAGGCCGGTGGACACGGTGTAGACGACGCCGGTCCCGGGGACCAGGACGACGACCAGGGAGGTGACGAGGAATTCGGTGCTCACCATGGGGGCTCCTGTGCGCGCGGCCCGCGCGCGAAGGGTTGCTCGCACGCGGGCCGATGGGTCGCGATGCCGGCGTGGTGGCGCCGGCTGGCGCGTCACGGAATGAAGTTCGTCACTTCCGGCAGCGGTCCGGCGATGGGCACCTCGAAGATTGGCTCGGCACCATCCGGGTCGATGACCGTCCCGGTGGCGAAGAAGGTGGCGATCTGCATCTGCGCAGCGATCGCGTACGGCGCGCCGGCCCCTACCACGTTGGTCAGGAAGGTGTGCGGGTTCTTGCCCACCGCCGGGTTCACTGCGTAGGCCAGGTCGTTGCGGAAGTAGGTGGCGCGGTCCGCGAGGTCGCCGGCGCGCAGGATGGCGCTGGTGGTCGGGTTCGGCACGGTCTGGTCGCCCTTGGCGAACTGGACGATCACCGGCTTGGCCGCTGCGCCCGGCAGCGGCTGCTTGCGGATCTGGGCCGCATACGACACCGGATTGCCGGGCTGCTGCACCCACTGGTCCCAGTCGAACACGCGCTGGATGTCCATCGCGCCCGGCACGTTGTTGATCACCGGCGGCTGGTTGCGCAGCGGGATGTTCTCGTTGAACTCGAGGCCGCTGGGGCTGCTCTTGTTGATCAGCGACGGGATGCGGCTGGCCAGCGCGATGCCGCCCAGCGGCCGGAACACCGGGCTCAGGCGCACGATCTCGATGATCGAGCCGCCCGGCACGTTGGGCACGCCGGCCTTGATCGAGGGCTCGGTGCCCAGGATCATGGTGCCGTAGATGCCGCCGAAGGACTGGCCGGCGTAGTAGATGCGTTGCGCATCCAGGTCGGTCGTGCCGTCCCCGTCGACGTCGACGCCCACTTCGATCTCGCGCACCAGCTGCATCAGGTCGACCACGGTCTGCCGCAGGCCGTCACGGCTGCTGATCACCGTGCGAGGCGGCGCGGCGCTGCTGCCTTCGGTGGAGTCGATCGTGCCGTTGCCGTCCTGGTCGATGCCGCGGCCACCGGCGGGGACCACCACCGGCAACGCGGGGCTCGGGCGCAGGACGTTGAGCGTGCCGAGGGCGCCGCCGCCATGGCCGACCACGTTGATCGAGGCGCTGGCGATCCCTCGCGAGGCGAGCGTGGAGGCGACCACCCAGGGCGCACCGTACATGCTGTCGCCGAACCCGTGGCCGAAGATGGCCACCGGCCAGCCGCCGGCCGGCTTGGCGCCTGCGGGCAGGAAGATCTGCACCACGATGTTGTTGGTGCCTTGCGGCTGCGGCGCACCGGTGAGTGTTCCGGTGGCCGGGATGTACTTGTCGGCCGTCTCGTAGTCGGGCGAGGCGAAGACGCCGTAGGCGATCTGCGCCACCGACCCGGGAACGATGTTCAGCGCCGGCGTGGGCAGGAAGCTGCTCGTGAACGTCGGCGCCGTGCCGGTCTGCCGCTGGAACTGGATCGCCGTCAGCGAGGCCGTCGGGAACAGGGCGCGCACGGTGCCGCCGCCCGAGGTGCCGACGTTGAAGTTCACCGGTGCGGGCGTCGAGTGCTTGATCTGGCGATTGATCTTGGCCAGCTCGGTGGTGGCGCTCTGCGTGCTGAACAGGCTGGCTGCCACGATCTTGCGATCGCCTCCACGCACGCTGTGCATGGCATCGCGCAGCTCGCGGCGGTAGTCGGCGCCGCCTTCGTCGCGTCCCTTGGCGATGCCGAACTCGTCGCCATTGCCATCGCTCTTGATCTTCTTGCCGTTGGCGTCCCGCACGCCGTCGGTGACGACCAGCAGGTAGCGCGAATGCTGCTGCAGCAGCTGGTCGCTCTGGAACGCCAGCGTCTTCGTCAGCGGGTCCCAGATCACCTGGTTGATGCCCACGCGCTCGCCGAACCCGCGCAGGGTCAGCGTGTCGCCCAGGTTCACGAGGAAGATGGTGTCGCTGTTGACGGTGCTCGGATCGATGGCACCCGTGAACGGCACGGTGATGCGCGGCTGCGTGGAAAACCCGTCGAGCGTGTTGATCACGTCGATGTCCTGGCAATCGCTCACGCGCACGCTGCAATCGGGCTTGGGCAGGTTGACGCGGCGCAGGGTGTTCTGCGTGCCGTCGTAGACCGTGAAACGGTTGGTGGGGAAGGGTGCAGTCGCCGGATCGCCGGGATCCATTCGCACGCCGACTCCGTCGGCCAGCGCCGCGGTCGAGAACAAGGTAATCGCTGCGCTGGCCAGCAACAGGCGTGCGCGGACTTGCACCATGGGATGTCTCCTCGTTGTATTGGACGGTATGGTCCAGGTGCCTTATACGACTTGTGGCAGAGCACCACAATCGGCATCACTTCTGCCTCGCCCGTCTCATCGCCTAAGGATGAGTTGGCTGCGTTTTGCGACCCGGCGCGTCCCGCCGATCGCGACCCCTGGGGTCCGGGTGTTACGCTTGAAAGATGAGTTCACTGGCCACCCGCTTCCGCCAGGTCGGGCTGCACCGGCCCCGGCTTCTCGCTGCCGGCGCAGCGGCGACGGCAGCCTTCTTCTTCCTGCCGCAGGCGTGGACCTTCACCGCGCGGATGCTGGTTGCGTGGAACCTGGGAGTTTGGCCCTACCTCGCGGCCCTGGGCTGGTTGATGCTGCGAACCAGTGCGGAAGGTGTGCGCGGGATCGCCAGGCAGGAGGACGCCAGCAGCGCCGGCCTGATGGTGATCATGTGCAGCGCCGCCGTCCTGAGTCTCGCTGCCATCATGGTGGAACTCGCGCACGGCCACGACGCCGGTGAACGATCGCTGTTCGTCTACGGCATCACGGTGTTGACGGTGCTCGGCTCGTGGTTCCTGCTCGCGGCGCTCTACACCTTCCACTACGCCCACCTGTACTACTCGGCGCCCGCCAACCGCCTGCCGCTGGTCTTCCCCGACGCCCTCAAGTCGCCGTCGTACGTCGACTTCATGTACTTCGCCTTCACCATCGCAGTTGCCGTGCAAACCTCGGACGTGGCGGTGCGGACGACCGCCATGCGCGGCACGGTGCTGGCGCAGTCCGTCCTGAGTTTTTTCTTCAACCTCGCTGTCCTGGGGCTGTCGATCAACATCGCGGCAAGCCTGGCCGGGGCGCACTGAAGCTCAGCGCTGCCGACGAGGCTCATCGCGCCGAGCTTTCCCTTAACGGAGTGCGGCCGGACGGCTGGCGTGTCCCCGCAGTTCGCTCCAGCTCGAGGGGCGCGGGTGGGTGAGGGAGGCAATGAGGTGGCGCAGTTCCGTGTCGGCTTCGGACTGGGCGATGCGTTCGGACGCGTGCAGCCACAGTCCGCCGAAGTGGCTCATGTCGGACACCCAATGCGCGCGGATGGCCTTGCGAACCTTGCGCTCGAGCAGCGGCAGCCCCAACATCAGCCGCAGTGCCGGCCGGCGCTCCCAGGCGAAGATCCGCACCAGCGCCACGAAGACCTGCCGGCCGTCACCCCCGTCTCCGAACTGGATGACCTCGATCGACGCGCAGCTCTCCGGGATGCCCCAGCGGCGCAGGACGAGGGAGATCTGCCGTTCGTATTCCGAGGGCAACGCTTCCGCGCCGCCTTTCGCACCATCGATGTCGCGAAAATCCGTACGTTCCTGGTCGAGCCACCGCTCCCGCCGGGAGAAGAGTTTGCGGAAGAACACTAGTGCGAGTCCTCGACGATCGATGCCCGGACGGCCATGCACTTTCCTTGTAATGCAATTGTCGTAGGTGCCCGGCAGCAACAGCTGGGGCGCACATTGCATGTTAATCTGAACGCGGACGCGACGTGCTGCACGGCTGCAATCGGCCCTGCCGCGCCACGGAGCGTGAAAATTAATCCTGATGCGGTCACGCGTTGGCGCATTTCCGCGGCAGAGCCACATGCCCGATTACCATCTGATTAGAGTCCCGGCATGGAGTTCTTCCGGCCCGACTTGCGCGAGGGAATGTTGATCCGACCTTGGGACGGGTCGTGCCCGACGACAGGTCCACGGGCCAAGCCCTGCTGAGGCCGCCGCGCGCATGGCCCTCACCGTGTTCATTGCCGAAGACGACAAGACGGCAACCGAGTCCCTGGTCGAACTGCTGACCCTGCAAGGCGGGGTGGAAGTCGTCGGGAACGCGAACTCCGAATTCGACGCGACGGACTGGCTGCTTCACCGCAGCGAGCCGTGCGACCTCCTCATCACCGATCTGCTGCTGCTGCCGGGCGGCTCCGGATTCGGAATCATCCATCACGCCAGGAGCCTGCGCAGGTTCCGGCACATCGCGGTCTTCAGCAACTTCACGACGCCTGTCGTGGCCGAGAGCTGCAAACGCCTGGGGGCGGACGCCGTGTTCCTGAAGTCGGACCTGGACGAACTGCTCGCCTATGTCCGCCGCCTGCGCGACGCCGACATCGCATCGGCCGACCCGGCCCAGCCGGTGCGGCCGTAGGGTCTTGGGCTTCAGCCCTCCCCCATCGGAATGATGGGGCTTGCGCGCTTGCCGGCATAACCTTCCGTTTCAGCTTGACGGGAGATGCGCAATGCAGCCAGCGGTGGTGTTCGGGAGCGGCGAGTCGTGACAGCGGAGGAAGCGCACCTGCTCGCCCGACTCCAGCGCCTGCTGGCAGCCAGGGGCCGGGCCAGCAAGCCGGGCCGGGGCGGGCCTCCGGACGGCTCGGTGCTGCAGGAGAACCGCAGGATGATCCGCGACTGCATCGGCAAGATCCGCCTGGTCCGTGCCGGCGTGCCCTCGCCCTTCCTGGGGCTGGGGCAGAGGGAGTCCCGGAGAAGTTCCTAGATGCGGGCATCATCGATGTCCATGGACTGGTTCGAAGCGATCACGGGCTTTCCGGAGGGCCCTTACGTGCAGACGCAGCGGCGCCTGCGCGTGGTCATGGGGCAGCTCGTTTCGGATGCGAGCACGAGGTCCTACAGCGTGGGCTCCCTGGAGATGCCCAGTCTCGGCGAACTGCGGGCGCGCACGGCCCACCTGGCCCAGGCGGGCCCCACGCGCGTCGGCTTGGTCCGCGGTGATGCGCGCAAGCTGCATGCCGCGGCGGAAAATGCCGGCGCGCTGTTCCAGGTGGCCTCCCAGTTCAACCTTCTCGAGATGGTCGGCCCGGACGTTTCGCCCGAGGACGGCGTGACCCGCTACGCGAGCGATCGCACGCAGGGGCCGGCGTGCGCGATCGCCGCGGGCGCGGCCACGATCTTCCGCAACTACCTGGTCCGCTTCCCGGACGGGACGATAGGCCAGACGCGGAAGCGCCAGATCGATGGCCTGCGGGACCTCGGCCAGGCCCTGGGCAACGAGGACGGCAGCCTGTGGCGCATGGAAAACGGCTACGCGCTGTTCACGGCGCAGGGGCTGGCCGGCATCGACCGTCGCCTGGCCGCCGCGAGCGAGAGCGCAATCGACGACCTGCGCTGCCTCCTGCGCATCGGGCTGCACTGGAGCGTGGGCCTGACCGACGTGGAGCCGGGGCCCACCGTGTCACAGGTCTTCTGCTCGGCCCTGCCGGTCAGCTACAACCGCATCGCTTCGATGGGCCTGTGGACACGGTTTGCCAGCCTGGTTCTGGAAGCCGCCTACGAGGCCACCTTGCGCGCCGGCTGGCTGAGTGCCGCGCGTGGAGGCAGCAACCAGGTGTTCCTCACGCTTTTAGGCGGCGGCGCCTTCGGCAACCGACCCGAGTGGATCGCTGCCGCCATCCGGCGTGCACTGCAGCAGGCACGCGGCTGGGGATTGGACGTTCGCGTCGTGAGCTACGGGCCACCGGGTGAAGACCTGCAGCAACTCGTGCGAGAGTTCAGCGGCCCGACCTGATTCGCGACTGGCGTGCAGCGATCGACGCCGGCCATCGGAGTGAGACCCTCCTGCAGCGGCAGGAGGGCCTCCCCGGGACGCTCTCCAGGGGGGGCCGATCGGCTCCCGCTTCCCGATTTCAGCGCGCCCTGATACGGGCCAGCGCGTGCATGCGGCCGGCCAGTTCGTACGCACCCGGCTCCTTGCGGTACTTGCACCAGGCGGTGACGGCCAGCATGCCGATGAAGCCGCCGGCGATCAGCACCGGGTAGGCGGCCATGATCTGGCCGAGCGAGTACTTCCACGACAGCGGCCGGCCCACGCCCAGCATGGCGGCGTACATCCAGGACACGCCCGAAACGGTGCCGGCGAAGGTGGCCAGCGTGATCCGGTGGAAGGACAGTTTCAGCAGGGAGCCGGCCTTTTCCAGCCAGGGCAGCACGAGGTTGTGCAGTACGACGCCGTTGAGGGTCAGCAGCACCACGATCAGGATCTTGGCCTGGATCTTGGGATTGGCGAAATAGTGCCAGCCGCCCTTGGTGACGGCATCGAGCGTGACGATGGCGGTGCCGGTTGCCCAGAGGACTGCCAAGGCGGCGCTGACGATCGTCTTCAGGCTCTTCATCTCCTCCATGTGCGCGAGGTCGGATGCGCGGTCCCCCTTGAGCATGGCCTTGACCATGGCGACATCGCTTTTCATGACCAGGGCGATGGCCAGGCAACAGGCAATCAGGTGCACGTAAACGAGACCCAAACGGGAAAATTCCAGGACGACTTCCTGCATGAGGTTAAAACTCCGGGTTTTTGGCCGCTGTGCTTCCGTCGGGATAGCGGCAGGAAAGGTCCGCGAGCGTGATGACCATATCGGACAGCGCCGATTCGCTTCGCGGGCGAAATGCCTACATGGGTGAGGCAGGCCTGAATACTAAGGGCTCAAGACCGCTCATGTCCGAGACAAAAAGTGAGCAGTTGTGCCCCGTGAAGAATCAACAATTCGACGCTGCGCCGGTACGTGCGATTACTTACAGTGTGAACTCGAAGCTTCGCTCCAGCACCGTCCTGCCCCCGTGGCGCACCACGTACTGGCCGCCATACCGTCCCGGCGGCCATCCGTTGGCGGGACGGCGCACGCCCACGAACAACATGCTCTGCGCCTCGTTGCGGGGCAAGGGCTGCGCGGTGTTCACCGCGAGCAGCGTACCCTGCGGGTCCTTCAATGTCACCGTCTGCACGTCGCCCACTTTCAGTCCGAGGGCACGTGCGTACACCACCAGTGCCGGCGCGTCCCGCGTGGGCGCGGCCGGCTCTTCCTCGATGGCCTCCATGCTCACGGCCTGTGCCGCGAAGCCCGCGTTCAGGACGACGCGCGCCTTGTACGCGAGGGCCTCGCGCAGCTCGGAGCGCCAGAGGCTGCGGCCCGCTTCGCATGCGCCTTGCGGCGCTCCGTACGCGAACGGGTCGACGGTGGCGCCGGCCTCTCTCACCACGAAGTGCAGGTGCGGATATTCGGTCTGCCCCGAGAGGCCCACGCGGCCGATGACGTCGCCGGCCTTCACCGCATCGCCGGGCCGCCCCGCGATGCTGCCCTCGGCCAGGTGGCAGTACTGCGTCTCGAAGCCGCCCTCGTGGCGGACGACGACACCGTTGCCGCATTCGCGCCCCTGGACCGCGGACGTTCCCGTCGCGCGCACGGACACGTCGGCGACGCCGTCGCGCGCGCGCACGATGCGGCCGTCCGCAGCCGCCAGCACCGCGACGCCTTGTCGCTGGCGCGCGAGGCTCGGCAGGCGGAAGTCGACCCCATCGTGCCCCTGGTAAGTCCGCGTGCCGCACAGGTAGTCCCCGGCTTCCGGGCCGGGATCGCGGTCCACGAAGTTCTGGATCTCGCAGTCGACCCCGGGCCGGCACTGGATCGGCAGCGCCAGGCTCAGGGGCTGCGCCTGCGCTGCCGCAAACGAGGCGACAAGCAGCAAGCCCCCGAATGGCGCAACGAAGCGCGGCATGGCGATCTCACGCTCGCGGGCCCGCCCCGCCCACTCCGGAGGCGCGTGTCTCGATGTGCACTCCGTGGACGGGACGGGAATGCGTTCCCAAGGCCCGGCTCACGAGCGCCGCGCGCACGCGGTGCTTGAAGGAGCGGCTGCGCAAGGTGAGGTCCGCCAGCGCGTCCGGCGTGGAGGTGAGGCGCTGCACGCCGTCCTCGGTGACGAGGAAGGTGTCGGAGTGCCGGTAGCCGCCGACGCCGGTCTGGTACAGCCCGGGCTCGATGGAGATCACCATGTTCGCCGCGAGCACGTCCGTGCTGCCTTCGGCGATCCAGGGCGGCTCGTGGTTGCCCAGCCCGAAGCCGTGCCCGGTGCGGTGCAGCCGCAAGGAAGGCGTCCAGCCTTTTTCCGCCAGGAACCGGTTCACCGCGGCATCGATGTCGTGGCACGAGGCACCCGGTCGTGCCAGCCCGATGGCCAGTTCGCGCGCGGCCCGCATCAGCTCGAAGCGGCCGCGCTCCTCGGGGGTCGGCGGCGCGGTGAAGAAGGTCCGCTCGCATTCCGCCGCGTAGCCGTTCACGCGCGTGAGCGCCAGTGCCACGTGCGGGCCGCCTTCGAGCTTCATGCGCAAGGGCGGCACGGAATGCGGCTCGGCCGACAGCGGCGCGGGCCAGGGCGCGAAGATCGCCTTGGTCGCGAGCGCGTCGAAGTCGGGCACTTCGCGGATCACCTTGCGCTGCCACTGGCTCGCCGCCGCATAGGCCTCCGCGACGGTCGCGCCGTAGTAACTGGCCGCCAGCACCTTCGCGAGGCCCCAGTCCGCGTACTTGGCCGCGCGCCGGATCTGGTCCACCTCCCAGCGCGACTTGACCAGGCGGATGGGCCCGAGCACGTCGGCCGGCTTGCCGCGCGAGCGGGCGAACAGGTCCGCGATCTCGAACGGGGTGCCGGGTTCGAACAGGAAGGAGCGGCCGTCGAGCAGGGGCAGGATGCGGTCCGCCCAGGCCTCGCCGGCAGGGGCGGGGTATTCGCGGTAGGTGTGGATCCCGGCCGGCCGCACGCCCCAGGCTTTCTCGAGGTGGGTCCGCTCCAGCAAGGGCACCAGCAGACGGTAGTCGGGCAGCTCCGCGTCCGCGATCAGGAAGACCGGCCGCTCCAGCGGCTCGTAGGTGGCGCCGGTGAGGTAGTAGATGCCCTCCATCGAGGTGAGGACCAGCCTGCGCACGCCCCGCTGGTGCAGCGCCTGCTGCACGGCAGCGCGGCGGCGCGCGAACTCGTCCCCGTTCTCCTCGGGCCAGATGGAGTGCATCGGTTCTTCCCCCTTGCTTGCGGGGCGATGCTAGGCCCTGCAGCCGCGCGAGGGAAGAGGTATTTGGGAGGATCGCGCAGCTTGGAGCCGCATCCGGCGCAGGCGGGACCCGGTGCGGCCATGAAAAAAGCGGCCATTGGCCGCTTTCCTTGGAAGCCCTGGTTCCCGCCTTCACGGGAATGACAGGGCATTGGTTACGCGCGCACCGGAATCAGCGGCCGTCCTTGTCCGAGTCGCCGGGGATGGCCCGCTCGGTGGCATTGCTGACCCGTTCCCAGGCGTCACGCGCAGCGGGACGGGCATGTTCCCATTCCAGGGACGACTTGCCGCGCGCGCGGCTCCAGTCGCGCCCGAGTTCCGGTTCCACCTCGTCGAACGAACGGCCCGGGTTGCGGTTGTAGGATTCCACGCCGGCGCGGTACGCGGGCTGGTAGTCGTCGAAGCCGACGTCCTTGCGCGCGTAGGGGCGGGTCGTATGGTTCTCGCGCCAGTAGCTGTCTTCCACCGCCGGATCCGCGGCCTTCTTGCCCATCACGGCGCCCGCCACGGCACCCACCGCGGCCCCGATCGCCGCACCCACCGGGCCCGTCACGCCGCCGGCCAACGCACCGGCAGTCGCTCCGCCCACCACGCCGCCCGCGGCCGCGCCGCCCACTGCGCCCATGCCCGTACCGGCTGCCTTCTTCTTTTCGGGATTGTCAATGCTCATGTCGATGTCCTTCGTTGGGGGAGAGAAGAGTTCACCATAGGACGCTGCTGGCAGAGACAGCCTCGGAGGTTGCCCACATCGGGGCGGCAGCGAAGCCTACCTGGGCGTAATCCGAGGCAGACACATCCATATGCGCGGCCGGTGCGCTGCCGCGAGGTCGCCATACTTCGGGACCATGACCGAGACCAGGAAAACATTCGCAGCGGACGTCCTCGTGCTGGGCGGGGGAATGGCGGGGCTGTGCGCCGCGCTCGCAGCAGCCGAAAGGGGCGCCCGCGTGCTGGTGCTCGAAAAAGGCACGCGCTTCGGCGGCTCCATGGCGCTGTCCAACGGCATCGTTTGGTCGTTCATGAGAAGTGACGACGTGCGCCAGCGCCTGCGCGAAGGGGATCCCGCCTTGCAGGACCTGGTGGTGGAACAACTGAGCGCAGGGATGGAATGGCTGGTGTCGCACGGCGTGCAGCTGCAGCCCACCCAGCACTACTTCGGGTACGGCCACGGGCGGCCTGCCAGCGGCCCGCAGATGAGCGCTGCGCTGTGCGATGCCATCCGCGCGCGCGGCGGTGTGCTGGTGGCATCCGCAGGCCTGCAGGACCTGCTGACGGCCGATGGCAGCGTCGTCGGTGCGCGTGCGTTCGGTGGGGAGGGCTGCATCGAGGCGGCGGCGCCCTCGGTGGTTCTCGCCACCGGCGGGTTCCAGGGCAATGCCGAACTGCTGGCGCGCCACGTCAGCCAGCAGGCGCAGCACATGTACCTGCGCGCCAATCCCTGCAGCACGGGCGACGGGCTGCTGGCTGCGCTCGACGCCGGCGCGGCGGTCACGCCTGCACTCGACGCGTTCTACGGCCATGCCATGAGCGCGCCGCCGGCACGCTTCGGCGCCGACCGCTTCCAGGAGATGAGCCACAAGTACGGGACCATGGCCGTCGCGGTCAACCTGGAGGGCCGCCGCTTTGCCGACGAATCGGCGGGAACGGGTGAAGAGACGCTCAACATCGCCATCGCCCGCCAGCGCGACGCCACCGCGGCGTACGTGTTCGACGCCGCTACCGCCGACCGGCCGTACGATGCAGGCCCGCTGGCACGCGTGATCGTCGAGCGGGCGCGCCAGGCCGGCGGCCCCGTGGTGCAGGCGGACACCCTGGAAGCCCTGGCGGGACAGATGCAGGCGTGGGGCTTCCCGCCGCATGAGGTGCTGCGCACCTTGCGGGAGTTCAACACCGCCATACGCGCGGGGGAAGGCCATGCGCTGCAGCCACCCCGCCGCGGCGAGCCTCACGCGGTGGCGCAGGCTCCGTTCACCGCGGCGCTGGTGCGTGCCGCGATCACCTTCACCTGCGGCGGGCTCAGCGTGGACCTGGACATGCGGGTGCTGCGCCGCGCTGCCTCCGTGTCGATGCTGCCGCTGGCAAGGGCGCCCGCCAGCGAGCTGCAGGTTTCGCCCATCCCCGGCCTGTTCGCCGCCGGCTGCGATGTCGGTGGCGTGTCCGGCGCCTCGTACATGGGGGGACTGGCACAGGCGCTCGTCACCGGCCGTGTCGCCGGGACGCAAGCGGCGGGCTGAGCGACGGCCGTCCGTGGCGGCCGGGCGCGTCAGGCCCCGACGCAAGCCGGCAGCGTCATTTCGCGAACAGCATCCTGATGTCGGCAAACGCCTTGACCTCGAGGGCGTTGCCCGAGGGGTCGAGGAAGAACATGGTTGCCTGTTCGCCCGGCTGGCCCTGGAAGCGGATGTAGGGCTCGATGACGAAAGCCGTGCCTTGCGCCTTCAGGCGCTCGGCCATCGCTTCCCAGTCCTTCATCGGCAGCACGATGCCGAAGTGGCGCACGGGCACGCCGTGCCCGTCGACCGCATTGCGCTGCGCCGAGCCGGTTTCGCCCGGCGCCAGGTGCGCGACGATCTGGTGGCCGTAGAAGTTGAAGTCGATCCATTCTTCCGAGCTGCGGCCTTCGGGACAGCCGAGCGTCTCGCCGTAGAACTTTCGCGCAAGTGCCAGGTCGTGGACGGGGAAGGCCAGGTGGAACGGGGACAGCGGTGCGGGGTTGGTGGCGGGAGCTTGCATCGGGAGCGATCGGAGGTGGGCAGATGCGGCAATCCTAGCAAGCTCGCGCCACGAACGCCGCCGCGGGCCCCATACTGGCCCTCGTCGGGCGCGCCGCGCGCCGCGCGCAGGGAGTTGGACATGCAGGAAGCGACGAATTCCCGCTTGCAGGGCAAGGTCGTGCTGGTGACCGGTGCCGCGCAAGGCATCGGGCTGGGCATTGCGCACAGGCTGGCGCGCGAGGGTGCGGACATCGCGCTCAACGTGCTGCGGCCGGACGAGCGCGCGCGCCTGGCGCAGCAGCAGGTGGCGGCAAGCTCGGGCCGCCGCTGCGAGGTCTTTCCCGCGGACGTGTCGCTGCCGCAGCAGACACGGGAGCTCGTGCGGCAGGTGGTCGCCACCTTCGGCAAGCTCGACGTCCTCGTGAACAACGCCGGCATCGAGCGGCGCGCCGGCGTGCTCGACATCACCGTAGAGGACTTCGACCAGGTGATGGCGACCAACCTCAAGGGACCGATGTTCCTGTCGCAGGCATTTGCGCTGCATGCGCGCGAGGCCGGCAGCGGCGGCGCCATCGTCAACGTGAGTTCGGTGCACGAGGACCTGCCGTTTCCGCACTTCGCGCCCTACTGCGCCAGCAAGGGCGGCCTGAAGATGCTGATGCGCACGATGGCACTGGAGCTCGCGCCGTTCGGCATCACGGTCAACAACGTTGCGCCCGGCGCGATCCGCACGCCGATCAACACGACCCTGCTCAACGACGCGGCCAAGTTGCAGGCGCTGCTGGCGCAGATCCCGGCGGGCCGGCTCGGCGAGCCTTCCGACGTCGCCGGTGTCGTCGCTTTCCTGGCGAGCGAGGACGCGCGCTACATCACGGGCGCGACGATGGTGGTCGACGGCGGTCTCCTGTGGAACTACCGCGAGCAGTGAGCGACCGGAAGGTGCACCCCGCTGCCCGCAACGCCGCGGCGGCCAGCGCACCCCCGGCGGACGTGTGCACGCCGGCCGATCGCTACCAGGAGCTCTTCGTCGACGTGCAGCAGCAGCGCGTGTTCGAGGACAGCAAGACCTTCGTCGACTGCGCGCCGCGCGACGATCCCGCTGCCATCCTGCGCTCTTACCGCGCGCAGCGCGATCGGCCCGGCTTCGACCTGCGCCGTTTCGTGCAGCAGCACTTCGGGCCGCCGGAACCCGCGCGCGCCCCGTATGTGTTCGTGCCGGGCCAGTCGCTCGCGCAGCACATCGACGGCCTCTGGCCCTTCCTCACCCGCGAGCCGCACGCGCACCCGGTGCGCGGCTCGCTCGTGCAGCTGCCGCACTGCTACGTGGTGCCGGGCGGCCGCTTCGTCGAGCTGTACTACTGGGACTCCTACTTCACGATGCTGGGGCTGGCGGAGAGCGGGCGACAGCAGATGGTCCATTGCATGACCGACAACTTCGCGCACCTCATCGACGTGTACGGCCATGTGCCGAACGGCACGCGCACCTATTACCTCAGCCGCTCGCAGCCGCCCTTGTTCGCGCTGATGACGCAGATGTGCGAGGCGTGTGGCGGCGCGGCGGGCATCGAGTACCTGCCGCAGCTGCGGCGCGAACATGCGTTCTGGATGGATGGCGAACGCGAGCTCGGGCCGGGGACGGCGCACCGCCGCGCGGTCGCCCTTCCCGACGGGACCGTCCTCAACCGCTACTGGGACGACCGCTGCACGCCGCGCGAGGAGTCGTGGCGCGAGGACGTGGCCACGGCCGGACGCAGCGGGCGTCCGCGCCAGGAGGTGTGGCGCGACCTGCGCGCCGCGGCCGAATCCGGCTGGGACTTCAGCAGCCGCTGGATGCGCGATCCGCGAGAGGGGCTGGCCAGCACCTGCACGACGGACATCCTCCCGGTGGACCTGAACTGCTTCCTGCACGCACTGGAGGCCAGCATCGCGCGGCTGGCGCGCGCCACCGGCGACGCGGCGGCCACCGCGGAGTTCGATCGCCGGGCCGCGCAGCGTGCGCTCGCCATCGACCGCTGCTTCTGGGACGCGGAGCAAGGCTTGTACGCGGATTGGGACTGCCGCCTGCACCGGCGCCGTGCCGTGCTGACCGCCGCGACCGCCACCCCCTTGTTCTGCGGACTCGCGAGCCCGCAGCAGGCGCGCAGGGTGGCGGCCACGCTGCGCGCGCGCCTGCTGGCTCCCGGCGGACTGGGCACCACCGAGGCCGCGAGCGGCGAGCAGTGGGACCGCCCGAACGGCTGGGCCCCGCTGCAGTGGATGGCCGTCGAAGGCCTGGCACGTTGCGGCTGCCAGGGCCTGGCCGACGAGATCCGCGCGCGCTGGATGCGGTCCGTGCAGACGGTGTACGAGCGCGACGGCAAGCTGGTCGAGAAGTACGCGCTGCGCTCGCACGAACACGAAGCCCCGACCGGGGGCGGCGGCGGCGAGTATCCGCTGCAGGACGGCTTCGGCTGGACCAACGGCGTCGTGCGCTGCTGGACCGCCTAGCGCGACGGTCAGCGCGTGCTGGTCACCGCCTCGGACAGGTGCCGCAGCAGCGTGCTGCCGTTGCCGTGCCAGGCGCTGCCGTGCATGCAGGCCAGGGTCTGCGGCTTCTGCTGCGCCAGCCGCGCGAGCGTGGCCGCCGTCTGCGGCGCGTGCGCGAAGTAGTCCATGGGTTGGCGGAAGGCTTCGCTGGGGCCCAGCACGTCGCCCTGCGTCAGCGGCACCTTGCCCTGGCCGGGTTGGGTGAAGAGGTCGCCGCAGAAAAGGGTGCCCGTGCTCGTGTCCATCAGCAGGCCCGCGTCCCAGCCGTGCGGCACGTGCGGCGTGTCGAACCACTGCACCGCGTGGCGGCCGAGCACGAGCGTCTCGCCATCGGCCATTGCGCGCGGCGCGCGGTCGGCGAGGTCGCCGATGGACACCATCGCGGCGATCTGGCTGCACAGCGGCACGGCCTCGGGCGCGACGGCGAGGAACTGGTTGAGCGCACCGCATTCGTCCGACTCGGTGTGCGAGAAGCTCACGTAGCGCAGCTTCGCCAGCGGCATGACGGAGGCGATCGCCTCGCTCACGGCGGCAAACAGGAAGCGCCCGCCCGTGTGGAACATCAGCGGCTGCTCGTCGACCAGCAGGTACTGGTTGAAGCTGAACGCCTGTCCGTCCGGCAGGGCGACCGGCGTGTTGATGCGGTAGATGCCGTCGGCGATCTCGTGGATGTTCGTTCCGGTCTGCGGGTTGGTGACCATGGGGCGGCCTCGCGAAGAAGAGTGGAAGGAGTCAGGTTGTGGCGCCAGCCCGCCGGGCGTTACAGCAATTTTTCTGCGCGGCCTGACCCGGCCGTTGCTATGCTTGCCGCGTGGAAGACCCGCCCCTGGTTACGGACGACCACGGCCCCGAAGTGCGTGCCGCGCGCCGCATCGCGGGCGCCGCGCCGGGCGAGGCGAGCGAGCCGGAGGCCGAGCTGTACCGGCTGCTCGCGCCGCGGGTGCGTCGCTACGGTTTGCGCCACCTGCGCGACCCGCATGCGGCGGCAGACCTGATGCAGCACGTGATGACGCTGACCATCGAACAGCTGCGCGACGGCCGCCTGCGCGAGCCGGAGCGGGTGCTGTCCTTCGTGCTCGGCACCTGTCGCATGACGGTGCTGGACCAGCGCCGCACGGAACACCGGCGCGACCGGCTGCTGCAGCTGTACGGCGATGCGGTGGGCATCGCGGACGTGCACGTGGCGCCCCGGCTCGACCAGCAGCGCGTGGCCGACTGCCTGCAGCGCCTGCCGGAGCGCGAGCGCTCCGTGCTCGTGCTGACCTTCTGCGAGGACCAGCCGTCCGAGGCGGTCGCCGCGGACCTCGGGCTGTCGCCGGGCAACGTGCGTGTCATCCGGCACCGCGGCATCGAGAAGCTGCGCCGCTGCGTCGACCCGTCGGGAGCGGTCACGTGAGCGCATCCGCCCCCCACCTGCCGCTGGCGACGCTGCTGGACTACTGGCTGCGCGACACCGACGACGCGGCCACCGAGCGCGTCGACGCGCACCTGATGCAGTGCGATGCCTGCGGCGAGCTGCTCGATGGCCTGGTCGCGCTCGGCGCCGGGGTGCGCGGCGCGTTCCGCGCCGGGTCGGTGATGGCCTTTGCCGGCGCGGGCTTCCTGCGGCAGCTGGATGCGCAAGGCGTGCGCATCCGCGAGTACCGGTTGCCGCACAACGGCAGCGTGAACTGCACGGTGGCCCCCGACGACGAACTGCTGGTCACCCGGCTGGACGCGCCCTTGCAGGGCGTGCAGCGGCTCGATGCGATCGTGCGCGTGTCGACCGAACCCGGCGCGCCACATCGCCTGGAGGACCTGCCCTTCGATGCGGCCTCGGGCGAAGTCCTGTTCTTCTCGTCGCTCGCACAGGTGCGGCAGCTTCCCGCCCACACGATGGAACTCACGCTGGTGGCCGTGGCGGACGGCGGCGCGCGCGAGCTCGGTCGCTATGCCTTCCATCACAGCCCGTGGGCTGGCGCGTGAGCTGATCCTTCCTCCTGCGGCCTGGCGTTCGGCGAGTTCGTGGCCGGCGAGACGAAGCGCTGGGCCGAGGTCGTCACGCCCTCTCGCCGAAGCGCGCGGCCGAACGCTCGCGCGCCTTGGCGGCCTCCGCCTGGCGCGTGCGGGGTTCGGCGTGGGTCACCAGCGACTGGATCAAGGTCCTCGCCGACGCGGCCACTTCGTCGACCGCGCGCTCGAAAGCGGCTTCATTGGCCCTGGACGGCACGTTGAAGCCACTGAGCTTCCTGACGAACTGCAGCGAGGCATCGCGGATCTCGAGTTCGCTCGCCGGGGGCTCGAAATTGAACAGGGTCTTGATGTTCCGGCACATGGGCTTGCTCCCCGCATCGACGGCAGCCTCCATGGTAAGCGGCCATGAAAGGCGCTCAGGACGCGGGGCGATCGACGCCCCGCCACAAGCGGGGAATTTCCCCGGTTGTGGGGAAAGAAGATCCAGCCGCAGGAATTCCTTGCGCCAGGGGCGACGCACCTAAGTACTTGATCCGGCAGTACTTCGGCGTGGCACCTGGTGCGCGCTCCTTCGGCACGTTCCCTGCGATCAACCGCGAATGCTCAGGGAACCTGCCCCCGGCGTCGCGCGCGCCGAGGCGACCGGCGCCGGGGCGTCCGCTTCTTTCCACACGCAAGCTGCCAGGAGACCCGATGCGAAAACGTGAACAACCATTGCAGAGCCCCAGCCGCCGAAGCGCGCTGAAAGCGAGCCTGGCCCTTGGCTCGGCTGCCATGGGCGGTTCCGCCGGCGCGGCCCTGGCGCCGGGCTCGGGATGGAGTGCCCCGCCCGCGAGTCCGCACACCACGCCGTTCATGGAGGCCATGCCGATCATGCCGGTGCTGCAGGAGCGGCCCTTGTCGGACCCGGGCTTCGCCCAGCCACCCACCACCGCGCCGAATCGCGCGACCAATCCGGCGACCCGCCTTCCCTACGAGGGCCGAGGCGAGCCGCACCAGTACCGCAGCCTGGCCGAACCGCAGCATTTCTACGTGCAGCGTTTCGGTGCCGTGCCGCCCACTTCCATCCACCCGCAGTTGCAGCAGCAACTGAACTTCTGGGGTGCGAACCTGGGCGGCGCGGACCTGACGGTGGACAAGCCGATGACGCCGATGCCCACGATCGTGACCCGCTACCAGGCCGGCGCGAACACCGCGGTGCTCGTGCGCCGGTTCAACAACCTGCCCACGGGCGCGGCCAGCGGCGGCTTCGGCAAGAACCAGATCTCGACCCACCTGCACAACTTCCACACGGCGCCGGACAGCGACGGTGGCCCGTGCGACCCGAACCGCGGTTCCGTTTCCGAAGCGCCGGCCACGCAGGGACGGTTCTTCTTCCCGGGCCAGTACTACGACTACTACTACAACATGAAGCGAGCGGGCTTCACCAATGCCGGCACGCCCGACGGCGACGTGCGCGAGTCGCTCGGGACGCTCTGGTACCACGATCACCGCGAAGGCCACACCGCGGAGAACGTCTACAAGGGACTGGCCGGCTTCCACCTGGTCTTCAACGAGTACGACACGGGCAACGAAACCACGGGCTTCAGGCTGCCCACCTTCCCGCAGTACGACATCCCCGTGATCTTCACGGACGTGCGCATCGACCCCAGCACCGGGCAGGCGGCGTTCGACACGCTGGACGTGGACGGCCACCTGGGTGACAAGTACATGGTGAACGGCAAGATCCAGCCGTTCTTCAACGTCTCCAAGCGCCGTTACCGCTTCCGCCTGCTGGATCAGGGGCCCTCCCGTTTCTACGAGCTGTTCCTGACCAATCCCGACAATCCCGCGCAGTCCATCCCGTTCTGGCGGATTTCGAACGATGGCAACCTGTTGCCCAAACCGCTGCAGACGACCAGCGTGCTGCTCTCCGTCGCGGAACGCGCCGACATCATCGTGGATTTCGCCAAGATCACGGCCGTCGGCGGGCCGGCGCCGGGCGCGACGCGCCTGTGGCTGGAAAACCGGCTGGTCCAGACCGATGGCGTGGGACCCGAGAGAAGTTCCTGGGACGGCAGCTCGTGGAGCGGGAGTTCCTGGAGCGGCAGCTGGAGCGGCAGCCGCACCAGCTCGTGGAACACGGACAACACGGGCCTCAACGCCGCCGCGGATCCGACCAACGTGCTGGTGGAATTCCGCATCGGCGCCGCGGTGGCAGACGCGAGCGCCGACCCGGCAACGATCACCAGCTTCGCGCCGATCTCGCTGCCGCCGCTGGGCACGTCGGTCATCACCCGCACGTTCGACTTCGACCAGCAAAACGGGCAATGGGTCGTGAACGGAAGGCCACTGAGCTGCGACGTGGTCCGCTTCACGATGAAGCGCGGCACGACGGAAACGTGGGTGTTCAACGGCGGCCGCGGCTGGTCCCACCCGATCCACGCGCACAGCTTCGAGGGACGCATCACCAAGCGCAACGGCGTCGCCACTCCCAGCGCCAACCAGGAATACGGGCGCAAGGATGTGGTGCGCCTGGGCCCGCGCGACTCGGTGGAGTATGTCGTGAAGGCATCCGACTATGTGGGCGTCTTCCCGATCCACTGCCACAACGTCGTGCACGAAGACCACGCCATGATGCTGCTGTTCGCCGTGAGCGATGTCGGTGACACCAAGACCCTGCCCTGACCCGAACCTGCGCTCCAACCAGATACAAACTTCAGAGGCACTCATGACGAACATTGCGAAGCGAAGCCTGCTGGCCGGCGCGGCCGCCGTGCTGGGCGGCGCGGGGATGCTGGCGGCCACACGCTCGGCGCGTGCGGTGCAGAACGAGCCGCGCGAACTGATGCGGGCACGCCGCTTTCCCAACGTGCCCTTGCTGACGCACGAAGGCAAGGAGGTGCGTTTCTACGACGACGTCCTCAGGGACCGCAAGGTGGTGTTCAACGTGATGTATACGGTGTGCAGCAACATCTGCACACCCGTCACGCAGCACATCCTGGAGGCGCAGCGGCTGTTGGACGATTTCGCGAACGACATCCACTTCTATTCGCTGTCGCTGACGCCGCTGGACGACGACCCGGCCGCCCTGCGCGCCTACATGCAGCTGAACCGCATCGGGAAGGGGTGGACCTTCCTCACGGGCAAGCCGGAGAACGTCGAGACGGCACGCCGGGGACTCGGCTTCGCGCGGAACCGGCCTGAGGAGGACGACGATCTTTCCAATCACTCGGGCATGCTGCGTATCGGCAACGAGCGCCTGGCCGCCTGGGGCCATGCATCGGCCCTCATCGGAGGACGCGGCATCGCGCGGATGATCCGGTTCGAGCTGACCTGAGCGCAAAGGCCCGCGGCTGAGTTTTTTTGGGGCGCGGGAGCGGGCGCTCGCGATACGCTTGCGCCATGGACTCGCTGATCGCCGCCTCCGCACGCGCCCTCGCCGCCGGCGATGCGCTGGGCGCGCTCAAAGGCGTGGCGCTGCGCGAGGACCCGCCGGCACTGGCCCTGCGCGGCATCGCGATGGCGCAACTGGGCGAGCACACCCGTGCGCGCGAACTCCTGCGGCGCGCGGCAGGAGCCTTCGGTGCCCGGGAGCCGGCGGCCCGTGCGCGTTGCGTGGTGGCCGAGGCGGAGGTGGCGCTGGCGATGCGCGACCTGGCCGGCCTGCCCCGGGGACTCACCGACGCGGCGGCAACGCTGGAGCGGCACGGCGACCGCGCCAATGCCATGCACGCGCGCGTCGTCGCCGCCCGGCACTTGCTGCTGGTGGGCCGTGTCGCCGAGGCAGCAGTCATCCTGCAATCCGTCGACGCGGGCGGATTGCCCGCCACGCTCGGCGCCGTCACCGAACTGGCCCGCGCCGAGCTGGCCTTGCGCTCGCTGCATGCGCGGCCCGCGAAGGAGGCACTCGCGCGCGCGGACCAGGCCGCCTACCGTGCGGGCATTCCGGCCCTCATCGCCGAAGTCGCGGAGGCGCGGGCCGCGCTGGACCGCCCCGCGGCCCGGCGCCGCACGGGCGGGATCGAGCAGGCGCTGCGCGTGGAAGACGTCGAAGCGCTGCTCGCCTCCGACGCCCTGGTGCTCGACGCGTGCAGGCGCGGGTTCGCACGGGGCGGGGCCTGGCAGCCACTGGTGCGCAGGCCCATCCTCTTCGCATTGGCCGAATCCCTGGCGCAGGCGTGGCCGCAAGGCGTGCCGCGTGATGCACTGATCGCCACCGCCTTCCGCACCCGGCGTCCCGACGAAACGCATCGCGCCCGCCTGCGCGTGGAGATTGGCCGGCTGCGCGCGCTCGTGCGCGCCATGGCGGACATCGCGGCAACTGCGAAGGGGTTCGTGCTGCAGCCCCGCGGCAAATCCGGCGTCGTCATGCTCGCACCGCCGATCCCGGGAGAGCAGGCCTCCTTGCTGGCGCTGCTCTCGGATGGCGCGGCCTGGTCGACATCGGCCCTGGCGCTGGCGCTCGGTGCGAGCCAGCGCACCGTGCAGCGCGCCCTGGCCGAACTGCAGGCGTCGGGGCAGGTGCGCGCCATCGGCCAGGCGCGCGCGCGGCGCTGGCTGGCGGCGCCGCTGGTGGATTTCACGACAATCTTGTTACTCCCCGCTTGGCTGCCCGGCGCATAGAGTCCCCTCCATGGCGCCGCATCCGGACGCCGACAGGAACTCCGCCATGAGCACCAAGAGCATCAGCGACAAGGAGCAGGTCGCGCCCACGCCGGCCGAGGTCGTGCGCGAGTACGGGCCTTTCGCCGGGGCCACGCAGGTCGCCGGCGTGAGTTACGGCAATGGCCTCGTGTGGGCCGCCACCGGCACGCGCCTGCTGGGCATCGATCCGAAGAGCGGCGAGGTCACGCGTGCGCTGGAGCGGGCGTGCGATGCCGGCACGGCCTTCGACGGCAAGCACCTGTACCAGATCGCCGCGTCGCGCATCGACAAGATCGATCCGGCCACGGGCGAGGTGCTGGCGTCCATTCCCGCGCCTGGGGAGCGCGCAGACTCGGGCCTGACCTGGGCCGAGGGCAGCCTCTGGGTGGGCAACTACCGCAGCCGCAAGATCCACCAGATCGATCCCGACACAGGTGCCATCCGCAGGACGATCGAGTCCAACCGCTTCGTCACCGGCGTGACCTGGGTGGACGGCCAGCTGTGGCACGGCACCTGGGAAGGCGACGAGAGCGAGCTGCGCCGCGTGGACCCGCGGGACGGCGCGGTGCTCGAGCGGCTGCAGATGCCGCAGGGCGTCAACGTCAGCGGCCTCGAGTCCGACGGCGCCGACCTGTTCTATTGCGGCGGCGGCGGCGGGGGCGGCGGCAAGGTCCGCGCCGTGCGCCGCCCGAAAGCCTCCCGCACCTAGCGGAATCCAGCCAGCAACACGGCGGCCATCCGGGTCGAGCCGCCGCATGGACAGACCCACAGCACCGGCTCACCGAGCCAAGGAGCACAGCATGACCACCATCACCAGCACCCCTAACACCAGCCACCCGGTCGTTTCCGACGCGCGCTGGACGGACGAACGCACCAGGCTGCTGGCGCGCGAGAAGGAGCTCACGCGCCTGCGCGACCAGGTCGCCGGCGAGCGCCGCGCGCTGCCCTGGCGGCACGTGCGCAAGGACTATGTCTTCGACACGCCCGGCGGCAAGCGCACGCTGGCGGACCTGTTCGGCGAGCGCCGGCAGCTGGTGGTGCAGCACTTCATGTTCGGGCCGGGCTGGGAGCAGGGCTGCCCCAGCTGCTCGTTCATGGCCGACCACACCGACGGCATGACGGTCCATCTCGCGCACCGCGACGTCGCTTTCGTGGCCGTCTCGCGTGCGCCGCTGCCCGACATCCTGCGTTTCCGCGAGCGCATGGGATGGAAGTTCGACTGGGTGTCCTCGCACGGCAGCGACTTCAACTTCGACTTCGGCGTGAGCTTCACGCCCGAGGAGCTGGCCACGGGCGAGGTCGGCTACAACTACCGCAAGGGCTACTTCCCGGCGGAGGAAGCGCCGGGCATCAGCGTGTTCTTCCGGGACGACGCCGGCCAGGTGTTCCACACCTATTCGACCTACGGCCGCGGGGTGGAAGCGATGATGGGCACGTACGTGCTCCTGGACCTCGTGCCGCAGGGGCGCAACGAGCGCGACGTGTTCTACAAGATGGAGTGGGTGCGGCACCACGACCGCTACGAGCCCGGGCAGCGCTTCGAGCCGGCGCCCGAGAAGGCGGCCCTTCCCGCGGCGGCCTGCCCGCATTGCGAGGCCTGAGGCTCGCGCGGAGCTGCCACCATGACCGATGGACTCTGGCCCTGGCTCGCAGTGGCGGCCGCCGGCGCACTGCATGGCCTGAACCCGGCGGCGGGATGGGCTCTTGCGGCCTGCGCCCAGCGGGTGGACGGCAAGGCCAGTGTGGCGGGCGCGTTGGTGCCGCTGGCGGCGGGCCACCTTGCGTCGGTACTCACCGTGGCGGCTGCCGTGCCGGTCGCGCTGCAGCTCGGGCTGGCGTTCGATCCGCTGGTGCCGCAGTGGCTGGCCGGGGGCTTGCTGCTGGTCGCCGTGGTCCGGCGGCTGCGCGGCGCAGGGCATCGCAATGCGTGGACCCCGGGCCTCGCCCTGTGGTCGTTCATCGCCGGGACGGCCTCCGGCGCCGGATGGATGCTCGTGCCGGCGCTCGTGCCGCTGTGTGGCGGCGACATGCCGGCGCGGGACATCACCGCGTCCGGTTCGCTGTGGCGCGCGCTGCTGGCCGTCGCAGTCCACATGGGCGCGATGCTGGCGGCCACTGCCGTCCTGGCAACGGCGGCGCGGCTGGGATGGCGTGCGGTGTGGAAGGGCGTCGGCGCCCGCCTAGCGCGAGAGCAACTGCATCCGGGTGAACCGGCGCAGCACGCGCCATGACTCCAGCGTCACCAGCACCGCCCACAGGAGGGCCAGGCCGAAGAGGATGCCGGCGAGCGCAACGAGCGCGGGTTCGTCCGCCGTCCACGCGAAGCAGCCCACGAGGATGGCGCCTGCGACCATGGGAGCGTTCATGAGGATGGCGGCGGCCCAGGTCCACCCCGGGCGCGCCAGCGACGCGGCCCCCCGGATGCGGTGCTCTGCCTGTTTCCTCATGCCGCTTGTATTGTCGTGCAAGCCCGTCGAACATACGATGGAGTGGGCGAGACGGGCCGAATGGCCGAGTTCGAGGAGCCGAATGATGGAACGCGCGCGCATCGTGGAAGGCGGACCGTCCGCCGCGGGTCCCTACCACGCCGGCAAGCTCGTTTCGGCGGCCGATGCGGTCCGCCTGGTGCGCAGCGGCGATACGGTGGCCACCTCCGGCTTCGTCGGGATCGGCTTCGCAGAGGAAATCGCGATCGCGCTGGAGCAGCGGTTCCACGCGGAGGGTGAGCCGCGCGAGCTCACGCTGGTCTACGCCGCGGGGCAGGGCGACGGCAAGGAGCGCGGCCTGAACCACCTCGCGCACGAGGGCATGTTGCGCCGCGTGATCGGCGGGCACTGGGGCCTGGTTCCCAGGCTGGGCCGGCTCGCCATCGAGAACCGAATCGAAGCCTATAACCTGCCGCAGGGCGTGATCTCCTGCCTGTTCCGCGACATCGCAGGCGGCCGGCCGGGGCACCTGAGCCGCATCGGGCTGGGAACCTTCGTCGACCCGCGGCGCAACGGCGGGCGGATGAACGACCGCACCACCGAGCCGCTGGTCGAAGTGACGCGCATCGGGGGTGAGGAATGCCTGTTCTACAAGGCCTTCCCGATCGACATCGCCATCATCCGGGGCACCACCGCGGACCTCGACGGCAACCTGACGATGGAGCGCGAGGCCCTCACGCTGGAGTCCTTGTCGATCGCCATGGCGGCGCGCAACAGCGGCGGCATCGTCATCGCCCAGGTGGAGCGCGTGACGGACCGCGGGGCGCTGCATCCGCGCCAGGTGAAGGTGCCGGCCGTGCTGGTCGATTGCGTCGTGGTGGCGCGGCCGGAGAACCACTGGCAGACGTTCACCACGCCGTACAACCCGGCCTACTCGGGCGAGATCCGCGTGCCGCCCGGGCGCCAGCAGCCCCTGCCGTTGGACGAACGCAAGATCATCGCGCGGCGCGCAGCCATGGAGCTGAAGGCGAACAGCGTCGTGAACCTGGGCATCGGCATGCCCGAAGGCATCGCCGCGGTCGCAGCCGAGGAAAAGATCGGGGACCTTCTCACGCTCACGGCGGAGCCTGGCGTCATCGGCGGCATTCCGGCGGGCGGCCTCGACTTCGGCGCAGCGGTCAATACGCAGGCGGTCCTCGACCAGCCTTACCAGTTCGATTTCTACGATGGCGGCGGGCTGGACGTCGCCTTTCTCGGGCTGGCGCAGGCCGACCGCGAAGGCAACCTCAACGTCAGCCGCTTCGGCCCGCGCTTTGCGGGAGCGGGCGGCTTCATCAACATCAGCCAGAGCGCGAAGAAGGTCGTGTTCGTCGGGACCTTCAACACCGGCGGGCTGGAGGTGCAGGTGCACGAGGGCAGGCTGGCGGTGCGCCAGGAAGGCAGCGTGTGCAAGTTCCTGGAGCAGGTGGAGCACGTCACCTACAGCGGCGCCGTCGCGCGGCAGCGCAGGCAGGAGGCGCTGTACATCACCGAGCGCTGCGTCTTCCGGCTGGGCGCGCAGGGGCTCGAGCTGGTGGAGATCGCGCCGGGCATCGACGTGGAACGGGACGTGCTGGCGAAGATGGCCTTCCGTCCCGCCGTCTCGCCGCGCCTCAAGACCATGGATGCGGCGATCTTCTCGCCGGCACCGATGGGGCTGCGTGACACGCTGCTGGTGCTGCCGCTGTCGCAGCGCTTCCTGTTCGATGCCGCGCAAGGCATCTTCTTCGCGAACTTCGAAGGTCTCACGGTCCGCAACATCGACGACGTCCAGGCGATCCGCGCGGCGCTGGTCGAGCGGCTCACCTCGCTCGAGGGCAAGGTGCCGGCGCTCGTGGACTACGACAACTTCACGGTGTTGCCGGATGCGCTCGATGCGTACATGGACATGGTGCGTGAACTCGCCACGCGCCACTATTCACGGGTGACGCGCTACACGACCAGTGCGTTCCTGCGCGCGAAGCTGGGCGACGCGTTGCTCGAGCGCGGGGTGGCGCCGCACATCTTCGAGAGCGCCGCCGATGCCCGCAGGCATCTCGCGTGGTTGCAGGGAGGCGATGCAGGGAACGCGCAGGCTGCACGCGAGCAGGGGCACGGGCACGCTTGAGCTGCCTCCATCCTCCGAAAGGACGTAGTTGCGGAAAGCGACCCGTGCCTAGAGTGGGGTGCCCGCCGCCGCGCGGACCAACCAGGAGCACCCCATGCACGTTCGCACATCCATGGCCGCCGTTCTCGCTTGCACGCTGTCCGCGGCCTTCGCCCAGCCCGACGCCGCCTCGGGTCAGTGGGTCGGGACGATGGAGGGCAATGGCGGCAGGCCGGTGCCGGTGGAGGTGACCATCAACGGCAATGCAGGAACTTGGAGAATGAATCCCGTCGTTGCGGGGGCACGCGGCAACCCGTGCTTCGGCAAGGACTTTCCCGTGAGCGTGGAGAGCACCGCGGACGCCGTGATCCTCGACATCCGGGGCGGCCAGGTCATCGCCGGCTGCATCGAGCAGCGCGCGACCCTCACCATGAGCAACGGGCAGCTCACCGGGAAGCTCGCGAACGGCCGGGCCGTCTCGCTGTCGAAAAAATGAGGCGCCTGTCATCGCTCGGCGAAGGCCGGCCGCGGCGCTGGCGACGCCCTGCGTCTGCTTCCGACACTTGCTCGACGGCCGGCTTGGCAGGCACGTCACCAGCAGAGGGCGTAGGATGTGCCTGTCCACTGGTCGGCTTCTTCTTTGTGCCTCGAAGCCGTAGAACCTCAACGCTCCGCCAGCCTGCCCGCGCACCTTTTCCCTGGGGTGCAGCATGCAGTTCGAAACTTCGGCATTGGCCGCGTGGCGCGAAGCGGAGCGGCGCGCCGCCGCCGCCGAGAAAGAGCTTTTCGCGAAGGTCCTTGCCCGCGATCCCGGCTGCGTTCCCACCCGCGCGGAAGTGGAAGAGACGATCGTGCTGCGGGAGGCGGCCACGACGCAGCTGCAGCGCATGCTGGACGACATGCGCGACCTGGCTGCTGCACTCAATGGCACCACGCTCCAGGGCCGGCCGGCCACGCTGGCCGGCATGCGCGGGGGCCGATTCGCCCGAACCTCCAAGCCCTGAGCGGGCTACGCGTAGCTCGTGCTGCCCATTCGCGGTAATGCGGCGTGACGGCTAGCGGACCCCGGCCGCCTGGGCGGCGCGGACGGCGGCCAGGATTTCCAGAAAGAGGCTGTCGCACTCCGCGCGCAGCTTCTCCAGCTCGGCTTTGAGCTCCAGGGGTTCGGGGGCTCTGCCATGCGCGAAGTCGTCCAGTGCCTGTTCCAGCGCCTGGCTGGTCTCCTGGAGCTGCTGACGCTTGTCCCGCCAGACGCCGAAAGCCTGTTCAACGCGGATGTTGAGGGGGTCGACGGGGTTCATGGGGGTGAACCTTAGCGCAACTTGTTCCCTGCCGGGCAGACCGACCGTCCCCGCAAGCTCATCGCGGAAAGAAGCGGCGGTCCTGCGCCTCACGCAATGCACGCAGCGCGCCGCCGGAAGGCAGGTCCAGGTCGCCGCCGCGCAGGGGCTGCCCGCGCGGCACGTGCTTGCGCACGCGAGCGCCAAGCGCGAGGTAATACGGCACCGGCCCGTCTTCACCGAGCGGCGAGGCGGGCTGAAGCGCATGGCCGAGGCCGGGGATCTCGTGGCGCGCGCCCATCTGCAGCAACTCGCCGGGCTCGAGGTCGCGGGCCGCAGTCGCCACGAGGTCCACCAGCGGCTTCACCTCCGGGCCACCCGTGGAGCATCCCAGTTGCGCGGCGGACAGCATGGAGACGGCGGCTTCGGCGCCGAGCAGGTGCACGGGGTTGTGCAGCAGCACGTAGCGCGCATCCGGCGACGTCGGCATTCCCTTGGCCGCGAACAGCCGACCGGTCGCTGCGTCAGGCGCTTGCGCCACCACGAACACGCCGCCTGCGAAACTGAGCTCGTCGGGCCGGCGCAGGCAATTGAACATGTCCACGCGACCGCTGCCGGCCAGCAGTCCGCTCTCGGCGCGCGGGCGGAAGAGGGCGGGCAGTTCGATCGTGCGCGCGATGGGCGCGTGCAGCGACGCGCAATCCGGCATCAGGCCGGTGTGGTTCGCGACGATGCCCATCTCGCACAGGTCCGGCACGGTGGTGCGTGCGAACGCGAGCGCATGACGCATGCCCAGGCCCGCTGCGTCGGCGCGTGAGAATGCATCGTGGTACGCGGGCGCGGGCACGCTGCGCCCCCAGGCGGTGACGGTTTCCGCCTGCGCGTCCCACACGAAGTCGGATTCGCTGGACTTTCCGGCACAGACGACCGGGAGGCCGAGCATGCGCGCCCAGCCCACGAGGCCGATCAGCAGGCTGGGCTGGTCCCCGTCGACCGGCGAATGCACCACGCCGCGTTCGGCGGCGCGACTCGCGAGTTCCGCCCCGACCACGATCTCCGCCTCCTTGGTGGCCAGCACGACGTGCTTGCCCGCGGCGATGCAGGCACGCGCCGTGGCCGCGGCGCCCTCGGGGTCGCCCGTGGCTTCCAGGACGGCCACCAGGGGCAGTTGCACCAGGTCTTGCGCCGAATCCAGCAGCGCGATGGCGCCTGCATCGATTGCCGCGCGCGCCTCGGCCACCGTCGCGCAGGCACGCATGCGATGCGCAGGATGACCCGCAGCCGCCACTGCCGAGCGGGCGCGCTCGAGGTCGCGGTCGCACACGGCGGTCACCTTCAGGCCCTGCATGCGCGCGGCCTGGGCGACGAACGTGGCCCCGAACTCGCCCGCGCCGACCAGGCCCACGGGCAATGCGGCGCCGGTCGTCCGGGCGTGGCGGCCAAAGATCTGCTGGAGGTTCATAATTTATTCTTGCATACAAGAAGTGGCAAAGTGAAGAGCTCCATTTCCCGTCCGTCCAGCGCCGGTCGCGCGCGCAGCGGCAAGGCCGCACCGGCGGCGTCGGCAAAGCCCGCCCGCGCGCGCGGCGGCGCGGCGGCGCCGCGCAAGGGCGACCTCAATGGCAACGCGCTGGCGACATTGCGCGAGATGATCGTCAGCGGCGCGCTCGCGCCGGGCCAGCGGCTGAACGAACGCGAGCTGTGCGAGCAACTCGCGGTGTCCCGCACACCGGTGCGCGAGGCGCTCAAGGCGCTGACGCAGGAAGGCCTGCTGCAGGCGCTGCCGAACCGCTCGCCGGTGGTGGCGTCGCTCGACGCGGGCGAGACGAGCGACCTGATCCAGGTGGTCTCTGCTATCGAAGCGCTAGCTGGAGAGCTCGCTACCCCGAGGCTCACCGACGCCCAGGTCGCTGAACTCGGCATCCTGCACTACACCATGCTGGCGCACCATGCGCGCAAGGACCTGACCGGTTACTTCGCAGCGAACAAGGCGTTCCACCGGCGCATCGTGGAGTACGCCGACAACGCGGTGCTGCTGTGGGTGTGGGACCTGCTGGCGTTGCGCGTCGATCGCGCGCGCTACGCGTCCAACCAGTGGCCGGAGCGCTGGCAGGAAGCAACCGGCGAGCATTCCAGGATCCTTGAACTTTTGACTGCACGCGACGCTGCCGGTGTCGCGCAGGCCATGCGCGAGCACGTGCGCAAGGGCTTGTCCGTGGTGGTCGCATCGCTGCCGACGGCTGCATCGGCGTAGGAGCGCGCGCGGGGTTTGCTCCCTTGACGTTGCCAAACCTTGTATGCAAGATGGTCCGGCGCTCACGCAGAGGGGCGCCCCGACACCACCGACAGGAGACAAGAGCATGCCCACCCCGTTCAGCCGCCGCGCCGTTCTCAAGGGCGCCGCCGCCGCCGTCGCCTCCTCCGCGCTCACCGCCCGTGCGGCGGTGGAGCTCAAGCTCACGCACCCCGCGGACCTGACGCACCCCGTGCACGTGGAAGCGGACAAGATGGCGCGGAAGGTCTTCGACCGGACTTCGGGTGCGGTGAAGCTCACGCTGTTCCCCAACAACGCGCTCGGCTCGCCCGTCGAGACGGCGCAGCAGACGCGGCTGGGCGCGATCGACATGATCCTGATGAACCCCGCCAACATCGAGGCGATCTCGAAGTCGGTGGGCGTGATCAACATCCCCTACCAGTTCGACGGCTACGAACACGCGTACAAAACGCTCGACGTGACCGCGAAGGACTGGCTCACGCAGCAGCTGGCCACCGCCGGCTTCACCTGGATCGCCAACTTCGAGTGGGGCTTCCGCGCGCTGTCGAACAGCCGCAAGGCCGTGAATGCGCCGGACGACGTGCGCGGCATGAAGATCCGGGTCCCGCCCGAGCTCGCCATCAAGGCGGCGTTCGAGGCGCTGGGCGCCAACACCCAGACGGTCGCCTTCCAGGAGGTGTACCTCGCCTTGGCCAACAAGACGGTGGACGGGCAGGACAACCCCATCGGCACCACCTTCGCCGCGAAGTTCTTCGAGGTGCAGAGCCACGTTGCGCTCACCCGCCACATCTACGCCACCATCATGCTGGCGGCGAACCCGCGCTCCTGGAACAACAAGCTGGATGGCGCGCAGCGCCGCATCCTCAGCGAGGAAGCCGCCATCGCCGGCGCCGCCGCGCGCAAGGGCGTGCGCGAACGCGAGGAGGAATACCTCGCGCAGATGCAGAAGGCGGGCGTGCAGATCAGCCGCCCGGACGTGGCGCCGTTCCGGGCCAAGATGGGCCCGGCCTACGACACGCTGCGCAAGAGCCTGGGCGACGACACCTGGAACGCCTGGAGCAAGATGGTCACGGCCGCGCGCGCCTGAGGCCGGTGCGCCGATGCTGATCACCGGGATCCTCCTCGCCGTCTGCCTGACCATCCTCGGAGGCATCCCGATCGCGGGAGGCCTGGCGCTCGTGGCGGCGGGCACCATGCTCGTCACCTCCGGTCCCGACCTGCTGGTGATCTTCATCCAGCGCACCTATGCGGCGACGACCTCGTTCCCCCTGCTGGCCATTCCCTTCTTCATCCTCGCCGGCAACCTGATGAACGTCGGCGGCACGACGGAGCGCATCTTCGCGGTCGCCAACCTGCTGGTGGGCAAGATCCGCGGCGGCCTGGCGCAGGTCAACGTGCTCGGCAGCATGATCTTCGCCGGCATGTCCGGCTCCGCCGTCGCCGATGCCGCGGGCCTCGGCACGATCGAGATCCGGGCGATGGTCAAGGAGGGCTACACCCCGCGTTATTCGGCGACGATCAGCGCCGTCTCGGCCACCATCGGCCCGATCATTCCGCCCAGCATTCCGTTCGTGATCTTTGGCAGCCTGGCCAACGTCTCCGTCGGCGCACTGTTCCTGGCCGGCGTGGTGCCAGGGCTGCTGATGGGGCTGGGCCTGATGATCGCGATCGCGATCGTCTCGGTGCGCAACAACCTGCCTCGCTCGGCGGGCTGGCCTGGCCTGGCGCAAGCGCTGGCGATCCTCAAGCAAGCCGCGCCTGCACTGGCGTTGCCGCCGGCCATCCTGGTGGTGATCTTCACCGGCATCGCCACGCCAACCGAGGCGGCGGTGGTCGCGGCCGCCTTGGCCTTCCTGCTCGGGCGCTTCTTCTACCGCGAACTGAGCATGCGCGGCTTCTGGGACACGCTGTGGGAAACGGGCCGCCAGACCGCGCAGGTGATGCTGATCATCGCAATGGCGGCGCCCTTCAGCTGGGTGCTGATCCAGCAGCAGGTGCCCAATGCCATCCTCAAGGCGCTGCTGGCCCTCTCCAGCGACCCGTGGGTCATCCTGCTGCTGGTGAACGTCGTGCTGCTGATCCTCGGGATGTTCCTGGAGGCGATCGCGATCATGATCATCGCCTATCCGATCCTGGCGCCGGTGATGGCCGCGATCGGCGTGGACCCGGTGCACTTCGGCGTGATCATGGTGTTGAACCTGATGATCGGCCTGGTCACGCCGCCGGTGGGGCTGTGCCTGTACGTGGTCTCCGGCATCGCCAAGGTGCCCATCGCGGACGTCGTGCGCGAACTCGCCCCCTACCTGCTCGCGCTGCTCGTGGTGCTGATGATCGTGACCTACGTGCCGGCCGTCTCCACCTGGTTGCCGCACTTCTTCGGCCTGGGAGTGATGTGATGAACGAACTGCTCGCACGGATGGACCGCGGCGTTGCCAGCGCGTGCCGCTGGGGCGTGTGCGCCTGTTTCCTGGGCCTGTTCGTGCTGCTGTCGCTGGGCATCCTCCAGCGCATGCTGCCGGTGTTCAAGGTGCCAGGGTACGACGAGCTGGTGGAACTGCTGTTCGTCTGGATGACCTTCCTGGGCGCGCTCGCGCTCTGGCGGGAAGGCACCCTCTACAAGGTGGACCTCGTCGAGCGGATGCTGGACGCCGCGGGCCGGCGCGTGCTCGAGTCGATCATCCAGCTCGCCATGCTCGCGATCGCGCTCGTCCTCACGTGGGCGGGCTGGGACTTCCTGCGGCAGTCCGGCGAGACCACGCCCTTCCTGCAGGTCGACAAGATGTGGTGGTACGCGGCCATCCCGCTGTGCGGAACGCTCATGTGCGTGTACAGCGTGATCGCGTTGTGGCGCGCCGTGCGCGGGCAGATCGAGATGCCCGGCGAACTCGTCACGCTCAGTTGAACAACAGGGAAGCAGCAATGAACCAGAAGAGGCTCGGAGGCCGCACGGCCATCATCACGGGCGGGGCCGGCGGCATCGGCGCGGCGGCCGGCCAGCTGTTCTGCGAGGAAGGCGCGCGCGTGGCCCTCGTCGACCTGGACGGCTCGCCCCTGGCCGAGGTGGCCGCCGGCATCCGCGAGCAGGTGCCCGGAGCGCAGGTGCTGGAAATCCGCGCCGACGTCGGCCAGGAACAGGCCGCGCGCGCGATCGTCGAGGAGGTCCTCGAGCGCTTTGGCGCGCTCGACGTGCTTGTGAACCTGGCCGGCATCCGTTCGTACGAACCGCTGGCCGAAGCGAAGGCGCAGACCTGGGACCGCATCCTCAAGGCCAACCTCCTCAGCTACGCGTACCTGGCGCGCGAGGCGCTGCCCGCCTTGCGGCGTTCCGGCCGCGGCTCCATCGTCAACGTCTCCTCCACGCATGCCGTGAACCCGCGCGCCGGCATGGGCCAGTACGACGTCACCAAGGCCGGCATCCTGTCCATGACGCGCACGCTCGCGTTCGAGGAAGCGCCGCACAAGGTGCGGGTGAATGCGGTGTGCCCGGGCCTGACCCTGACGCCCTTCCACGTGAAGCGCCTTGGCCGCACACGCGAGGACCTGCTGGCCGAGAAGTCGAAATACAACCTGCAGGAACGCTGGGCGGACCCGCGCGAGGTGGCCTGTCCCATCCTCTGGCTGGCGTCCGACGAAGCATCGTTCATCACCGCCTCGACCATCATGGTGGACGGCGGCCAGCACGTGTGAGCGCGGCCACCGGCCCGACCATCCACGGCCGGTGGGTGGAGGCGCCCGGCGCGGTGACGCTGGTGGACGCGCACCACCACCTGTGGGACCTGCGGGCCAACTGCTACCCCTGGCTGTCCGACCAGCCGGAGGCGCACTTCTTCATGGGCGACTACACCCCCCTGAAGCGCAACTACCTGGCGGACGACTACCGGCGTGACGCGCGCAGCCACAACGTGCTGGCCACGGTGCACTGCGAGGCCGAGTGGGACCGCGGGGACCAGGTGGGCGAAACACGCTGGCTCGCGCAAGTGCACCAGCGCGAGGGCATGCCCACGGCCATCGTGGCGCACGCCTGGTTCCACACACCGAACGCGGAGGAGGTGCTGGCCCGCCAGGCTGCCTTCCCGCTGGTGCGCGGCATCCGCTCCAAGCCCGTGACCTCGCTGGCGCCCGATGGCATGACCCCCGGCGCGCCCGGCACGATGCAGGATCCGCGGTGGCTGGAAGGCTTTGCGCGCCTGGAGAAGCACGGCCTGTCCTGGGACCTGCGCGTTCCCTACTGGCACCTGTACGAGGCGGCGGAGGTGGCGCGCGCGTTCCCGCGCACGGCGATCGTGCTGAACCACACCGGCTTTCCCTGGGACCGCAGCCCCGAAGGACTGGCCGCGTGGCAGCGCGCGATGGAGGCGCTCGCCCGCGAACCGAACGTGTGCCTCAAGGTGTCGGAGTTCGGGCTCAAGGACCAGCCGTGGGATTTCGAATCGAACCGGCAGATCGTGCTCCGCGCCATCGGCATCTTCGGCATAGAGCGATGCATGTTCGCGAGCAACTTCCCCGTGGCCGGCCTGCGGATCGACTACGACACCCTGGTGCGCTCCGTGGCACGGATGCTGGAAGGGTTCTCCGAAGGCGAGCGCCGCCGCTTCTTCGTGGACAACGCCGCCGCGTTCTATCGCCTGGAGCTTCCACCGCCGCGCTGAGAGCGGGTCAACGCAAAGCGCCCGCTTCGGCCAGGATCGCCTGCGCGCGAAGTAGCACGGGCCGGTCGGCCATCTTTTCCCGTCCAGGTTGCACGCGTGGCATCGGCGATCAATTGTTCGCGCGGTCGGCGAGTCGGGGGCCACGCGCAGCTCGACGGCTTGCGGTACCCCAGTGAGGATCTGATACCTTCCAGATGGCCAGGGTATTCCTCTGCAACATGGAAATCTACCAACTCCGAACCTTCGTCACAGTAGCTCGCATGGGGAACATCACGCAGGCCGCGCATGCCCTGCACTTGACGCAACCCACACTGAGCGGTCACATCAAACTCCTCGAGGGTGAGCTGGGCGCCCCAGTCTTCGTCCGTGCTGCGTCCGGTGTCGAGTTGACTCCGTTCGGGCAACAAGTGCTGCCCAAGGCACTGCAGATCCTGAGCTTGGCAGACGAAGTGTTGGCCGAGGCGCGCCAGCACGCGGGTACGCTGGCCGGGCAGATCCGGCTGGCCGTCGTCAACGATCCGGAGACGCTCGGCCTTGGCGAGATCATGAACGACATGCGCGTGAAGTATCCCGAGATCACCGTGGTCATCCGCCAAGGGCTGTCGGGATGGGCGCTCAACGAGGTGAAGGCAGGGCAACGTGATGCCGGGTTCTTCATCGGAAGCATTGGCGACCCGGAAGTGCGTGCTGTGCCTGTGCGGGAAATCCGCTACTTCATCGCGGTGCCCACGGCGTGGCGCGAGCAGGTCGAGCGCGAGGGCTGGGCCGCCATCGGGAGCCTGCCCTGGATCTGGGTGCCGCCGCTCGGCTCCTACCCTGGCCTGGTGACGGAACTGCTGGCGCGCCACGGCGTGACGCCGCGCAAGGTGGTCGAAACGGACCGCGAAGCCATCACGCAGGACCTGGCCACTGCAGGCGTTGGCCTGTGCCTCCTGCGCGAACAGCGCGCGCGTTCCGCGGCCAAGGAGGGAAAGATCTTCGTCTGGGAGCAGGGGAGCACCAGCGCCACGCTGTCGTTCATCTACCTGCTTTCCCGTGAGAAAGACCCCCTGATCCAGGCGCTGCTGACGGTGGTGAAAGGCTCGGTTTAGGTGTGAGCACCGGGCGTGCCCGGCTGCGCCGCGGCCGTCGCTGAAAACGCTGGGGCGGCGTTTCCCGATGCCCGGCATCGGAAATCTCCATTGGCGCTACCTGCGTGCGCTGCCTACGATGCAGCGCTCAAGAACGCGGGAGACATGACATGAGCCAGTACCGTGCGGCGCCGGAACGCGCCGTTCTGACCGGGTACCTGCAGGCGATGCTTCGCATCCGCCTGTTCGAGGAAAAGGTCACCGAGCTGCGCAAGCAGCAGACGATCGTGGGCTCGATCCACTTGTGCATCGGGCAGGAAGCCATTTACGTCGGAGCACGCGCGGCACTTACGGCCGATGACCGGGTGTTCGCGACGTACCGCGGCCATGGCTGGGCCCTGGCATGCGGCGTGCCGATCGCAAGCGCGTTCGGCGAACTCCTGGGGCGCGAGACGGGCGTGTGCAAGGGCCGGGGTGGCTCGGCGCAGTTCAGCGCGGCTGACTGGGGCTTCTACGGGGAGAACTCGATCGTCGGCGCGGGTGCCGCCATTGCGTTGGGGGCTGCCCTGAGTGCCAAGATGGAAGGCAAGGGCCGGGTGGTGCTGACGGCATTCGGTGAAGGTGCGATGAACCAGGGTGGCGTTCACGAGGCGATGAACTTCGCCGCGTATCAGGACCTCCCCCTGATTTTCGTCTGCGAGAACAACACCTATTCCGAACTGACGCCGACCCACAAGATGGTCCGTCAGGGCGAGATGTACCAGCGTGCGGAAGCCTACGGTTTTCCGGGCGTGCGCGTGGACGGCAACGATCCGGAGGTCGTGCGGCGCACGGTCGCCAGCTTCGTCGATGCGGCTCGCGCGGGACGCGGCCCGGCGCTCGTCGAAGCCATGACCCAGCGGCTGGTCGGCCATTACTACGGCGATATGCAGTCCTACCGGCCAAAAGGGGAAGTGACCGAAGCGAAAAAGGGCGAGCCCATCGTCCGTGCGCAACAGGCACTGCTGGAGCTCGGTGTCGACCAAGGCGAACTCGACGCGATCGAAGCCAGGTTGCGCGAAGAGAACGAGAACGCGGCGCAGGCCGCCCTGGCTGCGCCGGCGGCCGACGTGAACAAGGTCGAGGAGCACCTCTATGCATGAACTCCAGCACCCGGAACAGGTCGTGGAGCTGAGCTACGCGCAGGCCGTCAACCTGGCGCTGCAACGGTCCCTGCGCACGTTCGACAACGCAATCCTCTATGGCGAGGACGTCGGCGAGGCCGGTGGCATCTTCGGCGTGACCAAGAACCTGAAGACGGAGTTCGGTGACCGGGTGTTCGACACCCCGATCAGCGAGACGGCCATGCTGGGCGCGGCGGTAGGCTCGGCAATGACGGGCTTGCGGCCGATCGTCGAGATCATGTGGATCGACTTCACGCTCGTTGCCATGGACCAGATCGTGAACCAGGCGGCCAACGTGCGCTACGTGTCGGCGGGCCGACTGCAAGCGCCGGTGACGATCCGCACGCAGCAGGGATTCCTTCCGGGCTCGTGCGCCCAACATTCACAGAATCTCGAAGCCTTCTACACGCACGTTCCGGGACTGCGCGTCGGGCTGGCGGCCACGGCGCAGGATGCGTACTCCATGACGCTCTCGGCGGTGCACTGCGACGACCCCACCCTCATCATCGAGAACCGTGGCCTGTACCACGGGGAAAAGCAGAGCGTCACTGTGGGCGGTCCGGTGCCGCCCATCGGGCATGCCGAGGTGATGCGTGTCGGCAGCGACGTGACGATCCTGTCGTGGAGCGCGATGTTGCTGCAGGCGCTTTCGGCGGCAGACAGGCTGCAGGACGCCGGAGTCTCCGCGGAGGTGATCAACGCCCGATGGCTGAATCCCTTCGACTGGGACACGTTGATGCAGAGCGTCCGGAAGACCGGTCGTCTTGTCGTCGCCCACGAGGCCGTGCAGACCGGGGGGTTCGGCGCCGAAATCGCTGCACGCGTCGGCAGCGAGCTTTTTGGTTGCCTGCGTGCACCGGTGGAGCGTGTGGCGACCCGGGATTGCCGGATTCCGTCGGCGCCGCACCTGCAGCGAGCGCTGATTCCGGACGCGGAGCAAATCGCGGCGCGCACTCTGGAACTGGTGCGGAAACAAAACTGAACAGTGGCAGACCGCCGCAACGAGGAAACGATGAAAAGCAAAGCATTCGATGAAGGACTCGCGATTCGCAAGAAGGTGCTGGGTCCGGACTACGTGGCCAAGACGCTCGAGAGCGCGGACGAACTCCTGCTTCCCTTCCAGGAACTGCTCACGGAGTTCGCGTGGGGCAAGGTGTGGACGCGCCCGGGCCTGAGCCTCAAGACCCGCAGCCTGCTGACGGTGGCCATGTGCATCGCTCTGAACCGGCCGCACGAGATCAGGCTGCACTTGCGGGGTTGCCTGCGCAATGGCGTCAGCAAGGAGGAGATTCGTGAGCTCCTGCTGCATTCGTTCATCTACTGCGGAGGACCTGCCTCGGTCGATGCCTTCCAGGTGATCCGCACCGCGCTGCCGGAGATCGAAGCCCTGGAGAAGGCGAACAAGGAGGCGGAGCGGGCCGCGAAGACAAGTACAAAAGCCAGCGCCAAGCGCAAACCCGCCGTCAAGGAGAAGGCGGGCGGCGTCGGGCGCAGGAAAACGATGGCTGCCTAATCGCAGCGCCCGCCGTGCCTCATGCGCGGCGGGGTGAACGTCGGACAATTACAAGGAGACAACATGTTGAAGTACTTCGTGGGCAAAGCCCTCCGGGTTGGCGTCGCCGTGACTGCTCTGTTCGCCGCGTCGGCATTCGCACAGGCGTATCCCAACAAGCCGATCCGCCTCATCGTGCCGTTCCCGCCTGGCGGCGGCAACGACGTCATCGCCCGCATCGTCGGCGTGAAGCTGACGGAGCGGCTCGGCCAGTCGGTCGTGATCGACAACAAGGGGGGTGGAAACGGCATCATCGGGCTGCAGGCGTTGGCTACTGCGGCGCCTGACGGGTACACGATCGGCGTGGCGGCCGCCGGGCCGATGGCAGTCAATCCCAGTCTCTACCCGAAGCTGCCCTATGACCCGGTGAAGGATTTCGCACCGATCACCAACATGGTCAACTTCCCCCTGCTGCTGGTCACGCACCCGTCATTCACCCCCAGGACCATGCAGGAAGTCATCAGCGCGGCTCGTGCACAGCCTGGCAAGGTCTTCTTCGCATCTCCCGGCAGCGGCAATTCCGGCCACCTCGCCGGCGAGTTGCTGAACTCCATGGCGAAGGTGGAAACCTCCCACGTGCCCTACAAGGGACAGGGACCCGCGGTGGCCGACCTGCTGGCTGGCCGCGTCCAGATGCTTTACAGCAGCATTCCTTCGGTCATCGAGTACGTGCGTCAGGGACGGCTGCACGGCATCGCGGTCGGCAGCGCCACGCGCGTCCCGTCCTTGCCGGACATTCCGACCATCGCGGAAACTGTCCCCGGATACGAGGCCTACTCCTGGGTGGGCATGGTTGCACCGGCTGGTACGCCTGCACCCATCGTGATGAAGCTGAATCGGGAGATCACCGAGATCCTGCAGCAGCCCGACGTGCGGGAGAAACTGAACCAGCAGGGTGCGATCCCGGTTGGCGACACTCCGGAACAGTTCGGCGCCTACATCAAGGATGAGATCAAGAAGTGGGGCGCCGTCGTCCGGGCAGCCAACATCAAGGCGGATTGATCTTTGCACAGGGCAGGTCCGCACCCACGCGGCGCCGACCTGCGTACCAATTCATGAAAGAGAACAGTACTCCAACGCCCATCGGCATCATCGGCCTCGGCATCATGGGCGGCGAGATGGCCGAGACCCTGCTCAGGAATGGCCACGCCGTGGTTGGTTTCGACGTTGCGGGGCCAGCGAAGGAACGCCTGAAGAAGGCCGGGGGACGCGTGCTCGCGTCCGCCGGCGCGGTCGCCGAGGCGTCGGATGTGGTCATCGTCTCGCTGTCGACGAGCGCCGCGCTCAGCGCCACCGTGGATGCGCTCCTGGCCAGCCAGAACCCGGCACGGGCAAAGCGACTCGTGGTGATCGAGACGAGCACGCTGCCCTTGGCCGACAAGGAGTCCGCGGCGAAGGAACTGCAACGCGGCGGCATGACCATGCTCGACTGCCCCATCAGCGGCACCGCGGCCCGGATGAAGGACCGCGCCTGGACCATCTACTGCAGCGGCGCTGCCGCGGCGGTCCGCAAGGTTCAGCCGCTGCTTCGCACCTTCACGGACAACGTTCCGAATGTCGGCGCGTTCGGCAATGGCACCCGCATGAAGTTTGCGGCGAATCACCTGGTCGCGATCTACAACGTCGCGTGTGCCGAGTCCGTGGCGCTCGCGCGCAAGTTGGGGCTGGATCCGCAACAGGTGCTGGATCTGTTCGGGCCCAGTCCGGTCATCGGCACCGGCGTCATGCGGCTGCGGACGCCATTCATGATCCGCCGCAGCTACACGCCGGCGACCATGAAGGTCGCGGTCTGGCAGAAAGACATGCAGGTGATCGGTGACATGGCCAGGTCGGTGGACTGCCCCACGCCTCTCTTCAGCGCGTGCGTGCCGATCTACAACGCGGCCATGGCACAAGGACGCGCCGAGGAAGACACCGCGTCCGTCAGCGAAGTTCTTTCGCAGATGGCCGGCATCGCACCCGCACCGGCCGCAAAGCGCAAGCGCGCGTCGCGGCGCTGAGGGAAGCCGGCGCAGTAGCAGGCACCGGGCCCGCGAGGCTGACACCCTTTTAGGTGGCTGGCCGCTGCATCGGAAGCCGCAGCCCCGAGATCTTCAAGGTGGCGACATCGACCGCAAAGCGCATCTGCGCGCCTTCGACGAAGAACTGGAGCGTCAGCGCTGCAGCGACGTCGTCGCCGGTGACCTGCGTGTTCCCGGTGCCCACGGCCGCGTTCCGTGCGGACAGGGAAGGCATGTCGACAGTGAGGCCGCGCCCGACCGCTTCCGAGTGGACGCGCACGGCATTGCGCCCGTCCGCGCGTCCCACCACCTCGGCTTGCACGCCAGGCGCGGCGAACTTGCCGTCGCCGAGTTGCACCTCGCCGGAGACTGCCGTGCGGTCGAACAGCACACGCGCCTGCTCGGTGAAGCCCAAGGCCGCTCCCGCCGGCGGCTGCCGCACCATGCTCTCGCCGAATTCCTGCAACCGCAGGCTGCCGCGGCCGGTGACCCACGGGCCCAGCAAGGCGCCCCGCTTTTCGTACTCGACACCCGCGACGGGAGCCGAAGGGAACTGGTAGAGATAACTGCGCCCGTTGGGAGCATCGACGTAGAGCCCCATGCGGCTGACGCCCATGCGCGAATCCGGACCCACGTGTTCCACGCTCGCATCGTTGAAGTCGATGGAGCCGTGGCGGATCGGCACCGTCACGTCCGCATCGAACAGCAACTGCGCATCGACGATGTCGGCGCGGATGGTGCCGTCCGCTGCGGCGAGCGGGCCGAGGCACCAGGGGCCCGCGACTGCCTCGCCTGTCGGGCCTTGGCCGGTTGGCGATGCAGGGGCCACGACCGGTGCCGCAGGCAAGCCCGCCTGGGGCTGCTGCAGGAGGATCGAGGGTCCGTGGACCTTCATGCCTGAAAGTTCCGCGCTCGCTGCGTCGACCCGTTCGAGGCGCGGCTTGCCGTCGACGTTGCGCAGGTGCGCGACGAGCTCGTGCAGCGTCAAGCGGCCGACCTCCACGACGAGCGCCCCCGATGCGAGCCGCAGCGCAACGGCCTCGAGCTTGCGGATCCGGACTTCGAGAGCACCTCCCTCCGCGGGTCCGAACGCCAGGCCCTCCAGCGAGACGCGATTGCCCGCGGCCGGGTCGGTGCCGGCGACCTGCAAACCCAGCACGATGTCGACGATTGAAGCTGCGAGCGTGGCGAGCATGGAGTGCGATCTTGGCAGCAAACGTGACGCGCGTGGGTGGGCCCCGCCCACGCGGGCGTGGCTCAGCCGCTGCGCATCCCTGCGCCCCAGTGCATGCGCTCGAGCGCTTCGGACACCATGCGCTCGATGATCACCGCGGCGGGGTCGATCGAGTGCACCAGGCCCGCCGCCTCGCCGAACCACACGGCCGCTTGTTCCGGGTCTCCCGCCGCGAACGCCTGCGCGTAGCGGGGTCCTTCCACCGCAGCGGCTTCCCGCAGCGCGTCCTCGCGGCCGTGCCAGCGCTGCGTGAATGCGTTGCGCCGGATGCGGGCCGTGAAGCCGTCCGGCCACGACAGCTGCCGCACGACATCGGGAACACGGGTGCGCAGCGTGCCGTCGCCAGTCGACGCCAGGATTGCCCCGTGGTGCCCCTCCTTCACCAGCGCCTCGCGGGACGCCCACAGGCGCGTGCCGACGAGTGCGCCATCGGCGCCCAGCATCAAGGCCGCCGCGAGGCCGCGGCCGTCGGCCACGCCGCCGGCGGCGAGAAGCACGGTGTCGGGTGCATGCCCGGCAAGGTAGTCGACCACCTCCGGGACGAAGCTCAAGGTACCGCGCAGCGCGCCGTGGCCGCCCGCCTCGGCTCCCTGCGCGACGACCACGTCCGCCCCGGCCTCCACGGCATCGCGCACGTGCGCCATGTCCTGGCATTGGCAGACCAGTGCCGCTCCCGCAGCGTGGATGGGCGCGGCGAAGGGCCGCGGGTCGCCGAAGGAAAGCATCACTGCGGCAGGCCGGTGCGCCAGCGCCGCGCCCAGCAGCGACGGCGTCTTCGCAAGAGACCAGGTGATGAAGCCCACGCCGATGCGTTCTCCTTCTGCCAGCGCGAACTGCTGCTGCAGCCAGACGAGGTCACCATAGCCGCCCCCGATCAGGCCGAGCCCGCCGGCGCGGCTGACCGCCGCCGCCAGCGCACCACCCGCCGCGAACGCCATGGGTGCGGACACGACAGGGTGCCGGAGCCCCAACTTCTGCGTCAGGCGCGTGGCGATTTCTGGCACGGCAAGCTCCCCGGTGACTAATCCTGTCCGAAGTATGGGGCCTTCCGGGCCACGGGCAGGCTGGCTCGCCAGAGGCTGCTCCGGGTCTCGCGCACGCGTCCAGGCGTCCGTCTCAGGCTCCGGTCGAGCGACAGCGCACGGCCGCTCTGGCCGGCGGCAGCTTGTCCCACCAGGTCCGTCCACGGGCGCCGACAAGCGGCCGGCCCATCAGGAGGACCATGAAGCGAACGCAAGAGGTTCTCCATGACACACCACAGCCCGCCCAACTTGCCTGCCAAGAGCGACAGGAACCCGCACGAGGTGAGCGGCGATGAAGCACGCCCGGTCGAAAACCACGAGCAGCACACGAACGGGGGAGGCCACCGCAGCGGCTCGCGCGGCGCTGGTACGGCCGAGAACTCGGACGGGAGGCACTTGCCGCAACAGGGGCCCAAAGGCGACGGTCCGTGAGCCGGCGCTCGGTGTCCGGCCGCTGCTAGCATGCGGGGAGCTGTTGCCACCAGAAGCCATGAAGCCCGCCTGTTGTGACCTGCCCCTGTTCCGGATCGAGGACTTCGAATACGGTTCCGTCATCAAGTCGGCGCATTTCCACTTCGCGCCGGTCCAGAACCTGATGGCGACGCTGCCCTACCCCCACCGGCATGACTTCTTCCATATCGTCTGGATCGACCGCGGTACCGGGCAGCACATCATCGACGAGGTGAAGTACGAGGTGCGGCCGGGAGCACTGTTCTTCATGGGGCCTGGCCAGGTCCACGACTTCGAGCTGTCCGACGATACGGAAGGCTACACCATCAGCTTCAGCTCGGAGTTCTTCGCCCTGCAGCTGCAGGACAAGAACATGCTGACGCAGATCCCCGTGTACGACCACGAGCATCGTGTCCACGCCGTCTATACGGAAGGTCGCGCCGTCCAGGAGATCCGCCGCACGCTCGAGCGCCTGCGGGAGGAATACGAGAACGAAGGCTACCGCGCGCAGGACGTGATCCGGTCCTATCTGTTCATCCTGCTGGTGCAGGCCTCGCGCGTCGCCGTGCCCACGGTGGGCACGGAAGTGGGCAGCCGCGCGCAGCTGCTGTTCCGCCGGTTCAAGGCCTTGCTGGACGAGAAGTTCGCCACGGTGCAGGAGCCCGAAGAATACGCGCGGCTGTTGCGCTGCACCGAACGCGCTCTGAACGATGCTGCCAGGCGCTGCGCTGGAAACACCACGGCGCAGCTGGTCCGCGACCGCGTGATCCTCGAAGCCAAGCGCATGCTCGCGCATTCCGGAGTCCAGGTGGCGCAGGTCGCCTCGGAGCTCGGCTTCGACGATCCGGCCTATTTCAGCCGTTGCTTCAAGAAGCACACCGGCCGCACGCCGGTGGAGTTCCGCCAGAGCCTCGTCCGCATGACCGAATAGCGCGCCGCAGGGGCGGGCTTGCGTTCACTTCATCGCGTGCGGCAGCCACGTGGAGATCGCCGGCACGTAGCTGATGACGAGCACGTCGAGCGTCAGCACGCTCAGGTACAGGCACACCGGCCGGGTGAGCTGGCTCATGCGCAGGTTGGCGATCTTGCAGGCCACGACCAGGTTCACCGCCACCGGCGGGGTCAGCATGCCGATCGCGACGTTCACGATCATGACGATGCCGAAGTGGATGGGGTCGATGCCGAACGTCGCCGCCACGGGCGCGAGGATGGGCGCCAGCAGGATGATGGTGACCAGTGCCTCGAGGGCCGTGCCGGCCACGAACAGCAGGACGTTCACCAGCAGCATGAAGACGATGGGACTCGAGGAAAACTGGGCGATGGCCTTGCCCAGGTTCTGCGGCACCTGCTCGATGGTCAGCACGTAGCCGAAGATGGCGGCGTAGCCCACGATCAGCATGATCAGGGAGGTGGCCACCATCGACTTCGAGAACACCGGCAGCAGCTCGCGCCACTTCAGTTCGCGGTAGACGAAAAGACCCACCAGCAAGCCGTACACCACGGCGATGACGGAGGCTTCGGTCGGCGTGAACACGCCCGCGTAGATTCCGCCGAGGATGATGAAGGGCATCAGCAATGCCCAGAACGAGTCCCGGAAGGCCTTCCAGAGGTTCGCGCGCCACTGCGCAAAGGACTGCGCCGGCGTGTTGTCGAAGCCGCGCCAACGCGCCATGACCACGATCGTGGCCACCAGCGACAGTCCGATCAGCAGGCCGGGGAGGAAGCCCGCGAGGAAGAGGCCGCCGATCGACACGTTGGCGACCAGGCCGTAGACCACCATCGGGATGGAAGGCGGGATGATCACGCCCAACTCGCCTGCCGCCGCGCAGGTGGCCGCGGCGAACGGCTTCGGGTAGCCCTTCTTCTCCATCGCGGGGATCAGCGTGGAGCCGATGGCAGCGGTGGTCGCGGACGATGATCCGGAGATCGTCGCGAAGAACATCGATGCGAGAACCGAGGCCGATCCCAGGCCGCCGCGGAACCAGCCCACCAGGGCATTGGCCAGCGCGATCAGGCGGCGGGAGATGCCGCCGGTCTGCATCAGGTGGCCGGCCAGGATGAAGAAGGGCACGGCCATCAGCGGGAACGAGTCCAGCGATTCGTACACGGCTTGCGCCAGGTTGACCAGCGGCAGCCCCTTCACGTGCAGCGCGATGAGTGAGGCAAAGCCCAGGCAAACCGCGACCGGGACGCTGAAGAACAGCAGGACGAGAACGGCAACGAGCAGAGCGGTGACCATGTTCAGGCTTTCTGGGGTTGCAGGGAGAGGTCCATTTCCTGGACCGCCTCGTCGGCTTCGTTGTCGATGACGTCGAGGATGTCCTTCTTGTCCAACCAGACCTCGGCGAGCAGCGTCAGGGCGTTGATGATGGTCAGCGCGGCGCCGACGGACATCGACGCGTAGACCCAGGCCATCTGGACGCCCAGCACGGGCGCGTTCTCGCTATGCCCGAACTCCATCCAGTCCAGGCCCAGCATGAAGATGCAGCCATAGAAGACGAGCGCCAAGCCATGGGCACTGAACTTGATGGCGCGCCCCAGCGTCGGCGGCACGGCGAGGACGAGTGCCTCCACCGCCAGCGCGTCGGCGCGCCGGGCGATGATCGCGGCACCGACGAACACGGCCCAGATCATGAGATAGCGTGAGAGCTCCTCGGTCCAGGGCACGCTGAACTGGATCTGCAGCTTTGCGAAGACAAAACGCACGAGCACCTGCAGGAAGATGAGTGCGGTCATCGCGGCCAGCGCGAGACCGCAGAAGAGGCCAAGGCCCTTGTTGAGGGCGTCGACGAGACAGATCAATGAGCGCATGAAAGGCTCCCGGAAAGGATTGACGCGAATGTATCGATCGCCCCGCGGCAGTCGGTAGGACGTTTCGCCGCATCACTTGCACTTTCCCGCCTAGGGCAAACACTAGGTCGTCGAAAAGTCCAAGCAATCCGCAATCGGGTCCTACCGCTTCGCACGCGCTCCTTCCTAGCATCCGGCGTCCAACCACCAAACCAGGAGACGCCATGAAATTCACGATTGCAGGTGCAGGCAGCATCGCCGCCGCCTCGATGTTCGCCACCGCCTTTGCGTTCGCCGCACCGGTGAGCCTCAACGTGGGCCACACGCTGGCGCCCGACAGCCACTACCAGATCGCCAGCAAGCGCATGGCGGAGATCGCCGCGAAGAAGTCGAACGGCGAGATCAAGATCAACGTGTTCCCGCAGTCGCAGCTCGGGGGCGAGGTGAAGATGATCCAGACGGCGCGCACCGGTGGCCTCGACATGTTCATCACCGCGCAGGCACCCTTGACCAACACCGTCAAGGCCTACAGCCTGTTCGACATGCCCTACCTGTTCGACAGCGTGGACCAGGCGAACCAGGTGCTGGGCGGCCCGGTCGGCAAGGAGTTCCTCGACATGCTGCCCAAGTACGGCCTGGTCGGCCTGGGCTTCCTGTCCGTGATGGAGCGCAACGTGTTCTCGTCCAAGCCGATCAAGACTGGCGCCGACATGGCCGGCATGAAGCTGCGCGTCATGCAGTCGCCCGGCTACGTCAAGGCCTACGAGGCGTTCGGCGCCCAGCCCACGCCCATGGCCTATCCCGACGTGTACATGGCCCTGCAGCAGGGCGTGGTCGACGGTGCCGACACCTCGCCCGACCAGTTCGTGATGGACAAGTTCGTCGAGGTCTCCAAGTACTACAACATCACCCGCGTGCACTACCTGCCGGCGCTGCTGATCGCCTCCAAGGCCACCTGGGACAAGCTCACCCCGGACCAGCGCAAGATCCTGCAGGACTCGGCCAGCGAGGCCCTCGCCGAGAGCCGCACCTACTACAAGAAGTCCTACGCCGACTCGATCGCCAGCATGAAGAAGGCGGGCGTGACCGTGGTGGAGCCCAACGTCGACAACCTCAAGCAGACCAGCGCGAAGGTGGACGAAGGCCTGCTCGCCGCCATCCCGGACGGCAAGGCCCTGTACGGCAAGGTCCAGGCGGCCAAGAAGGCGGTGAAGTAAGCATGGCCAAGCGACCGCACATGGACTGTTACGCCGTGGGCGACCACGGCGAGTTCGCCAAGACCGTCACCGACTTCGATGTCTATGGGTTCGCCGGCATCGTCGGCGACTTCTACGGCGTGCACGTGAACGAGGAGTTCGCGAAGAAGACCCGCTTCGAGCGCCGCATCGCACAGGGCGCGCTGTCGGTGGGCTTCCTCGCCACGGTGATGGGCTACATGGCGGCCAAGGCGCCGAATCCGGGCGCCGTCTCGTATCGCTACGACATCACGTTCAAGGGACCGGTGTACATCGGCGACACGGTGACGGCGAAGCTGGTGCTGGTCCGCAAGGACGAGGACCGCAACACCTGCGTGTTCGATGCGACCGTCACCAACCAGGCCGGGCTCGTCGTCGCCGAAGGCCAGACCTACCTGAAGGTGCTGTAGGCGATGAGCGACGGCTTGTCCCCACGCTTGCTGCAGGAGCAGCAAGGCCGCGTGCGGTGGATCACCATCAACCGGCCGGAGAAGCACAACGCCTTCGCGCCGGGGCTGCTGGCCGAAGTCGACGCGGCGCTGGACGTCGCGGCGGCCGACGAGGCCACGGCTGCGGTGGTGATCACGGGTGCCGGCAGCAAGGCCTTCGTGGCGGGCAATGACGTCGCCGCCCTCGCGGCGATGGACCCGATCGCGGCCTACCGCGACATGGTGGCGGGCCATCGCCTGATGCAGCGGCTGCACGAGTTCGCCAAGCCGACGATCGCCATGGTCAACGGCTACGCGCTCGGCGGCGGCTTCGAGCTGGCGCTGGCCTGCGACTTCATCGTCGCGGCCACCACGGCGCGATTCGGCTTTCCCGAAATCACGCTGAACACCATGCCCGGTTGGGGTGGCACCCAGCTCGCCGTGAAGAAGATGGGACTGGCACATGCCAAGGAGATGGTGCTGACCGGGCGCCACTACCGCGTGGAGGAGTGCCGCCACTTCGGCTTCCTGGCGCGCGTCGCCGAACCCGAGGCGCTGCGCGCCGAGACGCGGGCGCTTGCCGAATCGGTGACGCGCCACCATCCGTTCGCGGTGGAGATGGCCAAGCGCGCGGTCAACCGCGCTGCGGACCTGCCCCTGGCCGCGGGCCTCGAGTTCGAGGCCGCGACCTATGCCCTGAATTTCGGGACGCCGCACGCGACTGCGGGGTTCCGCCACTTCCTCGAGAAATGAACATGCCGCACTGGCTCACAGAAGAACACACGATGATGCGCGACGCCGTGCGGCGCTTCGCGGAGAAGGAGATCGCGCCTATCTCGCAGCGCCTGTGGGAGGAGGAAGCCTTCCCCTACGAGATCTGGAAGCGCGCCGGCGAGCTTGGCTTCACCGGCCTGCCGTATCCCGAGGCGTACGGCGGCGGCGGCGGCAGCTGGCTGTCGTTCGTGATCGTGCTGGAGGAGCTGGCGCGCATCGACTGCGCGGTGGCCAACTCCCTCATGGCGAATTCCTCGGTCGCCAGCCTGCTGAACGCGTATGGCAACGAGTCGCAGAAACACGCGCATCTGCGCCCGATCCTGGAGGGCCGCAGGATCGGCGCCATCGGGCTGACGGAACCGAATGCCGGATCCGATGCCGCCAACATCGCCACGAAGGCCACGCAGGACGGCGAGCACTGGATCATCAGCGGTGCCAAGACCTTCATCAGCAATTCCGGCACCGATGTGACGGGGCCGGTGGTGATCGCGGCGGTGACCGGTACGCGAGAGGACGGCCGCAAGGAGATCTCCAACTTCATCGTGCCGACCGGCACGCCGGGGTTCAGCACCGGACGCAAGCTCACCAAGATCGGCTGGCGTGCCTCGAGCACGTGCGAGCTGCACTTCGACCGCTGCAGGATTCCCGTGGGCAACCTGCTCGGCACGCGCGGCCACGGCCTGCGGCAGACCCTGGCGCAGATCAGCACCGGCCGCATCCTGATCGGCGCGCTCGGCCTGGGCATCCTGCAGGGTTCGCTGGACCGCGCGCGCGCCTACATGAAGGAGCGCACGGCCTTCGGCAAGGCGCTGACGGAGTTCCAGTCGCTGCAGTTCAAGCTGGCCGACATGGCCACGCACGCACACGCGGCACGGCTGATGCTGTACGACGCAGCGGCCGAGAAGGACGCGGGACGCCGCTTCGACCAGCAGGCCTCGATGGCCAAGCTGTTCACCACCGAGCGCGCCATGGAGGCCGCGCACCAGGCGATCCAGATCCACGGTGGCTACGGCGTCATCAGCGAGTACCCGGTCGCGCGCGCCTTCGGCGACGCGAAGGTGCTGGAGATCGTCGAAGGCACCTCCGAAATCCAGCGAATGATCATTTCGCGCGACCTGCTCGCGCAATAGACAAGGCAACAGGGAGAGAACAACATGCTCGAAGGCATCAAGGTCATCAGCTTCACCCACTTCCTGCAGGGTCCCTCGGCCGTGCAGATGCTCGCCGACGTCGGCGCGGACGTGGTCAAGATCGAGCCGCCCAAGGGCGCCTTCGAGCGCGGATGGGCGGGGTTCGACGCCTTCCAGGAAGGGGTGTCCATCTTCTTCCTGCTCGGCAACCGCAACCAGCGCGCCATCCAGCTCGATCTGCGCAACGAGAAAGCACGTGAGGTCGTGCGGCGCCTGGTCGCCGAGGCCGACGTGCTGGTGGAGAACTACCGCCCCGGCGTGCTGGCCAAGCTGGGCTTCGGCTGCGAAGACGCGAAGAAGATCAACCCGCGCCTCGTGTACTGCTCCTGCACCGGCTACGGCTCGACGGGCCCGTACCAGAAGCGCCCGGGCCAGGACCTGCTGCTGCAGGCGATGAGCGGAATGGCGATGCTGTCGGGAGATGGGGCGTCTGCGCCGACCCCGGTCGGGTCCGCCATCGTCGACCAGCACGCCGCCGCGCTGGCTGCCTTCGGCATCGTGGCGGCGCTGCAGAAGCGCGAGCGCACGGGCAAGGGCTGCATGGTGGAGAGCAACCTGCTGAACGCCGCGCTGGACCTGCAGATCGAGCCGTTCACCTATTACCTGAACAAGGGTCCGCTGTGGAAGCGCAGCTCCCCGGCCATGGGCTCGCGCTTCCATCCCGCGCCCTACGGTGTGTACAAGACGGCGGATGGCTGGATCGCGATCTCGCTCACCACCACCGCCAAGCTCGGGGCGGCCTTCGATTCCGCCGAACTGGCGTCGCTGGACCATCCCAAGGACCCCGTACGGCAGCGCGACCGGGTCCACCAGCTCGTGGCCAAGGCGCTGCTGGCGCGAACCACCGCCGCCGCGATGCGCGCCTTCGACGAGCACGACATCTGGTACGCGCCCGTGAACGACTACGAACAGGTCGAAGCCGACCCGCAGGTGGAACACAACGGCGTGGTCATGGAAGTGGACCATCCGCAGGCGGGCCCGGTACGGCTGATGGCGCACCCGGTGCGCTACGACGGCAAGGCACCAGCCCTGCGCCGCATGCCCCCGGCGCTCGGAGAGCACACCCGCGAGGTGCTGGCCGAAGCGGGCTACAGCGAGGAAGAGATCGAGCAGCTGATCGCCGAAGGGGTCGCCCTGGCCGCGCAGGCAAGGGAGGCTGCATGACATCCTCGTTCCTGAACTTCGACGACGTCGAGATCGGCCGCAAGCAGCGCCTGGAGCGGACCATCACCGCGACGGAAGTGGACACTTTCGGCCACCTGTCGGGTGACCTCAACCCGCTGCACATGGACGACCAGTTCGCGGCGCGCTCGCCCTTCGGGCGGCGCGTGGTGCACGGGCTTTTCACCGGCGCGCTGGTGTCGACCACGCACACCAGGCTCACCGGTCCGGGCTACGCCTACGTCGGCCAGGAGCTGAAATTCCTCGGCCCGGTGTTCATCGGCGACACGGTCAACGTGGAGGTCACCGTGGTGGGCAAGAAGGACGCCAAGCGCATCCTCATCCTCGACACGGTGGTCAGCAAGCAGACCGGCGAGAAGGTCATGGCCGGCCTGTCCGCGCTCAAGGAGCTGAAGTTTGCCTGAACCCGGCAGGTCGCGCGTCGTCGCGATGCTCCTGGCCACGGTGAGCGTCTGGGGCGCCAACGTGGTGATGATCAAGGTGATGGCCGCGCACTTCGATGCGGTCCACCTCGCGGCGATCCGCACCGTGGTGGCCTTCGCTTTCATCGCGCTGGTCGCGCGGCCGCTCGGCTTCCGGTTGCGCCGGATCGCCGGGGCGGACCTGCTGGCGCTCGCTGCCGCCGCCTTTTTGATGGTGTACGCGCACCAGATCCTGCTGACGCAGGGGCTCGCCCTGTCCACGGCCACCAATGGGGCGCTTGCCCTGGGGCTGAACCCGCTGCTGTCGGTTCTGCTGGGCGCCTTGATCTTCGGCGAGCGGCTCGGTTCCGCCGGCCTGGCGGGTGTCGGCCTGGGCGTTGCCGGCGCCGCCGTCGTGATCCTCAATCGCAGCGGAGCGCAATTGCGCTTCCAGGGCGTGGGCGATGCACTGCTGATCGCATCGATGCTGGTCTACGTCGGCGGCGGTGCCGTCATGCGCCGGCTCGCCGGCCGGATGGGGGCGGTCGCCATCGCCTGGTACATGCACCTGATCGGCGGGGCCATGCTGGTCGTGCACGCGGCGGTGCAGCCCGGCGTGTGGACCGCAGAAGCATGGCAGGCGCCGGCCTCCATCTGGGTACTGATCTTCGCTTCGGGCCTGTTCTCCACCGCCCTGGGCGGACTCGCCTGGAGCCATGGGATCGCGCGGCTGGGCCTCGGCCGCACGGCGGTGTTCCTCAACGTGCTGCCGCTGTCCGCCCTGGCGACGGCGGTGGTGTTCCTCGGCGAAGTGGTGATGCCCGCCCACGTCGCCGGGTTCCTGCTGGTGCTCACCGGCACCTGGCTCGCTAACCGGAAGAATTCGAATGAACCTGCTTTCCCTCCAGCCGGAAGAAGTCCTGCCGCGTGACGGCTGCGCCGGCACGCTGGTCGGCCGCGTGTGGCTGCCGGAAGTCCATGGTCCCGCCGTGGTCGCGGTGCGCGACGACGGCGTCTACGACATCAGCGCCCACGCGTCCACCATGTCCTCGCTGCTGGAATTGCCGCAGCCGGCGCGGTCCGTGCGTGCGATGACCGGCGCGCGCCTGGGCTCCCTGGCCCAGGTCCTGCCGCGCCTGCTGGCGCCCTGCGACCTGCAGGTGGTGAAGGCGAGCGGCGTCACCTTTGCCAGCAGCCTGCTGGAGCGCGTGATCGAGGAGCGCGCGGGCGGCGACCTGCGCAAGGCCGAGAGCATTCGCGCCGACGTGGAGAAGGCCATCGGTGGCGACCTGCGCGCCATCAAGCCCGGTTCGCCCGGCGCCCAGGAGCTGAAGGCCCTGTTGATCAGGCAGGGCATGTGGTCGCAGTACCTGGAAGTGGGCATCGGCCCGGACGCCGAGGTGTTCACCAAGGTGCCGGTGCTCTCCTCGGTCGGCAGCGGGGCCGAGATCGGCATCCACCCGAAGTCGGAGTGGAACAACCCGGAGCCGGAGGTGGTGCTTGCCGTCAACAGCCGCGGCGACGTCGTCGGCGCGGCGCTGGGCAACGACGTGAACCTGCGCGACTTCGAAGGCCGCAGCGCGCTGCTGCTGTCCAAGGCCAAGGACAACGCAGGCTCCTGCGCCATCGGCCCCTTCATCCGCCTCTTCGACGAGAGCTTCACCCTGGATGACGTGCGCCGCGAGGACATCGAGCTGCTGGTCGAAGGCCGCGACGGCTTCGTGCTGCGGGGCGCGAGCACCATGCGCGAGATCAGCCGCGACCCGCTGGACCTGGTCGCGCAGACCATCGGCGAGAACCACCAGTACCCGGACGGTTTCATGCTGTTTCTCGGAACGCTTTTTGCGCCCGCGCAAGACCGGGACGCGCCGGGCCGGGGCTTCACGCATCACGTGGGCGACGTCGTCACCATCCGCAGCCTCCGCCTCGGGGGCCTGCGCAACGTGGTCAACACCAGTGACCGCGTGGCGCCCTGGCAGTTCGGACTGCGGGCACTGTTCAACAACCTCGCGGCGCGCGGACTGCTCGCCCGGCAACTTTGACGACAAGGAGACAGGCATGACCAACCCCATCGCAGCCACGGCGCCGCAGCACAAGCTGTTCGCCTCCACACTCACGCGGCTGGCCGCCAAGGTGGCGGACGACGAGCGCACGATCGGCGTCGAATTTCCGCAGCTGACCGCGCCGGACGGCCGCTGGATCACCTTGCCCGCGTCGCTGTCGGCGGGCTACCAGGGCGAGGCCTGGAGCCACGGCAACTGGTTCTGCGGCTTCTGGGTGGGCCTGCTGTGCGCGTCCTACCTGCAGACCGAGGACAGGAAGTACCTGGGCTGGATGCGTGAGCGCATGCGGCTGGTGGCGCAGCGCGCGGACGACGGCAACACGCACGACATCGGCTTCATCTTCGACAGCAGCGCCATCCCGGCCTATCACGTGACCGGCGACACCTGGTATGCGGACATCGCCATGAAGGCCGCCGAGCGGCTGCGCGCCCGCATCGTCAACACGCGGAGCGGCAGCTACATCGCTTCCTGGGGGCCGCTGAGCGATGCGCGGGCGCGCTGCAGCTCCGCCATCGACACCATGGCCAATCTGCCGCTGCTGTATTGGGCTGCACGCCACAGCGGCGATGGCAGCTTCGCGCTGGCCGCCGAGGCCCATGCGCAGATGACGGCCAAGGGCTTCATCCGTCCGGACCTGTCCACGTACCACGCAGTGGAGTACGACACGGTCACCGGTGAGCGCGTGCGGGGCTACACGTTCCAGGGCTTTGCCGACGAGTCCGCGTGGTCGCGCGGCCAGGGCTGGGCGATCTACGGCTATGTCACGTCTGCGCGCGAGACCGGCAAGGTCGAATACCTGCAGCTCGCCGAGAAGCTGGCCGACTACTACATCCGTCGCCTCGATGGCCGCAAGATCCCGCCCTACGACTTCGACGCCACCGGCGAGGACGCGAAGATCCTCGACACCGCCGCGGGCGCGGTGGTCGCCTCCGCACTGATCGAGATGGGCCGGATCCACCCGGACGCGGCAGCCGCCAAGCGCTGGAGCACGGCCGGCTGCGAGATGCTGGAGAACCTGTGCCGCGAGGCCTTCGCCAGCGAGGACAGCCACCGTGGCGCGCTCAAGCACTCGTGCTATTCACGGCCGCACAAGGAGGGCGTGGACAGCGCCACCATGTTCGGTGACTTCTTCTTCGTCGAGGCCTTGTGCCGCGTCGTGCAGCCGGGCCGCCTGCGCCCGGAGATTTCCGCGATTTCCTGAGGAGACCCGCAACATGAAGACGATCCAGTGGCGGGGCGTGTTCCCCGCAGTCACCACCAAGCTGAAGCCTGACCTGTCGCTCGACCTGCCGGCCATTCGCGCCGGCGTGGAGCGCCTGATCGGCGACGGCGTCGCCGGTGTCGTGATGATGGGCATGGTGGGCGAGAACGCACAGCTGGCGCCCGAGGAGAAGTTCGCCGTGCTGCGCACCACGGTCGAAGCGGCCGCGGGCCGCGTGCCCGTGATTTCCGGCCTGGCCGAGACCAGCACGCAGCGCGCCACCGCCTACGCGGCCGAAGCGCAGAAGCTGGGCATCTCCGGCTTCATGGTGTTCCCGGGCCTGACCTACAAGTCGGACGCACGCGAGACGGTGGAGTTCTACCGCTCGGTGGCACGCGCCACCGAGCTGCCCCTGCTGCTGTACAACAACCCGCGCGGCTACGGCGTGGACCTCACGCCGGACGTCGTCGAGCAGCTGCTGGCCGAGCCGAACATCGTGGCGCTCAAGGAGGAGTCCTATGACGTCACCCGCGTCACCGACCTGATCACCCGCTTCGGCACCCGCCTGAACGTGGTGTGTGGCGTGGACGACCTGATCCTCGAAAGCGCCGTGCTGGGCGTCACGGCCTGGGTCTCGGGGATGGCGAATGCCGTGCCGCGGGCTTCGGTGAAGCTGCTGGAGCTGGCCAATGCCGGCGAGTACGCCAAGGCGCGCGAACTGTATCGCGTGCTCACGCCGCTGTACCACCTGGACACCGAGGTCAAGCTGGTGCAGCACATCAAGCTGGCCGAGCACATGATCACGGGCAGCAGCGAAGCGATGAAGCCGCCGCGCCTGCCGCTGGCGGGCAAGGAGCGGGAGAGGACGATGGAGATCACGCGCAGGACGCTGGAAGGCCTGAAGGCCCTCGGGTATTGATCCTGGCGGGGAGGGCGCGAACCCGCCGCGCGCGCCCACCAGCAGCCTGTCAAATTGACGCAGGACGGTCCTGCTCACTCGCCGTCCTGCGGCCGCCCGGCGCGCCGCATCCGGACCTGAAGCGTTGCGCCCAGCAGCCATCCCCACAGGAGGTGATCCGCGAATTGCGGCCAGAACGGCAGTGCCGCGATCGACGGGAACAGCAGCGGCGCGACGATGCGAAGGTCCAGCAGGGCGACCAGGGCCGCTCCCGCCACGGCCCAGAGCGCGGTGTGGCGGCGCGGCAGCAGCAGGGCGAACACGAACGTCCAGAACGCGGAGACGGCCGGGTGCACGAGCGCGGCAGCGGCGAACAGTGCCGGTGTTCCGGCGTCGGGCGCGAGGATCATGGCGCCCGCCGCCCGCGTGGCTTCGAGCGGATCCGTCCCCATCGCGAGCGCCAGCAGGGTCGAGGGCAGGCCGCTGAACGCCGTCGCGATCAGCCAGGCAAGCAACAGGTCTCGCCGGCGCAAGTGTCCCAGTGCCCCTGGTTTCATCCCGCCTTGCGCTTGCCTTTGCGCGGCGTCTTCGCCGCCGCGGCACCCTTGGCCGGCTCGCGCGGCATCCTCTCTGCCGCGCGCTCCAGCCACTGCAAGGCCTCGATCTGCACCAGGAAGCGCCGCAGGTACTCCGGCGAGAGTTCGCGCATCAGCGCGAGGGAGCGCAGCACCAGCACGTGCGAGTTCAGGGGCCCGGCGTTGGCGGGCTGGCGGGCCGCCGCTTCGGCCAGCTGCTGCAAGGCGAGCTGGCCGTTCCACATGCGGCGGAAGCGCCGCACGCTGCGCAGCTCCTCCTCGTCGTGCACTTCGCCCGGCAGCAGCGGCTCCGCGGCTGCGGCGCGGGCCCGCCGGATGTGCGCGTTGAGCTCGGCGAGCGGGGAGGCCATCACTTCGCCGGCGCGGGCTTGGCGGCGCGTGGCACCGGCGCCATCTCCACCCGGCGGTTCATGGCCCGCCCTTTCTCGTTCGCGTTCGACGCCACCGGCTGCTCCGCGCCGAAGGCCGCCGCGAACACCTGCGCGCCCGGCATGCCTTCCTCGATCAGGGCGCGCGTGACGGTGAGCGCGCGCTGCGCCGACAGCTCCAGGTTGTCCGCGAAGCGCCTGTTGCCGTCCTGCACCTTGCGGTCGTCGGTGAAGCCGCTGACCATCAGCATCTCGTTGCGTTCGCCCAGGTACACCCGCAGCGGATGCACCAGGCTCCTGAGGACCTGGCGCCCTTCGGGCCGCAGCTCGTCGGAGCCGAGCGGGAAGAGCACGCTGCCGCTGATGCCGATGCGGCCGTTGTCCAGCGTGACCCGCCCGGACGCCAGCGGGATCGCCAGCGCCTTCTCCAGCGCGATGCGGCGCTGTTCCTCGATGCGCCGCTTCTCCATCTCGGACTGCAGGCTGTTGACCAGGTCCATCTGCACCACCAGCACGCCCAGCAGCACCAGCACGAAGGCGCCCAGCAGGCCCGTCATCAGGTCGGCGAAGACCGCCCAGACGGGGCCGAACGCGCCACCGCTCTCGAGTTCGTCCGCATCCGTCATGCCCGCGCCTCCTCCAGCGCCGGCGCAGGCTTGGCGGCGGGCTTGGCCTGCGCCTGCCGCAGCTGCTCCACCAGGCCCTGTTGCGAGGCGATGCTCAGGTCGATGACTTCGCGTGCCTGCGCGACGTAGTAGGCGAGCTGTTCGTCGCTGCGCGCGGTGGACTGCACCAGCGAGCTCTCGATGCGGCCCAGCGTCGCGATGAGTTTCTCGTTGCTCTCCTGGAACTGCTGCACGCCTTGCTGGAAGCCCGTGGCCAGCTGCGCGACGTCCTGCGCGCCTTGCGCCACCTGCGCCGCGACCTCGCCGGCCTGCGCGCCGCGCGCCTCGAGGACCTGCGCAAAACGCTCGCCTGCCTGTTCCAGCACCGAGGAAGCGGAGGCCACCAGCGCCTCGGTGGCCGTGCGCTGCTCGCCGGCCGCGGTGTTCACGGCCTGCATCAGGGAGCGCAGTTGCTCGAGCAGCTGCGTGCGTTCCTGCAGCGCGAGGTTGTCCTTGTCGCCCAGTCGGCTCATCTCCTGGCGCAGCTCGGTGATCACGCCGGCCGCGGCCTGCGGGACTTCCGAGGCGGTCTGCAGGAGGCGCGTCAGCGGCGCTTCCAGCGCGGCACCGAGATCGGCCAGGTGCTGCGCGACCGCGCCCTGCAGCTCGCCCAGGCGCGCCACGGCGAGCTGGCCGCGCTCGGCTTCGTCCGCGCGCAGTCCGGAGAGCTGCTCGCGCGAGTGGTCCACCAGCTGCGCGACCTGCGCATGCGTGCGCTGCCATTCGGATTGCAGGGAGCCCGCCAGCGACTGCAGCGAGTCCGTCCACGCGGCGAGGCGTTCGCGTTCGGCCTTGGCGTGCACTTCCTGCTGCCTGGCGAGCGTCTCGCTCACCGCTGCGACCGTTCCCGCGAACTGCTGCGACAAGGCATCTGCCTGCGACTGCGCCACGCCGGCCAGGCGCTCGTGCAGGCGCTGCGACTCGCCCACCACCTGCGCCATCGCGCTTTCGACCACCGGGCGGATCGCCGTGCCCGCGGCCTGCGCGCCGGCGGCCAGGCTTTGTTGCAGGGAGGTGCCGACGCTGGCCGCGAGCGTGTCGTACGCGGTGGTGACCTCGCGCTGGAACAGCGCATGCCGCTCCAGCAGCTGCGTGTCGAGCTGTTCGCTGCGGCGCTCCATGCGCTCCATCAGCGCGCGCAGCGTCAGGGCCACCTCGGGCAGCACCCCCGCCTGCGACTGCAGCGCGCGCAAGGTCTCCTGCCGCTGGTGCGCCAGCGAGAAGGGCCGCAGCGCGCTGGCGATGCGTGCATCGAGCACGCGCGCGACCTGCAGGCGCTCACGGCGGGCGATGGCCGACATCAGGCCCAGCATGGCGGAGGCGGCGACGCCGGCCACCGAGGTGCCGAAGGACAGGCCCAGGCCCTTGATGGGCGCCGCGAGCGCCGCGCGGATCGCGGACAGGTCGGTCGAGCCCTCCAGCGCGAACACCGCGCCCTGGAAGGTCATCACCATGCCCAGGAAGGTGCCGAGCATGCCCAGCATCACGAGCAGGCCGACGAGGTAAGGCGTGAGCGCGGGGCCGGGCAGCACGCCGCGCTCGGCTTCGACGCGCATGCGCACGGGTTCGCGCAAGGAGGCGGGCACGCGCGACAGCCAGTCGCCCAGGCGAGCGGGCGGCTCGGACAGGGCGGCAAGCGCGGAGCGCAGGCCGCCGGTGGCTGCGCGGAACTGCCGCAGCTCCAAGGCCCCCAGCAGGTACGCGCCGGCGATCAGCGCCGTCACCAGCAAGGGCAGCCAGCTCGAACCCAGGAATCCGAAGCCGATCCAGGCCAGGACCGCCAGGCCGGCCGCGAAGGCCCCGGCGAAAGAAATCTTGGTCATCGTGGGTTGTTCCATTCCGTCCTCTGTGCATCGACGAGCCCGGCGACCGGTTCCAGGCGCAGGTCGAGTTCGGCGAGCAGCGCGTGGCGCCAGTCGCTTTCGAAAGTGGTGCGCCAGGCGCCGCTGCCGTCGCCGCCGCGGCGCAGTTCGGCGAAGCGGCGCGCGAGCACGCTGCTCACCTGGGGCAGCAGCGATTGTTCCCGGCGTGCGAGCAGTTGTTCCATGGCGGCGTCGAGCGTGGCGAGCTGCCGCAGCCGCGGCGTGGCGCGCAGCAGCACCTGGCGCGCGTGGTCGCGCAGCGCGCCCACCATCTGCTCCATCTGGCGCTGCAGCTCCTGGTGGCGGCGCTGGTACGGGGCGTAGCCGGCCTGCGCCTTCTCCGCCGCGTCGAGATCCGCCAGGGGGTCGCGCGCGATCGCCTGCGAAAGCAGGGCGCGCAGCTGGCGGAAGTCTTCCGCGACGTCCTGCGTCCGCGTGCCCCGCCGCTGCGCGGTGGCAGGTGCTGCGGCCGGCACCGCGCGGATGGCCTGGTGCGCCGCCTGCAGGTGGATCGCGTCGAAGGCGTTGAGCCACAGGCTCAGGCGCTCGGCGAAGTCCATGCCGGCGGGCTCCGCGTCCGCGGGCATCCAGCCGGCCAGGTGGCGGACCAGTGCGGAACGGGCGGGGGTGCTGCGCAAAAAAGCCAATCCTCTGCACCCAGGGGTGCGAACACGAAGCGTCAGGGTAGGGCGCGGGCCGCCGGAGGCCGGGGCAGGAGGCGGACCCCCGTCGGGCCCGCCAGGGCGCGCCCCGTATTAGAAACGATCCCGCGTCGGTTTCCCCCCTCCGGCGGGGTGGCTCGGCCGCGGCAAAGTAACGAAGATCGCGACCGCCGCAGCACTGTGCATTTTTTCCGGTGCAGGGCGGACCGCCGCCCGCGGTGCGGGTTCGCAACGACGCTCGTCGTGCGCCCCTGACCGCGCGGCGGCGCTCCCCGGGGCGCCCGAGGCCCGCCGGTATAACCGGACGACGAATGTGAGGGGAGGCGCACCGAAATGTTGCGAAGAGCATCCGTTCTGCTGGGACTGGCCGTGCTGCTGTCCCTGCTGTTTCCCGTGCGGGTCCTGCTGAAGGAAGGCGGCATCGAGCCGTCCACGGTGGGCCTGGCCGGGATCGACCTCGCCGGGATCTGCGCCCTGGTGGCCGTGGCGCCCGCGCTGCTGCTGGCGCGCGATGCGGAGCTGGCGCATCGGCTCCCGCGCTGGAACCCGTGGATCGTGCTGCTGGCGCTGTTCTCGCTGCTGTTCCTGCTGTCGCACGCGAGCTGGTCGGAGGAATGGGCCGGCGCCTGGCTGCGCGACGCCATCGCGCAAGGCGGCGTGCAGGTGTCGGACGGTGCAGTGCTTCAGGCCGTCGAATTCTCTGCGCGGCTCGGCGTGCTGGTGTGCCTCGTCGGTGTGCTGGTGAACCTGGAGTCGGTGCCGGACGACGTCGAATCCCTGCTGCCGCGCCGGAGGAGGAAATGAAGCGCCTCTACGTCGCCCTCACGCTGCTGCTCGCCGCCTTCTTCTCCACGCTGGACCAGCTCGATCGCGCCCACGGGCTGCTCGCGCGCATCGGCGTGCAGCGCTGGATGACCGAGCTCGCGCTGGCGGCCGGCCTGGTCGCGCTGTTCGTGCAGATGGCGCAGGTGCACCGTCGCCTGCTGTTCCCGCGCCGCGGCCTGCGCATCCTGCTGGTGGGGATCGCCGCCTATGCGTTCGGCGTGGCCGTGGCCACGGGCCTGCTCGCGCGCGTGATGGACCTCGTGCCGCTGGACGATGCCGTCTGGAACAGCGCCCCGCAACTCGTCGCGATGCTGACGCCGCTGCCCTTCCTGGTGGTCGCCGAGGTGCTGCTGGTGGTGGGCGCCTTCCGGGCCCTGACAAACCTCGTGCCGCCGGACGAATTCGCGGCCGACTACTAGTGTTCTGCCCCGCAGGACACTAGCGCCGAGCTCCTGCTGTAGGCCGAGCGCGCATCCTCGCGCCGCGCGGCCCCACGCTGCGGACGCGCTTCCTATACTGGCCCGCGCCATGCGTGCCATGAACCTCTTCCGTTTGTCCGCCGCGGCCCTGCTGGCCGCCTTGCCATTCGCCAGCCAGGCCGCATTGCTCGACCAACCCATGCCGCCCGAGCAGTTCCAGGCCTGCGTGCAGAACCTGGCCGGCCAGACCGCGCTCTCGGGCCGCCCGCTCACGCGCGAGGAGTTCGACCAGTTCGCGACCAACGCGCGCTACGACGACCGCGTGCGGCAGTCGCTGCTGGTGCAGGCCGGCGAGCCCACCTACTGGTGGGACGAGCTCGCGGGGGTCACCGACGCGCAGCGCGTGCAGGACGGCCAGCGCATCCTCGCCGCCAATGCGGCCACGCTGCAGCGCATCGAACAGCAGTTCGGCGTGCCCAAGGAGATCGTGGTCGCGATCTATGGCATCGAGACCAACTTCGGTCCTTCGCAGGGCCGCATCCCCGTGCTCGACGCGACGCTGAGCCTGGCCTGCCTGCGCCCGTGTGCGGAGACCGCGAACACGCCGGGAAGCTGCGCGCCGCGGGAACGCGCATTCGCCGCCGTGCGCGTGTTGCGGGACAAGCGCGTGCATCCCGAGAACTTCGTCGGCTCCTGGGCCGGCGCCTTCGGCCGCACGCAGTTCGTTCCGGACAGCTTCGAGCAGCTCGCCGTGGACTTCGACGGCGACGGCTATGCGGACATCGTGCAGTCCGAGGCCGATGCCTGGGCGACAACCGCCAACCATCTGAAGCTGCGCGGGGGGTGGGACATGAGCCTGCCGGTGTACGTGGAGGTCGCGGTACCGGCGGCCCTGCAGGCGGAGTTCAATACCGGCGGCGAGGCCAAGCGGCTCGCGGACCGCGTGCAGAAACAGTCGCAGTGGAACGCGCAAGGCTGGATGGAAGTCGGCCCCGGCGGCGAGAAGCGGCCGCTGCAACTGGCCGGCGACCCCGATCTCTATCCCTTCTTCCCCGTGGGCCTGCCGGGCCCGGCCTTCCTGGTCTCGCGCAACTTCGACACCATCCTGCGCTACAACCGCTCGGTGCGCTACGTGATGGAGGTTGCATTGCTCGCGCGCAAGATCGGGGGCGGCTCCGACTTCGCCACGGCGTGGCCGACGGACGACCCTGGCCTGAGCCGCGCCCAGGTCAAGCAGCTGCAGGCCTGGCTGCTGCAGCGTGGCCACGCGCAGGTGGTGCCGGACGGCGTGATGGGTCGCAACACGCGCGATGCCATCGCCGCGGAACTCACCGCCAAGGGCCTGCCGCCGCAGCGGCGCGCGGGCCAGCGCACGATGCAGCTGCTGATGCAGCCCTGAGCCCATGGCGCGAGCCAAGCCCGAGTGGGCGGTCTGCATCGGCCGCTTCCAGCTGTTCCACAACGCCCAGCTCGCGCTGCTGCGCGAAGCCCTGGAGCTCGCCCCGCGCGTTGCGGTGCTGGTCGGCTCGGCACACCAGGCGCGCTCGCCCCGCAACCCCTTCACTTTCGACGAACGCGTCGGGGCGATCCGGCTCGTGCTGGACGAGCAGGAGCGTGCCCGCGTGACCTTTCTCCCGGTGCGTGACGTGTACGACGAGAAGCGGTGGGCCCGGCAGGTGCAGGAGGAGATGGCGAAGCTCACCGGTTCGCCGAACACGCGCATCGTGCTGGTGGGGCATCGCAAGGACGCCACCACCGACTACCTGGACGCCTTTCCCGGCTGGGACCTGCACGACGTGGGCCGACAGGGAGAGGTGCACGGCAAGTCCTTGCGTGCGGTGCTCTATGCCTCCCCGACGATCGAGACGGCACTTGCGGCGCTGGCCAGCCAGGTGCCGCCGGCGATGGTGGATTTCCTGCGGTCCTGGGCGCAATTGCCCTTCCTGGCGCGCCTGCGCGAGGAATGGGCGGAGCTGTCCGAGGAACACGACAAGTGGGCGGGCTCGCCGTACCCGCCGGTGTTCGTGACGGTCGATGCGGTCGTGCGCGTCGCCGACCGGGTGCTGTTGATCCGGCGAGGTCGCGCGCCCGGCAAGGGGCTGCTGGCAGTGCCGGGCGGCTTCATCGAGCAGCGCGAGACGGCCTACCAGTCGGCGGTGCGCGAACTCCAGGAAGAGACGGGCTTCGAACTGTTGCCCTCCGAGATGGAGCACGCGCTGAAGGCCACGCGCGTGTTCGACCACCCGGACCGCAGCCAGCGGGGCCGCGTCATCACGCACGCGTTCCATTTCGACCTGGGCGAACGCATGCTGCCCGAGATCGCGGCCAGCGACGACGCGGCGGAAGCGAGATGGGTGCCGATCGCCGACCTGCCGTCACTGGAGGAGCAGTTCCACGACGATCACTTCCACATCCTGGACTCGTTCCTGGGGATCACGTGAGCGCCAGGGGAACCCCACCGCCACCGCGTCAGCGGTGCCCGGTCACGAAATCGTTGCCGCTGCGGTCCACCCCCTTCAACAACCACAGGGGCCTGCGCCCGAAATCCACCGCCACGCCGGTCTTCCCGTCCGACGGCCGCAGCTTGCGATCGAACAGCGACGTCGAAGGCATGTAGCGCAGCGCCACGCCCGTGCGGCGGCGCGTGGACGTGTTCGGCCGCGCGCCATGGATCATGTACACGTCGTGCAGGGACATCTCGCCCGGTTCCAGTTCGACGTCCACGGCCTGCGCCTCGTCGAACGCACCGGCGGCCATGCGCTGGTTGAGCGTGAGGTCGGTGCGGTCTTCGTGCAGGTGCGGATGCAGCGTGCGCGCCGCGTGCGAGCCCGGCACCACGCGCAGGCAGCCGTTGCCGCGGTCGGATGCTTCCAGCGCGACCCACACGGTGCACGTGGCCAGCGGCCGGATCGGCCAGTAGTGGCCGTCCTGGTGCCAGGGCGTTTCGTAGCCGTCCACGGGCGGCTTGCAGAACACGTGGCAGCCCCAGAGGATCACGTCCTCGCCGATCACGCCCGAGACGAGGTCGACGATTTCCGGATCGCGCGCGAGTTCCAGGAACGCCGCGCTGCCGCGCACGCCTTCGCCGTTGTCGCCTTCGATGTGCGCGGACACGAGCTTTTCCGGGCGCACGCCAGGGTTTCGCGCAATGAGCTCGTCCAGCGCCTCGCGCATCGCGTCCGTGCGTTCGCGGGGCAGGCGCCACGCGGGCTTCACCCAGCCTTCGTGCTGGTAGCGGGCGATTTCATCCAGGGAGAGCTGGGCCATGCGGCGCTCACTTGGCCATCACTTGACCGCGGATTTCCCCGCCCGGATGCGCGCGGGTGTGCACGTTCGCGTACCAGTGCCCGGCGAGCAGGTCCGCGGCCTGTGCCTCGGTCAGCGTCGCTTCACCCTTGATCGGATCCGCCGGATTCGCGAACGGCAGGACGACGCCGGCGTTCTGTCCGCTCGACGCCGGGCCGTGGAAGTGGGCGGCTGTCGCGGCGCCGCTCAGGCCCGTATAGGTGACCGTATAGGCCAGCTTGCGCGTTTCCTTGTTGTACGTGCCTTCGACCATGCCGCGACCCGCGGTGTTCACGACGGGGACCTCCTCCGAACCCGACATGCTGCCTCCGATGCGCACGGTGTTCCAGGGCATTGAGGCGCAGGCGCTGAGCGCAGCCGCGAAGGCTGTGGCAAGGATCAGGTTCCTGGGAATGTGCATGGTCTTTTTCAGTGCGTGGCGACAGTGCCGGCCCCGAGATTGCCATGCAATGGGGGCGGTGGCGAGAGGGATTCGCACTACAGCTCGCCGGCCCCTCTGACACGCGCACGCTCAGGTCACCGGCGCCGGATTGAACAGCACCAGCTGGTTGGCCAGCTTCCACTGCTCGGCCCAGGTCTTCTTGCGGCCGCTGGCGACGTCCAGCATGAGGCGAAACAGTTCCCAGCCCACGTCCTCGATCGTCGCCTTGCCCTCGGCAATGGTGCCGGCGTTGACGTCCATCAGGTCGTGCCAGCGCCGCGCCAGGTCGCTGCGCGTCGCCACCTTGATCACGGGCACTTCGGCCAGGCCGTAAGGCGTGCCGCGGCCGGTGGTGAACACGTGCAGGTTCATGCCCGCGGCCAGCTGCAGGGTGCCGCAGATGAAGTCGCTGGCGGGCGTCGCCGCATACACCAGGCCCTTCTGCTTGACCTTCTCGCCGGGCGACAGCACGCCGGCGATGCGCGAGCTGCCGGACTTGACGATGGAGCCCATCGCCTTCTCGACGATGTTGGACAGGCCGCCCTTCTTGTTGCCGGGCGTGGTGTTGGCGCTGCGGTCCACCGAGCCGCGGCGCAGGTACTCGTCGTACCAGCCCATCTCGCGCACGATGGCTTGGGCGATTTCGGGCGTGGCTGCGCGCGAGGTGAGCTGGGCGACGCCGTCGCGCACCTCGGTGGTTTCCGAGAACATGATGGTGGCGCCCGCGCGCACCAGCAGGTCGGCGCAGTAGCCCACCGCCGGATTGGCCGTCACTCCGGAGAACGCATCGCTGCCGCCGCACTGCACGCCGACGACCAGCTCGCTGGCCGGCACGGTCTCGCGCCGGCGCTGGTTCAGGCGTTCCAGGTGCACCGTGGCCTGGCGCATGATCGAGTCCACCATCGACATGAAGCCGACGTGCGCCTCGTCCTGCAGGCACACCACGTCCAGCTCGGGCGCTTCGCCGCGCGTGTCCGCGATCGGGATGGTGCCGGGGGGCAGCAGGCGTTCCGGCTGCAGCTTCTCGCAGCCCAGGCTCACCACCATCACCTCGCCCCCGAAGTTCGGGTTCAGGCTGATGTTGCGCAGGGTGCGGATCGGGATCACGGCATCGGGCGCGTCGATCGCCACGCCGCAGCCGTAGCCGTGCTCCAGCGCCACCACGTCGTCGACGTGCGGATAGCGGGGCAGCAGCTCGCGCTTGATGCGGTCGACGGCGAAGTTGGTCACGCCGGCCACGCACTGAACGCTCTGCGTGATGGCCAGGATGTTGCGCGTGCCCACCGAGCCGTCCGGGTTGCGGAAGCCCTCGAAGGTGTAGCCCTCCAGCGGCTTCGCTTCGTCGCGCGCCGCGGTGGCGAACGGCAGGTCCTCGAGGCTGCGCGCCTGCGGCATGCGCAGCAGGCGCTCGTGCACCCAGCTGCCCGCCGCGATGTCCTTCTCGGCATAGCCGATCGGCACGTTGTAGCGCAGCACGGCGGAGCCGGCCGGAATATCGACCAGCGCCACCTTGTGCCCCTGCGGCACTTTGTCGCGCAAGGTGAGGCCGGACGCGAAGACGGTGCCGGGCGGCAGCCCGCCGTCGTTGGCCACGATCGCGACGTTGTCCGCCGCGTGCATCGTGATGTAGAGGGGCTCGGCCATCACTCGGCTTTGATGTTCGCGGAGGCGACCACCTGGGCCCAGCGGCGGCGCTCCTTGTCGAAGAACTGGTCCTGCTGCACGGGCGTCATGGTCACAACCTCGGCGCCCTGGCCCGCGAGACGGCCGCGCACTTCCGGGTTCCGGATCGCGGCCACGAGTTCCGCGTTCAGCTTCTGCACGATGGCTTCCGGCGTGCCGCGCGGCACCAGGACGCCCTGCCAGCTGCCCGACTCGAAGCCCGGCACGCCCTGTTCCGCGATCGTAGGCACGTCGCCGATCAAGGGCATGCGCGTGCCCTTGGACACGCCCAGCAGCTTCAGCTTGCCGCCCTGCACGTGCGGCAGCGTGGCCAGCATCCCGTTCATCATGACCTGGCACTGGCCGCCGACCGTGTCGGTGATCGCCTGGCTGCCGCCCTTGTAGGGCACGTATTGCCAGCGCGCGCCGCTGGCCTGTGCCAGGGACACGCCCGCGAGGTGTGGTGCGCCGCCGGTGCCGCTGACGGCGAAATTCAGCTCCTTCTGCTTCGAAAGCGCCACCAGTTCCTTGAGGTTGTTGGCGGGCACGGAAGGATGGACCACCAGCAGGTGGGGGGAGTAGGCGAGCATGGTCACCCCGCGCAGGTCCTTCGACGGGTCGAAGGCCAGCTTTGGGTACATGGCCGGCGAGATCGACAGCGCACCCACGTCGCACAGCAGCAGGTTGTAGCCGTCAGGCGCGGATTTAGCGACGAGATCGGCGCCGAGGTTGCCATTTGCGCCCGGCTTGTTGTCGACGATCACCGTCTGCTTGAGCGACTCCGCCAGCAGGTTGCTGACGGCCCGCGCGAGGATGTCCGAGGACCCGCCCGGCGGGTAGGGCACCACGATGCGGACCTGCTTGCTGGGCCACTTGTCGGCCTGGGCGAACGCGGCGGGGGCGGCGATGAAAGCGGCAGTGGCCTGCAGCACCTTGCGTCGTTGGATCGTCATGTGTCGTGTCTCCTTGGAAGTTGTCATTGCGGGCTCGACCGGCAATCCATGGGCGCCTGATCGGTCGCCTTATGGATCCCGGGTCGAGCCCGGGATGACATGGGTTGGATTGCGGGTCGCGGGTCGCGTTCAGGCTTTCGCCACTTCGTGGCCTGCCATCAGCTCCAGCGCCCGCACGAGCGCGGAGTGGTCCAGGCCGGCCATGCCGTTGCCGGCGCAGGCGGCCATCAATTGCGCGGCGCTGGCCGTCTGCGGCAACGCTACGCCCAGCTCGCGGGCGCCCTGCAGCGCGAGGTTCAGGTCCTTCTGGTGCAGCGCGATGCGGAAGCCGGGATTGAAGGTGCGCTTGACCATGCGCTCGCCGTGCACTTCGAGCACCCGGCTGGCGGCGAAGCCGCCCATGAGCGCCTGGCGCACCTTGGCCGGATCGGCGCCGGCCTTGCTCGCGAACAGCAGCGCCTCGCCGACGGCGGCGATGTTCAGCGCCACGATGATCTGGTTGGCCACCTTGGTGGTCTGGCCGTCGCCGACGCCACCTACCAGCGTGATGTTCTTGCCCATCTTCTCCAGCAGGGGCTTCACGCGCTCGAACACGGCCGGGTCGCCGCCGCACATGATGGTGAGCGACGCCGCCTTGGCGCCGACTTCGCCACCGGACACGGGCGCGTCGACGTAGTCCGCGCCCAGCGCGTTGACCTTCTGCGCGAAGGCCTTGGTCGCCGTCGGCGAGATGGAGCTCATGTCCAGCACCACCTTGCGCGCGCCGCCCCCTTGCAGGCCGGCGGCGATGCCGTTCTCGCCGAACAGCACCGTCTCCACGTCCGGCGTGTCGGGCAGCATGGTGATGATCACCTCGGACTGCCTGGTGACCTCGGCGGCGTTGGCGCAGCGCACCGCGCTCGTTTCGGCGATCGTGGGCGGCACCTGGCTGCGCGTGTGCACGTACAGCTGGTGGCCGGCGTCGGCGAGGTGCCTGGCCATGGGCGCGCCCATGATGCCCAGGCCGATGAATCCGATCTTCATGGCTTTTGCCTTTCTGGGGAGGGGTCAGTACGAACCGGAGGAGGAGGCTGCCGGCTTGCCGGCGCGCATCGCGGCCATCACCTGCTGCGCCCCGGCGGCCATCAGGCGCGCGTCGGAACTGACGGTGACGAACTGGAAGCCCTTGGCGATGCGGGCCAGCGCTGCCGGCGGCGCGCCGTTGTGGATGCCCGCGACCAGGCCGTGCGCCTTGGCGCGGTCCAGGATGTGGTCGATGGCTTGCGCGACCTTGGGATCCACGTCGTCGAACGCCGGCTTGCAGCCGAGGGCCAGCGACAGGTCCGACGGGCCGATGTAGATGGCGTCCAGGCCTTCGACGGAGCAGATCGCGTCGAGATTGTCCAGCGCCGCCGCGGTCTCGATCATCGCAAAGGTGACGATGGTGTCGTTGGCGTGCTCGGGGTAGTCGGCGCCGCCATAGAGCAGGGCACGCACGGGGCCGAAGCTGCGCGTGCCGCGCGGGGCATAGTGCGTCCAGGCGACCAGCTTCTGCGCATCCTCGCGCGAGTTCACCATCGGGCAGATCACGCCGTAGGCGCCGGCGTCCAGCACCTTCATCAGGATGCCGGGCTCGAGCCAGGGCACGCGCACCACCGGTACCGTGTCGGTCGTGGAGATGGCCTGCAGCATGGGGACGAGTCCGTTGTAGTCGACCACGCCGTGCTGCAGGTCGATGGTCAGAGCGTCCCAGCCCTGCTGGGCCATGACCTCGGTGGAGAAGCCGCTGGGGATCGCGAGCCAGCCGTTGACGGCCGCGCCTCCCGACTTCCACAAAGTGCGCAGGCGGTTTTCCCTCATGGCAGCTCCTCCGGTATGGGTGGGCCCAGGCCGGGCCCGGGCTCAGGCCTGGGTGTAGGCCGTCTTCACGGTCGTGTAGAACTCCGCGGCGTAACGTCCCTGCTCGCGCGGGCCGAAGCTCGAACCCTTGCGGCCGCCGAACGGCACATGGTAGTCCACGCCCGCGGTGGGCAGGTTCACCATCACCATGCCGGCCTGCACGTGGCGCTTGAAGTGCGTCGCGTGCTTGAGGGACGTGGTAGCGATGCCGGCGGACAGGCCGAATTCGGTGTCGTTGGCCAGGGCCAGCGCCTCGTCGTAGTTCTTCGCGCGGATGACGCTCACCACCGGGCCGAAGATCTCTTCGCGGTTGATGCGCATGTCCTTGCTGGTCTCGGTGAAGAGGGCCGGGCGCAGGTAGTGGCCCGGGGCGCCGTCGGCGTTCTTGCCCAGCGCCTCGCCGCCGGCGACGAGCTTCGCGCCTTCGGACTTGCCGATGGCAATGTATTCCAGGTCCTGCGCGAGCTGCTTGTCGTCGACCACGGGGCCGATGTCGGTGCCCTTCTTGCGCGCATCGTCCACAGTGAGCGTCTTCATCTTTTCCGCCATCGCGGCGACGAAGCGGTCGTGGATGCCTTCGGTGACGATCAGGCGCGAGGACGCGGTGCAGCGCTGGCCGGTGGAGAAAAAGCCGCTGTTGAGCGCCGCCGTGACGGCGACGTCCAGGTCGGCATCGTCCAGCACCACCATCGGGTTCTTGCCGCCCATCTCGAGCTGGAACTTCGCCATGCGCGCGACGCAGGCCTGCGCGATGCGCTGGCCGGTGGCGACCGAGCCGGTGAAGCTGATCGCATGCACGCGCTTGTCGTCCAGCAGCACCTGCCCGACTTCGGAACCGCGGCCCATGACCAGGTTGAACACGCCCGCGGGCAGGCCCGCGCGGTGCAGGATGTCGGCGATCGCCCAGGCGCTGCCCGGCACGAGGTCTGCGGGCTTGAGCACCACGGCGTTGCCATAGGCCAGGGCGGGCGCGATCTTCCAGGCGGGGATCGCGATGGGGAAGTTCCAGGGCGTGATCAGGCCGACGACGCCGACCGGCTCGCGCGTGACTTCCACGCCGACGCCGGGGCGCACGGACGGGACCACGTCGCCGCCGGAGCGCAGCGCTTCACCGGCGAAGAACTTGAAGATGTTGCCGGCGCGGACCACTTCGCCGATGGCTTCGGGCAGGGTCTTGCCTTCCTCGCGCGCCAGCAGGTCGCCCAGTTCGGCCTTGCGCGCCAGGATCTCGGCGCCGGCGGCGTCCAGGATGTCGAAGCGCTGCTGCGGCGTGGCGATGCCCCAGGCGGGCTGCGCCCTGGTGGCCGCGGCGATGGCCTGCCGCGCATCGTCGGCGCTGGCCTGGGCGTACTCGCCCACGAGGTCGCGGGTGTCCGAGGGGTTGATGTTGCGGGAAACGCGGGTCGACTCGACCCACTCGCCGCCGATGAGGTTCTTGAACATTGGGACTCTCCTGTCTCTGGATCACTCCCTCCCCCACTGGGGGAGGGTTGGGGTGGGGGCGCTTTGACCGTCGAGCGCCCCCATCCCGGCCTTCCCCCAGAGGGGGAAGGAGAAATTCACTCTCTCACCAGGCAGGGCCGCTTCGGGTCGAACTTCCAGCCCGGCACCAGGAACTGCATCGCGATCGCGTCGTCGCGGGCGCCCAGGCCGTGCTGCTGGTACAGCGCGTTGGCCTTGCGCAGCTCGGCCTCGTCGATCTCGATGCCCAGGCCCGGCTTCTTCGGCACCTCCACGTAGCCGCCTTCGATCTGCAGCGGGTTCTTCGTCAGGCGCTGGCCGTCCTGCCAGATCCAGTGCGTGTCGATCGCGGTCACCTTGCCGGGCGCCGCGGCGCCGACGTGCGTGAACATCGCCAGCGAGATGTCGAAGTGGTTGTTGGAGTGCGAGCCCCAGGTCAGGCCCCAGTCGCGGCAGGTCTGCGCCACGCGCACGGAACCCGCCATCGTCCAGAAGTGCGGGTCGGCCAGCGGGATGTCCACCGATTGCAGCGCGAGCGAGTGCGCCATCTGGCGCCAGTCGGTCGCGACCATGTTGGTGGCGGTGGGCAGGCCGGTGGCGCGACGGAATTCCGCCATCACCTCGCGGCCGGAAAAACCGTCCTCGGCGCCGCACGGGTCTTCGGCGTAGGCGACCACGCCCTGCATCTTGCGGCCCAGGCGGATCGCGTCCTTCAGCAGCCAGCCGCCGTTCGGGTCCAGCGTCACGCGTGCGGTCGGGAAGCGCTCGTGCAGCGCCGTCACGGCTTCGACTTCCTCGTCGCCGCGCAGCACGCCGCCCTTGAGCTTGAAGTCCTGGAAGCCGTAGCGCTGCTGCGCGGCTTCGGCCAGGCGCACGATCGCTTCGGGCGTCATCGCTTCTTCGTGGCGCAGGCGGGACCAGTCGTCCTTCGCGTCCGGCTCGCAGGCGTAGGGCAGGTTGGTCTTCCTGCGGTCGCCCACGTAGAAGAGATAGCCCAGCATCTGCACCGCGTCGCGCTGCTGGCCTTCGCCGAGCAGGGCCGCGACGCTCACGCCCATGTGCTGGCCTTGCAGGTCCAGCAGGGCCGATTCCACCGCCGTCACCGCGTGGATGGTGGTGCGCAGGTCGAAGGTCTGTTGGCCGCGGCCGCCGGAGTCGCGGTCGGCGAACTTGGTGCGCATCGCATTGAGGATGGCCTGCAGGTTGCCGATCGACTGGCCTTCCACCAGCGGGCGCGCGTCTTCCAGCGTCTGGCGGATCTTCTCGCCGCCGGGGACTTCACCGAGGCCGGTGTGGCCCTCGCTGTCGGTCACCAGGACGATGTTGCGGGTAAAGAAGGGCGCATGCGCGCCCGACAGGTTCAGGAGCATGTCGTCCCGGCCGGCGACCGGGACCACACGCATCGTCTTGACGACGGGGGCGCTCATGGTCAGTCAGCCGTGATCTTGCGGGTCTCGATCAACTGCTTCCACTTGCCGAATTCCTCGGCCTGGAATTTCGCGAAATGCTCCGGCGTGTCGGCCACGATCTCGAAGCCCTGCGCCAGCAGCTTGTCCTTGACGTCCTTCTCGTTGAGGATGCCGGCGATCGCGGTGTACAGCTTCTGCTTGATGTCCGCCGGCAGCCCCTTGGGCGCGGCCACGGCCTGCCAGGACTGCACTTCGGCGCCCTTGACGCCCTGCTCGGCGAGGGTCGGCACTTCCGGCAGCAGCGGCGAGCGCTTGTCGGAGGAGATGCCCAGCGCGCGCACCTTGCCGCCCTTGATGTGCTGGATGATGCTGTTGATGTTGACGAACGCAGCGTCCACCTGGCCGCCCAGCAGGTCGTTGATGGCCGGGCCGCCGCCCTTGTAGGGCACGTGCAGGCCTTCGGTCTTGGTCTGCTGCCAGAACAGTTCGGCCGAGAGGTGGTCGGAGGAGCCGTTGCCGGAGGAGGCGAAGCTCACCTTGCCGGGGGTCTTCTTCAGGTGGGCCAGCAGGTCGGCCAGGGACTTGTCGGCGGAGTTGACGGGCACGACCAGCACGTTGGGCGCCTGCACGGCGACCGTGATCGGGTCCAGGTCCTTCAGGGCGTCGTACTGCACGCCCTTGATCAAGTGCGGTGCGATCACGAACGGGCCCAGGGAGGACACGAACAGCGTGTAGCCGTCGGCCGGCGCGCGCTTGACGAAGGCCGCGCCGATGGTGCCGGTGGCGCCCGGCTTGTTGTCGACGATCCAGGTGCCGCCCAGCTTCTCGGGCAGCTTCTGCGCCAGCACGCGGGCGATGGCGTCGGTGGAGCCGCCCGGCGGGAAGGGCACGACCAGCGTCACGGGCTTGTCGGGGTAGGCGGCGAAGGCGCTCGCGGCGGCGGCGGCGAGGGCCAGGCCCATCAGGGTCTTCTTGATCATGGGGAGGTCTCCTTTTCTTCGCCGGCCTTACTGCGGGCCGAGCTTGCGGATCAGTGCGGCGAGTTCTTCCACTTCCTGGGGCTTGAGGTCCGACAGCGGCGGGCGCACCGGGCCGGCGCCGTGGCCGACGATGGTCGCGCCGGCCTTGACGATGGACACGGCATAGCCTTCGCCCTTGGCGCGGATCGCCAGGTAGGGCAGGAAGAACTCGTCGATCAGGCGGCCGGTGGTGGCGGTGTCGCCGGCCCAGTACGCGTTGTAGAACTCCATCGCCGTGCGCGGGATGAAGTTGAAGATCGCGGAGGAATAGGTTGGCACGCCCAGGGCCTTGTACGCGTGGGCGTAGACCTCGTGGGTGGGCATGCCGCCGATCATGGCGAAGCGGTCGCCCAGCTTCTGGCGGATGGAGACCATGCGCTCGATGTCGCCGGTGCCGTCCTTGAAGCCGATCAGGTTGGGGCAGCGCTCGGCCAGCTTCAGCAGCGAGTCGGCGGTCAGCCGGGTCGCGCCGCGGTTGTAGACGATCACGCCGATCTTCACGCTCTTGCACACGGCTTCGACGTGCTGCACCAGGCCTTCCTGCGTGGCTTCGGTCAGGTAGTGCGGCAGCAGCAGCACGCCTTCGGCGCCGTTGCGCTCGGCTTCCTGCGCGTACTTGATGGCCAGGGTGGTGCCGCCGCCGGCGCCGCCGACGATGGGCACGCGGCCCTTGCAGGTCTCGGACGCGGTCTTGATCACCTGCGCGTACTCGGTCGGCTCCAGCGAGAAGAACTCACCCGTGCCGCCGGCGGCAAACAGCACCGTGGCGCCATAGGGCATCAGCCACTCCAGGCGGCCGGCGTAGCCCTTCGGATCGAAGCGCAGCTCCTTGTCGAAGTCGGTCAGCGGGAAGGAGAGCAGCCCGGTGGAGAGGGCCTTCTTCAATTCGTTGGGGGTCATGGTGTGTCCGGTCAAGAGATAGGACATCGTACAACTGCCCGGACCGCGTTAGCAAGGATGTCCGACAACGCGAAAGGGTTTAGCGCCCTTCGGCCAACCGCCGCCTGCGCTCGCGGCTGTTGGCGAGATGCGTGCGCATCGCGGCCCGGGCGCCTTCCGGGTCCTGCTGGCTGATCGCGTCGACGATGCTCTCGTGCTCCGCGTTCACCCGGCGCAGGTAGGCCTGGCGCTCCGGCGTGAGCGGGCCGGGCGGCTCCAGGCGCGCCCGTGGGATCATCATCCCGCCCAGGGTTCCCATCAGGTCCATGAAGTGGTGGTTCTGGGTGGCCCGGGCGATCTCGAGGTGGAACTGGAAGTCGGGGCCGACGGCGTCGCGGCCTTCCTCCACCGCGCTGGTGAACGCCGCGAGCGCGTTGCGCAGGGCCTCGACGTTCTCCGGGGTGCGGCGCATGGCCGCCAGGGCGGCGCTTTCGGTCTCGACGGCGATGCGCAACTCCAGCACCTCGATCACGTCGTTGAGCGTGCCGAGCTGTTCGGGCGAGATGCGGAAGGCGGAGCCTTCGCCCAGGCCGACGACGAAGGTGCCCACGCCATGGCGGGTTTCGACCAGGCCGCCGGCCTGCAGCCGGGAAATCGCCTCGCGGACGACCGTGCGGCTGACGCCGAACTCTTCCATGATCGCCGCCTCGGTGGGGAGTTTCTCGCCCGGCGTGAGCGAGCCGTCGCGGATGCGACCGCCCAGGGCGTCGACGACGTCGTGGGCAAGGCTGCGGGGGCGGCGGCGGGCGGCGACTTCGGTCATGCGGGTAAACCCTCTGTGGAGACAGGCTGTTGTCCGGGAATACTTGTACGACGACTGATAACAGACGACAACCGGGTCCAGCCCTAATGTAGCAGGACCCCGACGAAAGGAAAGCATGGAGTCGCCCCTTCCCACCGTGTCCCTAGGACGCATCCTGCTGACCGGCGCCGCCGGCGGCCTGGGTCGCCAGTTGCGTCCGCGCCTGCGCAAGCGCTGCAGCCTGCTGCGCGTGAGCGACCTGGCGACCATGGAACCGGCCCAGGCCGGCGAGGAGGTGGTCGAGGCGAAGCTGGAGGACCGCGCCGCGGTGCATGACCTGCTGGCCGGCATCGATGCCGTCGTGCACCTGGGCGGCATTTCCACCGAGCAGCCCTTCGACGCGATCCTGCAGGCCAATTTCGTCGGCACGTACAACGTCTACGAGGCGGCGCGCAAGCACGGCGTCAAGCGCATCGTGTTCGCGAGTTCCAACCACGTCACCGGCTACTACCGCCAGGACGAGGTGGTCGACCCTTCCATGCCGGTGCGGCCGGATGGCTACTACGGCATTTCCAAGGCGTTCGGCGAGAACCTCTCGCGCTTCTACTTCGACCGCTATGGCATCGAGACCGTGTGCCTGCGCATCGGCTCCTCCTTCCCCGAGCCGCGCGACCGCCGCATGCTGGCGACCTGGCTGAGCTTCGACGACCTGGAACGCCTGGTCGTCGCCAGCCTCACCGCCCCGGTGGCGGGCCACACGATCATCTACGGCATGTCCGACAACACCACCACCTGGTGGGACAACACGTCTGCGCGCCACATCGGCTACCGGCCGCAGGACAGCTCCGAACCCTTCCGCGCGGCCAAGGAGGCCGCGCAGCCCCGGCTCGACCTGAACGACCCCGCGGTTATCTACCAGGCCGGCGGCTTCGTCCACCTCGGGCCTTTCGAAACGTCCTGATCCCGTTCACTTCCACCTCCAGGAGACAACCATGAAGCGATCCATCCGCCCCCTCGTCGCCCTGCTGGCCGCCATCGGCCTGGCGGGCGCCGCCCAAGCCGTCGAGCTGCGTTCGGCCGACGTCCACAACAGCGACGACTACCCCACCGTCACGGCCGTGCGCCACATGAGCGAGCTGCTGGAAAAGCGCAGCAGCGGCAAGTACAAGATCAAGGTGTTCAACAAGAGCGCGCTGGGCAGCGAGAAGGAGACGCTGGACCAGGTGAAGATCGGCGCGCTGGAGATGAACCGCGTCAACATCAGTTCGCTCAACAGCATCTGCCCCAAGAGCCTGGTGCCGACGATGCCCTTCCTGTTCCACTCGGTGGACCACATGCGCAAGGTGCTGGACGGCCCGGTCGGCGAGGAAATCCTCAAGGGTTGCGAGCACCAGGGCCTGGTCGGCCTGGCCTTCTACGACAGCGGCGCGCGTTCGATCTACGCCAAGAAGCCGGTGCGCACGCTGGCCGACGCGAAGGGCCTGAAGATCCGCGTGCAGCAGTCCGACCTGTGGGTGGCCGTGGCCAACGCCATGGGCGCCAACGCGACGCCCATGCCCACCGCCGAGGTCTATACCGCCCTCAAGACGGGCGTGATCGACGCCGCCGAGAACAACGAGCCTTCCTACGAAGGCTTCAAGCACTACGAGGCCGTCAAGGTGTACTCCTATACCGAACACTCGATGGCGCCCGAGATGCTGGTCATCTCCAAGGTGTTCTTCGACAAGCTGTCGCCCGCCGAACAGCAGATGTTCCGCGAGACGGCCAAGGAATCGGTGAAGTTCCAGCGCCAGAAGTGGGACGAGCAGACCGCCAAGGCCATCGACGTCGTGACGAAGGCCGGCGCGCAGCTGGTGAAGGACGTCAACAAGGCGGAATTCCAGAACGCGATGAAGCCGGTCTACGCGAAGTTCATGACCACGCCGGACCTGCAGCGCCTGGTGAAGGCCGCGCAGGACACCAAGTAAGCCCTGGCCGCTCGCACGTTCGCACCGCCGCTTCCCGGGCGGCCCCGGACGTGCGCCTGTTTCCCGTCCAGCCTCCGTCTGCCTCCCAACTGGCGCATCCATGACCTCCACACCCGTCACCGAGGAAGACCTTGCCGTCGGCAGCGGTCCCCCCGCGAACCATCTCTACACGCGGTTCTGCGCCTTCCTGAGCAAGGCCTGCCTGATGCTGGCCATCGTCGGCCTGCTCCTGCTGGTGATCTCGGTGCAGACCCAGGTGGTCGGCCGCTACGTCTTCAACGACACGCCCACGTGGACCGAGGCGCTGGCGCTGCAGCTGGTTCTCTACATCACCGCGCTGGGCGTGGCCGTGGGCGTGCGCGACGCGGGCCACATCGGCCTGGAGTCGCTGGTGACGCTGCTGCCCGAGCGCTTCCGCCTGAAGATCGAGGTGCTGATCCACGCCCTGGTCGCGCTGTTCGGTTATTTCATGATCACGAGCGGCTGGCTCTGGACCCGCATGAAGTGGAACGAACTCGACCCGATGCTGGGCGTGCCCGCGGGGCTGGACTACCTGGCGCTGGTCATCGCCGGTGTGCTGATCGTGCTCTTCTCCTTCGAACACATCCTGGCCCTGCTGCGCGGCGAAGAAGTCGTGCCCGCCTGGCACTGATCCCCCCGACAAGGCGCATTTCATGGAACTGGTCGTCCTCTCCGTCACCTTTCTGGCACTGCTGATGTTCGGCGTGCCGGTCGCGTTCTCGATCGGACTGTCGTCGATCGCCACCGTGCTGTATGCGGGCGTGCCGGTGCCCATCATCTTCCAGAAGATGGTGGGTGGCATGCAGGTGTTCTCCTTCATGGCGATCCCCTTCTTCGTGTTCGCGGGCGAATTGATGCTCTACGGGGGCATCGCCGATCGCATCGTGCGCCTGGCCAACAGCCTCGTGGGCCACGTGCGCGGCGGCCTGGGCATGAGCAACGTCGTGGGCTGCACGCTGTTCGGGGGCGTCTCCGGATCGGCCCTCGCCGACGTGTCCGCGATGGGCTCGGTGATGATCCCGCTGATGAAGAAGGAAGGCTACGACGCGGACTACGCGGTCAACGTCACCACCCACGCCGCCCTGGTGGGCGTGCTGATGCCGACCTCGCACAACCTCATCATCTTCACCCTGGCGACCACGGGCATCGCTTCGGTCAGCGTCCTGTCCATGATCCTGGCCGGCATCGTGCCCGCGCTGCTGCTGACGCTGTGCAACCTGGGTGCGGCCTACTACGTCGCGGTCAGGCGTGGCTATGCGACGCGCGGCAAGTTCCCCGGTTGGGGCGAGGTGCTCCGGGCCATGATGGCCGCCATGCCCGGCCTGCTGGTCGTCTTCATCATCCTGGGCGGCATCCTGTCGGGCGTCTTCACGCCGGCCGAATCGGCCGCGACCGCGGTGCTGTGGGCGTTGCTGGTCACGGCCCTCGTCTACCGGTCTCTCACCTGGCACGACTTCCTCAAGGCCTGTGCCAAGGCGTGCAAGACCACCGGCGTCGTGCTGCTGCTGATCGGCATTTCGTCCGCCTTCGGCTACTTCATGGCGCTGTACGAAGTGCCCCAGAAGACCGGTGCCCTGATGCAGAGCATCAGCAGCGAGCCGTGGGTCATCTTCCTGATGATCAACATCCTGCTGTTCCTGCTCGGCACCTTCCTGGACATGGCCGCCACCATCCTGGTCTGCACGCCGATCTTCCTGCCCATCGCGGTGCAGTTCGGCATGGACCCGGTGCAGTTCGGCGTCATCATGCTGATCAACTGCGCCCTCGGCCTGAACACCCCACCCGTGGGCACGACCCAGTTCGTCGGTTGCGCCATCGGCGAGATTTCGGTGGGACAGGTGATGCGCTCGATCCTGCCCTTCTACGGCGCCCTCACGGTCTGCCTGCTGCTCGTGACCTACGTGCCCGCGTTCTCGCTCTGGCTGCCGCGCCTGATGATCCGCTGAAGGCCGATGAAGACCTCGCACGCCATCCGGCACGTCCGCGTCACGCCCATCGCCTTTCGCGATCCGCCGCTGCTCAACGCGGCGGGCATCCACGAACCGTGGGCGCTGCGCTCCATCATCGAGATCGAGACCGATTCGGGTCTCGTGGGCATCAACGAAAGCTACGGCGACCTGCCGATGCTGGAGGTGCTGGCCAGGGCCGCGCCCGCGCTCACGGGGCTGTCGCCCTGGTCCCTGAACGAAATGGAAAGCCGCGTGGGTGCGCTGGTCGCGCCGCGCGAGCCAGCCGCCTCCGAGTTCCTGGGCCAGCAGGTTTCGCTGGCGCCGGGCATGCACGTCTCGAAGAACGTCGCCAAGGTCGTCAGCGCCTTCGAAGTGGCGATGATGGACCTGCAGGGCCAGCTGGCGAACGCGCCGGTGGTGGACCTGCTGGGCGGCGCGGCGCGCGATCGCGTGCCTTACTCGGCCTACCTGTTCTACAAGTACGCGGAGCACGTCGGCAAGCCTTACGCGCCCGATCCCTGGGGCGAAGCGCTCACCCCGGAGCAGCTCGTGGCGCAGACGCGCCGCATGGTCGACCAGTACGGCTTCGGCAGCATCAAGCTCAAGGCCGGCGCACTGCCGCCCGAGCAGGAGGCCGCGGGCATCCTCGCATTGGCGCGGTCTTTTCCGGGCACGCCCCTGCGCATCGATCCCAATGCCAACTGGACGGTCGAAACCAGCCTGAGGATCGTGCAGCAATTGCGCGGCGTGCTGGAGTACTACGAGGACCCCGCGCCCGGCCTGGACGGCATGGCGGCGGTGGCGCGCGCATGCGAGGTGCCGCTGGCCACCAACATGGTCGTGACCGACTTCGCCGAGTTCCGGCGCAATGCCGATGCGGGCTGCCCGGTGAAGATCGTGCTGAGCGACCACCACTACTGGGGCGGGCTGCGCGCCACCCAGCGCCTGTCCACGCTGTGCCGCACCTTCGACCTGGGCCTGTCGATGCACAGCAACTCCCACCTGGGCATCAGCCTCGTCGCCATGACGCACCTGTGCGCGAGCGTGCCGCAGCTGACCTATGCCTGCGACACGCATTACCCGTGGCAGGATGAAGAGATCGTCGCGGGGGGCCGCATCCTGTTCGAGGAAGGCAGTGTGCGCGTGCCCACCGGTCCCGGCCTGGGCGTCACCATCGACCGGGAAGCGCTGGCCCGCCTGCACGACAACTACCAGCGCTGCGGGATCCGCAACCGCGATGACCTGGGGCAGATGAAGAAATACGATCCAGCTTTCACGGGTAGCCAGCCCCGTTTCTGAAGACAACCAAGGGATATCCATGCAAGCTCGCCAGCTGATTCGCCGCTCGCTCCTCGCCACCCTGCTGCTGGCGGGCGCGTTCGCCGCGCTGCCCGCCGCCGCCCAGGGCACTTGGCCCACGGGCAAGGCCATCACCTACGTCGTTCCCTTCCCGCCCGGCGGCAACACCGACACGCTCGCCCGCCTGATCGCCCAGCCCCTGAGCGCTGCGCTCGGCACGCCCGTGGTCATCGACAACAAGCCCGGCGCGGGCGGCAGCGTGGGCTCGACTCTCGCCGCGCGCGCACCGGCCGACGGCTACACCATCCTGGGCGGCACCATCAGCTCGCACGCGATCAACGTGAGCCTGTACCCCAAGCTGGACTACGACCCGGTCACCTCCTTCGTGCCCGTGGCCATGCTCGGCTCCGGCCCGCTGGTGCTGGTGGTGCCCGCCTCCAGCCCCTACAAGACGCTCAACGACGTGCTCGCCGCCAGCAAGGCAAAGGCGGGCGGCCTGTCGTCGGCGTCGCCTGGCAACGGGACCTCGCCGCACATGGCGCTGGAGCTGCTGGCCTACCAGTCCGGCGTGAAGTTCACGCACGTTCCCTACAAGGGCAGCGGCCCGGCGGTGCAGGACGTGATCGGCGGCCAGGTGGACATGATGTTCGACACCACGCTGATCGTCGGCCCGCACATCCAGGCCGGCAAGCTGCGCCCCATCGCCGTGAGCAGCTCCAGGCGGCTGGAGTCCCTGCCCGACGTGCCCACCATCGCCGAAGCCGGCCAGAAGGGTTTCGACATGGGCTCGTGGCAGGCCGTGTTCGCCCCCGCTGGCACTCCCAAACCCATCGTGGACCGCCTGCACGCGGAGATCATGAAGATCGTCGCCACGCCCGAAGTCCAGGCGCGCCTGAAGAGTTTCGGCATGGCCCCGTCCACCATGACGCCGGCGGAACTCGGCGAGTACCAGAAGGCGGAGGTCGCCAAGTGGGCCAAGGTCATCAAGGCCGCGGGCATCAAGGCCGAGTGATGAGCGACTTCACGCCCAGCCTGCGCTACCCCGATCCCGCCATCGAGGTGCTGGACGAGCGCTTCCTCGCGCTGCGCCTGTTCAGCGCGCACGTGGAGCGCATCGCCACCGGCCTGCGCTGGGCCGAGGGGCCGGTGTGGTTCGGCGATGGCCGCTTCCTGCTGGTCTCCGACATTCCCAACAACCGCGTGATCCGCTGGGACGAAGCCTCGGGCACGGTGAGCGACTTCCGCATTCCGTCGAACAACGCCAACGGGCATTTCCGCGACCGCCAGGGGCGGCTGCTGTCCTGCGAGCACCTCACGCGGCGCGTCACGCGCACCGAATACGACGGCAGCGTCACGGTGCTGGCCGACCGCTTCGAAGGCAAGCGCCTGAACTCCCCCAACGACATCGTCTGCGCGCGCGACGGCAGCGTGTGGTTCACCGACCCGAGCTTCGGCATCGGCGGCTACTGGGAAGGCGAGCCGGCGCAGCAGGAACTGCCGCATGCCGTGTACCGCATCGCGCCGGACGGCAAGCTGCAGCAGGTGATCACCGACCTGAACGCACCCAACGGCCTGGCCTTCTCGCCCGACGAGTCCGTTCTCTACGTGGTGGAGAGCCGCGCCGCGCCGCACCGGAAGATCTGGGCCTACGACCACGCGAAGGACGGCACGCTGTCCAACAAGCGCATCGGCGCCGATGCGCAAGGCCCGGGCGCCTTCGACGGCTTCCGCGTCGACGTGGCCGGCAACCTGTGGTGCGGCTTCGGCAGCAACGGCGCACCGGGCGTGGACCCGGAAGGCCTCGACGGCGTGCGCGTGTTCGCGCCGGACGGCAAGGCGATCGCGCACATCCACCTGCCCGAGCGTTGCGCCAACCTCTGCTTCGGCGGGCGCCACCGCAACCGGCTCTTCATGGCCGCGAGCCATTCGGTGTACGCCTTGTACGTGAACACCCAGGGCTGCGCCTGAACCGACCAACGGCTCCAGGCGCTTAAGCGGCCGTTAAGGATCGCCGACGACATTGGCCCTGGAGCCTGGGATCCCGGGCGAACCGGAAAGCCCTCCTGTGCGGTCGTGCTGTGCGCAAACCCTGGACGCGCATCGCACGAACCCCCCCGCCTGGAGCGGTCGTTCGGTTTGCCGTGGCGCGGGAGCGGCGGTCCTGGTGCTCCGCTTTTTTCTTCCGCAAGAGCGCGGCGTGTCCTTGTGCGTCAGCCCGCTGCTCTTGCGTCCAGCGCGAGCTCCGCAAGGCGCATCGCGCCTTCCATGCTGCCTGCCACCGCGATGAAGACGTTGGTGTGGCAGAAGAGCGCGTCCGCCACCCCGGTGACATCGGCCAGCTGCCGGTCGCGCAGACCGGCCCAGGCGCGCGGCAGGTCCATGCGATTCGCGAACGATTCGGTCGCAGCCGGCACGGTGCGCAGGACGAAGCGTTGCCCGCGCTCGTCCATTTCCGGATAGACCACCAGCAGCACCTGCGGCATCTCCTGCACCACGACGGCGGTCCAGGGCATTCCGCCTTCCTTCAGGTAGAGGACGCGGCCGTCCAGCAGCCGGCCGGCCGCGCGCACCTTGGCCGCGGCAAGTTCCTGGCCGATGCGGCGCAGCACCAGGCGATGCAGCTGGCGTTGCACCAGCTCCATGGCTTCGCGGAAACGCTCCATCTGCAACGCCGCGAGAGCCGTACCGTCCAGTCCCTGTTCCTCCAGCCAGCTGCTGTTCAGGAGCGCCACCTGGCTGGACAGGCCGAATACGCCGGGCGCCACCATCTGCGCGCCGGTGTCGACGAGGTCCAGGTAGCGCACGAGCGAGGCGTCCACGTCCTGCGCGATGCGCGAGACGGCATCGCCGCTCACGTCTGCGCCGAGTTCCTGCATGACCTGCCGCACATAGGCGTCGCCGAATTCCCGCCACACCAGGCCGGCGCTCGCATAGCCCTCGGCCGGCCCATCGTCACCCGCGCGCCGGCCGTCGAAGCCGCGCTGGTGGTGGTCGAAGCGGCCGCGTGCGGCGTCCCACTCACCGCCGACGTCCACCAGGTAATCGGCTCCCGCCAGCACCGCGGGGTCGCGGCTGCGGACGATCTCGTGCTGCGGATGGAGCGCGGCCAGCACCGCGACACCGAAGGCGTCGTCGGCGTGGAAGCTGCCGCTGTGCGTGGCGATGCGCGTGGGCGCGGCGTCGCCGGTCGATGCGCTTGCGCGTACTGCGTTCGAAGGGGGCATGCGGCTGTATAGCACGCGGCACGCGACCGCCTTTAAGCGCGAATTAAGCCGGGCGGCAAACAGTGGCCTGGTCCTTCTTCAGGAGCGGGACCATGAGGATTTGCGCGGCCGTCCTGCTGGCGATCTGCATCGGCTGGTTCGCCCCGCTGCCCGCGAGCGCGCAGGTGACCGCCACGGCGGATCCGGTGGGCGATGCGCTGGCCATTGCCGTGCCCCTGGCAGCCGCCGGCCTCACGCTCTATCACCAGGACCTGGACGGATTCAAGCAGTGGGGCCTGTCCACGCTGCTGGCGCAGGGAACCACCGAGGTTGCCAAGCGTGTGGTGAACAGCCCGCGCCCCGACGGTACCGGCTATGGCTTTCCGTCCGGCCACACCTCCATCGTGTTCGCGGCCGCCGGCTTCGTGCACCGGCGCTACGGCCTGGACGAAGCCTGGCCTTTCTATGTGCTTGGCACCGTCACTGCGTACGAGCGCGTCCGCCACCACCATCACTCCACCACGGACGTGGTGGGCGGCGCCGTGATCGGCGTCGGCTCGGCATTCCTGCTCACCAAGCCCTTGCCGGACGGGGCCGTGGTCGGCGTGGCGTGGCGCGCCGGCGGGCCGTGGGTGTCTTACGCAAGGTCGTGGTGAAGCCGGCGCGCCCGCGGGCCGCGCAGCCTAACGAAGGAGGTCGTACAGGGCCCGCGCCACGACCTTGGTCGCGCGGCGCAGGTCCTCCAGTTCCAGGCGCTCGTCGGCGCGCTTGGCGTTGGACTCCAGCACGGTGCGCGGCCCGGCGCCATAGATCACGCCGGGAACCCCGGCTTCGCCATACAGACGCACGTCGGTGTACAGGGGCGTTCCCATCGCGGGGATGTCCTGGCCGAAGATTTCCTTGCCGTGTTTCTGCAACGCTTCAACCAGCGGTTTGTTGCCGGGCAAGGGCTTCAGCGCGTTGGCGAGCAGCAGGCGCTTGATGTCCACCGTGATGCCCGGAAGGCGCGCCGCCGCCTCGGCGATCACCTGGCGGATGTTCGCCTCGACCTCCTGCGGGTTCTCCTCGGGGATCATGCGGCGGTCGAGCTTGAACATGACCTTGCCCGGAACCACGTTGGTGTTGGTGCCGCCTTCGATGCGGCCCACGTTCAGGTACGGGTGCCGGATGCCGGGAACCCTGGACGTGACCTGCTGGTAGCGCGTGTTCTGCGCGTACAGCGCATTGAGGATCTGCACGGCGCCCTGCAGCGCGTCCACGCCCGTGTGCGGGATGGCGGCGTGGGCCATCTTGCCGTGCACGGTGACCTCCAGCTGCAGGCAGCCGTTGTGGGCGGTGACGACCTCGTAGCTGAAGCCGGCGGCGATCATCAGGTCGGGCTTGGTGATGCCTTTCTTCAGCAGCCATCCGGGGCCCAGCTCGCCGCCCCATTCCTCGTCGTAGGTGAAGTGCAGTTCGACGCCACCCTTGAGCGGCGCCGCCAGCGATTCCAGCGCGCGGACCGCGAACGTGAAGCTGGCGAAGTCGCTCTTGCTCACGGCCGCCGCGCGCCCGTAGATCCTGCCGTCCGCGATCTCGCCGCCGTAAGGGTCATGCGTCCAGCCTTCGCCGGGAGGCACCACGTCGCCGTGCGCGTTCAGGGCGATGGTGGGGCCGGTTCCGTACTTGCGGCGCACGACCAGGTTGGTGATCGATTGCAGGCCGTAGGCCTGCACCTCGCCCTGGGGCACGGTGTGCTTTTCCGCCTCCATGCCGAAAGCCTCCAGCAGTTCGGCGGTGCGCTCGGCATGCGGGGCGTTGTCGCCGGGCGGCGTGTCGGTGGGGACGCGGACCAGCTCCTGCAGGAAGCGGACCTCCTCGTCGAAGTGCGCGTCGATCCAGGCGTCGAGTTTCTGGTGGTCGTTCATGCGGTCTCCCTGGCGAGCTGCTCCAGCAGGTGCTGGAAGGCGCGCACGCCCAGCTCCATGTCGTCGCTGGTGGTGGATTCGAGCGGGTTGTGGCTGATGCCCGCGTTCTGGCCGCGCACGAACAGCATGGCCTGGGGCATGATTTCGTGCAGCTTCATGGCATCGTGCCCGGCGCCGCTGGGCATGCGGTACAGCGGCAGGCCCAGCGACTCCACGGCGGCTTCCCAGCGCCGCTGCCAGGCCGGATGGCTGGGGGCGGCGGCAGCGCGCATGGTTTCCTCGACCACGTGGTGCACGCCGCGCCGCTCGCAGATGTCCTTCAGCTTCGCCAGGACGTCGTTGACGAGGGCGTCGCGCTGCGCATCGTCGGGCGCGCGCAGGTCCAGCGAGAACAGGCAGCGGCCCGGCACCACGTTGATGGAGCCATTGGGGACCTGCAGCATGCCGATGGTGCCCACCGAATCGCCGTCGCGCGCCGCGCGTTGTTCGACGAACAAGGCCAGTTCCGCCACGGCCACGGCGGCATCCCGCCGGCGGTCCATCGGCGTGGTGCCCGCGTGGCTGGCCATGCCGGTGACTTCGCACTGGAAGCGGCGGCCGCCGTTGATGGAGGTGACGATGCCCAGCGGGATGTCCAGTTCGTTCAGCACCGGGCCCTGCTCGATGTGCACTTCGACGAAGCCGAGGTAGCGCCCGGCGTCGCGCTTCAAGGCCTGGATCGCCTCGCGTTGCGCGGGCAGGCCGGCCTGCCGCATCGCCTCGCGCATGGTGATGCCCTCGGCGTCCTTCTGCTCCAGCCAGGCGGGGTCGAAGTCTCCGGTGAGAGCGCCCGAGCCCAGGAAGGTGGCCTTGTAGCGCTGCCCTTCCTCTTCGGCGAAGGCGACGACCTCGATGCCCAGAGGCAGGCGGCGCTGCGCCCGCGACAGCTCGCGCACGCAGGCGATCGGCGTGAAGATCCCCAGGCGTCCGTCGTACTTGCCGCCGTTGCGCACCGTGTCGTAGTGCGAACCGGTGAGGAGGTACTTCGCCGAAGCGGCGCCAGGGCGGTAGCGTCCCACGACATTGCCGACCGCATCCGTCTCCACCTCGTCGAACCCCGCCTGGCGCATCACGTCCGCGATCTCCTTCGCCGCGGCGCGGTGCGCATCGGTGAGGTAGGTGACCGTCAGCTGACCCTTCTCCTGGTACCCCGGGTCGCTTTGCCGCGCGAGCTGCTCCTGCCAGTCCCAGACCAGGTTGCCCAGCGCCGGCTCGACGCCGAACTTGTCGTTCAGGCGCAGCTCCACGATGCGGTGGATGTTGCGCAAGGCCTCGGCGCGCTCGAAGTCCGGGTGGTTGTCCAGCCGGCGGGCGAAGGTGTCGATGATCTGGCGCCGGTGCAGGCCGGTGCCGCGCGGGCCGCGCACGGCCAGGATGAAGGGAAAGCCGAACCTGGCGTTGTAGTCGGCGTTGAGCTGCTGGATGCGCGCGAACTCCTCGGGCGTGCAGTCGGTCAGGCCCGCCTTGCCCTGCTCGCTGGTCGATTCGCTGGTGAGCGTCTTCGCGACCATCGCCTTGCCGGCGAGCTCCGGGTGCGCGCGGATCAGCGCGAGTTGCCTGGCCTCGCCCGCGTCGCGCACGATGTCCGCCATGGCCTGCTTCAGGTGGCCCAAGGAGCGGAAGGGCCGCTGCGCCAGCGCGGCTTGGGCGATCCAGGGCGAGTGCTCGTAGAGCCCGTCCAGCAGGCGCGCGGCTTCGGCCGCATCCGCGGCGTTGATTTGTTCCAGGGTGATGGCCATTCAGGCCTCCTCGTAGGGGTGGACCTGCTTCCAGTGCCGCGCGATGTCCAGGCGCGTGCACACCCACACACGGTCATGTTTCGCGACGTGGTCCAGGAAGCGCTGCAGCGCGGTGATGCGTCCGGGGCGACCCAGCAGGCGGCAGTGCATGCCGACGCTCATCATCTTCGGCGCCTCGTCGCCTTCGGCGTAGAGCGCGTCGAAGCTGTCGCGCATGTACTGGAAGAAGGGATCGGCGTGCGAGTAGCCCTGGGGCAGGGCGAAGCGCATGTCGTTGCAGTCCAGCGTGTAAGGCACGACGAGGTGCGGCACGGTGCTGCCGTCGGACTTGCTCACCTTCATCCAGAAGGGCAGGTCGTCGCCGTAGTAGTCGCTGTCGTATTCGAAGCCGCCGTAGTCCACGACCAGCCGGCGCGTGTTCGGGCTGTCCCGGCCGGTGTACCAGCCCAGGGGCCGTTCGCCCGTGAGCTTGACGATCGCCTCCATGCCCAGTCGCATGTGCTCGCGCTCGACGTCCTCGGGCACGTCCTGGTAGTGGATCCACTTCCAGCCGTGGCAGGCGATCTCGTGGCCGGCCTCGACGAAGGCCTGCGTGAGCTCGGGGCAGCGCTGCAGCGCCGAGCCGACGCCGAACACCGTGAGGGGCAGCCGGCGCTGCTCGAACTCGCGCAGGATGCGCCAGACGCCGGCGCGCGAGCCGTATTCGTAGATGCCTTCCATGCTCAGGTGGCGGCCGGGGAAGGCGGCGGGGTTGAACATCTCCGACAGGAACTGCTCGGACGCGGGGTCGCCGTGCAGCGTGGCGTTCTCGCCGCCTTCCTCGAAGTTCAGCACGAACTGCACCGCGATGCGCGCGTTGCCCGGCCACTTCGCATGGGGCGGGTTGCGGCCATAGCCGGCGAGGTCGCGCGGGTAGGGCGCAGTGGAGTCGTAGACGGTGCTCATGCCAGTGCCAGTGCGATGTCGTGGGTGGGGACGTTGCGGTCGAAGGCCAGGCTTTCCTCGACGTGCCGCAGGTGTTCTTCCATCAGCTTGACCGCGCGCTTCTCGTCCTTCGCGGCGAGCGCCTTGATCAGTTCCACGTGCTCCTCCTGCGAGTGCGGCTCGAAGCTGTCCCGCTGGTACATCAGCGTGATGAGGGAGCTGCGCGAGACGAGGTCGCGCAGGATCTGCGCCAGCACCGCGTTCCCGGCGAGTTCGGCCATGCGCACGTGGAAGTCGCCCAGCAGCTGCTGGCGTTCGCTCACGTCGCTGCCCGCCATCGCCGCCTTCTCCTGCGCCACGTGCTCCCGCAGCGCCTTGAGCTTGGCCGGCGTCTGCTTGCGCAGGAACTCGCGCACCATCTCCGCTTCCAGCAGGCGGCGCACCTGGAACACCTGGCGTGCCTCCTCGACGGTCGGCGCTGCGACGAAGGCGCCACGCGCGGGTTCCATCTTCACCAGGTGCTTCTGTACCAGCTGGAACAGGGCCTGCCGCACCAGCGTGCGCGATACGCCGAAGTGGTCGGCGAGCTTCTGTTCCGCCAGTTTGGTGCCGGGCTGCAGCCGGTGCTCCACGATCGCGCGCGTCAGCGCGTCGACGATGGTGCGGGTGGTGGACGGCTCCATGCGGCGCATGATAGCCGCGGGCGCCAAAACTGTATACACTCCGGTCCACAATCCCCGGAGATCGCCATGGGCCTGAGCACCCACGTCCTGGACACCATGCATGGCACGCCCGCGGCGGGCATGGCGGCGGAGCTGTATTCCACCACCGCCGGCGGCGGCGCCACCCTGGTCAAGCGCTTCGTGCTGAATGCCGACGGCCGCAGCCCGGAGGGCCCGCTGTTCGACAACGCGAGCCTGAAGAAGGGCACTTACCGGCTGGTCTTCGACGTGGCTCCGTACTTCCGCACGCGCGGCGTGCAGCTGCCCGACCCTCCCTTCCTCGACCGTGTCACGCTGGACTTCGGCATCGCCAACGAGGACCAGCACTACCACGTGCCCCTGCTGGTGAGCCCGTGGAGTTATTCGACGTACCGGGGGTCGTGAGGGGGGGGGGGTCGCTGGCGCACCGCCAGGAAAAAGCGGCCCGCAGGCCGCTTTGCGCGATGCCGCAGGAAGCGCTCAGTCCTGCCCTTCCGTCAACGTATCCAGCTGGAAGCGACCCGTCTTGTGCCACAGCCAGGTGTCCGTGTAGACCACCTTGCCCATGCGGGCGGGCACGGGGTAGGGCGCGGCGGCGCGCACGGTGCGCTCGATTTCGGCGATCACTTCCGGTGCGTGCCTGGGGGCGCGCATCCAGTTCAGGTTGCGCACGTTGCCCTGGCCGTCCACTTCCACCTGCAGGACGCCGACTGCGTACAGCAGCGGGGGCATGCGGCCTTTCCAGATGCGATCCTGGTTCAGGCTGTACAGGTGCTGCGCGGCGTCCTGGCGGTAGGCGCGCGGGTTCGTCGCGGCCGAGGTCTTCATCATCATGGCCGGCGCCGGGTGCGCCGACTGGGCGACCGGGCCTTCCGCGGGCTTGACCACGGCGGCGCGCGCTTGTTCGGCCGGCGGCGGCGCGGAACTGCAGGACGCCAGCAAGGCGGCGGTGCCGGCCAGCATGGCAGGTGTCAGCGAACGCAGGCTCGGGCGATACTTCATGTCAGCTACTCCTCGCGATGGCACGCGGGCGCGTGCGGGTCCAATCTACAACGGCAGCGCTTGCCGCAATGATGACCATGGTTACCAAACGCTTCGCGTCCTTGCGTCCCGCTTCACTGTAAAGAATGTCCGCCATTGAAGAAGTCACGAAACGCCTGGCGTCCGCGGACGGGGTGTTGGTCAGCGTCCACGCCACGGCGGGATCGGTGCCGCGCGAGGCGGGCGCCTGGATGGCGGTTTTTCGCGACGCGGTGGCGGGGACGATTGGCGGCGGCCACCTGGAGTTGCAGGCGATCGAGGAGGCGCGCCGCCGCTTGTCGCAGACGGGCGGCGAAGCGGTGTTGCGTTATCCCCTCGGGCCGGCCCTGGGGCAGTGCTGCGGTGGGGTCGTGCACCTGCGCTACGAGCGCCTCACGGCCGCCGACGCGCCCGTCCTCGCGCAACGCCTGCAGGCGCAGCGCACGCCCGTGGCGCTGTTCGGGGGTGGACACGTCGGCAAGGCGCTGGTGGGCGTGCTGCGCACGCTGCCCTTCGCCATCACCTGGATCGACAGCCGCGACGAGATCTTTCCCGAGGACGTCCCCGACACGGTGCAGTGCGAGCACTCGGACCCGGTGCATGCCGCGGTGGGTGAGCTCGCGCCCGGGTCGCGCGTGCTCATCATGAGCTTCAGCCACGCCGAGGACCTGGACATCGTTGCCGCCTGCCTGAAGCGCCGCCGCGAGCGCGACGACCTGCCGTACGTGGGCCTGATCGGCAGCGCCACCAAGTGGGCGACCTTCCGCCACCGGCTGGAGGAACGCGGCTTCACGGAAGGGGAACTGGCGCGCATCACCTGTCCCATCGGCATCCCCGGAATCACGGGCAAGGAGCCGGAGGTGATCGCGGTGGCGGTCGCGGCGCAGCTGCTGCAAGTCCCGCTTTCATGAAGCCGCCGGAGTGTATACACTCCGGTCCACAGTCGCAGCGGCGCCTCCTGGCCGGGAAATTGGAATCCGACCCCGGCAAGGAGTGTGCGCGACCCACTCTGCTCAGAGCGCCCGCGGTGGTGAGCAGGTCAATCGGCAAGAAGCATGGAAAGCTATCTTCTCGACTGGGCCAACCTCCTGCTGCGCTGGCTGCACGTCATCACCGCGATCGCCTGGATCGGGTCCTCCTTCTACTTCGTCTTCCTCGACAGCAGCCTCGTTCCCGCCGCGGATGCCAGGCTGCGCGACGAAGGGGTGACCGGGGAACTGTGGGCCGTGCACGGGGGCGGCTTCTACCACCCGGTGAAGTACGCGGTCGCGCCGCCGCAGCTGCCGCCGCACCTGCACTGGTTCTACTGGGAAGCCTATTCGACCTGGCTCTCGGGTTTCGCGCTGTTCACCGTGTCGTACATCTGGAACGCGGGCAGCTACCTGGTCGACAAGTCGCTCGTGAACTGGTCGCCGGGTGCCGCGGTGGCCGTCGCCCTGTGCTTCCTCGTGGTGTTCTGGATGCTGTACGACGCCATCTGCCGGGTGTTCGGCCGTCGCAGGAACGGGGACGCGATCGTCGGCGCACTGGTGTTCGCGCTGGTGTGCGTGGCGGCCTGGCTGGCGTGCCACTGGTTCGCCGGGCGCGCGGCTTTCCTGCTGGTCGGGGCGATGATCGCCACGGCCATGAGCGCCAACGTGTTCTTCTGGATCATCCCCGGCCAGCGCAAGGTGGTGAAGTCCATCGCGGCGGGCGAGGCGCCGGACCCGATCCACGGCTGGCGCGGCAAGCAGCGCAGCGTGCACAACACCTACTTCACGCTGCCGGTGCTGTTCGCGATGCTGTCCAACCACTACGGCTTCCTCTACACGCACAAGCTGAACTGGCTGGTCCTGGTGCTGATGATGTTCGCTGGCGCTGCGATCCGCCAGTTCTTCGTCATGCGGCACGGCTGGAAGCTGGGGCGCAACCGCCATCCCGTCGGCTACGCGCTGGTGGGCGTCGCCTTGATCGCCGGCACGCTCGTGTGGCTCACGCCCGAGCCAAGCGCCGCCGCCAGGGTGCCGCCGGCGGCGGCGGACTACGCCGCCGTGCACAAGGTGCTGGAGCAGCGCTGCTACCAGTGCCACGGCCCGCAGTTGCAGATGAAGAACGTGAGGCTCGACTCGCCCGAGGGCCTGAAGCAGCATGCGCAGGCGGTGTACCAGCAGGCCGTGGTGGCCAGGACCATGCCCTTGAACAATGCGACCGGCATCACCGATGGCGAGCGGGCGCTGATCGGCCAGTGGTTCCAGGCCGGCGCCAAGACGGAGTGAGCCTCCGGCGGCCCCATGCCCGGCGATCCGCGCGATACTGTCGCGATGCGCACCCGCCTGCTTTGCCTCGCCGCCGCCCTCGGGCTTGCCGCGTGCGCGGCACCCTGGCCCGCTGCCATCCCGCCGGACCCCGGCGCCGTCGGGGCAGGGCCGGTCTGCGGGCCGCAGCAATATCCCTTCCAGTCCTTGCAGGACTTCGAGCACGGACACGCGCTCGTGCGCGCCGAGGTCGGCCCCGATGGCCGGCTGGTGAACCCCGTGCTGGAGCAAGGGCCCTTCAGCTCCCACCTGCGCGCAGGCGCCCTCGCCGCCGTGCAGCAATGCAGCCTGGTGCAGGCGCGCGCCGGCAGCCAGGTGCGCCTGCTGGTCGCCTTCGACTTCTACGGCCAGAACGAGTACCTGCCCAACGGCGTGGTGACCGTGCTGTTCGCGCCGGTGCCCGCGCGCTAGCGGGCGTGGCGCGCGGCACAATCCGCGCTGGAGACCGCCCATGACCGCCCCCGATCCCCGCGCGCAGCCGCGCGCCTTCCTCGAGCACCTGTACCGCACCGCGGTGCACCGCGCCCTGCCGCTGCACAACACCGCCAGCTTCCTGCCGCCGCCGCCGCGCGGCCGCACGCTGGTGCTGGGCGCGGGCAAGGCCGGCGGCGCGATGGCGCAGGCCGTCGAGGCGCTCTGGCCGGCGGAGGCGCCGCTGTCCGGCCTCGTGGTCACGCGCTATCACCACACGCCCCCGCGTCCCGCGGGCCTGCCGCAGCGCATCGAGGTGGTGGAAGCCTCGCATCCCGTGCCGGACGAGGCCGGCCTGCGCGCCGCGGAGCGCATCCTCGCGCTCACGCGCGGGCTCACGCCCGACGACCTGGTGCTGTGCCTCATCTCCGGCGGTGGCTCGGCGCTGCTCACGCTGCCCGCCGAAGGCCTGACGCTGGAGGACAAGCAGCGCATCAACCGCCGGCTGCTGGAGTCGGGCGCCAACATCGTGGAGATGAACTGCGTGCGCAAGCACCTGTCGCGCATCAAGGGCGGGCGGCTGGCGGCGGCCTGTGCGCCGGCGCGCGTCGTGACGCTGACCATCAGCGACGTGCCGGGCGACGATCCCTCGGTCATCGCCAGCGGCCCCACGGTGCCCGACGCGAGCACCTGCGCCGACGCGGTGGCGATCCTGCAGCGCTACGCCATCGAGGTGCCCGGCGCGATCATGAGCCTGCTGGAGCAGGGTGCGCTGGAGACGCCCAAGCCGGGCGACGCGGCCTTCGCGGACCAGCCGGTGCACCTGATCGCGACGCCGCAGCAGTCGCTGGAGGCGGCCGCGGCCGCGGCGCGTGCCGCCGGAATCGACGCGCACATCCTCAGCGACGAACTGGAAGGCGAGTCGCGCGAGGTGGGCAAGGTGCACGCCGCGATCGCGCGCGCCGTGGCGCAGCGCGGGCAGCCCTTCGGCCGTCCCTGCGTGATCCTCTCCGGCGGCGAGACCACGGTCACGGTGCGCAAGCAGCCGGAAGGCACGCCGCGCGGCCGCGGCGGCCGCGCCGGTGAGTTCTGCCTCGGCCTGGCGCAGGCGCTGCAAGGGCAGGCCGGCGTCTGGGCCCTGGCGGCGGACACCGACGGCATCGACGGCGTGGAAGACAACGCCGGCGCCTTCGTCGCTCCGGACACCCTGGCCCGCGCGCTCGCGCAAGGCATGAAGGTCGACGCCTTCCTCGCCCGCAACGACGCCTACGGCTACTTCAGCGCGCTGGGCGACCTGGTGGTGACCGGGCCGACCCACACCAACGTCAACGACTTCCGCGCAATGCTGGTGCTCTGAGCCGGCCTCAGGAGAGCAGGCCGGCGAGAAACTGCGGGTGCACCGGCCAGCCCGCCAGGCCGGCAAAGCCCATGAAGCTGCCGAACAGACCGGGCACCAGTGCCAGCGCGTACAGCCACCAGGCCTGCGTGAGCGAGGCGACCGCCAGCGCGGCGATCGCGATCGAGATCGCCGCGTCGGCCAGGTCGAACTGGTCGTCGCGATCGTTCAGCGCGTCATAGTTCTTCTGGTCCTGCTGCGCCTGCTGCAGCAGCTCCGCCTTCTTCTGCGCCTGCTCGGTGGCGAGCGACTCGTACCGGGCGATCGCCTCGTCGTAGCCGGCGCGCTCCGGCTGCGCGCGCCCCGCCGCCTGCAGCTTCAGCTGCACGGTGGTGGCGCGGGCGAGTTCCTCGCGCAGGTTGCGTGCCTGGTAGAAGGACCAGTGGTCCACCTTGTCGGCCTGCGCCTGCTGCATGGCCTGCACGATGTTGTCGTCCTTGACCTTGCACACGCCCATCACGGTCCCCAGCAGGGCGACGGTGACGGCGACGGTGGCGTTCAGGCGCGAGGCGCGCGCCTCCAGGTTGTCCATGGGGTTCAGTTCCATGGCCGGGATTGTGCAGTGCCGCTCAGGCCGTGAAGCGCCTGGCGAACTCCTGCGCGAGATGGTCCACGAACACCCGCACCCGGGCCGTGCCCTGGTGCCGCACCGGGTACACGGCATGGATGTCCGCCGGCGGTGTCTGCCAGTTCTCCAGCACCTGCTGCAGCCGGCCGCTGCGCAGGTAGCGCGCGATGTCCCACTCGGCGCGCAGCACGATGCCGAGGCCGCCGAGGGCCCAGCTCACCGCGATCTCGCCGTCGTTGGTGCTCAGGTTGCCGCGCACCCGCACCGTCTCGACGCGCTTGCCCGAACGCAGCCGCCAGGAGCCGTAGGCCTCGTCGCCCTGGCGGATCGCGATGATGCTGTGGCCGGCGAGCTCGTGCGGCGTGCGCGGCGTGCCGTGGCGCTGCAGGTAGGCGGGCGAGGCGCACAGCAGCCGGCGGTTCGGCGCCAGCAGGCGCGCCACCACGCGGGCGTCGGGCGGTTCGCCGAAGCGCACGCACACGTCGAAGGCGTCGTCGGTCAGCGGCGGCGGGTTCACCGAAAGCTGCAGCTGCACTTCCACCTTGGGGTAGAGCCTGGCGAAGGTGGCGATCGCCGGCGCCACGTGCATGCGGCCGAAGCCCAGGGTGGCGTTCACGCGCAGCACGCCGGTGGGTTCCGAGCGCGCGCCTTGCAGCTCGCGTTCCAGCGCCTCGATCTCGCCGAGGATGCGGCGCCCGTGCGCCAGGTAGGTCTCGCCCTCGTGCGTGAGCATCAGCCGGCGGGTGGTCCGGTGCAGCAGGGTCACGCCGAGGCGGCTTTCGAGGGCGGCGAGCCGCTTGCTCACCGCCGGCGGGCTGACCTGCAGCTCGCGCGCCGCGGCCGCGAGGCTGCCGCAGCGCATCAGGACGCTGAAGAACTGTATTTCCTGCGAGGCGGTGTGCGCGGACATGTGGCGGCGAGGCGAATTGCGCGCATTCTGCCCCGGCCGGCGGGATCCCTGCGCGGGAGCCGCTGGTACAGTGGCCCAAGGAGGAAGAAAGCATGTCGAACGCAAAGCCGGCAGGCAGCGGCGCGCAGGGCCGGGCGGAGGTGGAGGCCGTGCTCGATCGCATCGCGCGACGCGTGAAGGAACTCAAGACCTTCGATGCGACCGGCATCCAGGACCGCTGGGACACGCGCCTGGAGGTGGTGCAGAAGAACGTCAACAAGCTCGTCGCCGAGGCCTTCGGCGCCGGCAGCGCGCTGTACCGCGAATTCGCCGTCCCCCCGATCGACGCGGCCCTGGACACGACCTTCGGCGACCGCTTCACCGTGGAAGAATTTCACGCCGAGATCCGCAAGGCGGTGGCGAGCGCAGCAAGCCGCCTGGAGGCCGCGGCGGCCAAGCTGAAGCACCGGATGGAGCATCCGCAAGCGGCAGCCGAGCCGGAGCCGACGCCCGCACCGACGCCTGCGCCGACGCCCGCACCGACGCCCGCGCCGACCCCTGCACCGACACCTGCACCGACACCCGCACCGACACCCGCACCGACGCCTGCACCGACGCCCGCACCGACGCCCGCGCCGACACCGGCACCGACGCCCGCGCCAACACCGGCACCGACACCGGCACCGACGCCTGCGCCAACACCCGCGCCGACGCCTGCGCCGACGCCTGCAGCGACCCCTTCACCCACACCCGCCCGTGCTGCCAGCACCACTGCCGTCCCCTCCGACAGCGCCATGGCCCGCGTGGCCGTCGTCTGCCGCGCCGGGGACGAGGCGGCGAAAGCGCTGGCCGCTTTCCTCAAGGACATGGGCATCGAGACGGTCACCGGCGGTTCCGGTGCCACCCCTTCGCCGGAGACGCTGGAGAAGCTGCGCCCCGTGCGCTTCGCCGTGCTGATGCGCTCGGACCGTCCCTTGGAGACGGGCTTCCTGCTCGGCGCGCTGGGCGCCGCGCGCGTGTGCCTGCTGGTGCCGGCGCAGTCCTCCGCGCCCGGGCTGGATTCGCTGGTGCGCATTCCCGTGGACAACGGGGGTGTGTGGAAGCTGCTGCTCGCGCGACAGATGAAGCAGGCCGGCCTGGACATAGACCTCAACAAGGCGCTCTGACGCACCGGGTCATTGCGGGCTGCGGCCCGCAATCCATGCGGCGCCGGGTCGGACCCGCCACGGATCGCGGCCCCAGGCCGGGATGAGCTGGGCGGATTCATGCCACCCAGGTTAACAATGGGATGAAATTGCCCGCGTTCTTTCCGCCCGCCAGGCCCTAAAGTCTGGCGCGAAAGGACATCCCATGAAGACCTACAAGATTGCCTGCATCCCGGGCGACGGCATCGGCAAGGAAGTGGTTCCCGCCGGCCAGGAAGTGCTGGAGGCGCTGGCCGCGTCCGGCGCCGGCTTCCGCTTCGAATTCAGCAGCTTCGGCTGGGGCGGCGACTGGTTCCGCGCGCACGGCAAGATGATGCCGGACGACGGCCTCGAGGCGCTGCGCGACAAGGACGCCATCCTCTTCGGTTCCGCCGGCGATCCGCACATCCCCGACCACATCACGCTGTGGGGCCTGCGCCTGAAGATCTGCCAGGGCTTCGACCAGTACGCCAACGTGCGGCCCACGCGCATCCTGCCGGGCATCGACGCGCCGCTGAAGCGCTGCACGCCCAAGGACCTGGACTGGGTGATCGTGCGCGAGAACTCCGAAGGCGAGTACGCCGGCGTCGGCGGCCGCGCGCACCAGGGCCACCCGATCGAAGTGGCGACCGACGTGAGCATGATGACCCGCGCGGGCGTCGAGCGCATCATGCGCTTCGCCTTCAAGCTGGCCCAGTCGCGCCCGCGCAAGCAGCTCACCGTGGTCACCAAGTCGAACGCGCAGCGCCACGCGATGGTGATGTGGGACGAGATCGCGCTGTCCGTGAGCAAGGAATTCCCGGACGTGAAGTGGGACAAGGAACTGGTCGACGCCTGCACCGCGCGCATGGTCAACCGACCCGCTTCGCTCGACACGCTGGTCGCGACCAACCTGCACGCCGACATCCTGAGCGACCTGGCCGCGGCGCTGGCCGGCAGCCTCGGCATCGCCCCCACCGGCAACATCGATCCCGAGCGCCGCTACCCCAGCATGTTCGAGCCCATCCACGGTTCGGCCTTCGACATCATGGGCAAGGGCCTGGCCAACCCGGTCGGCACCTTCTGGAGCTGCGTGATGCTGCTGGAGCACCTGGGCGAGAAGGAAGCCGCGGCGCGCCTGATGAAGGCGGTCGAGGAAGTCACTGCGGATCCCAGGCTGCACACCGGTGACCTCGGCGGCAAGGCCAGGACCGCGGAGGTGACCGCCGCCGTGGTTTCCCGGTTGAAGAACCGCTGATTCCGTGCCACAACGCTGGGCTTCGCAGTCCATAACAAGGAGACAGACATGAAACGCACTCTCGCCGCGCTGGCCCTCGCCGCGCTCGCTCCCCTGGCCTGGTCGCAGACGGTGACCTGCCCCACGGGCAACGTCCAGTACTGGCAGGCCTTCCCGCCCGGCGGCGAGTCCGACCTGTCGGCGCGCCACCAGCAGGGTGTGTTGAAGAAGAAGTGCCCCGCCATCGAGACCATCGTGCAGTACAAGGCCGGAGCCGGCGGTGCGCTCATGTGGACGCAGATGAACCAGCTGCCCGGCGACGGCCTGAACGTCGTGGGCGTCAACCTGCCCCACATCGTCTTCCAGCCGATCCAGGGCGACGTGCAGTACAAGACCCAGGACGTCACGCCGGTGTTCTGGTTCCACTTCACGCCGGACATCCTGGTGGTCAGCGCCAAGAGCAACATCCACAACTTCAAGGAATTCCTTGCCGCGGCCAAGGCCGAACCGGGCAAGCTCAGCCTCGCGGGCTCGGGCCAGTACTCGGCCAACCACGCCGCGCACGAGCGCCTGGACGCCGCCTTCGGCATCAAGACGCTGTATGTCCCGTTCAAGGGCACGGGCGACCTGGCGACTTCCGTGCTGGGCGGCCAGGTGGACGGTGCCATGACCTACGTGCCCTTCGCGATCGCGAACAAGGACAAGGGCGTGCGTCCCATCGCCGTGGCGATGGAGAAGCGCCACCCGCTGATGCCGGACGTGCCCACCTTCAAGGAACTGGGCGTCGACTGGATCGACGGGGCGTACCGCGGCATCGGCATGCCCAAGTCCACGCCGGTGGCCGAGCGCAAGCGCATCTCCGACCTGTGGCGCGCCCTGAACAACGATCCCGAGATGAAGGAGAAGGCCGCGGCCTCCGGCTTCGAGCTCGTGAACGTCGGCGTCGAGGAGATGGACAGCTTCATGGCCGGCAAGACGAAGCTGTACACGGAAGGCGCTGCCCGCATGGGCCTCGGCAAGAAGTAAAGCCGGCTTCCTACAGGAGCCAGCCGGACGGCGCCCTACCATGGGCGCCGTTTGCTTTTGCACCCATGAAACCTGCCAAGGTGCCGCGCAGCCCGCGCGTGCTGGTCCTCGTCGACTTCATCAACCCGCTCAATTTCCCGGGAGCGGAAAGGCTGGCACGCCCGGCCCTGGCCGCGGCGCGCGCGACGGTGCGTCTGCGCGAAAAGCTGCAAGCCGAGCAGGTGACCGTCGTGTACGCCAACGACAACTACGGCGTTTGGCAGTCGGACTTCCAGGCGCTGGTGGCGCAGTGCTGCGCGCGCGACGACCTCGGCGGCGAGATTGCACGGCTGGTGGCGCCGCGGCCGCGCGACATCACGCTGCTCAAGCCGCGCCACTCGGCGTTCTTCTGTTCGGCGCTGGAACTGCTGCTCAAGGACATGGGCGCGAAGGAACTGATCCTGGCGGGGCTGGCGACCGACATGTGCGTGCAGATGACGGCGGCCGACGCCTTCCTGCGCGGCTACGAAGGGATCTGGGTCCCGGCGGACTGCACCGCGGCGGAGACCACGAAAGCGAAGAACGCGAGCCTGGCCTACATGCGCGACGTCCTGCGCTGCGACGTACGCCCGGCGTCTGCGGCCCCGGCCCGCAAGCGGACCGCCAAGGCGTCCTGAACCGGCGCGGGCTCAGGCCGGCGGGCCGCCCATGGCGTTGCGGATCGCGAACGCCGCCGCTTCGGTGCGGTTGCTCGACCGGGTCTTGCTCAGGATGCTGCGCACGTGGTTGGCCACCGTGTTGGGGCTGACGAACAGGACGTCGGCGATCTGCCGGTTGCTCCTGCCCGCCGCCACGAAGCGCAGCACCTGCACCTCGCGCTCGCTCAGGCCCGCGGGGTAGGTGCGCGCGGGCCCGGCCTGGCCCTGCAAGGTGGCGACGCGCTGTTCGAGGGCGCGCATGCCCAGGCTCTGCGCTTCGGCCGCCGCCGCGGCCAGCAGGCCGCGGGCCTCGGCGCGGTCGCCGGACGCGTCGCGCGCCAGCAGCATGGCCGCCAGGTGCTGGCGCGTGTACGCGAGCCCGGGCCGGGCGCCCTGCCGCTCGTTGAAGGCCAGGGCCGCGCGCAGGTGCGCTTGCGCGGCGTCCCAGCGGTGCATGGTGGATGCGAGCAGGCCCAGCAGCATGTCGCCCGCCCCCAGGCAGGCGATGGTGGTACCGGCCATCAGGTTGCACCCGGCGAAGGGCAGCAGCAGCGCATACAGCCGCTCCGCGCGCGCGGCGTCTCCCAGCGCCGCGGCCACCTGCGCGAGGTAGGCGATGCTGGCGGCGCGCACGCCGTCGCGCGCGATGCCGCCGAAGTCGTCGGCCGCCAGCAGTTCGAACTCGCGCCGTGCGTCCTCCAGCTGGCCCAGTTCCGCATAGACCATGGCCAGCCCGGGGCGCCACACGTGGGCGCCGCCGCTGTCGTCGACGAAGCGCTGCACGGCGGGACCGAGCTCCGCCAGCCGGCCCTGGTCGCGCCGCAAGGTGAACATCTGCACGCCGTACACGCCGGCCGCGTCGAGGCCGGGCATGCGCGCGCCCACGGCGTAGGTCTGGCGGGCGAGTTCCTCCGCATCGGCGAAGCGCCCTTCCAGCAGCGCGTGCATGGTGCGCGAGGAGGCCGCGACATAGAGCAGGAAGGGCTCCCGCAGGTCCTCCGCATGGCGCTCGTACTCGGCCACGCCCGCGCGCCAGGCGTCCATGTCGCCGGCCTCGAAGCGGTCGAAGGTCATCCAGGCCGAGGCATCCACTTCCAGTGCGCGGTCGCCGACAGAGGCGGCCAGCCGGCGCGCCTCCTCGGCCGCCGCGCTGCGCTCGCAGCGGCGCTCGTGCTGCCAGCGCGCCGAGAGCGTGGAGACCAGCGTCGTGGCGATCACCTGCGGGTCGCCGCAGCGGCGCGCGGTGGCCAGCGCCTGCCCATGCACGCGCATGGCCTGCGCTTCCTCGCCGCTGTAGATCAGGGCCCGCGTGAGCGCGCTGAGCAGGCGCGCGACCGACGCGAGGTCCTCGGCGGGCGCCAGGTCCAGCGCCTCGCGCAGCCAGCGCGCGGCCGCCACGCCCGGCAGGCCGGGGCACCACGTCGCCACCTCGAACCCGATGGCAGCGCGCGCGAGCTCCCCGGCGTGCTGCTCGTGGCGCGCGAGCCGTGCGGCCTGCTCGAACACCTGCCGCGCCAGGACGTAATCGCCGGCGCGGTTGTGCGCCTCGCCCAGCGCATTGAGCAGCTCGCAGCGCAGGCCCGGCGGGAAACTGCCGCCCGCCTCCATGCAGTCGAGGGCCAGGGCGTAGTAGCGCGCGGCCTCCTCGTGGGCGAGCAGCGCCGCGGCCTGTTCAGCCGCACGGCGCGCATGGCCGGCGGCGCGCACCGGGTCACCGCCGGGCAGGGCGGCGGCGTGGTGCCAGGCCAGGGCCGCGAGGGCTCCCGGGCCGGCATCGCCGCTCTCCTCGATCGCCCGCGCCACCCGAAGATGCAGCCGGCTGCGCCGCGGCGCCGCGATCTCTTCGTACAGCGTTTCGCGGAACAGCGCGTGGCCGAAGCGGTAGGTGCCGGGCTGCGGCAGCGCCTCCAGCACCCGCGCCTGCAGCGCCTCTTCCAGCGCGCGCAGGCACGCGTCCTCGTCCACGTCCACGTCCTGCAGCACGCGCAGCAGCAGTCCCGCATCGAACTGGCGGCCGATCGCGGCGGCGCACGAGAGCACCTGGTTGGTCGCCTCCGCCAGGCGATTGAGGCGGCGGCCGATCACCTCCTTGATGCCTTCGGGGATGCGTTGCGGCCCCCCGCGGCAGGCTGCCGCCGCCGGCCCGAGCAGTCCTTCCTGCAGCAGCAGCCGCGTCATCTCGCCCACGAACAGCGGGTTGCCTTCCGTGCGTCCATGCACTTCGTCCACGAGCGCCGTCGGCACGCCCGCTCCGGCGGCGCGCTGCATCAGGCGCGCGGTGTACGCGCGCGGCAGGCCCGCCAGCCGCACGCGCTCGAACGCCGTCTCCGTCGCCAGCGCCGCGAGCGTGGCGGACAGCGGATGCTGGCGCGACAGCTCCATGTCGCGGTAGGTGAGGAGCACCAGCAGGGCTTGTTGCGGCAGTGCGGGCGCCAGGAATTCCAGCAGCCGCAGGGAGGAGGCATCGGCCCAGTGCACGTTCTCCAGCACCACAAGCAGCGGCTGCTCGAGCGCCGCGCGCTTCCAGAAGGCCGCCACCGCTTCGAACATGCGGAAGCGGGCCTGGAGCGAATCGCGCCGCGCCGGTTGCGGGCGCAGTCCCGGCACGCGCTGCGACAGCTCCGGCAGCAGATCGGCCAGGGCGTCCGCGCCGCGTCCCAGCGCGCGCTGCAGGGCAGCGTCGTCGTGTCCATCCATCCAGGACTGCAGCAGCTGGAGCCAGGGCCAGTAGGGCGGCGCCCCAGGTTCCTCCTTGCAGCGTCCCCAGAGCACGTGCATGCCACGCGCACCGGCGCGCCGCGCCGCCTCCTGCGCCGTGTGCGACTTGCCGATGCCGGGCTCGCCGCAGAACGCGAGCGTGCCGCCGCTGCCGGCCAGGGCGGCCCGCACGCGCTGCTCGACGACCGCGAGTTCGGCTTCGCGCCCGCAGTCCTGCGCGTCCGGGTCCGCCGCGGCGGGTTCCGCTTCGTCCGCGCCGGGCAGGCCCAGCCCGCAGCCGTCGCAAAAGCGCGCATCCGGCCGCGTCCGGCGGCCGCAGCGGGGACAGGGCAGGGTCATGGCGGAACCTTCAGCGCACGAGCTCGGGCTGCAGGTGCGAGACCTCGATGATCATGTCGGCCGGCACCCTGGCACGGCGCGCCGCCTCGCGGATCGCCTCCGCATTCGGCGCCTCGTAGAGGCAGTAGGTCTTGCGGCGGTCGGCGGACAGGAAGGAGTACAGCCAGTTCACGCCCACCTCGGCATTGACCGCGTGGATCGCGGCCACCCCTTGCGCGTCGAGCTCCAGCGCGCCGGGGAAGTTGCGTTCGATGAGGAACAGGGCCACGGGACCTCCATCGGCCTCGGAAGGGAAATTCTGCGGGCTGGGCCCGGCAGGGTCAACTAGTCAGGTCTGACCATTCGCGGCGCATGGCAGGGCTCGCGCAAATTGATCAATGCTGTCCATGGCGGCGCGCGCGGGCGCTTCCTAGACTGGGTGCTCCCATCCACCGAGGAGCCGACCATGAGCGACACCCCCTCCGTCCAGGCCTTGCGCGCGCAACTGCGCGGCAAGCTCCTGCAGCGCGGCGATGACGGTTACGAAACCGCGCGCAAGGTCTACAACGCCATGATCGACCGCAAGCCGGCGCTGATCGCGCGCTGCGCCGACGTCGCCGACGTGATCGCCTGCGTGCACCACGCCCGCGACGAGAAGCTGCTGCTGGCGGTGCGCGGCGGCGGCCACAACGGCGGCGGGCTGGGCACCTGCGACGACGGCCTCGTCATCGACCTGGGCGCCATGCGCGGCATCCGCGTGGACCCCAGGGCGCACACGGCGCGGGTGGAGGGCGGCTGCACCTGGGCCGACGTGGACCACGCCACCCATGCGTTCGGGCTGGCCACCCCGGCCGGCATCATCTCCACCACCGGCGTCGGCGGCCTCACGCTGGGCGGCGGCATCGGCCACCTGGCGCGCCGGTTCGGCCTGACCATCGACAACCTGCTGGGCGTGGACGTGGTGCTGGCCGATGGGCGTTTCGTGACGGCCAGCGCGCGCGAAAACGAGGACCTGTTCTGGGCCGTGCGCGGCGGCGGCGGCAACTTCGGCGTGGTCACGTCCTTCGAGTTCAAGCTGCACGCGGTCGGCACGGTGCATGCGGGGCCGACGCTGTGGCCCCTGGACCAGGCCGAGCGCGTGATGAAGTGGTACCGCGACTTCATCGTGCAGGCGCCGACCGAGCTCAACGGCTTCTTTGCCTTCCTCACGGTGCCACCCGGCCCCCCGTTCCCGGAGGCCCTGCACCTGAAGAAGATGTGCGGCGTCGTCTGGTGCCACAGCGGCAGCGCGGCCCAGGCCGACCGCGACCTGGCCCCGGTGCGCGCGATGGAGCCTGCGCTCTACGGCATCCAGCCCATGCCCTACCCGGTTCTCCAGAGTGCGTTCGACCCGATCTACCCGCCGGGCCACCAGTGGTACTGGCGCGCGGACTTCGTCAACGAACTCTCCGACGAGGCGATCGCCCGGCATGTGGAGCACGGGGCACGCATGCCCACCTGGCAGTCCAGCATGCACCTGTACCCGATCGACGGCGCCGTGCACCGCGTCGGGCGCAACGACACCCCCTTCGCCTACCGCGACGCGAAGTTCGCGGAGGTGATCGTGGGCGTCGACCCCGATCCGGCGAACGCCGAACTCATCGCGAGCTGGTGCCGCAACTACTGGGACGCGCTGCACCCCTACTCGGCGGGCGGCGCGTACGTGAACTTCATGATGGACGAAGGCCAGGAGCGGGTGCGCGCGACCTACCGCGAACACTACGACCGGCTGGCGGCGATCAAGGCGAAGTACGATCCGGCCAACCTGTTCCGGGTGAACCAGAACATCCGGCCGCAGGCGGCCTGAACCGCGCTCACGTGCACAGGCGCCGGATCTCCTCCGGTGCCGGCACGGCGCGGATCTGCGAGGGATCGTCGTCGCGCCGCGCCGCGAAGATGCGCACCTCGTCGCATTCCATGATGGCGTCGGCACCGCGGAAGCAGCGGTAGCGCTGCACGTAGCTCTTGCCGCGCCACTCGGGGATGCTCACGTGGAACTGCAGCGTGTCGCCGTAGGTGGCGGTCTTGATGAACCGGGAATGCGAGTCCACCACCGGCGTGCCGATGATGCCCATCGTCTTCTCGGTCTCGTGCCAGGGCGGCACGCCGCATTCGATGAAGAAGTAGCGCGACGCGTGGTCGATCCAGCGGAAGAAGTTCGGGAACCAGACGATGCGCGCCGGGTCGCAGTGGCCGAACTCGACCTGGACGGTGTAGATGACTTCCTTGCTCACGATTAACCCATTTTCCCCGGCAGCCAGAGCGCGATGATCGGGAAGGAGATGAGGATCACCAGGCGGATGATGTCGGTCGCCACGAACGGCAGCACGCCGCGGAAGATGGTGGTGAACGTCACGTCCTGCACCACGGACTTGATGACGAAGACGTTCATCCCCACCGGTGGATGGATCAGCCCGAGCTCCACGGTCATCACGATGATGATGCCGAACCAGATCGGGTCGAAGCCCAGGTGCATGATCACCGGGAAGATGATGGGCACCGTGAGGATGATCATGGCCATGGCGTCCATCAGGCAGCCCAGCACGAGGTACATGATCATGATCAGGATCAGCACGCCATAGGGGCCGACGCCCAGCGAAGTGAGGAAGCCGGTGAGCTTCTGCGGCGTCTGCGTGATGGTCAGGAAGTAGCCGAACATCAGCGCGCCGATCAGCACGGTGAACACCGCGGCGGCCGTGCGGGTCGCCGAGAGCAGCGCTTCCTTGATCTTGGCGCGATCGAGCTTGCCGCGCAGGATGCCCAGGATGAAGGCGCCGCTCGCGCCCACGCCGCCGGCTTCCGTCGGCGTGAAGAAGCCGCCGTAGAGGCCGCCGATCACGAACAGGAACAGCACCAGCGGCGCCCACACGCTCTTCAGGTCGGCGGCGCGCTCGGACCAGGACTTCGCTTCGCCGCGCGGCAGCCAGTCCGGCTTCACCCGCACGATGATCATGATGGTGATCACGTACATGAGCATCGCCAGCAGGCCGGGGATGATGCCGGCCATGAACAGCTTGCCGATGTCCTGCTGCGTCAGGATCGCGTACACCGCGAGCACCGTGGAAGGCGGCAACATGGCCCCCAGCGTGCCGCCCGCGGCGATCACGCCGGTGGCGAACGATTGCGGGTAACCGAAGCGTCGCATCTCCGGGTAGGCGACGCCGGAGAAGGTGGCCGCCGTCGCCACGGACGAACCGCAGATCGCCGCGAAGCCGCCGCAGGCCACGACGGTCGCCACGCCGAGGCCGCCGCGCAGGTGGCCGATCATGGAATTCGCCGCCTTGAACAGCTCGCGGCTGACGCCCGAGACGGACACGAGGGCGCCCATCAGCATGAACATCGGGATCACGCCGAAGGTGTAGTCGGTCACCGTGCGCATGGACGTCTGGCCCACCAGCTTCAGCGCCGGGCCGAAGCCGTTGATGAAGCCGTAGCCGGTGATGCCCACCAGGCCCATGGCCATGCCCACGGGCACGCGCAGCAGCATCAGCGCGAAGAGGGAGACGAAGCCCAGCAGGGCGATGAGGTCGTTGCTCATTGTTCTTATTCCATCGCCTTCTGTTCGTAGTGCTCGTCGTGCAGCGACTCCGGCTTGAAGACCAGGCGGAACGTGCGCACCGCGATCAGCAGCACGGCGCAGACGTCACCCACCCATGCGATGAGCGCGAAGGGCCAGGTAGGGATGTTCAGGTCCGCGGTCTGGATGTTGTCGGAGAAGGTGACGTGCACCTTGTCGTACAGCGTGTAGGTCTGCACGGCGACGACGAACAGCAGCACCAGCGTGGCGAACACGTCGATGATGCGCTTCCACTTCTGGTTGGCCGCGGACCAGACCAGGTCCACGGTGATGTGGCCGCCGCGGTAGCTGGTGGCGGCGATGCCCCAGAAGATCAGGATGCCCAGGAGCAGCCGGCCGAAGTCGTAGTAGTCGGGGATCGACGTGCTGAAAAACTTGCGCAGCAGCACGTTCACGAAGATGTTCAGCGCCACCAGGCCCACGAAGATGGCGGCGAGCCACTCGATGGTGTTGATGAAACTGTCGGCGAAGTTCCGCTTTTTCACAGGCTCGTTCCGCAAAGAAAAGGGCCGGCCTCCCCAAGGCGGGCAGGCACGGCCCCGCAGGCTTGCTCGGGGTTACAGCGCGGCCTTGTACTTGACCAGGTTGGCCTTCAGGGAGTCCATGACCTTCTTCGGGTCCTGGCCCGCCTTCTTGACGCTTTCGGCCCACTGCGCCTCCACCGGACCCATGGCGTCGTGCCAGGCCTTCATCTGCTCCGGCGTGAGCTTGTAGATTTCGTGGCCGGGCTGGGCGCCGATCTTGGCGCGGCCGCCGTACTCGAAATCGGCCCAGGGCGTCGCGACCTTCTCCGCCCACTCGGTCGTGCAGTGGTCGTCGATCACCTTCTTCTGGGCGGCGGACATCGCGTTGTACTTGTCCTTGTTCATCACCCACACGAACGGCGTCACGTACAGCGGCGCGTCCATGTGGAACGTGACCACCTTGTCGATGCCGAACAGCACGACGGAACCCCACGGGAAGGTGAGGGCGTCGGCCACGCCGCGTTCCAGCATGTCGCGCGATTCGGGCGCCGAAGCCTGCACGTTGGTGCCCCCCAGCGAGGTGACCATCTGGCCGATGGTGCTGGTGGCGGGACGGATCTTCATGCCCTTGATGTCGGAGGGCAGGGTGATCTTCTTGCGGGCGTGGAAGGTGCCGGGGTCGTGCACGAAGGCGAAGCAGAACTTCACGTCCTTCATCTCCTTCTCGGCGTATTGACGGTACCAGGCGTCGATGGCGGCGGTGCCGCCCTTGCCGTTGGCGAACAGGAAGGGGATCGACGTGCCGGCGAAGATGGGGAAGCGGCCCGGCTGGTAGCCCGGGTTCACGTACGCGAAGTCGGCGATCCCGTCTCGCGCCATGTCGTAGTGGTCGAAGGCCTTGCCCAGCTGCTCGCTCGGGAACAGCGTGGCGTTGATGGTGCCGTTGGACGCCTTCTTGATGTCGTCGGCCCAGGCCTGCAGGCTCGGGTTCAGCGGGTGCTGCGCCGGCACCCAGCTCGAAAGCTTCATCGTCACCGCCTTGTCCTGCGCTTGCGCCCAGCCGGCAGCCAGTGCGAGGGCGGCGGCCAAGGCCGCCATCGTGAATCGGTTACGCATCGTTTTCTTCTCCTGGTTCATGAACCGTTACTTTGTATAACGAAAACCGCCGTGCCGCCATCGTGGTTTCCCTCAGTTCCCGGCGAGGCCGAGCGGCGGGATGTGGAGTTCCAGCACGTCGCTGGCTTCTTCGGCCCGCAGGGTCCCCGCTTCCGCGCCCGTGCGCAGCGTCGCGTGCTGGCGCCATTGCTGGCCGGCCGTCGCTCCGCGGCCGGAGAACACGAAGGCAATGGAATGCGGGGCCAGCGTGGCCGTGGCGCCGGCGGCGATGCCCAGGACGCTGATGCGGGTCTTGCGTGCGGAAAACACGCCCAGCAGCTTGCGCTGCACGCCGGGGGCGCCGGGCTCGTCCTGCCAGGCGACGGCCTGCGGGTCCATGAAGACCGGCTCGGCGTGCTCGCTCCGGGGGTACTCCATCCTGCGGCCGTGGATGTGTTCCCACACCGCTTCGTAGGCGTCCTGGTTCTTCCGGCCGCCGTCCTCCTTCGGACGATGGAACACGCCTTTGTCGAAGCTGCCGAAGGCCTTCAGCTCCTCGACGCCCTGCTGGAAGCGTTCTTCGGAGATGTAGCCGCTGCCGCTCGCGCCGCCGAACTGCAGCACCAGCGTCTTCGACTCGCCGGCGTTCTCCTGCGGTCCGTAGTACACGCCTTCGGGGAAGTAGCCGACCATGCCCGGGCGCATGACGCCGTCGCGCGTGAAGCTGGCGTCGCCCACGAGCTGCACGCGCACCTGGTCGAAGTTGTGCCGATGGCGCGGCGAGAAGAAGTCGTCGTGCAGGTGCGAGAGCTGCAGGTAGAAGTTCTCCGGCGTGCGTTCCGTGCCATTGAGCAGGGACTGCGAGTGGAACAGGCCGGCGCGCGCATGCTGGCGCTCGACCACCGGCACGTCGGAGATGTTGATCAGGTCTTGCATCGCTTCAGTGCGCCTTCAGGTTGGTCTCTTCGCCGGCGGCCAGGCCGCGGGGCTTGCGCACCCAGTGGATGGGCACGGCCTTCACCGGGCGCGGCGGGGCGCCGTGCTGCACCAGTGCGACGTCCAGTGCCTTGCCCGCATCGTCGGCCAGCGCGGCCACGCGCGCTGCGCGCACCGCGGCAGCGGCTTCGGCCGGCACGCCGCCCATGGCCAGGTGCTCCAGCACGTGCAGCAGGTTCTCCTTGCCGCGTTCGTTGGTGGAGCCATAGCCCTTGATCAGCCGGCCGCACAGCGCGATCTCGTGCCCCAGCTCCCACAGGCGTTGCGTGCCTTGCACCACGCCCTGCAGCCACTGCTCGATCATGCGCTGCTCCAGGGCGAAGCGGCTGCCGTGCCGGCGCAGCGCCTTCGTGCTGGCCAGCACACGCAGGGCCAGCATGCCGAACACGCTGTGCGTGCCGATCTTCAGGGGCAGGGCCCAGGCCTGCTTGCCGCGCGCGATGCGCTTGCGGTCCCACGCGACCAGCCGGCCGGCCAGCGACGGGGGCAGCATGGCCGCGAATTCGGGAACGCCCGGCTTGAAATGGTCGTAGACCTTCAGCAGCTCGTCCTCGCCCGCCTTGACCTCACCCTGCACGCGCGTCCAGCGCGACGCGCGGCTCTTGAGGTCGGCCACGCGCACGATGTCGTCGAAGGCCATCCACAGCGCCAGCCAGCGCGCCATCTCGCGGGTGATCGCGTAACCGTGCGTGCCTTGCGGGTCGGCATCGGTTTCGGCCTCGAGGACGGACTGCAGGCGCTTGACGTACAGGTCGGCGTAGGCCTGGCCCTGGTACTCCAGCAGCCGCGCGTGGCCGAGGGAGAACATCTCGCGCACGGGCGCGGGAAAGCGCGCGGCGTGCGGCGCTGCCGACGCGCTGCTGCGTGTCGCCGCGGCGGTCGCGTCGGCCGCGGCATCGCTCTGGAGCACCGAGCCCTCGTTGGTGAGCATGCCGGATGAAAGCTTGTTCGCCCCCATCACCTGCTCCAGGAAGTCGGCCTGCACCTTCCCCTTCGCCACGATCTCGAAGGCCTTCGCGAACCCGCGCAGGCTCGCATCCGCGCCCCGGCCGCCGGCCTTCACCACCGCCTCGTAATGCTCACGCCGGAACGGGAACAGCCCGCTGCCCGCGATGGCGCCCAGCAGCACGGCGCTCACCACCGTGCCGCTTTCCTTGGCGATCACGTTCATGTCGAACACATGGTGCACGCGGCTGAACTGCTGCACGACCTTCACGAGCTCGCCCGTGTCCATGCGCCCGTCCCCCATCTGCATGCGCTCCATGGTCGTGAGCGCACGAGCCGACGACGAGATGACCAGCGTGCGGTCCGGCGATGCGAGGCCGTTGCCGATTTGCCGCGCCGTCTCCAGCAGTTCGGAGGACACGAGCGCATCGAGCGCACCCGGCACCGGGTTCAGGCTGAACACCGGACGCTTGCCTCCCAGCTCGGAGACGGGCACCGGGAACACTTCGATGTAGTAGGTCGTCGCACCGGTGCGCTGGGCCACGCCGGGGATCGAGGTGGCTTGCGCCGCGTAGCCGGCATGAAGCGCAGTGTCGACCAGCCATTCGGTCAGGACGCCGCCGCCTTCGCCGCCCAGGGCGCCGACCAGCAGGGTGATGGGTTGGGTCTTCATGCCGGTTGCAGCGCACGCACGACGGCGCTGCGGAAAGAGTGGAGCAGGCGCTCGTGCCAGCGGGGGTTCTGCACGACTTCGGCGCGGTAGAAGCTGGGGCACAGCGTTGCGGCGTGCGCGTTGGCGCCGCACAAGCCGCAGCCCACGCAGCCGTCGATCACGGTCGCCACCGGGTCCACCTTCAGCGGATCGGGGTTGTCCTTGATGGTGAGCGTCGGGCAGCCGGACAGGCGGATGCAGGCGTGGTCGCCGTTGCACACGTCCTCGTCCACGCCGTACTTCACGCGCACGACGCGCTCGCCCTTCTTCAGCAGCGACTGGATCCAGGGCTTGACGCGGCGCTGGCGCTCCAGCTGGCATTCGCCCTCGGCGATGATCACCTTCAGGCCGTTGAAGTCGCTGGTGAAAGCGTCGGTGAGCGTGCGCCGCATCTGCTCCACGTCGTAGGTGTTCACCGTGCGCATCCACTGCAGGCCCAGGCCCTTGAGCGCGGACTCGATCGTCTGGTTGGTGTGGACTATGCTGGCCCCCTTGTCGGAGGCGCTGTACTTCGCGTCCTCCTGCGGCGTGGAGATGATCTCCTGCGTGCCGGTGGCGGAGGTGTAGCCGTTCTTGAAGATCAGCAGCACCGCGTCGTCGTTGTTGAACAGCGCGCTCTGCACGCCCGTGAGCAGGCCGTTGTGCCAGAAGCCGCCGTCGCCCATGATGGCCAGGGTACGCCGCTGCATCATCGGCGACACGCCCGCGCGCGATGCGAGCGACATGCCGTAGCCCAGGATGGAATGGCCGCTGGAGAAGGGTTCGAAGGTGGCCAGCGCGTGGCAGCCGATGTCGGCGGCGATGTGCACCTTGCCGATCTGCTCCTGCGCGAGCTTGAGCGCCGAGAACACCGGCCGCTCGGGACAGCCGATGCAAAAACCCGGCGGACGGGCCGGCAGGGGCCGGGTGGCCTTGGCAACCGCGTCGCGCCGCTCCTTGTTGCCGGCCAGCCAGCGCTTGGCTTCCTCGACGGCGGGGCCCGGCAGGTAGCTGGACGCGAATTGCGTCAGGCCGACGGAGAGCGCCTCCACCGTGTACTCGCCGCCCATGGGCAGCAGGTCCTTGCCGTGCAGCTTCGTCTGGAGGTCGCGCCGGCGCAGCAGCGTGGCGATCTCCTGCTCGATGAACTCGGGCTGGCCTTCCTCGACCACCAGCACCGCGCGCTTGCCGACGCAGAAGTCCGCGACCTGCTCGGGCACCAGCGGATAGGTCACGTTCAGGCACAGGATCGGAACCTGGGTCTCGCCGAAGGCGTCTGCCAGGCCCAGCTGCTGCAGGCTGCGGATCAAGGCGTTGTAGATGCCGCCCTGCACGATGATGCCCAGGTCTTCGTGCTTGCCGGGGAACAGTTCGTTGAGCTTGTGCTCCACGATGTACCTGCGCGCGGCGGGGATGCGCTGCTCGCCCTTGAGCTTTTCCTGGCGGAAGGTCACCGGCGGGTGTGCCAGCTTCATGTAGTCGAAGCCGGCCGGGTCCTCCATCAGCTGGCGCGTGGAGACCGGCGGCTTGACGTTGTCCTTGGCCTCGAAGCTGCCGCGCACGTGGCACGCGCGGATGCGCAGCTCCAGGATCGTCGGCATGTTGGAGGTCTCGGACAGGCGAAAGCCTTCCTCCACCATGCGCGTCATGACGCCGAGGTCCGGCCGCGGATCCAGCAGGCACATGGTGGACTTCAGCGCGAACGCGTGCGTGCGCTCCTGGATCACGGAAGCGCCTTCGCCGTAGTCCTCGCCCACGACGATCAGCGCCCCGCCGGTCACCCCGGGCGAGCTGAGGTTGGACAGCGCGTCGGCAGCGACGTTGGTGCCGACGATGGACTTCCAGGTGACGGCGCCGCGCAGCGGATAGTGGATGGACGCGCCCAGCATCGCGGCGGCCGAGGCCTCGTTGGAGCAGGCCTCCACGTGCACGCCCAGCTCGTCCATGTAGTCCTTGGCCTGGACCATCACGTCCAGCAGGTGCGACACGGGCGCGCCCTGGTAGCCGCCGATGTAGGCAACCCCGGACTGCAGGAGGGCCTTGGTGATGGCGAGGATGCCCTCGCCGTGGAAGGTGTCGCCCGCGCCCAGGCGCAACGATTCGATTTCCTTGCTGAATGAAACTTCCAAAGCCTACCTCCGGGGAACGTGCCAGTGTCCGCGAAGCGGCGCCATCGATCAATCCAATGAGGCGACTAAGCGGTATGCGGGCAAGGCATGACGGCACGTTCTGGAATTTGGTAACAAATGGCCGAGCTGGACTTTCGAATTCCGGCTCATCTGCTTATTGCTCCCCTGCTGGGCATGGATCAGAATCGGCGCTCCCAAAACCAACGGAGACAAGTCATGGTGCACGTTCGCTCGCTTGTGCTTGCAACCCTCTGCGGCGTCGCGCTTTCGGCGCTCGCGCAATCGCCACCGGCCGAGGAGCCCGGATGGGCCAAGGGGCGCCCCAAGGCGAACGACAGCGCGATGAAGATGGCGCCGGTGCCGGCCTTCCCGATTCCCACCGCGCCCGACAAGCTGCCCACTTCCAAGTTCAAGCTGCCCCCCGGCTTCAAGGTCGAGACCTGGGCTTCGGGCGTGCTGGATGCGCGTGAGCTGCGCCAGGGCGACAAGGGCAACATCTTCGTCAGCACCCTGTTCGTCGGCAACAAGGTCTATGCCATCCCCGAGAAAGCCGTGGACGGCAAGCGCACGCCCAAGACCATCATCGACAAGACCGAGCAGGCGACCGGCATCGACTTCTACAAGGGCTCGCTGTACTTCGCGACGCATAAGCGCATCGTCCGCTACGACAACGTCGAGGACAAGCTGGACAACCTCGGCGAACCGAGCAAGGTGCTCAAGGACGATCTCCCCGGCGGCAGCGACCACAGCTGGAAGTTCATCCGTGTCTACAAGGACAGGCTGTACTACCCGGTCGGGGCGCCTTGCAACATCTGCGACCCCGGCCAATGGGCGAAGATCTTCAGCATGAAGCTCGATGGCACGGACGTCCAGACAGTCGCCTCGGGCGTACGCAATACGGTCGGCTTCGACTTCGATCCCAAGACCGGCAACCTCTGGTTCACCGACAACGGCCGCGACTGGTTCAGCGAAGAGCTGCCGAACGACGAACTGAACGTGGTCACGCAGCCGGGCAAGCAGCACTTCGGCTATCCGTTCTGCCACCAGGGCACGATCCCCGACCCCGAGTTCGGCTGGGGCAAGTCGTGCTCCGACTACCAGAAGCCCGCCGCGCTGCTGGGCCCGCACGCCGGCTCGCTCGGCCTGAAGTTCTACACCGGCAAGATGTTCCCGGCGAAGTACCAGGGCGCCATGTTCATCGCCATCCATGGCCCGTGGAACCGCAGCAAGAAGTACAACGGCGTCTATGTCGCCTGGCCTGACGGCAAGGGCGGCGCCAAGGTCGAGCCCTTCATGACCGGATTCATCGAGAACAACGAGTACCTCGGCCGCCCGGTGGACTTCCTGGTGATGAAGGACGGCTCGCTGCTCGTGAGCGACGACCACGCCGGTGCGATCTACCGCATCAGTTACGGCAAGTGATGACCAAAGGGGCCGCAGTCCTGCTGTCCTGTGCGACGGCGCTGGTGTTGGTGGTGGTCTCCCCGCAGGCCGACGGGCAGCAGAAGGCCCCGGCTGCCAAGGCTGCGGGGAGTGCTGCCAAGGCGCCCGCCGCGCCGGCTGCCAAGCCGTCGTATGCGGAGCGCTTCGCCAGCCTGTGCGCGGCGTGCCATGGCGCCAACGGGCGCGCGGTCGACCCGCTCACGCCGGTGCTGGCCGGCCAGCCCTCGCTCTATGCGATCACGCAGCTGTTCCTGTTCCGCGAAGGCCGTCGCAGCAACGCGGCGATGACGGCCGTGGCGAAGACCATGACCGACGATGACATGCGTGGCTTCTCCGACTACATCGGCACGCTGCCGCCGGTGCCGGCCCCGCCGCCTGCGACGCCGCCCGACGCGGCACGCATGGCCAAGGGCAAGGCCTTGGCGGATCAGCACAAGTGCGTCTTCTGCCACGGTGCCGACCTGGGCGGGGGCCAGCAGGTGCCGCGCATCGCAGGCCAGCACGAGGCTTACCTGAAAGACAGCCTGCATGGCTACCATGCGGGCACGCGTCCCGCCTACACGCAGGCGATGCCACAGGCCGTGAGCCAGATCCCGGTGGAAGACCTGGACACGCTGGCGTACTTCGCGGCCAGGTTCCCTGCGCCGGCCGCGGCACCAGCGGCACCAGCGGCCAAGTAGAGGCGGGAACCGCATAATCGGCTGAAGCTTCATTCAGCCGATGCATCTCAAGGACATCGACCTCAACCTCCTGCGCCTGTTCGATGCGGTCTACCGCACGCGCAACGTCAGCCGTGCAGCCGAACTGCTGGACCTCACGCAGCCCGCCGCCAGCCAGGGCCTCAGTCGCCTGCGCACCCTGATCCAGGACCCGCTGTTCATGCGCAGGGCAGGGGGCGTGCAGCCGACGCCCAAGGCACAGCGCCTGGCGGACCCCGTGCGGCAGGCGCTCGCGACCCTGGAGCAGGCGTTGGGGGAGAGTGCCGGTTTCGACCCGGCGCGCTCCAGCCGCACCTTCCACATCCACATGAGCGACATCGGCGAGAGCCGCTTCCTGCCGGAGCTCATGGTGGTGCTGCGCGAGCGCGCCCCCAACTTGCGCGTGCAGACGCATCCGGTGCCGCGCGAGCAAATCATGGAGGCGCTGGACGCCGGCCGCATCGACTTCGCGTTCGGCTTCCTGCCCATGGTCAAGGACAGCCAGCGCCTGCGCCTGCTGGAGGATCGCTACATCGTGTTGCTGCGCGAGGGCCACCCCTTCACGCGCAGGCGGCGCGCGGGCGCGGCGCTCTTGCAGGGGATGCGCGAACTGGAGTTCGTGGCGGTGCGCTCGCATGCCGAGACGCTGCGCATCGTGCAGCAGGTGGGCGTGGAGGACCGGCTGCGGTTGGTGACCGAGCACTTCCTGGTGCTGCCGGAGATCGTCAAGGCGACCGATCTCGCGGCCATCATGCCGCGCAACATCGCGCGCGGCTTCGAAGGGGGGTATGCGATCGTGGAGCCGGCGTTTCCGCAGCGCGACTTCACCGTGTCGCTGCACTGGAGCCGGCGCTTCGAGGCGGACCCGGGCAACCGCTGGCTGCGCGAGCAGATCCAGGAACTGTTCAGGCAGTGAGGGCCGCGCGGCGGCGCTCTTCGCGCCATTGCCGCCAGGCCACCATGGCGTCGGCCCCCAGTTTCAGCTGCACGGCGGCGCCGAGGCCGACCTGTGCTTCGAGCGCCGGCGGCGGCTCGCCGTCCCAGCGCAGCATCGCGAGCGCCAGTTCCAGTGCCGCGACCTGCTCGTCGTCGCCCGCTGCGGCGCCGGCGCGCCACTGCAGGTCCAGCAGCAGGCGGTGCAGGAAATCCAGCTCGGTGCGGGACAGCTGAACGGAAGGAGCATCCATGTGCCAGAGCTTGGGCCTCGCGCGCGGCTGTGCTTGTCAGCGCAAGGCTGTGGTTCTTGTAGGGGTGGTGGTGGGCGCAGCGAACCCCACCGAAGATTCGTCGCGAAGCGGTGGGAGTCACGTCGTTCACCTGCCGGCGCCGCGCCGACGCCACCCGACGGCGCTGCGCGCCGGCAGCCAAGGGCCGGTGAGCGCCGCGGCCGCCCAACGGCGCTGCGACGCCGCTACTTCAGTTGTTCCAGCCGCGTCTGCGCTTCGCGCTTGCCGATGCCGCGCAGCGCAGCGATCGCTTCGAGCTGCTTGGCCCGCGGGCGCGCTTCGCCGTGTTCCCACTTGTAGACGGACTGGCCAGACACGCCGATCAGGGCGGCGAAGTCCGCGGCGGACAGGCCCAGCTTGTGGCGCTGCGCCGCCAGCCGGGTGGCGCTGAAGCGCCGGTGCGTGCCACTGTTGTCGCCATCTTCCTCCGCCGTTGCGGGCGCCGCGCGCGTCGCGCCCTTGCGCACCCGCTTGAGCTCGCGCTCGAGCTCGTCGATGCGGCGGCGCAGGCCGGCGATGTGGGTCCGGTACTGGACGGAGGCCTTGCGGACGTCTTCCGTCTGCGCGCGCACTTCCTTGCGTGCGATGCGGGCAATCTCGTCCTTGAGGAGGGCGGCGATGTTCGGCATATCTGGCGGTGTCGGCCGGCTCCGCGCGGTTGACGCGTCTGGTCGGCGTTATTGGTTTCCCTGGCGCGCATCATAGTCGCGCTCGGGCCGGCCACCACGAGGAGACACAATCGGGCCATGCCCGACCTCCAACTCGCAACGATCGACGTGCAGCCCGGCGCTGCGATGGAAAGCCAGTCCGGGCTGCAGCTGCTGCGCCCGCGCATCTACGGCGCCTGGATGCAGCCGCCGGGGCCCAAGCGCGCCGCGGCCATCGTCATGCACCCCACGAGCAACTTCATGGGCCACTACCTGATCGAGCCGCTGGCGGCCCGCGGCGTGGCCTGCATGGGCCTGAATTCGCGCTATGCGGGCAACGACACGCTGCTGCTGATGGAGCGCGTGATCCAGGATCTGGGCGCCGGCGTGCAGTTCCTGCGGGCGCAGGGCTACGACAAGGTGGTGCTGGTCGGCAACTCGGGCGGCGCCGCCTTGTCCTGCTTCTACCAGGCGCAGGCCGAGCACTTGACCATCGAGCACATGGTCGACGGGGACCCGGCGCGCCTGTCGCCGCAGGACCTGCCACCGGTGCAAGGGCTGGCGCTGTGCGCGGCGCACGAAGGCCGCTCGACCCTCATGCGCAACTGGATCGATCCATCGCTGACCGACGAGCGGGACGGCTTGTCCCGCGACCCGTCGCTGGACATGTACGACCCGGCCAACGCCCCGCCTTTCAGCCACGATTTCCTCGAGCGCTTCCGCAATGCGCAGCAGCAACGCTATGAACGCGTCGACCAGTGGGTGGGCGAGCGCCTGCGGCAATTGCGCGCCCTCACGGCGCCGGGCAGCCCGCGCGACGAGGTGTTCGTGGTCTACCGCACGCACGCGGACCCGCGTTTCCTGGACCTCACCCTCGACGCGAACGACCGGCCGGTGGGCAGCGTGTGGGGGGCCGGGGCGAACGGCGCCCGCGCGGTCAACTACGCGGCCAGCCAGATGGGCCGGGTCACGTCGCTGACCGCGTGGCTGTCGCAGTGGTCGCCGCGCAGCCGGGCCGACGGTCCCGGCAACCTGGCGCGCACGTCCGTGCCGACCCTGCTGTGCACCTATACAGGCGACCAGTCCACGTTTCCGAGCACGCGTGCCGCCTGGCTGGCGGCCGGCGGGCCGCGCATCCGCAATGTCGACATCCCCGGGGGCAACCACTATCTCGCGGGCCAGCCTGCCCTGGTGCAGCAGACGGCGGAAGTGATCGCTGACTGGATCCATTCGCTCTAGGTCGTGGGCCGCCGCCGCCGCAGCGCCATGCGTCGGCAGCTCATCGGCCTGTCGGGAATGTCCTACAACCACGAGCGCAGGCGACTCCTACGATCCGCCCATCTTCGGAGTTTGGCCATGGGTACGAAAGCAGCAAGCGCGCGCGCGGAGCGGACGGGCAAGGCCTCCTTCTGGTCCCCGTCGCGCTGGGCCGGCAGCGACATCCGGCCTGCCTCCGCACCGGAGAGCAGCCAGCCGCCCGCGCTCAGCGTGGGCACGCTCGACAACGTGCGCGCGGCGTTCTGGCAGTCGTACCGCCACCTGTTCCCGCCGCATTCGATCGCGGCCCAGATGGCGAACGGCAATGTCGTGATCTCCTGGTCCATCCTGGACGACCCGCATGCGAAGTACCCGTATGCGGCGCCGGTGTTGCTGCGCTTCGACGAGGTCCTGGTGGACACCATGCGGAAGGCCGATGCGCGCCAGCGCGCCCGCATCGCGCAGAACCACGAGCCCACGCTGCGCGAAGGCCTGCGCGGCTACGACCCGTTCACGCGCTTCCCGAATGCGCGTGTGATCAACATCGGCTAGGCCTTCAGTCGCGCGACCAGCACGTCCTCCGCGTCGCGGCTGATGCCGTGCGCGAGGCCGGGCAGCACGTCCAGCGTCACCTCTGCACCCAGTGAGCGCAGCGCCTGCGCCGCGGCCTGCGCATGCGCGGCCGGGATCACCGGATCGGCATCTCCGTGCACGAAATGCACCCGCACGCCGTGCGGCGCCCGCGTGGGCAACGCAGGGTAGCGGCCGGACAGGGAGGCCACGCGGGCGGCGGGCGGGTTCTCCTGCTCGCTGGCGGCCAGGGACATGATCGCGCCCTGGGAGAAGCCGACGAGGGTCGTGTTGTCGCGACCCACGCCCAGCCGTTGCTGCCACGCCTGCACGGCCGCGACGAAGCGGGGCAGGGTGGCGGCAATGCGTTCCGGCCGGTTGGCTTCGGTCACTCCCATCACCGAGAACCACTGGAGGCCGCGTCCGAGGTCCGACCGGTCGGGAGCGGCCACGCTCACCACGGCGGCGTCGGGAAACTCCTGCGCCAGGCGCACGCCCAGCGGTGCCAGGTCCTGCGCGCTGGCGCCCACGCCGTGGAACAGCAGGAACAGGTGCGTGGGCGCCGGCGGCGATTGCAGCAGCAAGGACGCGCTCATGCTTGCGCTCCGAACAGGTAGGAGTCCATGGCCAGCACGCCGTAGGTGATGCCGCCTTCGAGCGTTTGCGCCTCGGGCTCGCCCCCGGCAGCGCCGGCGGCGACCAGCAACGGCAGGAAGTGTTCTGGCGTCGGGTGCGCACGCTGCGCGTGCGGCGCAATGTCCAGCGCCTGCTGCAGGCGCTCGTCGTCGCGTGCTTCCACGGCTTGCCGGATCCAGGCCGCGAACTCGCGGGCGTACGCCGCGTCCTCGCCCCCCTGCAGGCGGAATTCGTAGAGGTTGTGCGTCAGCGAGCCGGAGCCCACCACCAGCACGCCTTCGTCGCGCAGCGGCTGCAGCGCTTCGCCCAGGGCATAGGCCTGCGCCGCCGTCAGGTCCGCGGGCAGGGACACCTGGAACACGGGCACGTCCGCCTGGGGGTAAAGGAAGCGGATCGGCACCCAGGCGCCGTGGTCCAGGCCCTGTTCGGCATCGGCTTGCGCCGGCCAGCCGGCGGCCCGCAGCACCTCCACCGTGCGCGCTGCCAGCTCCGGCGCGCCAGGCGCGGGGTACTCGATGCGGTACAGGGCGCGGTCGAAGCCGCCGAAGTCGTGCACGGTGGCGGGTGTTGCCGTGCTGGCCACGCGCACGCCGCGCGTCATCCAGTGCGGCGACACCACCAGCACGGCGCGCGGACGGGGCAGCTTCCTGCCGGCGGCGGTGAGGCGCGGGCCGAGCAGGCCGGGCTCCAGCGCGAAGGTGGGCGCACCGTGCGAGACGAAGAGGACAGGCATGCGGGACATGATGGATTCCTTGCAAAAGGGCCGGCGAGCGGCCATGCGCCGAATGTAGTTGTCGCGCACCGCAAGATAAACATGCTCCAATGGGAATGAGTGTTTCGCAGAGCAAGACAATGGACCGATTCCTCGCGCTGCGCTCCTTCACCGAGGTGGTGGACGCGGGCAGCTTCGTCGCCGCCGCCGACCGGCTCGCCCTGTCCAAGGCGGCCGTGTCGCGGCACGTGGCCGAACTGGAGGCGCGCCTGGGCGTGCGCCTGCTCCATCGCACGACACGCAAGCTGTCTCTCACCGAGGAGGGCGAGGTCTTCCACGCCCGCGCCCGCCAGCTGCTGGCCGACATGGACGAAGCCGAGGCCGAGATCAGCAGCCGCAGCCGCGAGGCGGTGGGACTGGTGCGGGTGAGCGGGCCCGTGAGCTTCGGCATCCAGCACCTCGCCGGGGTGTGGGGCGCGTTCCGGCGCAAACACCCCAAGGTGTCGCTGGAGGTCAACCTGTCCGACCGCATCGACGACCTCACCGACGAAGGCTTCGACATCGCGGTGCGCATCGCGCGCCTGCCCAGTTCCACGCTGGTGAGCCGCGAACTGGCCCGCACGCGCATGGTGCTGTGTGCGTCGCCCGCGTACCTGCGCAAGGCGGGGCGGCCGCGCCACCCGTCCGAGCTGGCCGCGCACCAAGTGGTCGCCTACAGCTACTGGTCCGACCGCGACGAGTGGGAATTCACCGGGCCCGAGGGCGTCGTGCGCGTGCGCACGCAGCCCTGCATCCGCAGCAACAACGGCGACGTGTGCCGCGCGGCGGCGCTGCAGCACCAGGGGTTCATCCTGCAACCCACGTTTCTCGTGGGCGAGGACCTGCAGGCCAGGCGGCTGGTGGAAGTGCTGCCCGAGTACCGCTCCCTGACCCTGGGCATCCATGCGGTGTACCAGAGCCGCAAGCACCTGACGCCCAAGGTGCGGCTGTTGATCGACTTCCTGGCGCAGTGGTTCAAGCAGCGCAGGTGGCCCGAGTGAGGCCGACATCCCCCCGCGGCGCGGCAGCGGTGTGCCGCTTCCTTCTTTTGGGCGATGCGGTGCCCGGCACGGCAGGAGGACAGTGACCGACCCCTTGTCGCAGGAGTCCGCCATGTCACTGCTCGTCCGTGCCTTCCCCCTCGCTCAGCCGCCTGCCGAATTGCAGGCGATGATCGCCGAGCTCAACGGCCCGCGGGACGCCCAGCGTGACGCGTTCTACCAGGCCCACGGCGTCACCCACGAATCCTGGTACCTGCAACAGACGCCGCAAGGCAACCTGGTGATCGGGCTCACCCAGGTGCGTGACGTGGCGACCGCGTCGCAGGCGTTCGCGCAGTCGCAGGAAAGCTTCGCCCTGTGGTTCAAGCAGCAGATCCAGCGCCTGAGCGGCGTGGACCCGAGCCAGATGCCGGAAGGGCCGCCGACGCAACTGGTCTACGAGTGGTCCGACACCGAGACCACGCGGCAGCAGTTCGCGCCGCCCGGGTACTGAGCGTCAGGCCGGTGCCTGCACGGCGTTGAGCACGTTCTCCGCGGTCGCCGGTGCATCCATGTGCACCCGTCCGTCCGGCCGTGCGGCGGCGGCCGCGTCGCGCAAGGCCTCCCATACGCTGATCGCCAGCATGAAGGGCGGCTCGCCGACGGCCTTGCTGCCGCCGACGTTGTCCTCGCGGTTGGCCTCCGGCCACAGGTCCACCTTGAAGTGCTCCGGCACGTCGCCGGTGGCCGGGATCTTGTAGGTGCTGGGCGCGTGCGTGGCGAGGTAGCCCTTGTCGTTCCAGACCAGTTGCTCGGTGGTGAGCCAGCCCATGCCCTGGATGAAGCCGCCTTCGATCTGGCCGATGTCGATCGCCGGATTGATGGAGGTGCCCACGTCGTGGAGGATGTCCACCTTCAGCACGCGGCTCTCGCCGGTCAGCGTGTCGATCGCCACCTCGCTGCAGGCGGCGCCGTAGGCGAAGTAGTAGAACGGCCGCCCGGTCAGGGTGTGCTTGTCGTAGTGGATCTTGGGCGTCTTGTAGAAGCCGTCGCTCCACAGTTGCACGCGCGAATGGTAGGCGTCGTCCAGCAACTGCTCCCAGGTCATGACCGCTTCCGGGCCGCTCACCTGCCCATGGGCGAAGATCACCTGCTCGGGCCGGCAGTTCTGCTTCGCCGCGACGTACTCCGCCAGGCGCTGGCGCACCTGGCGCGCCGCGAACTGCGCCGCCCGGCCATTGAGGTCCGTGCCGCTGGAGGCGGCGGTGGCGCTCGCGTTGGGCACCTTGCTGGTGTCGGTGGCGCTGATGCGCACCTTCTCGAACGCGATGCCGAGTTCGTCCGCGACGATCTGGCAGACCTTGGTGTGCAGGCCCTGGCCCATCTCGGTGCCGCCGTGGTTCACCTGCACGCTGCCGTCGGTGTAGACGTGCACCAGCGCGCCCGCCTGGTTGAAGAAGGTCGCGGTGAAGGAGATGCCGAACTTCACCGGCGTCAGCGCGATGCCGCGCTTGATGACCGGGCTCTTCCCGTTCCAGGCGGCGATCTCCGCGCGCCGCCGCCGGTACCCGGCGTCCTGCTCCAGCCGCGCGATCAGCGGCTCGAGGATGTTGTCCTCCACCGGCATCTGGTAGTGCGTGACGTTGCGCTCGGTCACGCCATAGAGGTTGGCCCTGCGCACGTCCAGCGGGTCCTTGCCCAGCGCGCGCGCGATGTCGCCGAGGATGGCCTCCATCACGATCATGCCTTGCGGCCCGCCGAAGCCGCGGAAAGCGGTGTGGCTCTGCACGTTGGTCTTGCAGCGGTAGGAGACGATCTCCACGTCGCCGAGGAAGTAGGCGTTGTCGACGTGGAAGACGGCGCGGTCCGCGACCGGGCCGCTCAGGTCGGCGCTCCAGCCGCAGTTGGCGGCCAGCATCAGCTTCAGGCCGGTGACCCGGCCGGCATCGTCGAAGCCCACCTCGTAGTCATAGGCAAACGGGTGGCGCTTTCCCGTGACCATGAAGTCGTCGTCGCGGTCCAGGCGCATCTTCACCGGCCGCTTCAGCTTGCGCGCGGCGAGTGCCGCCCACACGGCGATGTGGCCCGCCTGCGTCTCCTTGCCGCCGAAGCCGCCGCCCATGCGCCGGCATTCGACCTTCACCGCATGGTTGTCCAGGCCGAGCGCGTGCGCCACCCAGTGCTGCACCTCGCCCGGATGCTGCGTGCTGGAATGGATCCACCAGTTGTCCTGTTCCAGGGGCAGGGCGTAGCCGACCTGGCCCTCCAGGTAGAAATGCTCCTGGCCGCCGACGTCGAGCGAGCCGGCCAGGCGGTGCGGTGCCCGGGCGATGCCTTGCTCGGGATCGCCGCGGCGCACGGTCACCGGCGGCAGCACGAAGCTCTGCGCCTTCACCGCTTCGCGCACGTCGACGACCGCGGGCAGCGCAGCGATCTCCAGCTTCACCTTGCGCGCCGCGCGGCGCGCCTGCATGACCGTCTCGGCGACCACCACGCCCACGACCTGGCCGATGAACTCCACGGTCTCGCGCGCGAAGATGGGTTCGTCGTGCGTGAAGGTGGCGAGCATGGGATCGCCGGGAATGTCCTGCGCGAGGATCACGCCCCTGACGCCCGGCATCCGCAGCGCTTCGGCCGTGTCCACGCCCAGCAGCTTGCCGCGCGCGACGTTGGACAGGATGGGCGCGGCGTGCAGCGTGCCGCGCACCTCGGGCACGTCGTCGACGTAGGTGGCCGCGCCCGCGACCTGCGCGCGGGCGCTCTCGTGGGCATGGGAGGTGCCGGTGGCGGCAGCGGCCGCCGGGCCGGCCAGGAACTTCTCGGGCGCGTTCATGGCGTCGTGGCTTCCGCCAGGCGGAAGCTCTCCAGGTTGATGTGCTGCAGGCCCTGGCTCTCCAGCCAGAAGCGCTGCATCAGGTTGCCCAGGACTTCGGAGCGGTAGGCGGCCGATGCGCGCATGTCTCCGATCGGCTGGAACTCGGAACGCAGGGCGGCGGTGGCCTGCCTGGCGGCCTCCAGCGTCCACGGCTGGCCGCGCAGCACCGCCTCGGTCTTCACCGCGCGCGCCGGTGTCGCAGCGACGCCGCCCGCCCCGATCCCGATCGCGGCGACGACGCCGTCCTGCAGGCGCGCATTCACCACCAGGCAGACGGCGGAGATGTCGTCGTCGTAGCGTTTCGAGATCTTGTACGCCCGCAGGAATTCCATCCCTTCCTTCGCGCCAGCACCGTTCTCCCCCTTTCCCGCCGGGAGCGGGCCACGCTGAGGGCTGACCGGCCGCGGCACCTTGATCCACGCCAGCACCTCGTCGGGGGCCAGCACGTTCTTGCGGTAGCCCGTGTAGAAGTCTTCCAGCGGCATGTCGCGGTGGCCGCGCGCGGACAGCAGCACGACGTGCGCGCCCAGCGCGATCAGCAGCGGCATGGAGTCGCCGATGGGGGATCCGTTGGCGACGTTGCCGCCCAGCGTGCCGGAGTTGCGCACCGGCAGGCCGGCGAAGCGGTTCGCGAAGGTCTTCAGCTGCGGCCGGTCGGCGACGAGCGCCTCGTAGGCTTCGGTCAAGGTGACGGCGGCGCCGATGGCGATGTGGTGGTCATAGCGTTCCACGCGCCTGAGTTCCGCCACGCGGGTCACGTCCAGCACCACCGGGAACTGCATGTGCATCTTGGTCACCCACAGGCCCACGTCGGTGCAGCCGGCAACGAGCTGCGCCTGCGGCTGGCGGGCGCGCAGGTCCAGCAGCTCGGACAGCGAGCGCGGGGCGAGGTAGCCGCCGGCGGCCGGCACCTGTCCGGCGTCCGGGCGCAGCGCTTGCAGCTGCGCGAGGATCGCCGCTTCGTCCACGGACACGCGCGGCAGCTGTTCCATCTGCTGCGCGGCATCCAGGATGGGCCGGTAGCCGGTGCAGCGGCACAGGTTGCCCGACAGCTCTTCCTGCGCCAGCTCGCGCGTGATCGCCTGCCCCTGGCAGACGTGGTTCTGGTACATGCCGAACAGGCTCATGACGAAGCCGGGCGTGCAGAAGCCGCACTGCGAACCGTGGCACTGCACCATGGCCTCCTGCGCGGGATGCAGGCCGCCGTCCTCGCCGGCGAGGTCCTCGACCGTCCACACGGCCATGCCATCGACGGAGTGGGCCAGGCGGATGCAGCTGTTGATGGCACGGTATTTCAGCGCGCCGCCCTCGGGCTCGGCGATCACCACGGTGCACGCGCCGCAGTCGCCTTCGCCGCAGCCTTCCTTGGTGCCGGTGCACTGAAGGTCTTCCCGCAGCACCTCCAGCAGCGTTCGGTCGGGTGGTACATTGGCCACGCGGACGAGCTCGCCACGCCGGACAAATCGGATCGTCTTGGCTTCCATGCGATTCAGTATGGGTTTTTCTACTGGGGAGTACAACGCGGAGGTTAGGGGGAACCCTTGGCCACCGCCATACCGGTGGCCTTATGGGCCGGATGCAGGCAAAGGTATGAGGGACCAGATTCTTTTCGACAAGATCGACCTCCACTTGATCAGGGTCCTGCATACCGTGTTGACCGAACGAAGCGTGTCGCGAGCCGCCCTCAAGCTGGGGATGTACCAGCCGGCGGTGTCGGCGTCGCTCAAGCGCTTGCGGGAACTGGCCGGCGACCCCCTGCTGGTGCGCTCGGGCGCCGCGATGGTGCCCACGGATGCGGGACTGCGCATGATCGAGCCCAGCGCCAGCATCCTGCGTGCCGCGGAGGTGATGTTTTCCGAGGCCCGCGGTTTCGAGCCCCAGACCTCCTCGCCCGTGTTCCGCATCGCCGCCGCGGACTACCTCGACCCCGAGTTCCTGCCGCAGCTGGTCGCCCAGGTGAAGCACCTGGCGCCGCGCAGCCAGGTCGAGATCCACCCGCTGACCGCCGCCGCCGACTACCACGCGCAGCTCGCCGGCGGCGACGTGGACCTGGTCATCGGCAACTGGCTGCAGCCGCCGGAAGACCTGCACCTGGCCAGGCTGTTCGCCGATGAGATCGTGTGCCTCGTCTCGCGCGACCATCCCGCCGTGAAGCGGGGCTGGACCAAGGAAAGCTGGCTGGAGTCCGAGCATGTGGCGCCGACGCCCACGCATCCGGGCGCGCGCGGCGTCATCGATGAGTTCCTGGAGGCGCAGGGGCTTGCGCGTAACATCACGGCCCGCTGCCCGCATTTCGGGCTGCTGCCGCGGATGGTGGCATCGAGCTTGCTCATCCTGACCACCGGACGGCAATTCTGTGAACGCTACCTGAGCCAGCTGCCGGTGCAGATCCTGCCTTGTCCCGTGCCTTTCCCCCAACTCGTCTACTACCAGCTGTGGCACGAACGCAGCCATCCTTCCGCCGCGGGCCGCTGGCTGCGCGAGCGGGCCAAGGCCGTGGCCGCCGGGCTGCGGCCCACTGCCTGACGGAGGTCCGCCCTTGAGCATCCCGCGACTGCAGCTGGCGCACATCACCAAGCGCTTTCCCTCCGTGGTGGCCAACAGCGACGTCTCGCTGACCGTGCAACCCGGCGAGACCCATGCCGTGCTGGGGGAGAACGGCGCCGGCAAGTCCACGCTGATGAAGATCATCTACGGGGCGCTGAAGCCGGACGAGGGCAGCGTGATGTTCAACGGCCAGCCCGTGCACATCCGCAACCCGCAGGAGGCGCGCGCGCTGGGCATCAGCATGGTGTTCCAGCACTTCAGCCTGTTCGACACGCTGACCGTGGCGGAGAACGTCTGGCTGGGCCTGGACAAGAGCCTCACGCTGCAGCAGGTCACCCACAGCATCAGTGCCAAGGCGCAGGAGTACGGGCTGGACGTGGACCCGTCGCGCCCCGTGCACACGCTGTCGGTGGGCGAGATGCAGCGGGTGGAGATCATCCGCGCGCTGCTGACCAATCCCAAGCTGCTGATCCTGGACGAGCCGACCTCGGTGCTGACGCCGCAGGCGGTGGAGAAGCTGTTCGTGGTGCTCAAGCAGCTCGCCTCCGAAGGCTGCAGCATCCTCTACATCAGCCACAAGCTGCACGAGATCCGCGAGCTGTGCACCGCCTGCACCGTGCTGCGCGGCGGCAAGGTCACGGGCGTGACCGATCCGCGCCGCGAGAGCAATGCCTCGCTGTCGCGCATGATGATCGGCGCCGAGCCGCCGCAGCTCGAGCACCATGAGCGCCAGCCGGGCGAGGTGGTGCTGCGCGTGAAGAACCTGACCCTGCCGCGCGAAGACCAGTTCGGGCATGACCTGGACGACATCTCCTTCGAGGTGCGCGCGGGAGAAGTCGTGGGCATCGCCGGCGTGTCCGGCAACGGCCAGCGCGAGCTGCTGTTCGCGCTTTCGGGCGAGGACAGGCGCGCCGCGCCGGACATGGTCCAGGTCGGCGACAAGGCCGCGGGCCGCTTCGGGCCGGCGCGGCGCCGCCATCTGGGCCTGCACTTCGTGCCGGAGGAGCGCCTGGGGCGCGGCGCGGTGCCCACGCTGGGCCTGGCGCAGAACCTCCTGCTCACGCGCACGGATGCCGTCGGCAGGAGCGGCTGGATCCGCACCGGTGCGCTGCGTGCGCAGGCCGCCGAGATCATCCGGCGCTTCAACGTGAAGGCCGGCGGGCCGGACGCGGCGGCCAAGTCGCTCTCGGGCGGCAACCTGCAGAAGTTCATCGTCGGCCGCGAGATCGATGCGAAGCCCAGGCTGCTGATCGTGTCGCAGCCCACCTGGGGCGTGGACGTGGGCGCTTCGGCGCAGATCCGCTCGGAGATCCTGGCGCTGCGCGACGCGGGTTGCGCCGTGCTGGTGGTGTCGGAGGAGCTGGACGAACTGTTCGAGATCAGCGACCGCATGCACGTCATCGCCAAGGGGCGGCTGTCGCCCAGCGTCGACCGGGCGCGGGCGACGGTCACGCAGATCGGCGAGTGGATGAGCGGGTTGTGGGTGGTGCAGGCGCTGCGCGATGCCCCTCACCCCAGCCCTCTCCCCAGGGGGGAGAGGGAGCAAATCCAGGAGCAAGGCCAGGGGAGCAACAATGTTTAAGCTGGAAGCACGCCCCGAGGCGTCCAAGTTCTGGAGCATCGCCTCGCCGCTGCTGGCGCTGCTGGTCACGGTGGTGCTGGGCAGCATCCTGTTCGTCGCCCTGGGCAAGGACCCGGTGCGCGGCCTGCAGGTGTTCTTCTGGGAGCCGATCAGTTCCGGCTACCGCATCGGCGAGCTGATGGTCAAGGCCACCCCGCTGCTGTTGATCGCGCTGGGGCTGGCGGTGTGCTTCCGCTCCAACGTGTGGAACATCGGCGCCGAAGGCCAGTTCGTCATCGGTGCGGTGGTCGCGGGCGGCGTCGCGCTGCTCGCGGGCAAGGACTCGAGCCGGCTGATCGTGATCGCGGTGCTGCTGGCCGGCGTGGTGGGCGGCATGGCCTGGGCGGCCATCACGGCCTTGCTGCGCGACCGCTTCAATGCCAACGAGATCCTGGTCAGCCTGATGCTCGTGTACGTGGCGACGCTGGTGCTCAACTACCTGGTGTTCGGGCCCTGGAAGGACCCGGCCGGCTACAACTTCCCGCAGACGAAGACGTTCGAGGCGGCCACGCAGATCCCGCGGCTGTTTGCCGGCTCGCGCGTGAACATCGGCGTGATCCTGTCGCTGGTCGGCGTCGCGGCGCTGTGGGTCTTCCTGTTCCGCACCCGGGCGGGCTTCGCGCAGCAGGTCGGCGGGCTGGCGCCGGCGGCGGCGCGCTACGCGGGCTTCTCCTCGCGCAAGGCACTGTGGACCGCGCTGCTGGTCTCGGGCGGCGCCGCCGGCCTGGCCGGCGCGCTGGAAGTCGCCGGCCCCATCGGCCAGCTCACGCCTTACGTGCCGGCGGGCTACGGCTTCGCCGCCATCATCGTGGCCTTCGTCGGCCGCCTGCACCCGGTGGGCATGGTGTTCTCCGCCATCCTCATGAGCATGTTCTACATAGGCGGCGAGCTGGCGCAGTCGCGGCTCGGCCTGCCCAAGTCGCTGACCGGCGTGTTCCAGGGCCTGCTGCTGTTCACGCTGCTGGCCTGCGACACGCTCATGGCCTACCGCGTCCGCTTCCTGGCTGCAAAGCAGGCGATCTGACGAAGGCTGCCGGGATCTGAACCATGGACCAATACGCACTCCTTTTCGCCTCCATGCTCAATGCCGGCACGGTGCTGGCCATCGCGGCGCTGGGCCTCCTGATCAACGAGAAGGCCGGCATCGTGAACCTCGGCGCCGAGGGCATGATGCTGTGCGCCGCGATCGCGGGTTTCGCCACCGTCGTCCACACGGGCAACGACTGGATCGGGTTCGCCGCCGGCATCGGCGCCGGGGCGCTGCTGGCGGCGGCCTTCGGCCTGCTGGTGATCTGGATGAACACCAACCAGTACGCGACCGGGCTGGCACTGAGCCTGTTCGGCGCCGGCTTCTCCGCCTTCGCCGGCATCAAGTACGTGCAGGAAAAACTGCCCGAGCGGCCGCACTTCGCGATCCCGCTGCTGGGCGACATCCCCGTGCTGGGGCCGGCGCTGTTCCGCCAGCATCCCATGGTCTACCTGGCCATCGCGCTCGTGGCCTGGCTCATGTGGTTCCTGTACCGCTCGCGCTCCGGCCTGGTGCTGCGCTCGGTGGGGGAGTCGCCCGAGTCCGCGCATGCCCTGGGCTACCCGGTGCGCCGCATCCGCCTGGGCGCCGTCGTTGCCGGCGGGGCGCTTTGCGGGCTCGCCGGCGCCTACATCTCGATCGTCTACACGCCCTTGTGGGTGGAAGGCATGGTGGCCGGCAAGGGCTGGATCGCGCTGGCCCTGACCACCTTCGCCACCTGGCGTCCGGCACGCGTGTTGCTTGGGGCCTACCTGTTCGGCGGCGTCACCATGCTGCAGTTCCACCTGCAGGGCACCGGGGTGGAGGTTCCCAGCGAGTTCCTGGGGATGCTGCCCTACCTGGCCACCATCGTGGTGCTGGCGCTGATCTCCCGCAATCCGGCCTGGATCCGGGTCAACATGCCCGCCTCGCTTGGAAAACCGTTTTATCCCGGAACATAATTCGTACTTTCGTCCAAGACCTCGAAGAGGGGAAGCAATGATCGATACCAAGAAACGCGCTCTGCTGCACGTGGCGGCCCTGGCCGCCGCGGTGGCGGGCCTGGCCGCCTGCAGCAAGCAGGAGACCCCCGCACCGGCTCCGGCGCCCACGCCGGCCGCCCAGGCCCCGGCCGCGGCCCCCGCCCCGGCGGCGCCGCAGAAGCTCAAGGTGGCCTTCGCCTACGTCGGCCCGGTGGGCGACGGCGGCTGGACCTTCGCGCACGACAACGCGCGCAAGGCGGTGCAGCAGGAGTTCGGCGACAAGATCGAGACTTCCTTCGTCGAGAAGGTGCCCGAGTCGGCCGACGCCGAGCGCGTGATGCGCGACATGGTGGGCCAGGGCAACAAGCTGATCTTCGGCACCACCTTCGGCTACATGGAGCCCATGCTCAAGGTCGCGGCCGACAACAAGGACGTGAAGTTCGAGCACGCCACCGGCTACAAGACCTCCGAGAACCTGCGCACCTACGACAGCCGCACCTACGAAGGCGCGTACATGGCCGGCATCGTCGCCGGCAGCATGACCAAGAGCAACACGCTGGGCGTGGTCGGCTCGGTGCCCATCCCCGAGGTGGTGCGCAACATCAACAGCTTCACGCTGGGCGCCCAGTCGGTGAACCCCAAGGTCAAGACCAAGGTCGTGTGGGTCGGTGACTGGTTCAATCCGCCGAAGGAAACCGAAGCGGCCACGGCCCTGATCAACGGCGGCGCCGACGTGCTGATGCAGAACACCGACTCGTCGGCCGTGCTGCAGACCGCCGAGAAGATGGGCAAGCGCGCCTTCGGCTGGGACAGCGACATGAGCAGCTACGGTCCCAAGGCGCACCTGGGCTCCGCGGTGATCAACTGGACCCCGTACTACAAGAAGGCCATCGGCGACGTGCTGAACAACACCTGGCAGACCGGCCAGAGCTGGTGGGGCGTCAAGGAAGGCGCGATCGACTTCGTGTCCGTCGCGGCGGACGTGCCCGACAGCGCCAAGCAGCAGCTGGAAAAGGTGAAGGCCGGCCTGAAGGACGGCTCGCTGGTGATCTGGAAGGGTCCCCTGGCCGACAACACCGGCAAGGAAATCCTGGCCAAGGACGCCGTGGCCGACGACAAGTTCCTGGGCGGCATCAACTTCTACGTCAAGGGCGTCGAAGGCAAGGTGCCGGGCGCGGACAAGAAGTAAGGCGGTAGCAAGACGTGCAAAAGGGCCGCTCGTGCGGCCCTTTGTCTTTTCCCCTGGCATTGCGGGTCGGGCCCGCAATGACATGGCTGGGTAGCATGCAGGCATGATCGAACGACAGCATTGGCATCCGGTGGCCGGCAGCGAGGTGGTGCGGGACGCGCCGCACGCCGCGCGCCTGCTCGGCGAAGACATCGTCCTCTGGCGCGATCCGGATGGTGCGGTCCACGCCTGGCCGGACCGCTGCCCGCACCGCGGCGCGCGCCTGTCGCTGGGCCGGGTGGAGGACGGGCACCTCGAGTGCCCGTACCACGGCTGGCAGTTCGCGCCGTCGGGACAATGCCTGCACGTGCCGGCGCTGCCCACCTTCACCCCACCCGCGACGCACTGCGTGCAGGGGTTCCAGGCGCGTGAGTCGCACGGCCTCGTGTGGGTGCGGCTCGCACCCGGCGACGTCGCCCTGCCGGCGTTCACTGCGGAAGACGACGCCCGCCTGCGCAAGCTGAACTGCGGCCCTTACACCGTGGAAACCAGCGCCCCGCGCATCGTCGAGAACTTCCTGGACCTCGCGCACTTCGCCTTCGTGCACGAAGGCTGGCTGGGCGCCCGCGGCGCGTCCGCGATCGACGACTACCGGGTCGAGGAAACGCCCACCGGCCTGCGTGCGACGCAGTGCAAGGCCTGGCAGCCGCAGTCGAACCTCCATTCCACCGCCCCCGCGCAGGTGGAGTACACCTACGAGGTGAGCGCCCCTTACACCGCGGTGCTCACCAAGATCCCGGAAGCCGGCAAGACCGCGGTGGCCGACTGGCGCGAGGCGATCGCGCTGTTCATCGCACCGGTGGAGCAGGAGCGCAGCGTCGTGTGGTTCCGTCTCGCTGTCGCCGATTTCGCATCGCCCAACGACAAGCTGCGTGCCTTCCAGGACACCATCTTCCGGCAGGACCAGCCCGTGCTCGAATCGCAGCAGCCCAGGCGGCTGCCGCTGGACCTGCGCGCGGAGTTGCACACCAGCGCCGACCGAGCCTCCTCCGCCTACCGCCGTTATCTTTCCCGCCAGGCCATCACCTTCGGAGTCCTGCGATGAATCTCCCGTCCCTGCTCGCCACCATGCCGAAGGCGGAGCTGCATATCCACATCGAGGGTTCCCTGGAACCCGAGCTGATCTTCCAGCTGGCGCAGCGCAACGGCGTGGCGCTCCCGTATGCGAGCGTGGACGAACTGCGGCGCGCCTACGCCTTCACCAACCTGCAAAGCTTCCTCGACATCTACTACGCCGGCGCCAGCGTGCTGCTGCACGAGCAGGACTTCTACGACATGGCGTGGGCCTACCTGCGCAAGGCCGCGACCGACTACGTGATCCGCAGCGAGATCTTCTTCGACCCGCAGACGCACACGGCCCGCGGCGTGGCGATGGAGACCGTGATCCGCGGCCTGTCCCGGGCCTGCAAGGACGCGCAGAAACTGGGCGTCGATGCCGAACTGATCCTGTGCTTCCTGCGCCACCTCAGCGAGGCGGAGGCCTTCGAGACGCTGGAGCAGGCGCTGCCCTTTCGCGAGCACTTCATCGGCGTCGGCCTCGATTCCAGCGAGATGGGGCATCCGCCCGAGAAGTTCGCGCGGGTGTTCGCCAGGTGCCGGCAGCAGGGCCTGCACCTCGTCGCCCATGCCGGCGAGGAAGGACCGCCGGCCTATGTCTGGTCCGCGCTCGACGTGCTGAAGGTCGAGCGCATCGACCACGGCGTGCAGTCGGCCAAGGATCCGGTGCTGATGAAGCGGCTCGCGCAGGAGCGCATCCCGCTCACGGTGTGCCCGCTGTCCAACCTGAAGCTGTGCGTGTTCCCCGAGCTGAAGCAGCACAACCTGCGCGGGCTGCTCGATGCCGGCCTGTGCGTCACGGTCAACTCCGACGACCCGGCCTACTTCGGCGGCTACATCAACGACAACTTCCTGCAGACGGCGGCCGCCATCGGGCTGGACCGGCAGCACGCGTACCGGCTGGCGCGCAACAGCTTCGAGGGTTCGTTCGCGGAGCCGTCGCGCAAAGCGCACTACGTCGACCGGCTCGACGCCTTCTTCGCCGCTGCGGCTTAAGCGTTTTCCCAGCGGGGCTTAAGCCGGCTGCGGCTGGCGTGCGACGGACACTGCGCGTACTGTCGCGTTGCCATGCCACGCCTCACCGACCTCCTGCGCCTTCCCCGCTGGCTCGAACGCACCTGGGAACCCACGCTCGTGGACCCGGAACAGCCAGTGCCCGGGCTGCCCGATCCGCGCGAAGCGGAAACCGTGCCCTTGCCCTTGTACGGCGGGCTGGTGGCGGGCGCCGAACGCCAGTAGACGGACAGGGCGCCGCGCGCGGCGTCACGCGCAAAGCACCGATGGGCGGCCACCGCCCAGGCGCCCGGCACCTGCTGGCCCGACGAGGGAACTTCCGCGCGTAGGACGGCACTGACCACCCTATGACGCGAGAAGTCCCTGCGCGGCGGGCCAGCCGCTGGCTCGTCTACCTGTTGTTTCCGCTGCTGGCGACGCTGGGCGTGCAGCCTGCCGAAGCCGCCAAGGCGCGCTCCGTGCAGCATGCGAGCGCGAAGAAAAAGCCTGCGCATTCCCGCAAGGCGGTCATGGCGACGAAGTCCACCCGGACCAAGAGGTTCGCGCACGCGCGCAAGTCCAGCAACGCGGTGGCCGCGCGCGCCCAGCCCGCGGGGCCGCTGCGCGTCAGCGCCAGCGCGGCTTACGTGATCGACCAGGAGACCGGCGAAGTCCTGTTCGGCAAGAACGCCGGCTCGGTCCAGCCGATCGCCTCGCTCACGAAGCTGATGACGGGGCTGATCGTGGCGGAAGCGAAGCTGCCGATGGACGAGAAGATCACGATCACGGGCGACGACGTCGACGTGGTGAAATTCAGCAGGTCGCGCCTGGAGGTGGGCACCGAACTCACGCGCGCGCAGGCGCTGCACCTGGCGCTGATGTCCAGCGAAAACCGCGCGGCGCATGCGCTGGCGCGTACCTACCCTGGCGGGGAGAGCGCGTTCGTGAGCGCGATGAACGTCAAGGCGGCGCAGCTCGGGATGCGCCAGACGCGCTACGTGGAACCCACCGGCCTCTCGAGCGGCAACCGCTCCAGCGCCCATGACCTGGCCCTGCTCACCGGCGAGGCGTACGAGCACCCGCTGCTGCGGCGCTACACCACCTCGCCGGGCTACCGGCTGGCCACGGACAAGGGCGCGCTGCAGTACGTGAACAGCAACCGGCTGGTGCGCAGCGGCAGCTGGGACATCGGGGTGCAGAAGACGGGCTACATCCGGGAAGCGGGCTACACGCTGCTGATGCAGGCGGAGCTGGCGGGTCGCAAGCTGATCATGGTGTTCCTGGATTCCGCGAGCAAGATCGCGCGCATGAAGGACCCGGAGCGCATCCGGCTTTGGCTGAAGAGCCATCCGGAGATGACGGCGGGGCAGGGCGCCGGCGCGGATTCGTGATCCGGGCGCTCGCTTCGATCTCCCCCGGTCGAAGCTGCCGAATGGTCGGTGCACCTACAATCGACGCATGAGGTCGCGCCCCGGCGGCCTTTTTTCTTTGTCGAATCCCGGGGCCATGTCGAGGAACACCATGTACAAAAACCTCGCCGCCATCGCCATGGCGGCCAGTTGCATCGCACTCCCCACGCACGCGCAGAAGGCCGAGCCGCTGAAGGTGGGATTCGTCTACGTGGCGCCCCTCACGGACGCGGGCTGGGTCCGCCAGCACGAGGAGGGACGCCTTGCCGTGCAGTCGGCATTCGGCGAGCGCGTGAAGACTTCCTATGTCGAGAACGTGCCGGAAGGAGCCGATGCGGAGCGCGTGATCCGCGACCTCGCGAGCACGGGGCACCGGCTGATCTTCACGCCCAGCTTCGGCTACATGGAGCCGACGCTGAAGGTGGCGAAGGACTTCCCCGATGTGAAGTTCGAATCGATCACCGGGTACAAGACCGCGCCCAACGTCGCCGCCGCGAACGCGCGCTACTACGAAGGCCGCTACCTGGCCGGCGTCGCCGCCGGGCGCATGACCAGGTCGCACCTCGCGGGCTATGTCGCGGGCCTGCCCATCCCCGAGGTGCTGCAGGGCATCAACGCCTTCACGCTCGGCATGCGCTCGGTGGACCCGAAGGCGCAGGTGAAGGTCACCTGGCTGAACACCTGGTTCGACCCGGGCAAGGAGCGCGACGCCGCGATGGCCTTGATGGACCAGGGCGCGGACGTGCTGGCCTTCCACACCGCCTCCACCGCCGTGATGGCCGCGGCGCAGGAGCGCGGGCGCTTCGCGGTGGCCTACCACTCCGACATGCGCAAGGTCGCACCCGACGCGCAGCTCGTCGCCGTGACGCACCAGTGGGCCGACTACTACAAGCGGCGCACGCAGGCGGTGCTCGATGGCAAGTGGAAGCCGGGCAACGTCTGGGGCGGCGTCAGGGAAGGCATGATCCGCGTCGGCTATTTCGGCAGCAAGGTGCCCAAGGCGGTGCAGGACGAGGTGCTCGCGCGCCAGAAGGACATCGCGGCGGGCAAGCTGCGGCCTTTCGCGGGCCCCATCGTGGACAACGAAGGCAGGACCGTGGCGGCCCAGGGCCAGGCGCTGACGGACCAGCAGATACTCCTCATGGACTATCTCGTATCGGGCGTCCAGGGGAAGGTCCGACAATAGGTCCATGCACGCCTACCGCGCCGCCCTCCTGTCCTTCGCGGACGACGGTTCCGCCCGCTACGAGGAGGACGGACTGCTGGTGGTCGGCCCCGATGCCACCGGCGCGCAGGTGGTCCGGGCGGCGGGTGCCCACGCGGCGCTGGCCGGCAACTATCCGGGCGTGCCGGTCACGCACCTGCCCGGGCGCATCCTGGCGCCGGGCTTCGTCGACCTGCACGTCCACTTCCCGCAGACCGACGTGATCGGCTCGCCCGCCGACGGCCTGCTGCCCTGGCTGGAGAACTACACCTTCCCGCACGAGGCGCGCTTCGCGGACCACGGGTACGCGGCGGGGGTCGCACAGGTCTTCCTCGACGAGCTGCTGCGCAACGGCGTGACCACCGCGCTCACCTTCTGCACCTCGCACCCGCATTCGGTCGACGCGCTGATGGAGGCAAGCGAAGCGCGCTCGCTGCGCATGATCGCCGGCAAGGTGCTGCAGGACCGGCATTCGCCCGATGGCGTGCGCGACGAGACCGAACAGTCGCTGGTCGACACGGAGGCATTGATCCGCCGCTGGCATGGCCGCGGCCGGCTCGGCTACGCGATCACGCCGCGCTTTGCGCCGAGTTGCAGCGAGGCGCAGTTGCGCGGTGCCGGTGAACTGGCCGCGCAGCACCGCGACGTGTGGATCCAGTCGCACGTCGCGGAGAACAAGGACGAGATCCGCTGGGCGCGCGAGCTCTTTCCGTCCGCGCGCAGCTATCTGTCGATCTACCAGGACTTCGGGCTGATGCGCGACCGCTCGATCTACGCGCACTGCATCCATTTCGACGACGAGGACCGTGCCCTGATGCGCGACACGGGCGCGGCGGCCGCGGTGAGCCCCACGAGCAACCTGTTCCTGGGCAGCGGCTTCTTCGACTACGAAGGGGCGCTGCGCGTCGGCTTCCGCCACGGCCTGGCCAGCGACGTCGGCGGCGGCACCAGCTTCTCGCCCTTCCACACGATGCTGGCCGCGTATTACGTGGCGCGGGAAGGACAGACCAAGCCGGGCATCGGCCTGAGCCCGCAGAACCTGTGGTGGCAGCACACCGCGGGCGCGGCCGAGGCGCTGGGACTGGACGGCGTGATCGGCAACCTGCGACCGGGTTGCGAAGCCGATTTCCTGGTGCTCGATCCGCAGGCCACGCCGCTGCTCGCGCGGAAGACGCGCAGTGCCCGCAACCTCGACGAACTGCTGTTCTCGCTGATCGTGCTGGGGGACGACCGGGTGGTGCAGGCGGCCTACGTGAACGGCCGCCCTACAATCCCGGCCCAGGAGCCTTCCGCATGACCATCAAGAGCGACAAGTGGATCCGCCGCATGGCGCAACAGCATGGCCTGATCGAGCCGTTCGAGCCGAAGCAGGTCCGCGAGGTGGACGGCCGCCGGGTGATCAGCTACGGCACCTCCAGCTACGGCTACGACATCCGCTGCGCGCCGGAATTCAAGGTCTTCACCAACATCCACAGCACGGTGGTGGACCCGAAGAACTTCGACGAGAAAAGCTTCGTCGACTTCCACGACGACGTGTGCATCATCCCGCCTAACAGCTTCGCGCTGGCGCGCACGCTGGAGTACTTCCGCATCCCGCGCAACGTGCTGACCATCTGCCTGGGCAAGAGCACGTACGCGCGCTGCGGCATCATCGTCAACGTCACGCCCTTCGAGCCGGAATGGGAAGGCTACGTGACGCTGGAGTTCTCCAACACCACGCCCCTGCCCGCGAAGATCTACGCGGGCGAGGGCTGCGCGCAGGTTCTGTTCTTCGAGAGCGACGAGGAATGCGACGTGAGCTACAAGGACCGCGGCGGCAAGTACCAGGGCCAGCATGGGGTGACGCTGCCCAAGGCCTGAGACCTCGTGGCCGCCCGGGTGCGGCGCAACCGGCTTTGCAGGCCAAATAGGGGCTGCGCGAGGGCGCCACGTGTGCGCTCGCTTCGGATGGCGGAACGGAAGAGTACCGGGGAAGCAGCGGCCTCCGGCTCGCCCCCCGATTCACAGGCGTTCCCGTGTCTTGCGGCGACTTTCCCCGAGCGCCCGTCACGCCCGGGTGGCCGCGGAGCAACGGCGGCGTGCGCAATGCCGCGGGCTACGGGCGCGTGGACGCACCAGTCCGATGCAGCTGGCACGGGCTCGTCACCGCGTCCAGCAGGGTCGGCAAGTCGCCCACGGTCGCGTCTGGAAGTCGTCCTACAGAATCTCGCGCACGCCACTCTGGCGCGGCAGCAGGCGGAGGCCTACGATCGACTTACCTCAAGGAAGTCCCGCCATGTCCTCCCTCACCGTCCACGCCGTCGACACGCAGCCCGCGCACTCCCGCATGTTCTGGGTGCTTCTCGGCGCGATCGCGGCCGGACAGCTGTTCGCCTTCTGGCTCCTGTGCAGCCACCAGGTGCGCAAGGCGGAAGCGCGGCACAACGAGACGGTGGTGCAGCAGATGGCGCTGTCGGACTGCCTGCAATACATCCCGGGTTCCACCATCGCGAGCTGCGCCACCCGCAGCGGCTTGCAGGCGCAGGCGTCGGCCGGCACCCCCAAGGTGTCCGCCGCAGTGCCGGTCAGCTTCAGCTTCCGTTGAGGTCCGGCCATGAGCTTCCTGCATGCGCACCCTGGCTCCGGTCCGGCGGTCGCGGCCATGGCCAGCGGCTCGCTCGATGCGTCGGATGACCAGCAAGTCTTCGACGAGGCCAACTACTGCCCGACGCGGCTGCTGGCCAGCTTCGCCTTGCTGATGGCGGGTCACGGCCGCTGCGTGAAGACCGACATGATGCTGGGCGACCGCGAATACGCCATGTGGCAGCTCGCCTGCGCCCGCGCGATGGACGACAAGGAACTGGACAAGGTGGCGACGCGCCTGTTCGCCTACTTCGACGATCCGCAGCATTCGGGGATGCCGGTGCTGGGGACGGCTTAGGCGGCGGGGTTCGCGTCGGCGGTGGGGTTCGCTTCGCTCACCTTCCGCGGCTGACGCCGCGCCACCCTATGCCTCGCAACTGACGCGCCACGCTACGTTTTCGGGTGGCGTCGCCCCGCGTTACAGCTCCGCGCCTTCCACCAGGAAGCGCACCCTCCGCACCCCCTGCCATTCGTCCGCGTCGAGGCGGAAGGCGATCTTCACCTTGCCGGGCAGAGGCTGCGTGCGGCCGAACCAGATGCCGTCCACGGGCTGCCCCTGGTGGCGCAGCTTCAGAGACAGGTGCTTTTCGCCCACCAGTTTCTGGGACAGCACCTCCACCTCCTCGCTGAACATGGGTGGCGCGAAGCCCTGGCCCCACACCTCCTGGTGCAAGGTGTCGACCAGGTCGGGCCGCCGGTATTCGGGCGCCAGGGGCCCGTCGGTGTGCAGGCTGCGCAGCAGCGTGGCGGCGTCCAGCCACTCCTGCGCGACCTGCGCCAGCGCCTGTTCGAACACCTCGAGGTGCTCTTCGCCGATGGTGCAGCCTGCCGCCATCGCGTGGCCGCCGAAGCGCAGCAGCACCCCCGGATGGCGCTTGGCCACGAGGTCCAGTGCGTCGCGCAGGTGGAAGCCGGGGATGGACCGCCCCGAGCCTTTGAGTTCGTGCTCCTTGCCCGGGGCCTGGCTCGCGGCGAACACGAAGGTCGGACGATGCAGCTTGTCCTTGATGCGCGAAGCGACGATGCCCACCACGCCTTCGTGGAAGTCCGGGTCGAACACGCAGATGGCGGGCGGTGGCTCTTCGCCCTCCTCGAACAGGGCCTCCGCCATGGCCAGCGCCTGCTCGCGCATGTCCCCCTCGATCTCGCGCCGCTCGCGGTTGATGCCGTCCAGCGTCCGCGCGAGTTCGTCGGCACGCGCGGCGTCTTCCGTCAGCAGGCATTCGATGCCCAGCGTCATGTCCGCCAGGCGGCCGGCCGCATTGATGCGCGGGCCGAGCGCGAAGCCGAAGTCGAAGGTCGTCGCCGTCTCCCCCTTGCGTCCGGCCACCTGGAACAAGGCCGCGAGCCCGCAAGGCAAGGCGCCCGCGCGGATGCGGCGCAGCCCTTGCGCCACCAGGCGCCGGTTGTTCGCGTCCAGCTTCACCACGTCGGCGACCGTGCCCAGCGCCACCAGCGGCAGCAGCGCATCGAGCTTGGGCTGCGTGCGCTCGTCGAACACCCCGCGTGCGCGCAGTTCCGCGCGCACGGCGAGCAGCACGTAGAACATCACGCCGACGCCGGCGATGGCCTTGCTCTCGAAGCCGCACCCGGGCTGGTTGGGGTTCACGATCAGCGCGTCCTGCGGCAGGGTGGCGCCGGGCAGGTGGTGGTCGGTCACCAGCACCTGCAGCCCCAGCTCGCGGGCGGCCGCGACGCCGTCGATGCTGGCGATGCCGTTGTCCACGGTGATCAGCAGGTCGGCGCCCAGCTTGTGCACGCGCTGGGCGATGCTGCGCGTGAGGCCGTAGCCGTCGACCACGCGGTCCGGCACCAGGTACGAGACGTTCTTCGCGCCGAGCAGGCGCAGGCCGCGAACGCCCACGGCACAGGCCGTCGCGCCGTCGCAGTCGTAATCGGCCACGATGCACAGCCTGCGGTCCGCGGCGATGGCGTCGGCCAGCAGGCAGGCCGCTTCGCTGGCGCCCTTGAGCGTCGCGGGCGCGAGCAGGCGGCCGAGGCCGTTGTCCAGTTCCTCCTTGCCGGCGACGCCGCGCGCCGCATACAGGCGCGCGAGCAGGGGGTGGATGCCCGCCTGTTCCAGTGCCCAGGCGGCGCGCGGTGGCACGTCACGGGTGATGATCTTCACAGGCCCTCCAGGAGGCTGGCCGCCGATGGGGCGGCGAAAAATTGGGTGAGCCGGCGCCAGCCGCCGTGCGGGGCGGCGGACGACCAGGTGCGCGCGCCGACCTCGCCGCAGAGCGTGAGGCGCACCGGCCGGCCCTGGTCCAGGTCCTTGAGCAGGCGGGCGAATTCTCGCCCATCCAGTTGCTGCCAGGCGGCCGACCAGGCATGCCAGTCACCCAGCAGGGCCGCATCCCGCAGGTAGGGCGACACCTGCAGGCCGGGTACCGGGCCGACGTCGGCATGCGGCGGCAGCGCGCCCGAGCCGCTGACCCAGAAGGAATTGACCGGCAGCTGCCCGCCGCGCTCGCGCGCATCGTTCAGCGGCAGGGTGTACAGCAGCATCTGCATCTCCTGCTGCAGGCGCCGCACGGGGGCTCCCCTGGCACCGGAGGGCAGCCAGGACTCGATGCGCCGGCCTGCGACGCGGTCCAGCGAAGCGGTGGGCAGGCTGCGGAAGAGGTCGGCCCGTGCCAGCCAGCGCAGCGGGGCGTCGTAGGCGAGGGTGATGCCGTCCTCGTCGAACCAGGGACGCATGGCCTCCAGCAGGGCGTGCGAGTCCTCGGCGTCCAGCTGCAGCTCCTGGGGGTGGGCCATGGCGATGTGGTCCGCCCCCACCCGCCAGTGCGCCGGATGGATCCAGGCCCAGCCGGCGCCCGGCTCCGTCGGGTCCGCGTGGCGCACCTGCAGGGCCGCCAGCGGAATCAGTCCGTCCGCCGCTTGCAGTCCCTGTGCACGCGCCAGCGCGCGCTCGTGGGGCGGCGACAGGCTGGCCGGATCGCCCAGGTCGGCGGACTCCACGCCCAGGCGACGGGCGAGGCGCTGGAGGTTGGGTAAAGCCAGGCCTTGCAGGACCTGTGCGCACTCCGCGGCCGAGCAGGCCGCGAAGGGAACGAGCAAGTGGACTCCGTCTGACACAGCCGTATTGTCGGGGATGCCACAATCGCGCCCGATGGAATCCACCCACTGAAGGGGCGCGAATGGCGCTTCCCTACGAGCTCGTGCTGGGTTGGCGCTACACCCGCGCCGGCCGCTCGACCCGCCGCAACGGCTTCATCTCCTTCATATCGGGCGTCTCGATGCTGGGGATCTCGCTGGGCGTGGCCGCCCTGATCATCGTGCTGTCCGTCATGAACGGCTTCCAGAAGGAGGTGCGGGACCGGATGCTGGGGGTCGTCTCGCACATCGAGGTCTATGGCCCCGGCGGCGGCGCGCTGCCGGACCTGGCGCGCACGCTGCAGGAAGTGCGCAGGAACCCGGAGGTGGTGGGTGCCGCTCCCTTCGTCGCCGCGCAATCGCTGCTGGCGCGGGGCGAGGACATGCGCGGCGCCATCGTCCGCGGCATCGACCCGAAGATGGAAGGGCAGGTCACCGACCTCGCCGCCGCGGCACAGGGCACGCTGGACAAGCTGGTGCCGGGCCAGTTCGGCGTCGTGCTGGGGGCGGAGCTGGCGCGCAACATGGGCGTGCGCGAGGGCGACCCCGTGACCATGATCGCGCCGGGGGGCCAGGTCACGCCGGCCGGCGTGGTGCCGCGCCTGAAGCAGATGACGGTGGTTGGCACCTTCGATTCGGGCCACTTCGAGTACGACAGCGGGCTGGCGATGGTGAACATCGAGGACGCCGAGCGCCTGTTCCGGCTGGAGGGCCCCACCGGCGTGCGCCTGAAGCTGCGCGACCTGAACCGCGCCCGCGAAGTGGCCGCGGAACTGACCACGCAGCTGTCCGGCGACTTCCTCGTGCGCGACTGGACGCGGCAGAATCGCACCTGGTTCGCCGCCGTGCAGCTGGAAAAACGCATGATGTTCATCATCCTGACGCTGATCGTGGCGGTGGCGGCGTTCAACCTGGTGAGCACGTTGGTGATGACGGTAACCGACAAGCGCGCCGACATCGCGATCCTGCGCACGCTGGGCGCGAGCCCGTCCAGCATCATGGGCATCTTCGTCGTGCAGGGCGCCGCCGTCGGCGTGATCGGCACGCTCGCGGGCCTGCTGCTGGGGCTGGCGGTGGCTTTCAACATCGACACCATCGTGCCGGCGCTGGAGCACGCGCTCAACGCGAGCTTCCTGCCCAAGGACATCTACCTGATCAACCGCATGCCCAGCGACCCGCAGGCCAACGACATCGTGCCGATCGCGCTGATCTCGCTGGCGCTGGCCTTCGTCGCCACGCTGTATCCGAGCTGGCGCGCGAGCCGCGTCAACCCGGCGGAGGCGCTGCGCTATGAATGACGTGACGCCGCACACCGGCGTGGTGCTCTCCTGCCAGGGCCTGACCAAGCGCTTCAGCGAAGGCGGCCTGGACGTCGAGGTGCTGCGCGGCGTGGACCTGCAAGTGCACGCGGGCGAAACGCTCGCCGTGGTCGGGGCTTCGGGTTCCGGCAAGAGCACGCTGTTGCACGTGCTGGGCGGGCTGGACGCGCCCACCTCTGGTTCGGTGCAACTCATGGGGCGCGATCTCGCGCGGCTGGATCCGGCGACCCAGGGGCGCCTGCGCAACCAGCACCTGGGCTTCGTCTACCAGTTCCATCACCTGCTGCCGGAGTTCAGCGCCCTGGACAACGTCGGCATGCCGCTGCGCATCCGGCGCGAGCCGCTGGAGGCGGTGCACCGGCAGGCGGCGGAGATGCTGGAGGCGGTGGGGCTGAAGGAGCGCATGAAGCACCGGCCGGCGGAGCTGTCCGGCGGCGAGCGCCAGCGCGTGGCGATTGCCCGCGCCCTGGTCGCGCATCCGGCCTGCGTACTGGCGGACGAACCCACCGGCAACCTGGACCGCCGGACAGCCGACACGGTGTTCGAGTTGATGCTGCGGCTGGCGCGTGATCGCGGCACGGCGTTCGTGATGGTCACGCACGACGAGCACCTGGCCGCGCGCTGCGGTCGGCTGGTGCGCTTGACGCTGGGAAAGCTGGATACGGAAGAGGCGGCAGCGACGGTGTGAGGCGCTGCGCGCGGCGGTGGGGTTCGCTTGCGCTCACTGTCCGCGGCTGCGCCGCGTCACCCTACAGGGGCGCGGCCCCTGCCACGGCAAATGCGCCCGGCTCCTACCCCGCCCTCACAGAATCCGGTTGAACCAGACCAGCGACAGCCCGGCGGACAGCAGGGCCAGCGCCGCCGCCGCCAGCGCGAACAGGGCCGAGATCTCGGTTTCCTTCTTCTCCACGGTCAGCTTGGAGCTGAGGGTCTCGTAGACCTTCTTCAGGTCCGTGGCCGTGCCCGCATAGAAGTACTCCGCCGAGGTCTTCTGCGCGATCGCCTTGAGCGTCTCCTCGTCCAGGCGCACGCGCATGGACCAGCCCTCGAACCCGATCGTCTCGCCGTCCACCGTGCCGATGCCAACCGTGTACACGCGCACGCCGCGGTCGGCGGCGATCTTGGCGGCCTCCAGCGGGTCCACGCCCGTCGTGCGCTGGCCGTCGGTGAGCATGATGATGGCCGCCGACGGATAGGAGCCCGGCGCCACCGGCGTGAACTCCTTCTTGGGCTTCTTGTCGTTGTCCAGCGAGAAGCCGCGCATGCGCTGGCCGCCCTGCATGGACTCCAGGTCGATGCCCGCGTCGGGGAACAGCGTCGCCAGCGAGATCACGATGGCGTTGCCGGTGGCCGTGGCGCGCTGCAGCTGGAAGCGGTCGATGGCGGTGACCAGGTCTTCGCGATTGGTCGTCGGCAGCTGCGCGACCTGCGCCGAGCCGGCGAAGGCGACGACGCCCACCTTCACGTGCCGGGGCAGCTCCTGCAGGAAGGCTTTGGCCGCCGTCTGGGCGGCGACCAGGCGGTTGGGCTGCACGTCGGTGGCGCGCATGCTGCCCGACACGTCCATGGCCAGGATGATGGTCTGCTGGTTGGACGGCAGCGTGACGACGGCCACCGGGCGCGACGCCGCCAGCAGCAGCGCCGTCATCGCCAGCAGGAACAGCAGCGGCGGGATGTGGCGGCGCACCTGCGAGCCGGCACCCATCGCCTCCTTGACGATCGACAGCGACGCATAGCGCACCGCCAGCTTCTTCTTGCGGCGCAGCAGGAACACGTAGAGCCCCACCAGCAGCGGCAGGGCCAGCAGCAGCCAGAGGAATTGGGGCCAGAGGAATTGCATGCTTCGATTCTCCAGGTTCAGGCCACGTGCCGCAGGTGCGCGGGCAGGCTGCCGGCAGCGAGTTGGCTGCGGCGCCTGCGCATCTCGACGAAGCGCACGATGGCGTCGACCAGGTCGGCGTCGGTGGAGAGCTCCAGCGCGTCGACGGCGCACTTGGCGAGGGCCTCGCGCAGCTCCGCCTCGCGCTGCGCCGCGATGCGCGCGAAACGCTTGCGGAAGCCCGTGTCGTGCGTGTCCACCACCACCTGCTCGCCGCTTTCGGCGTCGCGCAGCGTGAGGAGGCCGAGGTCCGGCAGGTCCAGCTCCAGCGGGTCGAGCACGCGCACCGCCACCACCTCGTGGCGCTGCGCGAGCAGGGCGAGTGCCTTTTCCCAGCCGGGCTCGCTGATGAAGTCCGACACGACGAAGACGGTCGAGCGGCGCTTGATCAGGCTGGCCGCCGACGTGAGCAGGTCCGCCAGGCGGGTCGGGCTGCCTTCGGCGGTCACCCGGTCCAGCATGCTGTGCAGCAGGTGCAGCACGTGGCGGCGGCCGCTGCGCGTGGGGATCACCGTGTCGACGCCGGAGCCATAGAGCATGGCCCCGACGCGGTTGCCGTGGCGCGTGAGCAGGCGCGCCAGCACGGCGACGAACTCCGCCGAGACATTGCGCTTGCGCAGCTCGCCCGAGCCGAAGTCCACCGAGGGGCTCAGGTCCAGCAGGAACCAGGCCGACATCTCGCGGTCCTCGGTGAACACGCGCACGTGCGGTGTCTGCATGCGCGCCGTCACGTTCCAGTCGATGTGGCGCACGTCGTCGTGCAGCTGGTACTCGCGCAGGTCGGCCAGGTCCAGCCCGGCGCCGCGCAGCAGCGTGCGGTAGTCGCCCTGCAGCAGGCCGTCGAGCCGGCGGATGACCTTCCACTCCAGCCGGCGCAGGACGTGCTCGGCGTGGTGGGCCTGCGCGGCCGGCGCCAGCAGGGCCGGCTGCGCTTCGGCCGCGGGTTTCCTACGCCACCAGCTTGTCATGTTCGAGCGGCTTGGCCGGAGCCGGGATCTTGGCCATGATCTTCTGGACCACCGCATCGGCGCTCATGCCGTCGGAGAGGGCCTCGTAGGAGAGCACCACGCGATGGCGCAGCACGTCCGGCACCAGGTCCACCATGTCCTCGGGCAGCGCGTAGCCGCGGCCGCGCAGCATGGCCAGCGCGCGGGCGCCTTCGACCAGCCCGATCGTCGCGCGCGGGCTGGCGCCGTAGGTGATGAAGCGGCTCAGTTCCTTCAGGCCGTGGCGATCCGGCTGGCGGGTGGCCGACACCAGCTTCACCGCGTACTGCACCAGCGACGGGTCGACGTAGATCTCGCGGCATTCCTTCTGCAAGGCGGCCAGCTGCTCGGTGGTGGCGACCGGCGTCACGTCGACGCTGGGGCCCGTGACGCGCTGGACGATGACGAACTCCTCCTCGTCGGTGGGGTAGTCCACCAGCACCTTCATCATGAAGCGGTCGACCTGCGCCTCGGGCAGCGGGTAAGTGCCTTCGGTCTCGATCGGGTTCTGCGTGGCCATCACCAGGAAGGGGCTGGGCACCTTGTGCGTCTCGCCGGCGATGGTGACCTGGCGCTCCTGCATCACTTCCAGCAGCGCGCTCTGCACCTTGGCCGGCGCGCGGTTGATCTCGTCGGCCAGCAGCAGGTTGGCGAACACCGGGCCCAGCGAGGTGGCGAAGTCACCGTTCTTCTGGTTGTAGATGCGCGTGCCCACCAGGTCCGCGGGCACGAGGTCCGGCGTGAACTGGATGCGCTTGAACTGCCCCCGCATGGTGTTGGCCAGGGTCTTGACGGTCAGCGTCTTCGCGAGGCCCGGCACGCCCTCCACCAGGAGGTGGCCCTGCGCCAGCATCGCGACCATGACGCGCTCGAGGAAGCGGTCCTGCCCGACGACGACGCGCTTGACCTCGTAGAGGATCTGTTCCATCAATTGCGCCGTGGCGCTGTCCGTGCGAGTCAAGGTTTCCATGGAGGTCCTGCTGGTGGAAAGGAAGGGCGCGCCGTCAGAACGGCGGCAGCCCGGCGGCCGAGGCGGCGTTCTCGATGGGCACGGCGAAGCCGATGCCCAGGAAGGTGCGCGCCGAGGTGGGGTTGAGGATGGCGGTGACGATGCCCACCACCTCGCCATCCATCGTGACCAGCGGCCCGCCGGAGTTGCCCGGGTTGGCCGCCGCGTCGAACTGGATCAGGTTCTTCATCTCCTGCTTGCCTTCGGGCGAGCGGAAGACGCGGCCGAGGCCGGAGACGATGCCGCCGGAGGCCGACGGGCCGATGCCGAAGGGGAAGCCCACGGCCAGCACCTTGTCGCCCGGCGCGAGGTCGGCGGTGGAGCGCATCGTCGCCGCGATCAGGTCGTCGGGGATCTTGCTCGCCTGCAGCACGGCCAGGTCGTTCTCCGCCTGCACGCCGGTGATGGTGGCCGCGGCCTCCAGCCCGTCGAAGAAGATGACCTTGATGCGGTCGGCGCCGTTGACGACGTGCAGGTTGGTGAGGATCACGCCCTTGTCGATGATGACCACGCCGGTGCCCACGCCGTTCTCGATCTCGTCGCCCTCGCCGGTCAGGTCCTCCTTGGCCGGACCCAGGGGCTTGGGCTTGGCGCTCTTAGCCGCCAGCTTCTGGTCTTCCTCGCGCAGGCGGCTCTTCTTCACATAGCTCACCACGCGCACGACGGCGGGCCGCACGTTCTCGTACGCCCGCGCGTACTCCGACGGCATGACGTGCGTCTCCATGGTCTTGAGCACCGCCGCGTTGATGTCTTCCTGCGTCAGGCGGCGCTGCCCGGGGTGCAGCAGCAGGCTGGAGGCGAGCGCGATCCCGAGCACGAGGATGGCGCTCCACAGCAAGGCGGGGCTGGAGGCGGAGAGCGCGAAGCGGCGGCGGCGCGGCGCCGCGGCGGTCGCCTCGGGCAGGGCCTGGTCGGGGGAGGAGGGCTGCGCCTCTGGGAGCGCCGGCGCGGCGCGGGCAGGGCGGCTGGAGCTGTAGAGGGCGGGCCTGCGCATCGTGATCCTTGGCGGTTGCGTGCGACCGGGGGCCACCACGATGACAGCCCTGGCGATGGCACACGGTATCACGGTTTCCCGGCATGTGCACGGCCTTGCGGCATCATGCGGGACACGATGTGGATAGATACGCATTGCCACCTGGACGCGCCGGAATTCGACCCCGACCGCACTGCGGTGCGCGCCCGCGCGGCCGCCGCCGGTGTCGCCCACATCGTGATCCCCGCGGTCGCCCCGGCGAACTTCGAAACGGTGCGCGCGCTGGCGCACCGGCATGGGGACAGCTATGCGCTGGGCATCCATCCGATGTGCACGGACGCGGCGACGGAGGAGGACCTGGTATTGCTCGACCGTGCTCTCGCCACGCACCGGGACGACCCGCGCCTGGTGGCCGTTGGCGAGATCGGCCTGGACTACTTCGTGCCCGGCCTGGACGGGCCGCGGCAGGAGCTGTTCTATCGCGAGCAGCTGGCCCTGGCGCGCCGCCACGGGCTGCCCGTGCTGCTGCACGTGCGCCGGTCGGCCGACCAACTGCTCAAGCACCTGCGGCAGGCCGGGGTCGCGGGCATCGCGCACGCCTTCAACGGCAGCGCGCAGCAGGCCGGCGAGTTCGTGAAGCTGGGGTTCAAGCTGGGCTTCGGCGGCACGGTCACCTACGAGCGGGCATTGCAGGTGCGGCGGCTTGCCGGCGCGTTGCCCCTGTCGGCACTGGTGCTCGAAACGGATGCGCCCGACATCCCGCCGCACTGGCTTTACCGGACCGCCGAAGAACGCGCAGCAGGGGCGGCGCAGGGGCGCAATGAACCCGGGGAGCTGCCGCGGATCGCAGCGGTGCTCGCCCGCCAACGCGGCATCGAAGCCGGGGCGCTGGCCGAAGCCACTTTCCTGAATGCCTGCGAGGCCTTGCCGCGCATGGCCTGCCTGCTGCGCGCTACGGCAGCAGTTCGCGCGCCTTCCCTTCCATGATCCCGAATTCCGCCGCGAGCTCGCGCTGGCCGCTTGCCAGGCGGGCGATGACAGCGGCCGCCTGGGTGACGACCACCTGCAGTTCGTGGCTGGCGTCTATCGGTCCGATCAGTTCGGTGGGCACCAGCACCCGGTAGGACGCCGCGTGCAGCAGCGGCTGCAGCGCTTCGTCCAGGCGGCTGCACGCGGGCAGCAGGCGCTCCTGCAGCGTGGTCCACAGGCCGGCGCGGTCGGCGGCCATGCGCTCGCTCAGCGCATGCACCGCACGCGCCTGGGTGCACAGGCGGTGCACGGCCTGCAGCCGCCCGTGCATGCCGGCGCCGCGGCGGGCAAGTTCGTCGATCGCGAGCAGGGTGACGGCCGAGTTGGCGCCCTTGCGCCGCTGGAGCAGGTCGTGGTCCATCTCGGCCAGCCAGCGCGCCGCCTGCCGCACCCGCTTGCGCAGGGAAGCCGACTCGACCACCAGGTCCATCCACACCAGGCGCGTGACCGGGCCACCGACGGCTTCACGCTGCACGAAGTCCGCCAGCGCCGGGCCGAGGCGGCGCAGGGCGGCGACGAGCTCTTCGCCGTGGCGCAGGAACTCTGCCGAACGCTCGCCGCCGCTGCGGCCGGCGAGGAAGTCGACCGCGCCCGTGGCGGCCTGCAGGGCCTGCAAGGCCGCCTCGACCTCGTCCAGCGGCAGCCCGGCGCGGGCCTCCTGCAGGCGCTGGCGGACCGAATCGAGGCGAGGAACCCGCTTGCGGGCCATGGACTCCAGCAATTCATTCACGTCGGCGGCGAGCGCGGCGGCGGGGCGCCCGCCGTTGCGCAGGGCCGCCGGCTCCTGGAGCGGGACGGCACGCGAGGATTCCCAGAAGGTCGCGCCGTCCGATGGCGGCGATTCGATCCACGAGGATTCCGGCACGAAGTCGGTCATTGGGTTACATCTATGCGGGTGTTGCCAACATCTTGTAACCAAAACTGATCTTTTTGGGGGTGGAAAGCGTGAAGTGCGTCACGAAACGCCTGCGGCACTGGTTCGCCTGCCGGCCGGCCGCGACGGACGGGTCCCGCGCGTGGGCCGATGCCCACGCCCCGTATGATCCGCGGCCGTGAAAACCTCCGCCCGCGCGCTCCCCGAAGTCAATTTCTCCGACCATGGCGACATCCGCTACCTGCACCTGGGCACGGAATGGATCCAGGGCTCGATGCGGCTGGACGACCCGTTCGCGCTCGACCTCGAATACGTGCAGCGCATGATGGCCTGGCTGCTGTTCGTCGAGCCGCAGACGGTTGCCAGACGCCATGCGATGCAGCTTGGACTGGGGGCGGCCGCCCTGACCAAGTTCTGCCGCAAGAAGCTGCGCATGAAGACGACCGCCATCGAGCTGAACCCGCAGGTGGTCGCCGCGTGCCGGCTGTGGTTCAAGCTGCCTGGCGACGACGGCAAGCTGTCCGTGATCCTCGGCGACGCCGCGGAGGTCGCCGCGCACGCGCACTGGCAGGGCCAGGTCGACGCCTTGCAGGTGGACCTCTATGACCACGAGGCGGCAGCGCCCGTCCTGGACAGCGAGGCCTTCTACCGCGACTGTCGCCACCTGCTGACCGATGACGGCTGCATGACCGTCAACCTGTTCGGCCGCTCCTCCAGCTACGAGCGCAGCCTCAAGCGCATCCAGTCCGCTTTCGGCGCCGACGCGGTGTGGTCCTTCAAACCGACGCGTGAAGGCAACACCGTGGTGCTGGCACTGCGCGAGCCGCAGCACCCCGTGCGGGGGCTGCTTTCGGAGCGGGCGGACGTGATCGAGGCCCGATGGGGGCTGCCGGCGCGCAAATGGCTGCGCGTGTTCCGGCCCAGTGCCTGAGTACCATGCAGCCATGAGCGCGCAAGCCAAGCCCGGGATCTCCGCCCGCACCCACCCGCGCGGCCCCTTGCACTGGCAGCAGCTGGTCGAGTGGCTGTCGGAGGACGGGGTCATTTCCGCCGAGGAGGCTCGCCGCACCATCGCCCGCTGCTCGCAGGCCGAAAGCGCACAGCACCCGCTGGTGCGGCTGGCCGCCGTGGCGATGGCACGGGTGTCCGACGGCAAGCCGCTGGACATCGAGGCGCTGGCGCAGTACGTCGCCGGGCGCGCGCAGCTGGAGTACCTGCGCATCGACCCGCTGAAGGTGGATGTCTCCAAGGTGGCGGATGTCATGAGCGCCGCCTACGCCGAGCGCCACAAGGTGCTGCCGGTGGCGGTCACGGCCGCGCAGGTGACGGTGGCGACGGCGGAGCCCTTCCAGTCCGACTGGGTCGAGGAAGTGGAGCGCCAGTCCCGGCGGGTCGTGCGCCGCGTCGTGGCCAATCCGCAGGACATCCACCGCTACACCGCCGAATTCTTCGCGCTGGCCAAGTCCGTGCGCGCGGCCCAGAAGACGGGCGGCAACAGCGGCGCGGCGAGCTTCGAACAGCTGGTGGAGCTCGGGCGCAGCAACAAGCAGCTCGACGCCAATGACCAGGGCGTCGTGCAAGTCGTCGACTGGCTGTGGCAGTACGCCTTCGACCAGCGCGCGAGCGACATCCACCTGGAGCCCCGGCGCGAACAGGGCGTGATCCGCTTTCGCATCGACGGCGTGCTGCACCCGGTCTACCAGATGCCCATGACGGTGCTCAATGCGATGACGGCGCGCGTCAAGTTGCTCGGCCGCATGGACGTGGTGGAAAAGCGCCGGCCGCAGGATGGCCGCATCAAGACGCGCAACCCCCGCGGCGACGAGGTGGAGATGCGCCTGTCGACGCTGCCCACGGCCTTCGGCGAGAAGATGGTGATGCGCATCTTCGATCCGGACACCGCCGTCAAGGACCTCGACGCGCTCGGCTTCTCGCCGCACGACGCGCAGCGCTGGGAGCAACTGGTCAAGCGCCCGCACGGCATCGTGCTGGTCACCGGGCCCACCGGCTCGGGCAAGACGACCACCCTCTATTCGACCCTCAAGCGGCTCGCGACCGAGGAAGTCAACGTCAGCACGGTGGAGGACCCGATCGAGATGATCGAGCCGGCGTTCAACCAGACGCAGGTGCAGCCGCAGCTGGACTTCGGCTTCGCCGAAGGCTTGCGCGCGCTGATGCGGCAGGATCCGGACATCCTCATGATCGGCGAGATCCGCGACCTGGCCACGGCGGAGATGGCCGTGCAGGCCGCGCTCACCGGCCACCTCGTTTTCTCCACCCTGCATACGAATGATGCGCCCTCGGCGGTGAGCCGGCTGATGGAGCTGGGCGTGCCCTCGTACCTGATCAATGCGACCGTGCTGGGCGTGCTGGCTCAGCGTCTGGTGCGCACGCTGTGCCGCCAGTGCAAGGAGCCCGACGGCGCGACCGCGCGCGAGGCGCTGGAAGAGGTGGTGAAGCCCTGGAAGATCAGCGGCAGCTGGCAGCCTTACCGCCCCGTGGGATGCGTGGACTGCCGCATGACGGGCTTTCTCGGCCGCATGGGGCTGTACGAACTGCTGGCCGTGGGCGATGCCTTCAAGGACCTCGTGCACAAGGAGCCCAGCTTGCAGGCGCTGCGCCGCCAGGGCATCGCCGATGGGATGCGGCCGCTGCGCCTCGCGGGCGCCTTGCGCGTCGCGGAGGGCCTCACCACGCTCGAGGAAGTGCTGAGCGCGACCCCGCCACTGGAATGAATTGACCCGCCAGCCGGTGGGGAAGTCAGCTTGCGGTCGGGTAACCGGATGTAGGTGGAACCCACATGGGGAGGGCGGCCCTTTGCCCGCAAAATCCGCCGGTTCTATTCCCTTCCCTGGAGACAGCATGAAAATAAAGAGCCAGAAGGATTTCTGGTCCGGGCTCATGTTCCTGGCGTTCGGCATCGCGTTCGCCTGGGGCGCCACCAGCTACACCGTCGGCGAAGGCGCCCGCATGGGCCCCGGCTATTTCCCGCTCATGCTCGGGATCCTGATGTCGCTCATCGGCGTGTTCATCGTGTTCGAGTCGCTGGTGGTGGAGACGGAAGACGGCGAGAAGATCGGCGCCTTCGCCTGGAAGCCGCTGTTCTTCATCATCTTCTCGAACCTGGTGTTCGGCGTGCTGCTTGCGGGCCTGCCCAAATTCGGAATCCCCGCCATGGGCCTGATCGTGGCGATCTATGCGCTCACCTTCATCGCCAGCATGGCCGGTGAAGAGCACAGCAACAAGCAGGTGGCGGTCCTCGCGACCGTGCTGGCCATCGGCAGCTACCTCGCCTTCATCCTGCTGCTGAAACTGCAGTTCCCGGTGTGGCCCAGCTTCATTTCCGGTTGAGAGAGACACCATGGACCTGATCAGCAATCTTTCCATCGGCTTCGGCGTCGCCTTCACGCCGATCAACCTGCTGTACGCCTTCATCGGCTGCGTGCTCGGCACGCTCATCGGTGTGCTTCCGGGCATCGGCCCCGTGGCGACCATTGCCATGCTGCTGCCGGCCACCTACGCGCTGCCGCCCGTGTCCGCGCTCATCATGCTGGCCGGCATCTACTACGGCGCACAGTACGGTGGCTCGACCACCGCCATCCTGGTGAACCTGCCAGGCGAATCGTCCTCGGTGGTGACGGTGATCGACGGCTACCAGATGGCAAGGCAGGGCCGCGCCGGACCAGCGCTTGCCGCCGCCGGCCTCGGATCGTTCTTCGCCGGCTGCGTGGGGACCCTGATCCTGGCCGCCTTCGCGGCGCCGCTGACCGAAGTCGCGTTCAAGTTCGGCCCCGCCGAATACTTCTCGCTGATGGTGCTGGGCCTGATCGGCGCCGTGGTGCTGGCTTCAGGCTCCCTGGTCAAGGCGATCGGCATGATCGTGCTCGGCTTGCTGCTGGGGCTGGTCGGCACCGACGTGAACTCCGGAGTCGCGCGTTTCTCGTTCGACATCCCGGAACTCACCGACGGTATCGGCTTCATCACGATCGCCATGGGCGTGTTCGGCTACGGCGAGATCATCTCCAACCTGGGCAAGAGCGACGAGCACCGCGAAGTGTTCACGGCCAAGGTCACCGGGCTGTTCCCGACCAAGGACGACTTCAAGCGCATGCTGCCGGCCGTCCTACGCGGGACGGCGCTGGGCTGCGCGCTGGGCATTCTCCCGGGCGGCGGTGCGCTGCTGTCGGCCTTCGCGGCCTACACGATCGAGAAGAAGACCAAGCTGAGGCCGGGCGAAGTGCCGTTCGGCAAGGGCAACATCCGCGGCGTGGCGGCCCCCGAGGCGGCCAACAACGCCGGTGCGCAGACCTCCTTCATTCCGCTGCTGACGCTGGGCATCCCGCCCAACGCGGTGATGGCGCTGATGGTGGGTGCGATGACCATCCACAACATCCAGCCGGGCCCGCAGGTGATGACCAGCAACCCGCAGCTGTTCTGGGGCCTGATCGCCTCGATGTGGATCGGCAACGCGATGCTGATCATCCTGAACCTGCCGCTGATCGGCATGTGGATCAAGCTGCTGACCGTGCCTTACCGCTGGCTGTTCCCGTCCATCGTGCTGTTCTGCGCGATCGGCGTCTACTCCACGAACAACAACGTGTTCGACATCTGGATGGTCGCGATCTTCGGCGTGGTGGGCTACATCTTCATCAAGCTCGGTTGCGAACCCGCGCCGCTGCTCCTGGGCTTCATCCTGGGCCCGATGATGGAGGAGAACCTGCGGCGCGCCCTGCTGCTGTCTCGCGGCGACTGGAGCGTGCTCGTCACGCGTCCGCTGTCCGCGGGCCTGCTCGCCGCCGCCTTGCTGCTGATCGTCATCGTGGCGCTGCCCGCCGTGAAGAACAAGCGCGAGGAAGCCTTCGTCGAGGACTGATCGCGCGAGCGACGGCTTCGCGAGATGAGAAGGGCGCCCCGCGGGGCGCCCTTTTTCTTGCGCCACAATCCGCGCATGGCCCAGCCGACCGCGCACCCGCAACGGGTGGTGCTGCACAACGAGATCCATGCCCGCCCGCCGGAGGCGATGAGCGCGCCGCTGGTGCTCTCGCACCTGGTCATGACGGGGGATGCGGCCGCGCGCGAAGCGAGCCGCGTGCATCTCGCCGCGCTGCTGCGGGACCATCACCTGCCGGAGCCGGCCGCGGGCATCACGCACGTGCGCATGGAGGTGGCCGGGTTTCGCGTGCGCTGGGAACTGCACACCGAGTTCGTCACCTGGACCTTCTCCCGCGCCTTCGACGACGCCGCGTTCGGCGGGCACGAGCCGCCCACGGCGGTGCAGGAGGTGCCCCAGGAGTGGCTCGCCGCCCTGCCGGGCCAGTGCCTGGCCGCCTTGCACCTGTGGGTGCTGCCGACGCGCGAGCTGCCGCAGCAGGCCCTCACGCGCTCGCTGCTGCGCGAGGACACGCTGGTCGGCTCCACCGTCGCGGGCGGCCAGGGCGAGGTCTACACCGACTTCGCCATCCACGCCGACGGCTACTCCCGCATGGTGCTGCTGGCCGACGGCATGCCTTCCCGCCGGCTGGGCCGGCTGGTGCAGCGGCTGCTGGAAATCGACGCCTACCGCATGGCCGCGCTGCTGGGGCTGCCCGCCGCGCGCGAGTCGTCCGCCTTGCTGGGGGTCGCGGAAATCGAACTGGCGGCGCTGGCCGAGGCGATCCGGGTGGCGGGCCGCGACCAGGAGAAGCACCTGCTGGACCGCCTCACGCGGCTCGCGGGCCAGGTGGAGAGCCACTACGCCGCCACGCACGCGCGCTTTTCCGCCAGCGCCGCGTATTTCGAACTGGTGGATGCGCGCGTGCAGGACATCGCCGAGGCCAAGCTGGGCGGCCTGCAGACGCTGGGCGAATTCATCGAGCGGCGCCTGTCGCCGGCGCGCGCGACCTGCGCCTGGTCGGTGCGCCGGCAGGATGCGCTGTCGCAGCGCGTCTCGCGCATCAGCAACCTGCTGCGCACCCGCGTGGAGATCGAGCAGCAGCAAAGCAGCCAGGCCCTGCTCGCGACGATGAACCGGCGCCAGGACCTGCAGCTGAAGTTGCAGGCGACCGTCGAAGGCTTGTCGGTCGCGGCGATCACCTACTACATCGTGGGCCTGGTGAGCTACCTCGCCAAGGGCGCACAGGCGCTCGGCTGGCCGTTCAGCGCGGAGGCCACGGCCGCCAGTGCCATCCCGCTGGTGGCGCTGGGCGTGTGGCTCTCGCTGCGCCGACTGCATGCGCGGCTCCTCGGGCACTGAGCCGCGCGCCGTGCCGCTGTCCGGCGTGGTGCTCGCGCTGGCGGGCGCCATGGCGTTCAGCGGCAAGGCGATCATCGTGAAGCTGGCGTACCGCTACGGCGTCGACGCCGTGACCGTGATCATGCTGCGCATGCTGTTCGCCTTTCCCATCTTCGCGGCCATGGCGTGGTGGGCGGGCCGCGGGCAGCCTGCGCTCACGCGCGCGGACTGGATCGGCGTGCTGGGACTTGGCGTGACGGGCTACTACCTGGCGAGCTTCCTGGACTTCCTCGGGCTGCAGTACGTGACCGCGTCGCTCGAGCGCCTGATCCTCTACCTCAACCCGACGCTGGTCCTGCTGCTTGCCTGGCTGCTGCATCGCAAGCCCTGGAACCGCAGGCAGCTCGCGGGCATGGCGATCAGCTACCTGGGCGTGGTCCTGGTGTTCGGCATGGAAGCGCGCGTGGAAGGCAGCAATGTGCCCCTGGGCGCACTGCTCGTGTTCTTGAGCACCGTGAGCTACGCCGTGTACATGGTCTACAGCGGCCAGCTGGTCAAGCGCCTGGGCTCGACGCGGCTCGTCGGCCTGGCCACCAGCGTGGCCTGCGTGCTGTGCATCGCGCAGTACCTCGTGCTGCGGCCAGTGGACAGCGCCTTCGCCGTCGCGCCGCAGGTGGTCTGGCTGTCCGTGCTCAATGCCGTCGTGTGCACCGCGGTGCCCGTGCTGCTGGTGATGATGGCGATCGAGCGCGTGGGGGCTTCGGTGACGGCGCAGACCGGGATGGTGGGACCGGTGTCGACCATCCTCCTGGGCGTGTGGCTGCTCGGCGAGCCGTTCACGCCGTGGATCGCGGCCGGCACGGCGCTGGTCATCGCCGGGATCTTCGTCTTCACGCGCGCGGCGCGCACGCAGCGTCGATGAATGAATTCTGCTTAAGAAGGAATCCACGTGTGGGCCGCTGATCACACGTGTCCGGCCGACTGAGCAGTATGCACGCGCGCCCATAGCCGAGCACGGCAGAATGCGGTTCCGTTACCAGCATGGCGGTACGGAACAATGAACAACAACGAAAGCATTCAGTCGGGATTCACGCTCATCGAGCTGATGATTGCCGTGGCCGTCGTCGCGATCCTGACCACTGTCGCCTATCCCTCCTACACGCAGCACCTGCGCAAGTCGCATCGCGCCGATGCACAGAGCACGCTGATGGCGCTGGCGAGCCGCCAGCAGCAGTTCCTGCTGGACACCCGTGCCTATGCGGCCACGGTCGATGCGCTCAACGTGCCCGTGCCGCCGAACGTGGCGAACCACTACAACGTGAGCCTCGCCCTCGGCGCCGGCGCCGCGCCGACCTTTACGCTGACCGCCGCGCCCCGAGGCGGACAGGCGGCCGACAAGTGCGGCACGCTCACCCTCGACAACACCGGCGCGAAGGCGCCCAACGGGTGCTGGTAGCCATGGTCCGCGCACTCCCATCCCGGCGGGGCGCCCGCCAGCGAGGCCTCACCCTCATCGAATTCATCGTCACGCTGATGGTGGCGGCGGTCCTGCTCGGGCTGGGCGTGCCGGGCTTCCAGAAGCTCGTCTCGGCGCAGCGCCTGCGCGCCGCCAGCTACAACCTCGTGTCCGACCTGGTGCTGGCACGCAACGAAGCGGTCAAGCGTCGCGCGACCGTGCAACTGGTGCCCTCGGCCGCGGGCTGGGGCGGCGGCTGGAGCGTGCAGTTCGCCGGCGGGACGCTCGCCCAGCGTGATCGCCCCGGTGTCGCCGTCACCAGCGGCCCGGCCCTGATCACGTTCGACGTCGATGGCCGGGTCGTCACGACCGATGCCGCAGTGCGCATCGGCCTGACGGGAAGCACCGGCAAGCGCTGCATCTCGCTCGATCCGTCCGGACGCCCCAAATCCACTTCCGTGGAGTGCCCGTCATGAGAAAGGCATCCGCCCAGAAGGGCTTCACGCTGCTCGAGGTGCTGGTCGCGATGTTGATCGTCGCCTTCGGTGTGCTCGGCTACGTGGGCCTGCAGGCGCGCACCGTCGTGGGCACCTTCGAGGGCTACCAGCGCGCCCAGGCGCTCGTGCTGCTGAACGACATCACGCAGCGCATGAACCTCAATCGCACCGCGGCTGCTTCCTATGTCGCCGTCAACATCGGCGCCACCGACCCCGGCGCCTGCCCGGTGACCCCGGTCGCGGCCCGCGACCTGTGCCAGTGGGCGCAGCTGCTGCGCGGCGCGGCCGAACAGCAGGCCGGCAACAAGGTCGGCGCAATCACCGCGGCGCGCGGCTGCATCGCCAGCCTCGGCAGCGACCAGTACATGGTGAGCGTCGTGTGGCAGGGCGTGCAGGCCACCGGGGCGACGCCCCTGACCTGCGGCAGCGGCGCCTACGCCAGCGAGAACCTGCGGCGCGGCGTGTCCACCGTGATCCGCATCGCCAACCTGACCGCCTCATGACCATGAAGCAGCGCGCACCCGGCCGGCAGGGCGGCTTCTCCCTGATCGAACTGATGGTCGGCGTGACCATCGGCCTGATGCTGGTGGCGGGCCTCGCCGTGCTCTTCGCCAACAGCAGCAAGTCGGCGGCCGAACACGAGAAGAGCCTGCGCCAGATCGAGAACGGGCGCTATTCGGTGGACCTGCTTGCGGAGGACCTCAGCGTGGCGGGGTATTTCGGCGAAGCGGTGGCCGAGGGCATGGCCGCCACCGTGTCGCCCTGCTCGCCCAGCGCCGCGGTCGCGGCCGACCTGGAGGCCAAGCGCGCGGCGGCCCCGCCCAAGCTGCCCTTCGGCGTGCAGGGCCTCACCGGCGACGAAGCCGATGCGCTCGGCTGCCTGGACCACCACGTCGCCGGCACGCCGGCGCTCGTGGTGCGCCGGCTCGTCACCACCGCCGTGCCCGTGGCGAGCATGGAAGTCGGCCACGTGTACGTGCAGGCGTCCAACAACACCTCGGATCTGAACGCCACCTACAAGGCGGCGACCACCGCCGCTCCGCTCGTGCTGAAGAACATGGACGGTTCGGTGAACAAGGTCCGCCGGTATCAGTCGCGGGTGTACTACGTCTCCAGCTGCAGCGACTGCGGGGTCGACACCATCCCCACCCTCAAGCGGCTGGAACTCAAGGGCGACCACGTGGTCGTGACGCCCATCGCCGAAGGCATAGAGCGCATCGGCTTCGACTACGGCTTCGACACCGATGCCGATGCGCTCCCGAACAGCTGGATCGGCCTGAACGGCCCCGGCGCGGGCGCGGCCTCCACGGCAGCCGCGGCGGCCGGGTGGGGCAACGTCGTCGCGGTGCGCGTCAACGTGCTGGCGCGAACCACGGAGTCTTCGGCGGGCTTCACCGACACGCGCACCTACGACATCGGTCTCGACGGCACGGCGTCGACCACCTCGATCGGCCCGTTCGACGACGCGTACAAGCGTCGCGCCTATTCGACGACGGTGCGCCTCAACAGCATTGCGGGACTGCGCGAATGACCGGCCAGAAGAAGTTCCAGAACGGCACCGCCCTGGTCGTGGCGCTGATCTTCCTGATCCTCATGAGCCTGTTCGCCATCAGCGCGTTCGACGGTTCCAGCACCAACCTGCGGGTGGTGGGCAACATGCAGGCGCGCCAGGAGGCGCTGGGCGCCGCCCAGGTCGCCGTGGAGCAGACGCTCAGCTCGCCGACCTTCAGCAGCAACCCCGACATCGTGGCCGCCAACGCGGTGAACGTGGACGTCGACGGCAACGGCACTGCCGACTACAGGGTCACGCTGACCCCGCAGCCCAAGTGCTACCGGATGCGGCCGATCAAGACGGTGGAACTCGATGCATCGCTGCCCGCGGACCTCGCGTGCATGAAGTCCGGCGTGGTCAACACGGGTGGCCTCGACGATGGCGAAGCGGGGGGCATCGCGGGCAATTCGCTGTGCTCCAGCACGGAGTGGAACGTGCGCGCGCAGGTGCAGGACGACCGCAGCGGCGCGCTGGTGGCGGTGAACCAGGGCGTGGCCATCCGCGTGCTGGAAACCGACGCCATGAACTCCTGCAAGTAAGAAGAAGAGAAGGACACACACGATGGGACACTTCCTGCGCCAGCTCTCCGCCGTGGCCGTCACCTTGTTCGCGGCGCTGCACTCCATCCCGGCCCAGTCGCAGAACACGAGCGACATCGACATCTACAGCGGCATTCCTTCGACCCAGGACATGCCCAACGTCCTGATCATCGTGGACAACGGGGCGAACTGGGACTACCTGGCACTGAAGAGGGCGTTCAAGTCCACGTTCAGCTCCCTGCCGGTCGACAAGTTCCGCGTCGGCATGGCGATGTTCACCCAGCAATCCGGCACCGACGGAGGCGCGTTCGTCTGGGCCGGCATCCGGCCGGTGGATACGGGCTACCGCACCAAGCTGGTGAACCTGGTGGATTCGTGGTCGGACGACACGCCCAACAAGGGCGGCCACAAGACCGACATGAACTCCGTGTCGCCGTCCATGGGCATGGTGGAAGCCTGGCACTACTTCGCCGGGAAGAGGCCCATCATCGGCGTGCCGGGCAGCGAAGTGAAGGTGGACTACGCCGGCAACACCAACGCCAAGATCCCGGCCGAGGTCGCGATCTACGGTACGCCCGGCAACGCCGTCACCGCCAGCAGTTCGCCCAACTACAACAACTCGTTCGCGGTCGGCAACTGCGCGCCGAACTACGTCATCTTCATCAGCAACGGCCCCGCGGGCAAGACGAACGAATGGGGCGACACCGCCTCCGGTTCGGCGCGCGGCCGCCTGAACGCCGCAATCACCGAGTTCAACAACACGCACGCGGACACCAAGCTCCCGGCGCCCACGCAACTGGTGATGAACGTGACGAAGTACCAGGGCCTCGTCGCGGACGAGTGGGCGCGCTTCATGAAGCAGTCCGACCAGTCCATCACCACCTTCACCATCGACGTGGCCAAGGCGGCGCAGGCCGATGACTGGCGCCCGCTGCTCAAGAGCATGGCCTCCGCCAGCGGCGGCGAGTACTTCTATGCGGGCGACGACGTCGGCACGCAGCTCGATGCCGCGATGCGCAGCATCTTCAACAAGATCCAGTCGGTCAACAGCGTGTTCGCCTCCGCGAGCCTGCCGGTGTCGGTCAACGCGCGCGGCACCTACCTGAACCAGGTGTTCATGGGCATGTTCCGTCCGGACGGCACGAGCAAGCCGCGCTGGCGCGGCAACCTCAAGCAGTTCCGCTTCGGCTACGACGTGACCACGGACAGCCTGAGCCTCGTGGACCCCTACGGCAAGGCAGCGATCACGGGCGCCACCGGCTTCATCAACCCGGAAGCGACTTCGTACTGGTCCCATCCCAGCACCTTCTGGGTCAACCAGCCGCTGGGCTCCCTCGACGCGTCCCTGACCTCCGACGCGCCCGACGGCGAGGTGGTCGAGAAGGGCGGCGTGGCCCAGTTGATCCGCGAGACCTACGCGACCAGCCAGGCCAGCCGCAAGATCCTCACCTGCATCGGCTGCACGGGCAACACCAATCTCGCCACCACCACCGGCACGCAGTTCAACACCACCAACGTGTCCCGCACTGCGTTGAACGTCACGACCGACGCGGAGCGCGACCTGCTGGTGAACTGGTTCCGCGGCAACGACAACGCCGGCGACGAACGAGGACCCGGCGGCAGCGTGAACATCCGCCCCAGCGTGCACGGCGACGTGCTGCACTCGCGGCCGGCGGTGGTGAACTACGGCGGAGACACCGGCGTGGTCGTGTTCTACGGGGCCAACGACGGCCTGTTGCGGGCCGTCAACGGCAACCAGTCCGGAACGGGCGCCGGCCAGGAACTCTGGGGCTTCATCCCGGAGGAACACCTGAAGAACATCAAGCGCCTGCGCGGCAACGCGCCGCTGATCCGGCTGTCGACGACCATCATGCCCGGAACGCCCAGCACGTCGGACCCGGCGCCGCGCGACTACTTCGCCGACGGCCCGATCGGGGTGTACCAGAAGATGAACCGGGGCGTCGCCGAGAAGGTGGTCCTGTTCGCGGCGATGCGCCGCGGCGGCCGCTTCCTCTACGCGCTCGACGTGACCAATCCGGCGCAGCCCGTCTTCCTGTGGAAGAAGTCGAACACCGACATCCCGGTGCTGGGCCAGACCTGGTCGGAGCCGAAGGTGGCGCGCCTGCGCGGCTACACCAACCCGGTGCTGATCATGGGCGCGGGCTACGACGCTGGTGCCGAGGACCTGACGCCCCCCGGCACGACGACCATGGGCAACGCCGTCCTCGTGCTGGACGCCACCGACGGCAGCGTGGTGAAGAAGTTCGACACCGATCGCAGCGTCCCCGCGGACATCTCGCTGGTGGACGCCGACTACGACGGCCTGGTCGACCGCGCCTACGCGGTGGATGTCGGCGGCAACCTGTACCGGATCGACTTCGAGACGCCCACGAGCCAGGGCGCGGCCGACTGGAGCATGTACAAGGTGGCGGCGCTTTCCACCGGCGCCACCACCATCCGCAAGTTCTTCTACCCGCCCGACGTCGTGCTGGCCCGGACGTTCGCCGCCGTGCTGCTCGCCACCGGCGACCGCGAGAAGCCGCTCGCGACCACCAGCGACGACCGCTTCTTCACCCTCTACGACACCAACACGGCCAAGGGCAGGCCGGATCCGCTGCCCACGCCCATCGTGCCGAGCCAGCTGGGCCTGGTCGGCGGCGCCGCCTCCATGGAAAATGGCTGCTACATCCCCTTCTCGAGCAACGGGGAAAAGGCCGTGAACGCGCCGGTGACCGCCGCGGGCATCACCTACTTCAGCACCAACCGGCCGACGCCGGCCCAGCCGGGGGTGTGCGTGAACAACCTCGGCGAGGCCAAGAGCTATTCCGCGCCGCTGTTCTGCAAGGCCGCAACGTTCCAGCAGATCAAGGGCGGCGGCCTGCCGCCCAGCCCGGTGGTGGGCGTGGTCAGCGTCACCTACACGGTGACGGCCGCCGACGGCAGCCAGCAGACGGTGGAAAAGCAGGTGCCCTTCATCATCGGCGGCCCGAACTCCAAGAACTCCGGCATCGAAGGCACGAAGGTGAAGCCCACCGTCACGCCGACGCGCAAGCGCAAGTACTGGTACCTGGAAAACGCACGCTAGGGCACTGCGCGGCACGCTCCCTGGCGGGGCGTGCTCAGCGTGACCGCAGCGCCGCTGGTCGGGGGGGACGGCGGCCTCCCGCGTCCAGGCCGAAGCCAGCAGCAGGAACACCAGCGCCGCACCACGCAAGGCGGTGCGTATCATGCGCGGGTCAATCCTTTCTGGCAGGCATTCTATGAACTTGGGTATCGCGGGCAAATGGGCGCTGGTGTGCGGCGCAAGCAAGGGTCTCGGTTTCGGTTGTGCGCAGGCACTCGCGCGCGAAGGGGTGCACGTCGTGATCGTGGCGCGCGGGGCGGAAGCCCTGGAGGCGGCGGCGGCGCGCCTGCGGCAGGAAGCGCCGCAGGGCACGCAGGTGGAAGCCATCGCGGTGGACATCACCACGGCCGAGGGCCGGGCGAAGGTCTTCGGCTTCCGCAAGGACTACGACATCGTGGTGACCAATGCCGGCGGGCCACCGCCCGGCGATTTCCGCGACTGGGACCGCGACGCCTGGATCAAGGCGGTGGACGCCAACATGCTGACGCCCATCGAGCTGATCAAGGCCACGGTGGACGGCATGGCCGCGCGCGGCTTCGGGCGCATCGTCAACATCACCTCCAGCTCGGTGAAGTCGCCGATCGACATCCTGGGCCTGTCCAACGGCGCGCGCAGCGGCCTGACGGGCTTCGTCGCCGGCGTCGCGCGCACGAGCAAGCTGGCGTCGGCCAATGTCACGATCAACAACCTGCTGCCCGGCACCTTCGACACCGACCGCATCAAGACGACGCTGGAAGGCGGCGCGAAGAAGGCCGGCAAGACCGTGGACGAAATGCGCCAGCAGCGCATGAACACCATCCCGGCCAAGCGCTTCGGCACGCCCGAGGAGTTCGGCACGACCTGCGCGTTCCTGTGCAGCGCCCATGCGAGCTACATCACGGGTCAGAACGTCCTGATCGACGGCGGCGCCTACCCCGGCACCTACTGAGCACCGGAAGCCGGCAACGCCGGCCCCGTGCGCGCTGCTAGCGTCGCGACGTGACCACGATGCCGCTCACGATGAGCACGAAGGCAAGCGCGTGGTACAGGCGCGGCGGCTCGCCGAGGAAGGCTGCCGACAGGATCGCGGCGAACAGCGGCGTCAGGTTGGAGAAGAAGCCGGCGATGTTGGGGCCCACGCGCTGCACGCCCGCGCCCCAGCAGCGGTACGCGACGATGGCCGGTCCGGTCGCGATGAAGGCCAGCGCCAGCAGCAGCGGCTTGCCCCACACGATGGACTGGGGGTTCACGACCGTTTCCGCGGCCGCGAACATACCCGACCAGGCGAGGCCGGGGACCAGCTGCGCCATGAGGAAACCCGCCCAGTCGGAGCGCACCGCGGGCGGGTCGCCGGGCCGCGTGAGCAGCCAGCTGTACAGCGCCCAGGCGGCGGTGGCCAGCAGGATGTAGAGGTCCCCGGGCACGAAGCGCACCTCCGCCAGGTGCGCAGGCTCGCCGCGGCACAGCACGAGCAGCACGCCCGCGATGGACAGCACAGCGCCCAGCACCTGGCGGCCGGTGATGCGCTGGCCGAAGAAGGCCGCGCCCAGCCCGAGCATGAAGGCCGGGATGCTGGAAGCGACCAGGGTGACGTTGATGGGCGTCGAGGTCTTCAGGGCCTGGTACTGCAGGGCGTTGTAGCAGCCGATGCCCAGGAAGCCGAGCACCGCGTAGCGGCCGATCCGGTCCCACAGGGGGCTCCCCGCCCCGAGCAGGCGCCACGCGAAGGGCAGCAGGAGCACGAACGCGATGGCCCAGCGCATGAAGTTGAGCATCAGCGGCGGCACCAGCGGCGCGACGACGCGGCCCACCACCGCGTTGCCTGCCCACATCAGGGGCGGAAGCGTCAGGAAGAGGACGGTGGAGAAGGTCAGGCGCTGGTTCATGGGGGACGGGCGGGCAGCCGGGCACTTTAGCCGAAGGCCCCGAGGCGGCGCCGGCGGTTTCGTGGCAGGATGCGCGCCATTCCCCGACCACAACGCAGGAGACCCCCGTGAGCAAAGCCGTCCAGATCCGCCAGCACGGTGGCGCCGAGCAGATGGAAATCGTCGACGTGCAGGTCGGCGACCCCGGCCCCGGGGAGATCCGCATCCGCCACAAGGCCATCGGACTGAACTTCATCGACGTCTACCAGCGCAGCGGCCTGTACCCCATGGCCATGCCGCTGTCGCTGGGTATGGAAGCCTCGGGCATCGTCGAGGCCGTGGGCGCCGGCGTCACGCACCTGAAGGCGGGGGACCGCGCAGCCTACGCCAGCCATCCGCCGGGCTCCTACTCCGAACTGCGCGTGATGCCGGCCAAGAACGTGTGCAAGCTGCCCGACGCCATCAGCTTCGAGACCGGCGCGGCAATGATGCTCAAGGGCCTCACCGCGCAATACCTCCTCAAGCGCACGCTGCCGCAAGGCGGCCTGCAGCCGGGCGACTATGTGCTGTTCCACGCCGCCGCGGGTGGCGTGGGCCTGATCGCCTGCCAGTGGGCCAAGGCGCTGGGGCTGCAACTGATAGGCACGGCGGGCAGCGAGGAGAAGTGCCAGCTGGCCAAGTCGCTGGGCGCGGCGCACGTGATCAACTACAACAAGGAAGACTTCAAGCCCCGCGTCATGGAGATCACCGGCGGCCAGGGCGTGAAGGTGGTGTACGACTCCGTGGGCAAGGACACCTGGGACAAGTCCCTGGACTGCCTGCGGCCCTTCGGCCTGATGGCAAGCTTCGGCAATTCCTCGGGCCCGCCGGCCCCCTTCGCGCCCGGCGTCCTGGGCGTGAAGGGCTCGCTCTACGTGACGCGCCAGACGCTGTTCACGCACATCGCCACGCGCGAAGCCACGCAGCAGATGGCCGACGACCTGTTCGACGTCGTCACCAGCGGCAAGGTGCAGATCCGCATCGACCAGCGCTTCCCGCTGGCGCAGGTGCGCGAAGCGCACCAGGCCCTGGAGGCGCGCAAGACCACCGGCAGCACCATCCTGACGCTGTAGCCGCCTGCCAGCCGAACTGCGACCCTGCACGGCCGTTCGGCTGGAGTGATGCGTTTCCTACAAGGGCTTGGCTTGCGGGCTTTCAGCCGGGCCGTAGGGCCAGGCCTACAGTCGTCCACGAGGCAGGCACAGCCGCCTGTCCGCCGGAGACCATGCCATGACCTTTCGTGCCTACATCGTCGAGGACAGCTCGACGATCCGGGACAACCTGATCGAAACCCTGAAGGACCTGGCCAAATTCGAGCCGGTCGGCGCCACCGAATCCGAGCACGAGGCCAGGCGCTGGCTCGCCGCCAATCCCTGGGACCTGGCCATCATCGACCTCTTCCTGCGCGAAGGCAGCGGCATGAACGTGCTGGAGGCCTGCCGCAAGCGCCAGCCCGGCCAGAAGGTCGTCATCCTCTCCAACCACTCCACGCGTGACGTGCGCTGGCGCTGCCAGCAGCTCGGCGCCGATGCCTGCTTCGACAAGTCCACCGAGCTCGAGGCCTTGATCACCTACTGCGCCGAGCTCGCGCAGCGCCACGACACCCCGGCGGCGGACGCTGCATCCAGCGGGTCCACGGCTCGGGCCGCGGCCTAGGGGGCACACCGACGCGCGCGTACATCGCGCCCGACTGCTGGCACAGTACGGCTCCTGACAAGATGAGGGAGCAGCCGTGGCGATCGACATCCTGGCCCTGGGCGAGCCCATGGTCGAATTCAACCAGACGGGCGCCGGAGGAGGCCGCAGCTACCTGCAGGGCTTCGGCGGCGACACGTCCAATGCGGCGATCGCAGCGGCACGCCAGGGCGCGACCGTGGGCTACCTGTCGGCCGTCGGTGACGACGTGTACGGCGCGATGCTGCGCGGCCTGTGGCGCGCCGAAGGCGTGGACGACGCCGGCGTGCGGACCGACGCGGAAGGCTTCACCGCCGTGTACTTCGTGACGCACGATGCGGGGGGCCACCAGTTCAGCTTCTTCCGCAAGGGCTCGGCGGCGAGCCGCATGCGCCCCGAAGACCTGCCGCGCGAGCGCATCGCGCAGGCCCGCGTGCTGCACCTGTCCGGCATTTCCGCCGCCCTCTCGGACAGCGCCTGCGACACCTGCTTCGCCGCCGTGGCGGCCGCCCGGGCCGCCGGCGTGCAGGTCTCCTTCGACACCAACCTGCGCCTGAAGCTCTGGCCGATCGCGCGGGCGGGCGCGGTGATGCGCGAGCTCATTCGGCAAAGCGACATCTGCCTGCCCAGCCTGGACGACGTGCAGGCGATCAGCGGCCTGCGGGAGCCGGAGGCGCTGCTCGACTTCTGCCTGGGCCTGGGAGCGAAGGTCGTCGCGCTGAAGATGGGCGCGCAGGGCGCACTGGTCAGCGACGGCGTGCAGCGCTGGCGGCTGCCGCCGCACCGCTGCACGCCGGTGGACGCCACCGGGGCCGGCGACACCTTCGGCGGCGCGCTGCTGGCGCGCATCGTCGCGGGCGACGCATTGCCCGACGCTGCGCGCTATGCGGTGGTCGCCTCGGCGCTTTCCACCGAGGCTTACGGTGCGGTGGAACCCATCCCCCGGGCGGAGCAGGTGCGCGCCGCCTTGCGGCACTACGCCGGATGAACGCGGCGGGTGCGCGGACGCCTCAGAGCAGCGCGCCCTGGCGGCTGTCCGGCGCGCGGAAGCGGCTGGGCGCCAGCGCGCCGGCGGAGTCGAGGATCGGGTAGGCGATCGAGCAGATGTGCGAGTTGATGCGCTTGAGGTCGCTGATCAGGTCGAGGTGCAGCGAACTGGTCTCGATGCTGTGCATCGTGTTCTCGCTCAGGCGCGTGAGGTGGGTGCCGGCGTAGGCGCGCTCGAGGTCGCGGAAGCGCGCCTTTTCCTCCAGCAGCTTCTGGGCGTCGCGCACCGAGCCGTTGAGGAACACGCTCATGCCCAGGCGCAGGTTGTCCACCAGGCGCGCGTGCAGCTCGCAGATCTCTGCCATGCCCGCGTCGGAAAAGCGGCGCCCCTTCTTGATCTTCTTGTCCTCGATGTCCAGCAGGATGCGCTCGATGATGTCGCCGATCTGCTCCATGTTGATCGTGAAGCTGATGATGTCCGTCCAGCGGCGGCTTTCCTCGTCGCCCAGGGCCTCGCGCGAGATCTTGGTCAGGTAGTACTTGATGGCGGAGTAGAGCTGGTCGACCGTGTCGTCCATCTTGCGCAGCTCCTCGGCCAGGCGCAGGTCGTTGTCCTTGATCACCCGCAGCATGCCGAGCAGCATGGTTTCCACGATGTCGGCCTGGTGCAGCGCTTCGCGCGCGGCATTGGAGATGGCCAGGGACGGCGTGACGAGGGCCGAGGGATCGAGATGGTGCGGCCGGCCCGCCACCATGTTCTTGTCGGCCTTCGGCAGCCATTGCTCCACCAGCCCGGCAACCCGGTGCGTCAGCCCGAGGAAGCCGACCGCGATGAGGAAGTTGAACGTCAGGTGGTACAGGACCACGAGCGTCGCGTGTTCGGCGATGTAGGGGCTGGCGTGCCGCACCCACAGGCCCACGAAGGGCGCGGCCAGCAGCACGCCCACGGCCTTGAACACCAGGTTGCCCATGGGCACCTGGCGCACCTCGACCGCCGAATTCGCGGTCGCGACCACGGCCAGCAGGCCGCTGCCCAGGTTCGCACCCAGCGTGAGGCCCAGGGCGACGTCGATCGGGATGGCGCCGGAGCTTGCCAGCGTGGCCGTGAGCAGCACGATCGCGAGGCTGGAATAGGCCAGCACCGCCAGCACGGCGCCGACCGTGATCTCCAGCAGGATGTCGCTGGACAGGGACTCCAGCATGGCCTTGACCGCCGGGGCGCGCACGATGATGCCGGTGGACTCCGCCACCAGGCGCAAGGCGAGCAGCATCAGGCCGAGGCCGATCAGCACGCGGCCGAAGCGGCCGAGCGGCGTCGACTGGCGGGTGATGAACAGCACCACGCCCACCAGGATGAACAGGGGCGACAGCCAGGACAGGTCGAAGGAGAACACCACCGTCATCAGGCTGCTGCCGACGTCGGCCCCCAGCATGACCGCCAGCGCCGTGGCGAGGCCGACCAGGCCCTGGCCCACGAAGGAGGAGACGATCAGCGCCGTGGCGGTGCTGGACTGCACCAGCGCCGTGACGCCGAGCCCCGCCATGGCGGCGGTGGGGCGGGTGGCGATGCTGCGCGCGAGCACGTGGCGCAGGTTGCCGCCGAAGACGCGCAGGATGCCGGTGCGAACGAGATATGTGCCCCAGACCAGCAGCGCCACGGCTGCCAGCAGGTTCAGCAGATGCTTCATGTTTGAAACAATGATACGCCGCCCGTGCCGAGGACAGGGTAAAGCCGTATCTTGCTGTCCACACACGGCCCGTCATCCCCGCGCGGGGGATGACGTAGTGCACGGAGGCGGCGTGCGCGCCCCCGCACGCGAACTATTTGCTGCGCCGCACGCGCAGGAGCTCGTCGAGGATCAACCCGATCGCGCCGATGGTGATGGCCGTGTCGGCCACGTTGAAGGCCGGGAAGTACCAGCGCTGCTGCCAGTGGAACTGCAGGAAGTCGACGACGTAGCCGTGCAGCAGCCGGTCGATCACGTTGCCGACCGCGCCGCCGAGGATGCAGGCCAGCGAGAAGCAGAACAGCCGCTGCCCGGCATGGCTGCGCAGCAGGTAGAGGATGAACAGCGTGGCCGCCGCCCCGATGCCCACGAACAGCCAGCGCTGCCAGCCCGAGGCCGCCGCCAGGAAGGAGAACGCGGCGCCGGTGTTGTGCGCCCGGACGATGTTGAAGAAGGGCGCGATGGTGGTCGAGTCGCCGTACTGGTAGGAGCCGAGGATCAGGACCTTGGTGAACTGGTCGGCGATCAGGACGATCAGCGCCAGCCCCAGCCAGGGCAGGATGCCCTGCGACTGCAAGCCGGAACGGGTGAAGGAGGTGGTGCGGGCCATCAGGCGTGCTCCCGGGGCTCGCCCGCGCCGAACAGGTTGCTCACGCAGCGCCCGCAGATCGCCGGGTGCTCGGCGTCGACGCCGACGTCGGCGCGCCAGTGCCAGCAGCGGTCGCACTTGGCCTGCGTGCTGGGATGGGCCTCGATCGCGAGCTCGGCGCCCGCCTGCAGCTTCACGGCGGAGGCGATGAAGACGAACTTCAGGTCCTCGCCCAGGCTGGCGAGCAGCGCATGGTCCTCAGGTGGCGCCGTGATCACGAGGTTGGCCTGCAGGGAAGAACCGACGCGGCCCTTCTCGCGCAGCGCCTCGATCTCCTTGTTGGCCGCGTCGCGGATGGCGCGGATGCGGCTCCACCTGGCCAGCAGCGTCGCGTCCGGTCCGCCGATCTCGGCGTACTCCTCCAGGAAGATGGACGGGGAGCTGCCGAACAGCTTCCAGGCCTCTTCGGCCGTGAAGGACAGGAAGGGCGCCATCCAGCGCAGCATGGCATGCGTGATGTTCCACAGCGCCGTCTGGGCGCTGCGGCGCGCCAGTGAACGGGGCGCCGTGGTGTAGAGGCGGTCCTTCAGCACGTCGAGGTAGAAGGCGCCCAGGTCCTCGGAGCAATAGACCTGCAGCTTCGCCACCACCGGGTGGAACTCGTAGACCTCGTAGTGGGCCAGTACCTCCGCCTGGAATTCGGCGGCGCGCGCGAGCGCGTAGCGGTCGATCTCCAGCATCTCGCCGAGCGGCACGGCGTCCCGCGCCGGGTCGAAGTCGCTCACGTTGGCCAGCAGGAAGCGCAGGGTGTTGCGGATGCGCCGGTACGCGTCCACGACGCGCGCGAGGATCTTGTCGTCGCCGGCGATGTCGCCCGAATAGTCCGAGGCGGCCACCCACAGGCGGATGATCTCCGCGCCCAGCTTCTTGCTGGTCTCCTGCGGATCGACGCCGTTGCCCAGCGACTTGGACATCTTGCGGCCCTGGCTGTCCACGGTGAAGCCGTGCGTGAGCAGGCCGCGGTAGGGCGCGCGGCCGTACATGGCGCAGGCGGTGAGCAGCGAGGAGTGGAACCAGCCGCGGTGCTGGTCGTGGCCTTCCAGGTACAGGTCCGCCTCGGGGCCGCTCTCGTGCGCGGCCCCCGCGTGCGAGCCCTTGAGCACGGTGGTGTGCGTGGTGCCCGAGTCGAACCAGACTTCCAGGATGTCCTGGCTCTTGCTGTAGGCCGGCGCATCGGCGGCGGCGCCCACCTTGGCGAGGATCTCCTCGGTGGAGGCCTTGCTCCAGGCCTCGATCCCGCCGGCCAGCACGATGTCCGCCGCGACGTCGAGGATCTCCGGCGTCTTCGGATGCAGCTCGCCCGAGTCCTTGTGCAGGAACAGCGGCAGCGGCACGCCCCAGCTGCGCTGGCGCGAGATGCACCAGTCGGGCCGGCCGGCGATCATGTCGCGCAGGCGGGCCTGGCCGTTCTCCGGGTAGAAGCTGGTCTCCTCGATCGCCTTGAGCGCCATGTTGCGCAGCGTGTCGGGCGCCTTGTCCTTGGTGAACACGCCGGCGCCTTCGTCCATGCGGATGAACCACTGGGCCGCGGCGCGGTAGATCACCGGCGTCTTGTGGCGCCAGCAGTGCGGATAGCTGTGGACGATCGCTTCGGTGGCGAACAGGCGCCCCGCCTTGTCCAGCGTGTCGATGATGTGGGGGACGGCCTTCCAGATGTTCTCGCCGCCGAACAGCGCGAAATCGGGCGCGTAGGAGCCGTTGCCCTGCACCGGATTCAGGATGTCGTCGTACTTCACCCCATGGGCGACGCAGCTGTTGAAGTCGTCCAGGCCATAGGCCGGCGAGGAGTGGACGATGCCGGTGCCATCTTCGGCGGTCGCGTAGTCGGCCAGGTACACGGGCGACAGGCGCCTGTAGCCGGGGTCGACGTCGTACAGCGGATGCCGGAATTCGAGGCCGCCGAGGTTCCTGCCTTCGGTGGTGGCGAGCACCCGGCCTTCGAGCTTGTAGCGCGCAAGCGCCTTCTCGACCAGCACCTCGGCCAGGATCAGGCGGCCGCGCGGCGTGTCGACCAGCGCGTAGACGATCTCCGGGTTCAGGTTCAGCGCCTGGTTGGCCGGGATGGTCCACGCGGTCGTCGTCCAGATGACGGCGAAGATGTCTTCGCTGCCTGCCCTCCCGGAGGAGGGCTGGGGCGGGGGCGCGAGGCCGAAGGCCGCATGCACCTTCGCCGGTTCGTTGGCCTTGAAGCCGACGTCCAGCGTCTGCGACTTCTTGTCGGCGTACTCGATCTCGAACTCGGCCAGCGAGGAGCCGCAGTCGAAGCACCAGTACACGGGTTTCAGGCCGCGGTAGACGAAGCCGCGCTCCATCACGCGCTTGAAGGCGCGGATCTCCAGGGACTCGTTGACGAAGTCCATGGTCTTGTACGGATGGTCCCAGTCGCCCAGCACCCCCAGGCGCTTGAAGTCGCCCATCTGGATGCCGATCTGCTCGGTCGCGAAGGCGCGGCTTTTGGCCTGCATCTCGTCGCGCGGCAGGTTGCGGCCGAACTTCTTCTCGATCGCGTTCTCGATCGGCAGGCCGTGGCAGTCCCAGCCGGGGATGTAGGCCGCGTCCAGCCCCTTGAGCTGGCGCGACTTGACGATCATGTCCTTGAGGATCTTGTTGACCGCGTGCCCCATGTGGATCTGGCCATTGGCATAGGGCGGGCCGTCGTGCAGGACGAACTTCTGGCGGCCGCAGCGCGCCTCGCGCAGGCGCTTGTACAGCCCTTGGTCCTCCCACTCCTTCACCCAGCCGGGCTCCCGCTTGGGCAGGTCGCCGCGCATGGGAAAGGGCGTATCGGGCAGGTTCAGGGTCGCGCGGTAATCGGTCTTGTCGGTCATGGAAAGCCTTGATCTGTCATCCCGGCGTCGCGCCGGGATCCATCGGGGAACGGAGAGCCATGGATTGCGGCTCGAGGCCGCAATGACAAATTCAAATTCGGTCGCGCGTGGTCTGCCGGCGCGTCTCGGCGTGCGTGGACGCGAAGAACGCCCGCGCGGCGTCGCAATCGCGCGCGATGCCCGCCTGCAGGGCCTCGAGGCCGTCGTAGCGCAGCTCGTCGTGCAGTTTGTGCAGCAGTTCCACGCGGATGATTTTACCGTACCCCCCCTCGTCACCCAGGCCGGCAGGCCATTGCAGGCAGTGGGTCTCCAGCAGGACGCGGCCGCCATTGGCGTCCCGCGGGTCCAGCGAAGGGCGGATGCCCAGGTTCGCGACGCCTTCGAGCGGCGCTTCGCCCAGTCCGTGGACCCGGACGGCGAAGATGCCACCGGCCGCCGGCTTCCAGTGGGCGAAGCGCAGGTTGAGCGTCTTGAACCCGAGCTCCCGCCCGAGCTTGCGGCCATGGACCACGTGGCCGCTGATGCTGTAGGGGCGGCCCAGCAGGGCGGCGCTGCCGGCCATGTCGCCGCGGGCCAGCGCCTCGCGCACCGCCGAGCTCGACACGCGCAGGCCGTGCACTTCGTAGCTGTTCATGCGGGCCACGTCGAAACCGAGGCGGCTGCCGGCCGAATCCAGCATGGCGTAGTCGCCCGCGCGCTTGGCGCCGAAGCGGAAATCGTCGCCGACCAGCACGTACTTCGCACCGAGGCCTTGCACCAGGACATTGGAGATGAAGGCCTCCGGCTGCTGGCTGGACAGGCGCGCGTCGAAGCGCAGGATCACGCATTGCTCGACCCCGCACTTGGCGAGTTCGGTCAGCTTGTCGCGCAGCGTGGCGATGCGGGCGGGCGCGAGTTCCGGCTTGCGGTGCAGGGCGGCGAAGTAGTCGCGCGGGTGCGGCTCGAAGGTGAGCACGCAGCTGGGCACGCCGCGGTGGCGCGCCTCGTTGTTCAGCAGCGCCAGCATCGCCTGGTGGCCGCGGTGCACGCCATCGAAGTTGCCGATGGTGAGCGCGCACGCCCGGGCGATCTGGGGGTGGTGGAAGCCGCGCAGGATCTGCATCGAAGGTGGTATCGTTTTTGTAGCAGGGAGCGCACGTTGGACGGCGCCAACGCACCGATGGCCTGCCACAAGCGCGCCGTCAAAACACTGTATATTGTCTCTCACGCCCGGGAGCCTGGGCGGCCCCACGCTCCCGGGACGCAGTCGGTCTGTTCGTTCTGGAATGGAGGCGCGTTTTGAAGGTCTTGAAGCTGTCCGCCCAGGGACTGCCCCAGTCGTGGATTTCGCTGGAGCAAGCCGTCCTGCACTATGCCGCCGACCAGGTCCGGTGGGAGGCAGGCGCGGAGGTGGCCATCTTCCGCGGGGGCATCAATGCGCACACCGGCCGGCAGTCGCTGATCACGGTCAACAGCATCATCGGCACCAAGGGCGTGCCGAACATCAACCCCTTCGAACTCAAGCCCGGCCTCACGAACGGCAAGCTGTTCTCGCGCGACCGCAACATCTGCGCCTACTGCGGCGAGCTGCACGAAGAGGAAGAGCTCACCCGCGAGCACATCGTGCCTTTCGCGCAGAACGGCAAGGACCACTGGATGAACGTGGTCACGGCCTGCCGGGCCTGCAACCACCGCAAGGGCAGCCGCACGCCGGAGCAGGCGGGCATGTCGCTCCTGTACGCGCCCTACGTGCCCAGCCTCTGGGAAGACTTCATCCTGCGCAACCGCCGCATCCTGGCCGACCAGATGGAGTTCCTGATGGCGCATTTGCCGAAGAATTCGCGGCTGCACGACTCCTAGGTTCGGCGCCCCAGACACCGTCATCCCGGGTTTGACCCGGGAAGGGATCGCGGGTCGAGCGCGCAATGACCTGCCTCAGTAGGTCAGCTCCAGCACGCTCACCTCGTTGCCCGCCGTCGGCCAGGTCCGCCCCACGACCTTTTCGCCGTTGAACTCCGCCACCACGGCCCGTGGCGGCCCGTTCGGCTTGATGCGGGAACTCGATACGCCCGCTCCCGGCAGCGCCCCGGGCGGCGGGCTCTGTCCGTCGAAGCTCATCCGGTCACGGGCAGGGTCGAAGTAGCCGCGCGGGCGGGTCAGGATGACCAGCGCGGGGCCGGCACGGTCCGTCTCGGGGATGCGCTCGGGCCGCAGGTGCACGTGGTCGCTGGAACGCGGGAAGGGGCTGCGGTAGATGTGGGTCGTGGCGTAGCCAGGCGCGCTGACGACGAACTCGTAATGCGTGCCGCGCTGCGCCTGCAAAGGGCCCCAGGACCCGTCCGCGCCTATGGTTTGCAAATGCGCCGGCGCTCCTTGGCGCTGGCCCGTGGCGGCATCGATCGCGTAGACCTCCAGCCGGGCACCGGGCAGCGGCAGGTTGTTGCCCACGTTGCCGCTGGCCGGGTCGGTGGACGAAGCACCCAGCCCCGTGACCTTGCCGCGCAGCAGGACGCGGTCCTCGGGCACGATCTCCGTGGTGCGCGGCTCCTTGCCCGTGAGGAAGCGCCAGGTCGCGGCGAAAGCGGCGGGCGAGAAGGATGTCTCCCGGTGGTCCACGCGCGGCAGCACGATGTTGGTCGCGCCCTTGAGCTCCGGGCCGGCGTAGGTCACGCCGGTGTTCAGCTTCGGGTCGCCGATCCAGGTGCCGAGCGGCTGCGCGTACTTGTCGTTGTTGTCCGAGCGCAGCGTGAGCCACTTCACCGGCCCCACGACTTCGTCGCCTGCGCCATTCTTCGGTGCATTGAGCGCCTGCAGGAAAGCCCCGTTGCCGGCGAATTCGTTGTCCGGCGCGCGGCCGGGGACGTTCCACACGCCGTGGTTCGGCGTGCCCCCCAGCACCGCATGGCTCACCTTCGCGGCGCCGCCGCCGTTCTGGATGTAGTTGCGGATCGCGTAGCCGCCGCGGGAGTTGCCCACCAGCACCACCTGGCGCGCGCCGGTGGCCAGCAGCACCTTGTCCACCTGCGCGCGGAGGAAGGTCATGTACTCCGCCGAGGAGCTGCGTCCCGGCTCCGGCTTGCTGTCCTCGGCCCGCGCCATCGGGTAAGGCAGGTCGATGGCGACCAGGCGCTCGCGCGGCCAGCCGTTGGACTCGAAGCGCCAGATCGTGGTCTGCCAGAGGGCGGCGCTGTCGCCGTTGCCGTGGACGAAGACGATGGGCGGGTGCTCGGACATGAAGGGGCCGGTCGTGCAGGCGGTGGCGGTCAGCGAAAGGGCTGCCCCAAGGAACTGGCGGCGGCTGGACATCGTCGTGGTACTCCCAAAAAGAAACGCCCGCGGGCCGCGGGCGTTGACCTTGCGGGGCTGTTTCAGGCGAACACGCCCGCGGTGTCCTGCATTCTTTCCGACACCTCGCCGAGATGGTGCAGGGTATCCCCGTACTGCAGCTCCAGCTGCGTGAGCTTCCGGAAGTAGTGGCTGCCCGCGTATTCGTCGGTCACGCCGATGCCGCCGTGCAGCTGCACCGAGTGCTGCCCCACGAAGCGCATGCTCACGCCCAGCTGGTACTTGGCGCGCGCCATCGCGCGGCGGCGTTCGTCCGCAGGCGCATTGAGCTTGAGCGAGGCGTAATAGCTCATGGACCGCGCGAGCTCCTGCTGCATCTTCATGTCCGCCATGCGGTGGCGCAGGGCCTGGAAGGTGGCGAGCGTCACGCCGAACTGCTTGCGCGTGTTCATGTATTCGGCGGTGAGCTGCATCGTCTTGTCGATCGCACCCACGCCCTCGGCGCAGGCGCAGGCGATGGCGATGTCCACGGCGTGCTCCAGCGCGGGCAGGCCGTCGGCGCACACGAGCGTCGCGCCCGCATCGCGCAGGCTCACTTCGGCCGCACGGCTTTCGTCCACCGTGGGATAGCCGCGGGTGGTGACGCCCTGGGCGGCGCGCTCCACGAGGAAGAGGGCGATCCTGCCGTCGGCCCGGGCCGGCACGATGAAGGCGTCAGCCTGGTCGCCGGCGGGCACCATGCTCTTGTCGCCCGACACCTTCCAGCCGCCGCCGGCCTGCGTGGCCGTGGCTTCGCATGCGTCCAGGCGGTAACGCGCCTTGCGTTCCTGGTGCGCCAGCACGACGAGCGCCTCGCCCGAGGCGATCTTCGGCAGCCACTGCGCCTTGACGGCATCGGGCGCATAGGCGCCCAGCAAGCCGCTGGCCACCAGCGTCTGCGCGAGCGGCTCCAGCACGATGCCGCGTCCGAGTTCTTCCAGCACCACCATCGCCTCGACGGGGCCCATGGCCATGCCGCCGTGCTCCTCGCTCACGTACAGGCCCGCCAGGCCCAGCTCGGCGAGCTCGCCATAGGCCGCCCGGTCGAAGCCGCCCGCCTTGGCGATGCCTTGCCGGCGCTCGAAGGTGTAGCTGCGGTCCACCCACTTGCGCACGGCGTCGCGCAGCTGTTCCTGGTCGTCGGTGAAGTTGAAATCCATGTCTTGCTCCTCAGCCCAGGACGGTCTGCGCCACGATGTTGCGCTGCACCTCGTTGGAGCCGCCGTAGATCGTGGTCTTGCGCATGTTGAAGTAGGTGGCGGCCAGCGGCGCGAGCGTCGCCGCGCCCACGTAGTCGCCCTGGTAGCCGGCTTCCATCGCTTCGCGGATGAACGGGATGGCGTAAGGACCGGCGGCCAGCATCATCAGCTCCGAGTAGCGCTGCTGGATCTCGCTGCCCTTGATCTTCAGCAGCCCCGCGATGTCCAGCGGGTTCTTGCCCGACTTCTCGGCCGACAGCACGCGCAGCACCAGCATCTCCAGCGCGACGACGTCCACTTCCAGCTTCGCGATCTCGTCGCGGAAGCGCTGGTCGGTGTAGACGCCTTCGCTCTTGGCGATGCGCTTGAGGCGCTCGAGTTCGCGCTTGGCGCGGTTGACGTCGGCGATGTTGGTCCGCTCGTGCGACAGCAGGTGCTTGGCGTAGGTCCAGCCCTTGTTTTCCTCGCCGATCAGGTTCTCCGCCGGCACTTCGACGTTGTCGAAGAACACCTCGTTCACCTCGTGGCCGCCGTCGAGCATGATGATCGGCCGCACGGTGACCCCCGGCGACTTCATGTCGATCAGCAGGAAGGAGATGCCGGTCTGCGGCTTGCCTTCGGTGGAGGTGCGCACCAGGCAGAAGATCCACTCGCCGTACTGCGCCAGCGTGGTCCAGGTCTTCTGTCCGTTGACGATGTACTTGTCGCCCTTGCGCTCGGCGCGGGTCTTGACCGAGGCCAGGTCCGAGCCCGAACCCGGCTCGCTGTAGCCCTGGCTCCACCAGACTTCACCGCTGGCGATGCCGGGGAGGAAGCGCTTCTGCTGCTCGGGGTTGCCGAAGGCCATGATCACGGGCGCGACCATCACCGGTCCGAAAGGCACGATGCGCGGCGCGCCGGCCAAGGCGCACTCTTCCTCGAACAGGTGCTTCTGCACGGCGGTCCAGCCGGGGCCGCCGAATTCCTTGGGCCAGCCGTAGCCCAGCCAGCCCTTCTTGCCCAGGATCTTGGCCCAGCGCTGCATGTCCTCGCGCGTGAGGTGCAGGGCGTTGTGCACCTTGTGGGCGATGTCCTGCGGGAGGTTCGCGCGCACCCAGGCGCGGATGTCCTCGCGGAACTTCTGTTCTTCAGGGGTGAAAGCAAGGTCCATGAATCGTCTCCGGCGCCTCGGGAATTTCTGCAACGGGTTATTTAAGCACGGTCGTTCGTTTCGGCCTGTCCGGGCGGCGACAAACCGAGCTCGGTGGCCAGATCGTGCACCAGCGCGCGCAGCTGCGCCACCTCGGCTTCCAGCGCGGCGACCCGCGCTTCGAGCGGGCCGCTTTCCTGCGCCGGCGGCCGCACCTCCTGCTGCGCCAGTGCGCTGGTGTCCACCGGGCCGCACAGCAGGTGCGCCCAGCGGGCTTCACGCGCCCCGGGCGCGCGGGGCAGCTGCACGACGAGCGCGCCGCCGCGCTCCTCCTTGCGGTCGCGCATCTCTTCCAGGAAAGCCTCGACCGAGGAGATGTCGGCGAAGCGGTACCAGCGCTCGGAATGGATGCGCAGCTCGCCGGGGGTCTGCGGCCCGCGCAGCATGAGCAGCCCCAGCAGCACGGCGGACTGCTCCGGCACCACCATGGCGCGCTGGAAGTTGTGCTCCCAGCGGTCGGTGCGGCTGCCGCGCATGGTGAAGGCGAGCGACCGTCGCTTGAGGCCGTCCAGCGCTTCCTGCACTTCGGCTTCGCCCAGGTTGGTGATCGGGTCGCGGCTGCTCTTCTGGTTGCAGCCGGAGACGATGGAATGGAGCGACATCGGGTAGCTGTCCGGGACCGTCCGCGCCTTCTCCATCAGCGTGCCCAGCACGCGCGCCTCCGTGGCGGTCAGCGGCTCCATGGTCACAGGAGCACCTCCGCGCTGCGCGCTGCGGTGAACGCCCCTTCGGGCGGCCGTGCGGGGCGGGCCTCCCGGATAATTGCGCTCGACATGAAGAACATCGTGATCCTGATTTCCGGCGGAGGCTCCAACATGGCCGCCATCGTACGCGCCGCCGAGCGGGAGGATTGGCGCAAGCGGCTGGGCGCGCAGGTCAAGGCCGTGATCAGCAACCGCGCGGATGCGGGCGGACTGGCGTTCGCGCGCGAGCAGGGCATCGCGACGGAGACGGTGGACCACAAGCAGTTCGCCACGCGCGAGGCCTTCGACGATGCGCTGGCCGCCGCGATCGACCGGCACCAGCCCGCGCTGGTCGTGCTCGCGGGCTTCATGCGCATCCTGACGCCCGGTTTCGTGGCGCGCTACCAGGGGCGCTTGCTCAACATCCATCCTTCCTTGTTGCCGGCTTTCCCCGGCCTGCACACGCACCAGCGCGCGCTGGACGCGGGCTGCCGCTTCGCCGGCGCCACCGTGCACCAGGTCACCGCCGAACTCGATCACGGCCCGATCCTGGACCAGGGCGTGGTGCCCATCCTGCGGGGCGACACGGCCCAGACCGTCGCGTCACGCGTGCTCACCCAGGAGCACATCCTCTATCCCCGGGCGATCGCGCAGCTGCTGCCGGCCCTCTAGGAACCATGCACCCCAAAGCCTTGCTGGAGGCCTGCGCCGAACTGGTCGCGCAGGTCCTGAAGTTCGACCATCCCGCCGATGCGATCGTCTCGCACTACTTTCGTGAGCACCGCTCGCTCGGCCCGCGCGAGCGCGCCACGCTCGCCGAAACCGCTTATGCGCTGCTGCGGCGCAAGCTGCTGTACGAGCACCTCGCGCAGTCCGGCAGCGGCCCGCGCGAGCGCCGCCTGGCCATCCTCGCCTTTGCCGGGCCGCGCGATTTCCTCCAGGGTGCGCTCACGGACCAGGAGAAGGCCTGGCTGGAACACTGCGACGGCATCGACGTCGCCGCGCTGCCCGAGCGCTTCCGGCACAACCTGCCGGACTGGCTGGCCGAGCCGCTGAAGTCCCAGGTCGGCGACGATTTCTGGCCGCTGGTGGCTGCGCTGGAGCAGGTCGCCCCGCTGGACCTGCGCGTCAACGCGCTCACCGACAAGCGCGAGGACGTGCGCCGCGAGCTGGAGCAGGCCGGCATTCACGCCAGGCCCACGCCGTATTCCCCATGGGGGCTGCGCGTGGAGGGCAAGCCCGCGCTCACGAAGCTGGACGCGTTCGCGCGTGGCGCCGTGGAAGTGCAGGACGAGGGGTCCCAGCTGCTGGCCCTGCTGACGGACGCGCGCCGCGGGCAGATGGTGGTGGACTTCTGTGCCGGGGCGGGGGGCAAGACCCTGGCGCTGGGCGCGGCCATGCGCAACACGGGGCGCCTGTACGCCTTCGACGTCTCCGCGCACCGGCTGGACAACCTCAAGCCGCGGCTTGCGCGCAGCAAGCTGTCCAACGTGCATCCCGCCGCTATCGCCCACGAGCGGGACGAACGCATCAAGCGCCTGGCCGGCAAGATCGACCGCGTGCTCGTCGACGCGCCGTGTTCCGGGCTGGGGACCCTGCGGCGCAACCCCGACCTGAAGTGGCGGCAGTCGCCCCAGGCTTTGGCGGAGCTGACGGCCAAGCAGGCGGCCATTCTCGAAAGCGCTGCAAGGTTGCTGAAAGCCGGCGGCCGTATCGTCTACGCCACCTGCAGCCTGTTGCGGGCGGAAAACGAGGACATCGCGGCCGCCTTCACCGCTGCACACCCCGGTTTCCGGCGATTGCGCGTGGAAGAGCTGCTGGAGCAGGCCAAGGTGCCGGCGCCGGGCAGCCTCTGCAGTGCGGACGGCAACGACCTTCGCTTATGGCCCAACCGCCATGGCACGGACGGTTTTTATGCCGCCGCCTGGGAAAAAGTCCAGTCGTGACAAGGATTTGGACGAAAAAAGAGGCTGCGCGACTGAACCCCGGGACTTAAAATCCCTCCAACATCGTCGCAGGGGGATTCCTGCGCGCGTTGTCTTACAAGAGAAAGAGACTTTTCCTTCATGTTGCTACCCGACTGGGCCGTGCTGAACGCGGCAATCGATTGGCTCGCCAACGGGCTCTGGGACCTGTCCTGGTGGGAGGTCGTGCTGTACACGCTGGCGACCACGCACATCACGATCGCCGCGGTGACCATCTTCCTGCACCGCGCCCAGGCTCACCGGGCCATGGACCTGCACGCGATTCCGTCGCACTTCTTCCGCTTCTGGCTGTGGCTGGGCACGGGCATGGTGACCAAGGAATGGGTCGCCATCCACCGCAAGCACCACGCCAAGTGCGAGACCGTCGACGACCCGCACAGCCCGCAGACCCGCGGCATCGAGACGGTGCTGTGGCGCGGCGCCGAGCTCTACCGCGCGGAAGCCAAGAACAAGGAAACCATCGCCAAGTTCGGCCATGGCACGCCCAACGACTGGATCGAGCGCAACCTGTACACGCGCTACAGCTGGCAGGGCGTGGCCCTGATGCTGATCATCAACGTGGCCCTGTTCGGCGCGATCGGCCTGGCCGTCTGGGCCGTGCAGATGCTGTGGATCCCGATCACCGCCGCCGGCATCATCAACGGCATCGGCCACTACTGGGGCTACCGCAACTTCGAGGCACCGGACGCCAGCACCAACGTGTCGCCCTGGGGCCTGATCATCGGCGGCGAGGAACTGCACAACAACCACCACACGTACCCGACGTCCGCCAAGTTCTCCGTCAAGCCGTACGAGTTCGACCTGGGCTGGTTCTACATCAGCCTGATGTCGAAGATCGGCTGGGCCACGGTGAAGAAGGTGCCGCCCAAGCTGCGCCTGGGCACGATCAAGCCGGTGGCGGACGAGAAGACGCTGGAAGCCCTCATTGCCAACCGCTACGAGGTGATGGCTGGCTACGCCCGCGAACTGCGCGGTGTCTGCAAGGCCGAGCTGGCCCAGCTCAAGGCCAAGGGCCAGGAAGCCGGCATGCTCAAGGCGGCCAAGCGCTGGCTGCACCGTGACGCGGACAAGGTGCCGGCAGCGGCCCGTCCCCAGCTGGACCAGGTGCGTGCCGCGCACCCGGTGCTGGACAAGATGGTCAGCATGCGCGAGGAGCTGCGCCAGATGTGGCTCAACACCAACCAGTCGCGCGAGCAGCTCGCCGTCGACCTGCAGGCCTGGTGCCGCCGCGCCGAGGAAAGCGGGATCGAGGCCCTGCGCCGGTTCTCGCTGAAGCTGCGCGCCGCTCACGCCTGAGCCAGCTGCTTGCCCCGGAAAAGCCCCGCGACGCGGGGCTTTTTTCATGGCCGCCGTGCTGAGCATCCTGCTCCTACGCGAGCTGTCGTGCTGGACGCACCTGCGCGTGGGCTCCGGCCTCTAGGCCGCCGGCGCTGCGACCCTTTCAATGGGAGCAGCAACAACAGGAGTGACGGCATGAAAAAATGGATTCTCACGGCGGCAGCGGCCGCTGGCCTGGCGGCGGGCGGAGCTGCGTCGGCCCAGGACCTGGGCGGCATCCTGACCAACATCCTTGGTTACGGCGCGCCGGCCGCGTCCGCGCACGACACGGTCCAGGGCTCCTACCGTGACGAGTACGGCCGGCTGTGGGTGGTGGACGGCGCCGGCCGGCACACCATGGTCGCCTCGGCCGGCACGGGCACGGCCGGTGTCGACCCTTATGGCCGCCCCGTGTACGGCGCGCAAGCCAACGGCCGCTACTACGACAACCGCTACTACCGCGACAGCGATGGCGACGGCGTCGTGGACGCGCAGGACCGCCGCCCCTACGACGCTCGCCGCCGCTAAGGCTCAGTCCAGCAGGTTGGCGGGAACCTTCCCGCCGTTCTGCTCCATGCGGCGCAGCACTTCCTTGTGCAGCCACATGTTCATCTTGGCCGTGTCGCCCTTGTCGCCGGTGTAACCCAGTTCGTCGGCGAGCTCGCGGCGCTCGTCCAGGGTGCTGTCCATGCCGACCAGCTTCATCAGGTCGACGATGGACGTGCGCCAGTTCAGCTTCTGCTGGCTGCCGGCGGCCATTCCGTCCAGCACTTTCTCCACGTCCACCCGCTCCATCGTCGCAGCGGCTCCAGCGCCGGCCTGCTGCGGCGCGGCCTGCGTCGCTCCGGGCTGCGTCGCCGGGCGCGCGGGCGCGGCGGCTTGGGTGTTGGCGGGCTGCGGCGCCGAGGGGGTGGCGACGGTCGCCTGGCCCGCATTCGCGTGCGGGAAGATGCGGCCGAAGATCTTGCCGAGGATGCTCATCGTTCTTTCTCCATGGTTGTGGCGGAACCTGCAGATGATCCGGACAGCATCCGACCGGGCTTGTCGGAGCTTCCCGCCAAGCGCGATGGCATCTCTCCTGCAAGGCCGGGACAGACGACCTGCCCCTGCCCCGGATGCACCCCGGCGCAGGCGCGCCCTAGCATCCTGTGCATGACCGCGACTTCCACGCCGGGACTGACCGCTGCCGAGGCGCTGGCGCGCCTGAAAGAAGGCAACGAGCGCTTCGTGCGCGGCGAGGCGCGCTTTCCCACGGTGCAGAAGGAGGTGCTGGCCGAACTGGCCACCGGGCAACATCCTTTCGCCACCATCCTGGGCTGCAGCGACAGCCGGGTGCCGCCCGAGCTGGTGTTCGATGCGTCCTTCGGCGAACTCTTCGTCGTGCGGGTCGCGGGCAACGTGCTGGGCCCGTCCATCCTGGGCACGCTGCAGTACGCGGGTGCGCACCTGCGCACGCCCTTGTTCGTCGTGCTGGGCCACGAAGGCTGCGGCGCGGTGGACGCCGCCATCGCCTCGCGGTTCCAGGGTGCGACCCACGGGCACCGCATCGAGGTGCTGCTGGAAGAGATCGTGCCCGCGCTGGACGGGCTGGATGCGCAGCAGCCGCACGAGACCCTGCTGCACGCCGCGGTCGAAGCCAATGTGCGCCACACCATCCGCGAGCTGCGCCGCACGCCCGAGGCCCGCACGCGGCTGGCGCTGGGCGACATGAAGCTCGTCGGCGCCATCTACGAGCTGGAGTCGGGGCGGGTGCGCTTCCTGGACCCGCAATGAAAAAGCCCCGCGATGCGGGGCTTCCTGGATCCCCGCCTGGGCGGGAATGAAGTGACCTGGCGCCCGCAGGCGCCGCGCTCACTTCAGCTTCGTTTCCTTGTACTCGACGTGCTTGCGGGCCTTCGGGTCGAATTTCATGATCGAAATCTTCTCCGGCATCGTCTTCTTGTTCTTGCTCGTGGTGTAGAAATGGCCGGTGCCCGCGGTGGACTCCAGCTTGATCTTCTCGCGACCGCCTTTGCTTGCCATGGTGTGTGCTCCTGGGTTTAGGCCTGGCCGCGGGCGCGCATGTCCGCCAGCACAGCGTCGATGCCGTTCTTGTCGATCAGGCGCACAGCGGCGTTGGAAACGCGCAGGCGCACGAAGCGGTTCTCGCTCTCGACCCAGAAACGGCGGTATTGCAGGTTCGGCAGGAACCGGCGCTTGGTCTTGTTGTTGGCGTGGGAGACGTTGTTCCCCACCATCGGGCCCTTGCCCGTCACTTCGCAGACGCGTGACATCTGACTCTCCATGATCCGCCCGTCACTCCCGTGAGGGGCTCACCTCGCCCTGACGGGGGCGGTAACCGGCCGGACGGAATCCGGCGAAGCCCGCGATTATAGCCAACTCCGGCCTTGCGGGCCTGGCCCGCCAACCCCGGGGTCAGTGCGGGCTTGAGCCGCAATCCATGGGGCGCGCGACCGGCCGCCCCATGGATCCCCGGGCCAGGCCCGGGACGACCTGCCCTGTTCACTCCTCCTGCTCGAGGAACCTCTGCGCGTCCAGCGCCGCCATGCAGCCAGTGCCGGCACTGGTGATGGCCTGCCGGTAGATGTGGTCCTGCACGTCGCCGGCCGCGAACACGCCGGGCACACTGGTCATGGTGGCGAAGCCGGCCAGGCCGGACTTGGTCAGGATGTAGCCGTCCTTCATCTCCAGTTGCCCCTGGAAGATGTCGGTGTTGGGCTTGTGCCCGATGGCGATGAACGTGCCCTGCAGCTTGATGTCCTCCACGGCACCGGTCTGCGTGTCCTTCAGGCGGATGCCGGTGACGCCGCTGGCGTCCCCCAGCACTTCATCGAGCACCTTGAACAGCTTCAGCTCGATCTTGCCTTCGGCTTCCTTCTGCCGCAGCTTGTCCACCAGGATCGGCTCCGCCCGGAACTTGTCGCGGCGGTGCACGAGGTAGACCTTCCTGGCGATGTTGGACAGGTACAGCGCCTCTTCGACCGCGGTGTTGCCGCCGCCGATCACGCAGGTGACCTGGTCGCGGTAGAAGAAGCCGTCGCAGGTGGCGCATGCGCTCACGCCCTTGCCCATGAACGCCTGCTCCGACGGCAGGCCCAGGTACTGGGCGGACGCGCCGGTGGCGATGATCAGCGCGTCACAGGTGTACGTGCCGCTGTCGCCGGTCAGCGTGAACGGGCGCTTGCTGAAGTCGACCTTGTTGATGTGGTCGAAGATGATCTCGGTCTTGAAGCGTTCGGCGTGTTCGAGGAAACGCTGCATCAGTTCCGGACCCTGCACGCCGTGCACGTCCGCGGGCCAGTTGTCCACCTCGGTGGTGGTCATGAGCTGTCCGCCCTGCGCGATGCCGGTGACCAGCACGGGCTGCAGGTTGGCGCGGGCTGCATAGACGGCGGCCGTGTAGCCGGCGGGGCCCGAACCGAGGATCAGTACTTTGGCGTGCTTGTTGTTCATGGGTCAAGACCTGTGTGGGAAACACGACAGGTCGGTGTACATTTGGCGGCGATTCGAGAAGTATCCAGCATGCGCGCAGGGCCGATGCTTGCGGCTTCTCAATCAAAGGGATTGTAAGAACCCATCGCGGCCGCCACGTCAGGAGGGATTTGAAACATGTCGATGCTGTCGAACCTGGAGTTGATCCGCCGGGTGCCCTTGTTTGCCCTGCTGACCTCCAACCAGGCCGAGGCGGTGGCCGACGCGGTCGTCAAGCGCCGGTTCAAGCGCGGCGAGACCATCGTGGAGCAGGGCGAGAAGACCAACACCCTGTTCATCATCCTGACCGGCCGCGTGCGCGTCGTCACCTCGGACAAGCGCGGGCGCGAGGTGATCCTGGCGACGCTGAATCCGGGCGACTACATCGGCGAGATGAGCCTGATCGACAACGAGCCGCACTCGGCCACCTGCCGGGCGGAAGTGCAGACCGACATGCTGACGCTGGGCCGCGCGGAGTTCGCGCGCTGCCTGCCGGAAAACAGCTCGATGTCGTACGCGATCATGAAGGGCCTGGTGCAGCGCCTGCGCCAGGCCGACCGCAAGATCGAGTCGCTGGCCCTCATGGACGTGTACGGGCGCGTGGCGCGCGCCCTGCTGGAATTCGCCCAGCCCGATCGCGAAGGCCTCATGACCATCCGCGAGCGCATCTCCCGCCAGGACATCGCCAAGATGGTCGGCGCCTCGCGCGAGATGGTCAGCCGCGTGATGAAGGACCTCGAGGACCGCGGCTTCATCGAGACGCGCGAAGACGGCTCGATGCTGGTGAAGGACCGGCTGACGACGCTGGGGTGATGCCGTTGCGGGCTGCACCCGCACCGCCTGCGGCGCGGCACCCTGCCGCGTGTTGGTTTTCGGCCCCATCGATCCCGGCTCGAGCCCGGGATGACGTTCTTCGATGCGGTGTCCTCGTGCCCCTGCGCTAAGCTCCTGCTTGCGCATGACGTACTCCCTGAACACCCTCACGGATGCCGCGCCCGCGCCGTCCGGTTCGCGCGCGGGCCTGGCCCGCTTTGCCCACGAGACGGCGCTGGTGCTCGGAGCAGCGGCCCTGGTCTTCTGGCTGCTCGCGCTTTTCTCGCATTCGCCCGCCGACGCCGCCTTCTCCACCTCCGGCGACGGCGGCCCGGTGCGCAACTGGGGCGGCCGCTTCGGCGCCTGGCTGGCCGACGGCAGCTTCTTCCTGCTTGGCTACTCGGCCTGGTGGTGCTTCGCCGCCGGCCTGCGGGCCTGGCTCGCCTCGCTCGCGCGCTGGATGCGCGGCGGCGAAGCCGCACCGGAGCCGGCCGCGCACCGCTGGCTGCACGGCAAGGTCGCGTTCTGGATCGCCCTGGCGGTGCTGCTGGCCGCCAGCGCCGGCCTCGAGTGGTCGCGCCTGTACCGGTTCGAGCCGCGGCTGCCGGACCACGCCGGCGGTGCGCTCGGCTACCTGGTCGGCCCCACCGCGATGAAGTGGCTGGGGTTTCCGGGCTCGGGGCTGCTGTTCGTCGCCCTCATGGTGCTGGCCGCGGGCATCGTGTTCCGTTTCTCCTGGAGCCACGTCGCCGAGCGCATCGGCGGCAGCATCGATGCCTTCATCGAGTCGCGCCGCGAAAAGCGCGAGATGGCCGTGGACCTGGCGCTCGGCGAGCGCGCCGCGAGGGAGCGCGAGGAAACGCTGCAAGAGGAGCGCATCGAGATCGAGGAGCACCATCCCACCCCGGTGCTGATCGAGCCGGTGATCGTGGACGTGCCCAAGAGCGAGCGCGTGGCCAAGGAGCGGCAGAAGCCGCTGTTCTCCGAGATGCCGGACAACAAGCTGCCGCAGGTGGACCTGCTCGATGGCGCTTCGGCACGGCAGGAAACCGTCTCCTCCGACACGCTGGAGATGACCTCGCGCCTGATCGAGAAGAAGCTCAAGGACTTCGGCGTCGAGGTGCGGGTGGTGCTGGCGCAGCCCGGCCCGGTGATCACGCGCTACGAGATCGAGCCGGCCACGGGCGTCAAGGGCTCGCAGATCGTCAACCTCGCCAAGGACCTCGCGCGCTCGCTGTCGCTGGTGTCCATCCGCGTGATCGAGACCATCCCGGGCAAGAACTACATGGCGCTGGAACTGCCCAACGCCAAGCGGCAGTCGATCAAGCTGTCCGAGATCCTGGGCTCGCAGGCCTACAACGAGGCCAAGTCGCAGCTCACGCTGGGCCTGGGCAAGGACATCGTGGGCAATCCCGTGGTGGCAGACCTGGCCAAGATGCCGCACGTGCTGGTGGCCGGCACCACCGGCTCGGGCAAGTCGGTCGGCATCAACTCGATGATCCTCAGCCTGCTGTACAAGGCCGAGGCGCGTGACGTGCGCCTGCTGATGATCGATCCCAAGATGCTGGAGATGTCGGTCTACGAGGGCATCCCGCACCTGCTGGCGCCCGTCGTCACCGACATGAAGCAGGCGGCCAATGGCCTGACCTGGTGCGTCGCCGAGATGGAGCGGCGCTACAAGCTCATGTCCAAGCTGGGCGTGCGCAACCTGGCCGGCTACAACAACAAGATCGACGAGGCGAAGGCGAAGGAGCAGTTCCTCTACAACCCCTTCAGCCTCACGCCCGAGAGCCCCGAGCCGCTGGAGCGCCTGCCTTACATCGTGGTGGTGATCGACGAACTCGCCGACCTGATGATGGTGGTGGGCAAGAAGATCGAGGACCTGATCGCGCGCCTGGCGCAGAAGGCGCGCGCCGCCGGCATCCACCTGATCCTGGCGACGCAGCGGCCCAGCGTCGACGTGATCACCGGCCTGATCAAGGCCAACATCCCCACGCGCATCTCCTTCCAGGTCTCCAGCAAGATCGACAGCCGCACCATCCTGGACCAGATGGGCGCCGAAGCGCTGCTCGGCATGGGTGACCAGCTCTACATGGCCAGCGGCACCGGGCTGCCGGTGCGCGTGCACGGCGCCTTCGTCAGCGACGAGGAGGTGCACCGCGTCGTGGCCTACCTGAAGGAGCAGGGCGAACCGAACTACATCGAGGGCCTGCTGGAAGGCGGCACGGTGGACGACGAGGGCGGTGACCTCCTCGGTGGCGAAGGCGGCGCAGGCGGAGAGGCCGACCCCTTGTACGACCGCGCCGTCGAAGTGGTGCTGAAGAACCAGAAGGCCAGCATCTCGCTGGTGCAGCGCCACCTGGCCATCGGCTACAACAAGGCCGCGAACCTGCTGGAAGCGATGGAAAAGGCGGGGCTGGTGAGTCCCATGAACGGGCGCGGCCAGCGCGAGATCCTGGTTCCCGGCCGGGTGGAATAACGCTTCGTAACGAACTTCGCCCGCAGGGCTCCACCCAACGGACAATGTACTGTTGGGAGAGTCCATGATCAAGAAACTGTTTGCCGGCTTCGCGCTGTCCGCCCTCGCCCTGGCCGCCCATGCGGGCGCCCTGGAGAGCCTGGAGAATTTCGTGCGCACCGCCAAGACCGGCCGCTCGGAGTTCACCCAGACCATCACCGGACCGGCGCGTGACGGCCAGGCCGGACGGGTGAAGACCTCCAGCGGGTCGTTCGAGTTCCAGCGGCCCGACCGCTTCCGCTTCGAGTACCGCAAGCCCTTCGCGCAGACCATCGTCGCCGACGGCAAGACCGTGTGGCTGCACGACAAGGACCTGAATCAAGTGAGCCAGCGCCGCCAGGCGCGCGTGCTGGCGCAGACGCCGGCCGCCGTGATCGCGGCTTCGCCCGACATCGAGACGATCAAGCGCGACTTCGACCTGCAGGCCTTGCCGGACGCGGGCGGGCTGCAATGGGTGCAGGCCACGCCGAGGCAGAAGGACGGCCAGCTCACGAGCATGAAGGTGGGCTTCCGCGGCGAGCAGCTCGCGGCCCTCGAGATCCTGGACTCCTTCGGCCAGCGCTCGGTGATGACCTTCAGCAACATGCAGGTGAACGCGCCGATCACCGCGGACGTGTTCCGCTTCGTGCCGCCGAAGGGCGTGGACGTGGTCGAGGCGCCTTGAGGTTTATCTCCCTCCCACTCTGCGGGAGGGTCGCTCGTCTTTCTCCCTCCCCCTCTGGGGGAGGGCAGGGGTGGGGGCACTTGGGCGCTCGAATGTGCGCGCAACGCCCCCATCCCAACCTTCCCCCAAAGGGGGAAGGAGCAAGTCGGTCAAATCTCCCGCGCGATCTGGTCCAGCTGCTTGCGTTCGATGTATTCCTCCATGCGGGACAGCAAGCGCCACCACTCCGAACCGTCCTCTCGGTAGACGCGGATCGCCCCCGCGCGCACGAGGATCTTGCGCAACTCGTCGTCGGCGAAGCCGCCGAGGTGGTTGCGCAGCGTCTCGAAGGAGCGGTCGGTGAAGCTCTTGTGGCTGAGGAAATGGCGGGCGGTGGTCTCCGCCATGAACTCCACCTTGTGCTGCTCCTGCAGCATGCGCAGCTGGTTGGCGAGCTGCTGGCGGTTCAGCAGCCAGCTGATGCCGCCGCCGATGATGACGCCGAAGAGGGCGGAAAGCGAAGACCACAGGGCCGGTTCCATGATGGGCGCAATATAAACTGCCCCGCATGAGCAGCAAATCCGCCCACGCTCCCCTGGCCGAGCGCCTGCGGCCGCAGTCCCTGGGCGAAGTGATCGGCCAGCAGCACCTCCTGGGCGAGGGGATGTCGCTGCGCATCGCCTTCGAGTCCGGCCAGCCTCACAGCTGCATCCTGTGGGGGCCGCCCGGCACCGGCAAGACCACCATCGCGCGGCTGATGGCCGACGCCTTCGACGCCCAGTTCATCACCATCAGCGCGGTGCTGGGCGGCGTCAAGGACATCCGCGAGGCGGTGGAGCAGGCGCAGGTCGCGCAGGGGCATGGGCGGCGCACCATCGTCTTCGTCGACGAGGTGCACCGCTTCAACAAGAGCCAGCAGGACGCCTTCCTGCCGCACGTGGAGTCGGGGCTGTTCACCTTCATCGGCGCGACCACCGAGAACCCGTCCTTCGAGGTGAATTCGGCCTTGCTCTCGCGTGCCGCGGTGTACGTGCTGCAGCCCTTGTCCGAGGACGACCTGAAGCAGATCGTGCAGCGCGCGCAGGCGATCAAGGCCGTGCCCGCGATCGAGCCCGCTGCGCTCGACCGCCTGATCGCCTATGCCGACGGCGACGCCCGGCGGCTGCTCAACACGCTGGAGACGCTGGCGGTCGCCGCCACCAAGGAAAAGCGCCCGGAGGTGACGGACGAATGGCTGCTGAAGGTGCTGGGCGAGCGCATGCGCCGCTACGACAAGGGCGGCGAGCAGTTCTACGACACGATCAGCGCGCTGCACAAGTCGGTGCGCGGCTCCGATCCCGACGCCACCCTGTACTGGTTCGTGCGGATGCTCGATGGCGGCGTGGACCCGCGCTACGTCTCCCGCCGCATGATCCGCATGGCGGTGGAGGACATCGGCCTGGCCGACCCGCGCGCGCTACGGCTCGCCCTGGACGCGGCCGACGTGTACGAGCGCCTGGGCACCCCCGAGGGCGAGCTCGCCCTGGCCGAGTGCCTCGTGTACCTGGCGGTCGCGCCCAAGTCCAACGCGGTCTACGTCGCCTACAACGAGGCGCGCGCGCTGGTGCGCAAGGACGGCACGCGGCCGGTGCCCATGCACCTGCGCAATGCGCCCACCCGCCTGATGAAGGACCTGGGCTACGGCAAGGAGTACCGCTACGCACATGCCGAAGAAGGCGGCTTCGCGGCCGGCGAGACCTACTTCCCCGAGGGCATGAAGGAACCGCGCTTCTACCGCCCGGTGGAGCGCGGGCTGGAAATCCGCATTGCCGACAAGCTGCGCGAACTGCGCGAGCGCAACGCCAGGGAACAAGGGACAAACCCCTAGGAAAACGGGTGCGGGCGCTGTCAGGTAGCCCCGTTACAATCGCGCGCCAAGAACCCGCCCACGGATCCGCATGGCGGGTTTTTTGCTAGATGGCGAGGCCGTCCCACGAAGGCGTCCATCGACACGACAGGCGGCGAAGAAACCGGAGAAAACTTCTATGGAAGTCCTGCTGCAACAGATCATCAACGGTCTGGTCCTCGGCAGCATGTATGCCCTGGTGGCCCTCGGCTACACCATGGTGTACGGCATCATCAACCTGATCAACTTCGCCCACGGCGAGGTGCTGATGGTGGGAGCCCTCACCAGCTGGGCGATCATCACCAACGCGCAGGAGGCGATGCCGGGCATTCCCGGCTGGCTGCTGCTGATCGTGGCCCTCGTGATTTCCTGCGTGGTGGCGGCGGCCCTGAACTTCACCATCGAGAAGGTCGCCTACCGGCCGCTGCGCAACAGCCCCAAGCTCGCGCCCCTGATCACCGCCATCGGCATGTCCATCCTGCTGCAGACGCTGGCGATGATCATCTTCAAGCCGAACTACAAGCCGTATCCCACGCTGCTGCCCCCCACGCCCATCCAGTTCGCCGGCGCGGTGATCACCACCACGCAGATCATGATCCTGGGCATGACGGCGGTGTCGCTCGCGGTGCTGATGTACCTGGTGAACTACACGCGCCTCGGGCGGGCCATGCGTGCCACCGCGGAGAACCCGCGCGTTGCGGCGCTGATGGGGGTCAAGCCCGACATGGTGATCTCGGCCACTTTCATCATCGGTGCGGTGCTGGCGACCATCGCCGGCGTGATGTACGCGTCGAACTACGGCACCGTGCAGCACACCATGGGCTTTCTCCCCGGGCTGAAGGCCTTCACGGCGGCGGTGTTCGGCGGCATCGGCAACCTGGCCGGCGCCGTGGTCGGCGGCGTGCTCCTGGGGCTGATCGAATCGATCGGGTCCGGCTACCTGGGCGTGCTCACCGGCGGCGTGCTGGGCAGCCACTACTCGGACATCTTCGCGTTCATCGTCCTGATCGTGGTGCTGACGCTGCGGCCCTCCGGCCTGCTCGGCGAACGCGTCGCGGACCGCGCCTGAAGGAGCCCGCGCCATGATCAACAAGCAGAACAAGACCGTGGTCTGGGTGCTGGGCGCGCTCGCGCTCGCGATCCTGCCGCTGCTGCTGCAGTCCGCCGGCAACTTCTGGGTGCGCATCGCCGACTCGGCGCTGCTGTACGTGCTGCTGGCCCTGGGCCTGAACATCGTGGTCGGCTACGCCGGACTGCTGGACCTGGGCTTCGTCGCCTTTTTCGCCCTCGGTGCATACATGTACGGCCTGATGGCGTCGCCGCACCTGTCGGAAAACTTTCCGTGGTTCGCGGCGATGTTCCCGCAAGGCCTGCACACCTCGGTGTGGCTGGTCATCCCGCTCGGGGCGGCGGTCGCGGGCTTCTTCGGCATCGTGCTGGGCGCGCCCACGCTGAAGCTGCGCGGTGACTACCTGGCCATCGTGACGCTCGGCTTCGGCGAGATCATCCGCGTGTTCCTGAACAACCTGGACCACCCGGTGAACCTCACCAACGGGCCCAAGGGCCTGTCGCAGATCGACGGCGTCACGCTGATGAAGTTCGATGCGTTCGGCATCCCCGGGCTGAACCTGTCGCAGCGCCTCGACGTCACCGAGGACTACGCGATCAACTCGGTCACGCTCTACTACTACCTGTTCCTGCTGCTGGTGGTGGCCAGCGTCATCATCTGCCATCGGCTGGAGCTCTCGCGCATCGGCCGCGCCTGGATGGCGATCCGTGAAGACGAGATCGCCGCCAAGGCCATGGGCATCAACACCCGCAACATGAAGCTGCTCGCCTTCGGCATGGGCGCCACCTTCGGCGGCGTGTCCGGCACGATGTTCGCGGCCTTCCAGGGCTTCATCTCGCCCGAGTCCTTCAGCCTGATGGAGTCGGTGATGATCGTCGCCATGGTGGTGCTGGGCGGCATCGGCCACCTGCCGGGCGTGATCCTGGGCGCGGTCCTGCTCTCCGCGCTGCCCGAGGTGCTGCGCTGGGTGTCGGGCGTGTTCGACCTGCAGTCCGTCACGGGTGGCCGGCTGGACGCATCCATCCTGCGCCAGCTGCTGATCGCGCTGGCCATGATCATCGTGATGTTGCTGCGACCGCGCGGCCTCTGGCCGACGTCGGAACACGGCAAGTCGCTGCAGGCCGCCAACGGCACTGCCAAGGCTGCGGGCGGCGAACCGAAGCCGAGCGCCGCGATGTCCCCGAGCGAGTGAGGTCAACAAGAACATGACGGAAACCGTCCTTCGCGTCGCCGGCATCTCCAAGCGCTTCGGCGGGCTGCAGGCCCTCTCGGACGTGGGCATCACCATCCAGCGTGGCCAGGTCTACGGCCTGATCGGGCCCAACGGCGCCGGCAAGACCACCTTCTTCAACGTGATCACCGGCCTGTACACGCCGGACAGCGGCAGCTTCGAGCTGGCGGGCAAGCCGTATACGCCCAGTGCCGTGCACGAAGTCGCGCGCGCGGGCATCGCGCGCACCTTCCAGAACATCCGCCTCTTCGCCGACATGACGGCGCTGGAAAACGTCATGGTGGGGCGCCACGTGCGCACGCGCTCGGGCCTGATCGGAGCCGTCCTCCGCACCAAGGGCTTCAAGACGGAAGAAGCCGAGATCGCCCAGCGGGCGCGCGAACTGCTCGACTACGTCGGCATCAGCCGGCTGGCGGAGTTCAAGGCGCGCACGCTGTCGTACGGAGACCAGCGCCGGCTGGAGATCGCCCGCGCCCTGGCCACGGACCCGCAGCTGATCGCGCTCGACGAGCCCGCGGCCGGCATGAACTCCACCGAGAAGGTGGTGCTGCGCGAGCTGATCGACCGCATCCGCAAGGACGGCCGCACCATCCTGCTGATCGAACACGACGTGAAACTGGTCATGGGCCTGTGCGACCGGGTGACGGTGCTGGATTACGGCAAGCAGATCGCGGAAGGCTCGCCGTACGACGTGCAGCGCGACGAGAAAGTGATCGAGGCTTACCTGGGGCACAGCCACAAGCCCACGCAGGCGCTGCCCACCGGAGACGTGACATGAGCCCCGCACGGCCGCCCGAAGGGGCTCGTACCGCAGTGCGTAGCACGGAGGTTTCGCTATGAGCGAGGTGCTGCTGAAGGTGAGCGGCCTGAAGGTCGCCTATGGCGGCATCCAGGCCGTCAAGGGCGTGGACTTCGAGGTGCGCGAGGGCGAGCTGGTCACGCTGATCGGATCGAACGGCGCGGGCAAGACCACGACGATGAAGGCCATCACGGGCCTGCTGCCCCTGAAAGAAGGCGACATCGAGTTCATGGGCCGCAGCATCCGCGGCCGGGGCGCCTGGGACATGGTCAAGCAGGGCCTGGCCATGGTGCCGGAAGGCCGCGGCGTGTTCACGCGCATGACGATCACCGAGAACCTGCAGATGGGCGCGCACATCCGCAAGGACACGGCGGCCATCGCCGAAGACATGGACCGCGTGTTCACGACCTTCCCGCGCCTGAAGGAACGCAAGGACCAGCTCGCCGGCACCATGTCCGGTGGCGAGCAGCAGATGCTCGCCATGGGCCGCGCCCTCATGAGCCGCCCCAAGGTGCTGCTGATGGACGAACCCTCCATGGGCCTGTCACCCATCATGGTGGACAAGATCTTCGAAGTCGTGCGCGAGGTGCACGCGCAAGGCGTGACCATCGTGCTGGTGGAGCAGAACGCCAGCCGCGCGCTGGAGCTCGCGGACCGGGGCTACGTGATGGAGTCGGGGTTGATCAGCATGAGCGGGGATGCGAAGCAGATGCTGAATGATCCGAAGGTAAGGGCAGCGTATTTGGGGGAGTGATTAATTCGAGCCGGTAGCCGCCATGTTGAACCAAACTCCGGGCGAAATTTAATCGGAAATGCAGGTGGCGCACGCAGTGCACGTCAATCCTGGGCGTCATTCACTTGCTTCTGTAGTGTATGAATTCTCCGCTTCCGTTGTAGTTGATTACTTTCGCAGGGATCCCACCAACTACGGCGTCCGAGGGCACATCTTTCGTGACGACAGCGTTAGCACCGATGACGACATTGGACCCAATGCTCACTGCGCCCACGATCTTGCTTCCAGCCCCGAAATAGACACAGTCCCCGATTTCGGGAAACGTCCCGCCTTTGCCTCCCCCCCCGATCGTGACGCCTTGATGCATCGACGCGTGACGTCCAATTTTCGTGTGGTGGCCTATTACGATGTTGCCGAGGTGAGCGATAAAGAACCCGCCCCCGATCTCTGCATGTTCAGAAATCTCGATCGTGGTTAGCAGTTCTGTGATTCGTTTCAGGGGGAAGTAAGTCAGATACAAAGGAAGCCGAACCCAGCGATTCCGCAGGCCAACGACCCACGACCCAAAACGGTACACGATCACAGGCCAAGTGCACGGATAGAACAGCGGAACGAGAACGCACAGGGCACGCGGCCAGCTTTTCCTGAACGCGTAGCAATCGAGATCCTCAAGTAACTTACTCTGCACGATATCGAATGCGTTCGTAGACGCTTTCTATTCTTTTAGCCACCATCGCGTTGGAGAAATGTTCTTCTAGCCGCAAGCGGCCGTTACGCCCCATCTTCAAGCTGGCTGTGTAATCGCTCGCTATCCTCAACATGGCATCCGCGAGCGCATCCGTGTCCTCAGCGCGAACCAGCAGGCCTGTCTGTCCGTCAACAACGGTATCCGGCACGCCACCCACCTTGGTTGCAATCACCGGCAGACTGGCGTGCATGGCTTCGAGGATACTTATAGGATGCAATTCCCATCGGGAACTAAGTACAAAACAATGGCATCCCGCGAGAATTTGGGGGATGTCGCGGCGCACCCCGAGTAGCTCGACTCGCTCGCCCAAGTGCAAGGCGCGAATTTGCCGCTGAACCTCGGCACGCAGCGGTCCGTCGCCGGCAAGAACCAGCCGCACGTTGGGTAGCTTACGCGCGACTCTCTCGAACGCTTTGATCAAGGAGGAATGATCCTTCTCTGGGAAGAATCTCCCCACCATGACAAAGCGATAGTCGTCACTTTGTGGCCCGTTCATTGGCTCAGCGGCAGTGTCGATAGTCGTTCCGTTTGGAATGACGGATATCCGGCGGCGTTGGATTTTCAAACGCTCGAGATAACGAAGCTGAAAATCACAGATGGCGATCACGTGGTCAGCACGTCGATAAAGACGGGAAATCGCATTCCATACACGATGCTTCACGCCCCGACCAGAAAGCAAGTCGTAAGGGACGATGCCCAAACCGTGAAGATGCAATATGAGCTTCGCTTTGCTAACTACACAGAAAAGAAGGGAGTAAAAATTCCCTAAATCCAAGTGGGAGTGGATGACATCTGGAGCGAAGCTGCGCATTTTCCGAAGCATCGACGGAGCGTGTGCAATAGATCGCAGCGACAACGGCCGGGGCGAGAGGCGTATGCATCGCACTCCCTTTTTCACAAACTCGGCCTCCAAGAGTCCAGTACCCCCAAATGCGACCGCGTGCTCGTACTTCACGTGATCCATGTCTGGGAGGAGCGCGAGAAGGTTGGTCTCCGCTCCTCCAGTTTGCGGGGAACCGAGCATATGAAGGACGCGAATTCGTGGCGTCCCTCGCTCTTTCGCAAGCAAATGATTAGCGCTGTGGGTGTCCATTGCTTGGCCTCATTCTGGTTGGTGTTGACGAATTCCAACGATACCGTTAACGGGTGGCGAGCCCATGCCTATTCGGCGAATACTATTCCTCAGGGCTCGCGACTTTTGTCTTGGCGCACTCATCAGGCCAGCGCCCACAAGCACCCATAGCGGGGTGAAGTACGAGAGGTCATGGAACATGCCGTTAATCAATATCGACAGCAACATACCTTGGAGTGCGAGGAAAAACGGGCCGCCTTGGTTGTGCTCGCGCCTGAGGGCTCGTCTGCCGAGGTTTAGATATGCGTGCGTGAGCAGAGAGGCGAACAGAAGAAATCCGATCACGCCGCCCTCCATTAGCTGTTGCAGAAACGTGTTATGGCTATTGACTACAACATTGTCAGCGTCCAGCCCGCCCTGACTCAAGCCGATACCCCAAAGTTGGTTTTGCTGGAATTTATCTACAGCCTGTTCGAACAAGACCATCCTGTACAAAGCTGACGGATCCTCGTCCACAATTCCGAAGCGGCCAAGGATGGCCGTATCCAAATCAAAGAACATCGCCGCACCCAACATGCCCGCTCCCGCCGCGGCGAGCCCGATCATGCTGATAAGCCTCATTCCGCGCAGCCGGTAGTGAATGAACAGACTTGTTATCAACCACGCGGTGACAGACGCGCGCGACAACGTGGCCAGTAACGCAAGGAGGACTGCGATACTCGCAACTATAAAAGCCCATCGCTTTAGGGTCTCGCGAGATTCATAAATGAAGACCTGCAACGCATTGAGTCCGAGAACGCAATACACACCCATCTGCGTCGACGTGCCGGCAAGGCCAGATACTCGTTCTCCCGTGTGTGCAAGGTCTGCGTGCTGTTCCCAACCGGTGCCACCTATGAGCGCGGCCGCCAAGCTCACAAGGGCCCATGTGGAAAAGGCGATTACAAGGTGTCGGGCTGTTCGCGCCTGCGGGGGGCAAAGCGAAATCACCAAAGCGATCACTAGCGTACCGAGGTAGGGGCGTACGACCTCAAATCGCACGCCACCCATGCTGCTGGAAATAATCACCGCTGAGATGAATGCTATGGTCAGCAGCATTGCTCTCACGCGCAACCTCTTGTGCTCCGCAATACGCACCAACAGAAGCAGAGCAAACAGGTACGGCAGTAGCGCACTCTTGAGAAGCGAGATGCTCTGGAGTCCAGTTTCCTGCAGAATCGCGCCAACTATGCACATCGTCAAAAAGACAAAGGCTGGGATCAGCTGTGGCCGCCGTATTGCGATCCAAGAAAGCAGGGGAAGTCCCACCGGTGCTAGTGCGTATAGAACGTAGTCGCTCATTATTGGTCCCGAGTCAGAGCAAGTAGCTGCTGGATGCAGCTGTTATCGCGACCGAATAGACTTCTCTGACTGTCCTCTCACCGATGACTTGCCAAGACAACTCATTCGCACTTAGCTCCCGAGCGCCAGCGGACAAACGTTTGGCAAATTCATGGTCCTCCAGTATTTCGCGGATGGCTGCCGCGAAAGCTGCCGAATCGCAAGCCGGAACGAGCCGTCCGTTTACGCCATCGCGCACCATCTCCGCCAAGCTACCTACATCGGTAGCGATGACGGGCCGTCCGTACTGTAGCGCCATCGCAGCTACGCCGCTTTGCGTAGCGTCGGTGTATGGTAAGACGATGGCGTTAGCGCGGGTAAACAAGGACTGCAGGTCCACCGGGTCGATGAAGGCCTCGTGGAGTTCGAACTGGGGATCGCTTGCTATCTGCGCTCGGTGCCTGTCGAGGTCGCTGCCGCGTCCGGCGATGATGACCTTTGGCTTGAGTCCTGCCGCCGCGAGTTGGCGTATAGCCGCAATCAGATATGTGAGTCCCTTGTACTCCTCTACGCGACCGAAAAACAAGAGCGCGCCAGGTTCCCATTCCGCTGCGGGCATCTTAGACGTTATGCGGCCAATCGGTCCGTGAGGGACTGAATACACCGGTTTAGCTGGCCTCAAGAGTTCAACAGTCTCACGTCGAATCCTCTCACCATGCACAACAATGGCGTCGGCAAAGTGTCGGAGTAGCCGCTGATGAAGCCGGGGCAGCCATCCGCGACGCGAATCGGCGCCAGAATGAGGCACGTGATCGTGGATGGTTAGCACAAGAGGTGCGCGCCTAATTAGCCACCACTGTAAGGTGAATACATAACTCAGTGATTCCTGATAGTGAATGACGTCTGGACTGAACGCAGTAAGCTGTCTATTCAGACGAAAGGTCTCAATGAGGAGACGGCCGCTTCCTGGGCCGAGTCTGGGAAGAAAGCGAATCTCAAGGCGAGGAATATCGGCACTTAAGAATTCCTCCCCGAGCTCCTGAACAGCATTGTCGTGGGTCAAGTACACGAGGACTTCGTGTCCTTGATGCACCAAGGATCGAGCGAGGGCGTATGTGTACTCTGCAAAATGCAGTCCGAACAGTGCGATTTTCATGCTGCCTTTCTAGGCAGCAGTCGCAGGATCACCTTCGCAATGATCGCTCGATCGTCCTCAGTTGTCGCGTGCTTGTACGCGAAACAGCAGTATAGGCAAAGAAAAAGCAAGCCCTCCACGACGGCGGAGGCCATTCCCGTACGTGAATTGAAAGTGCTCATGGTGGCGAATGCAAATGCAAACGATCCAAAGCCAACGACAGAGATCCGAGCAATCTGCCGGTTCAAAGGCACGAAGCCAAGCACGCGATACACCTGCCACATCCTCAGCGAGTTCGCCAACACTACTGAAAGGAGAGTTGCAGCGGCCGCGCCCGAAAGTCCAAAACGAGGAATCAACGCTAGATTCAATACGACGTTCCAGAGCAGCGCGAATAGCATCGTGTGGAATTCAAGCATGTGGCGACCTGTCATGGAGAGCAGGAAACCTGCAGAGGACATTATCGCGAGGACTAGTTGGCTGAATGCCAGCAACGCCACAGGTATCGTGTCGATCTCGAAATCACGGCCGAAGATGGGCGTGAATCGACTACCAAGAAAGCCTATGACAAAAAAGAGAGGCAAAGATGCCAGCGCCACCCATCGCGTATGTTGATCCATAAGCCTCCGCATCTCCCCGACGTCACCCTCTTTGAATAGTCGAGCGAGCAGCGGTGCGACCGCTTGGTTCAACGCACCGTTGAAGATCAAAATTAGCCCGGTCAGCATCTGAATGAGTGCATAACGGCCCACGTCGGCTGCAGGAGCGAAATATCCAAGCATCATCACATCCACTTTCTGCAGCAGCACAGCAACTGACACCGTAAGGGAAATGACAAAGGAGTAGGACGCCACCCGCCTGAACTCCGACCACGTTACACTTTGTTGAAACGAGGGGCGATGCGAATGCCCAAAAATGTCCCGCTGGCGTGCGATCCAGAGTAGGTATAACGATGAAACAGCAAACGACACCACTGTTGCCGTAACGACCGACCAGAGTCGCCACCCAGCCAGGAACAGAACGAGAATCGCCAATACCCTCACCACTGGTTGGAGAAAAAGCTCTGCGACTACTCGGGGGTACGCAAAGAGGTAGCCGCGAAAAGCTCCCCCAAGCACTTGGGTGATGGCGATCAAAGGAATTGCCAAGGACATGACGGAAATCACGTTCCCGAACTCGGGATAGACATACACGTGACCCTCCAACCAGTTGGCGCCGCCGAGAAAAGCGGCAGCCACTGGCAACGCGGAAACGGCAATCACTACGGTTAGCGCTACCCTGAGAAATTGTCCGTTCTGCTGGGCGAAGCGTTCAGGTGGATGCGCCCCGAAATGCCTAACGACGCCAATGTCAAGGCCCAGTTTCGTGAACACGGTAGTCGTTTCGCACAGGCTTCGCGCGATGTTGAAAACGCCGAACGCGGCCGACCCGATGACACGCGCCACCAGCCATCCGGATACAAAAGTAATTGCGAGCTGAAAAATCGTCCCCGCGAGAGTGACTGTGGCCGTACGAGCGACGAGGCTTCGTTGCTGATGCGCTGCCGCCGGTGCTGTTTGTTGTTCAACCATGACTAATCGAGTGACACATGCGTCGCCGCACGATTCAAAACGTCTCCTGCTCGGTAACGGAGTTCCTCCAATACTCGAGGGTCGCGGGGGTACGTCTCAGTGCCATCGAACTTTGCGCGCACCATCTGAATGACGACGTTCACATCGCGCGCCAAGGCTGCCCCGCTCTCGCCACTCACACTTATTAAAGCGTCCCGAGCCTTCTCGAGGAGTACGAGATACTCGTAGTCCTCCATCCCGTCTCGGAACGCCTCCCAGCGCATGCTCGTGACAGGATCCCGCCCTCCTGCGTGAGGCGGATACACGAGAAAGCCGTCGCCCGGAGGGTAGCTGCCTGACTGTTCGACGTCGAGTCTGACGGGCCGCCCCGATGGGGTGTACCACCAGTTGTAAGCGTAGTGGAGATGCCCCCGAACCCCGTTTCCCCAGCTTAGCCAAGGGATCGCACGCAGTTTCACTAGTGGATAATCGATAAACCGATTAGGTGCCTTTCCGGTGGGAACCACCGCGGTATACCACCACTGCCCCCACTTGCTCGTTGGCGAAGATGGTCGGATCGGGGAGCCAAGCAGCGGCACGGGCATGTCTATCGCCCCCTTAATTTTGGACGACGGCAGCGTGACCGCATCAATGACTGGAACACCGGGAAGCCACCTGTGCACTTGCGTGGAGACATGTGCGTACAGCGGCATGTGCCCCTGGGAGGGCTCGTCCAGTACATGTTGGAGGTAACGATCGGCGATGCCCAGACGCACGTTTATCACATGCAAGTCGTGCAGAAACCGATCAAGGAACGCCCGACCTTCGGCGGTCTTCACGTCCACATGCGGGGACCGTGCCGTTAGTCTTGGTGCGGTGTCCGGGACTAGCAGGTTCGAGCCCGAGCGACCCATCAAATGAGAACCCTCGAACAGTTCGAAGCCATGAGTTCGAAAGACCTGGACCCAGCGTTCGTACTGCGTGAAGTCAAAGCTATAGCTTCCGTCACGGTTTTCTTTCGCTGAAATGAGATTCAGGGGTGTGTAGATAACGCTCTGCCGATGACGCGCCATGTCCGCGGCAACCCGATCTACTACCTGCCAGAATTCACGCGTCCCGCGTACGACATGAAACCCAGACTCGATCTGGGAGAGATGCACCCAGTTCGTCATATAGAAACTGGGGCGAGCCGGAAGCGTAAAGTTCCATATGTGTAGCGCCACCGGGACCGTGATGGGCGTTAATCCACACCAAATGGTGATTTCGCCTTTGTACTCACCGGCTGGTGTCCCCGGCGGTACGAACCACGTTCCCCATAGAATGTGTATCGGAGCACTGGTTACCGGGCGAATCTCCAACGGATCCGGAAAAGGTCCCGGCACGGTCCCTTCCATTTCTAGTTCGGCGGTGCTGGGGGTGTGTTTCCCTACATGTACATAACCGGGAAAGCGGAATTCGAAGTTGTCTGCAGACAGGAGTTTCCCGTCCGCTCTCCTTAGATCTGAGGCCACGACCTTGCTGACAAGGGCTGCAGGGCCCGAGCCAAGGACAATCTGGAACGTCTCGTACTCGTTGCGGGCAGCCCAAAGCTCTGCGTGCTTCGCGCGCAAGTGCACTGGATGGATAGATGGGAACACGCGCGTGAGCGGTCCCACCACGCTAGGTTCAGCGGAGGCGGTATGTACCGGCAGAATGACCAACAACGCGCACAGTGCCGCTATCACTTGCGCAACAGGGTGCCTCCAGCTAACCACAGCGTTCCCTCCCTAGTACTTCGCTATAACGGATTGCTTTGGAGGGTGTTCATGACAGCCCCAGAAGAGAATGAACTTTGTCAGCAACAATCTGCGGAATGCGCGAATCCGGGCGCTTCGGGATGGGCATCCGGCGAGCTCGTTCTATGGCGCTTGCAAGGGCGCGAACATCGTCGACTGGAACGACCCGGCCTTCCCTAGCGAGGGCTTCTACTATCTCGGCCTGAACGTCCTGACTCTCCCCTAACTCCGGCCTTCGAGGAACCGCAACGACAGGTTTTCCCGCCACAAGGCAATCTCGGAGGCTTCCGAGGCCTCCTTGGCATATCACGACTTCTGCCTGGTCGATCCAGCGCAGAATCTGCGAATGGGCAACGAAGGGATGACACTCCACATGCAACCCTTTCGGTGGCGTATACCCAGTCTGCGCAATTACGTGTTCACCGGAATCGGTTGCCCACCGGTCTACCGCTTCCAGAAGGCGTCCGAAGGAATATGGGTTGGTGCCAAGAAGGACAAGAATCAAAGCAGCGGGCCCCCGTATATTGCTTCCGAGAACTGCTCACTGAGATCCTTCCACTGCACGATGAAAACATCGGCGAATCGGTACAAAAGTCTCCCTGTGCGAGAAAGTGTGCGGACTCGAGCTCCGCTCTCGATGTAAATGACAGTACTACCCACAAGCTTCGCGAGCAAGCACGTTGCAAGCGCTATTCCAGAGCCGGTGCTGATAACGACCTTCGGACGCTTACGCACAAAAATCGACAACGACTGCCAGGCATTCACAACAAAAAGTCGAGCGCTGACGTGCGGGTCGACTACGAAATACATTTCCTCTTGTCCGAGCCGATCACGTACGTGAGGCTGGTCATAGGTTACGTAGTAGATGGGTGCCTTCACGAGGCGGACCGCACCGATGGCTTCAGAGAGATGCCCACCTGCGGAGCAGACTACGCACACGCTCATTCTGTCACCTCTCCCAAAACGCCCCTTCGAAAGCGGCCTCTAAACTCTTGGAAAGTTAGCGTCTGCGGGTAAACGGCATGGATAACATTGCCAGGATCCCAAAACAAGACGGGAACCTCGTCCGCCTTCATCTTCCGCTGGAGTTCGTCGAGGTCGAACGCATACAGATCCAGAGGAAATAGGAAGACAAGGGCCCTAATACGTTCCTTCAAACAGAAGATCGCGGTGCGCAGTCGTTCTAGCGGGTGCCCACTCAGCACAACTCGAATGTCGATGTCCGAACGCGCTCCGTATTTGCCTTTAGAAAGACTTCCGAAAGACGCGGCGCCAGCGATGTAGGCCCGGCCCTGCAGCCGATCGTGCAAGCCTTCCACATATCTAATAAACTGAGCAGCATCTTTTCTGCCCCAGTCGAGGTGGAAGAACAGTGCCACCGGCTGGCCATTGATGACCCAGTTGATACTGTGCGCAGCGGCGGCAGCGCCAACCCACACGAGGGGATGTGAGTCGGATCCCCAAAGTGCAACGAAGAATACCGTGACAACTACGTCCAGCGTGAGCTTCAGGGCGACTTCCACGGGGTTCATGTACAGCATGCCTTGAAGAACCCAGTTTGACGACAGCCGGCCCACCTTCGATTGGAAGAAAGCGATGGAGGCGCCGTTGGTCAAAAAGCCAGGCAGCTTTTTCGGCTTCATGTTCTCAGACCAACCCGATTGGCAACTTTATCCAAAAGACTCTGCAACGTATCGTCGTTTTCTATTGCTCTCAGGTTCTGCCTTGTCACCAACTCTTCATACAGTGCGAGCCTGCAGCCGAAGTTGCTGTCTACCGCAGACTCCGGCCTGGCCACTACGAGATCAGCGCGACTACGTCTCAAAGCGATCACGGCGGACTCCGGGGGGAGAAGCCTAAGGAACGCACGACCGATCCAGGTTTTGTCCAATTGTGGAACCCTAGTGTCAATCATCAGGTCGATCAAAATATCGTAGACGTAGCGATCCAAGATCAGGACTTGCCGGTCCTGTTTCGAACGGCGCGCCATGTACGCGAAATGCACGAGGGCAGCATCGAGATACTGAAGAGCAATGAATAACCAAGACACGACAAGCGATCGATGGAAGTCGTGATAGCCGACTCGAATCCCCTGAACTGATTCGTATCTGGTGAGTCGAACAAGCCTACAGAATGCCAACAGCGGCTTGGTCAGCAGGTGGTTGAAGCGCAACCAGCGAACTTCGACTTTGCACCCGCGCTGCTGTAGTTCACGTCCGAGCCACTCCACAACGGTCGTCTTGCCGCTTCCGTCGATCCCCGTGACGTAGATAATTGAAGGGATGTTCATCTCGGCCTCCCCCAAGTTTGTTGCGCTTGTGCGGCAACTATTCCGACCGCTGGCCAAGTTGGGTAAGTGCGCATGAACTCGCGCGCAGCTGAGCCCATCGCCTGCCTGTACTTCACGTCCGTAGCGAATCGCGCCAGCGCCTCAGAAAGGTGGCGAGGTTTCAGCGGGTGCACAACCTCGCCCCGGCCTTCAACGAGCTCAGGTATGCCGTCAACAGCAGACGCTATGACCGGTTTACCTCGAGCAAGCGCCTCGAGTATCGCTATGGGTACGTCGGAAGGCACTACTACGAATGGAAGAGTGACAACATCGCTCGCTTCAAGGTGGGCCCACACCTCGTCGCGTGAGAGCCATCCTCCAACAACCTTGACGCGATGAGAAATCTTGAGCTTCGCACAGGAACGCTGAATTGAACGCTGGACCGCATCATCGGCCCCTCGTGCGAGTACTGCCAGAAACATGTTCGAGTGCTGCTGACACACAATCGAAAATGCAGAAAGCAAGCCAGGCAAGCCCCGGATACGGCGTGCTGCGCCCAGATATACGTACACCACGGCGTCGCTGGGAAACCCGAGCCTTGTGCGCGCGCGCACGATCTCCGACAGCGGCACGCTCTGCGCGTCTGAGTGATCAATACCGACAGGAACATGGGCAATCTTTTCGTCCTGGACACCTGCCGCAATAAGGAGCCGACGGTTGTTCAGACTCTGCGTGACGATGCCTGCCACCGCGTTGTCGTTTAGCAGCGCCGCGAATGCCCATCTCGGCACCAATCTCTGCCGGATCAATGCACTGAGCTCCGCCCAGGGGACGCCGATCGCTAGCGCCCCCAGAAGCAGACTCCAGGAGTACAGCGGACAAGTGACCACGGCAACGAGCGGAATCCCGAGCCGCCTCCAACTCGCACGGTAGAGCACTGAACGTGGTGTTACGCTCCACCAGATTTGCTCCGGCTGATTCGACTTGATGAGCGCCTCAAGCTGAGTCCTGTATCTTGGCGACAGAAAGCGGGTCGAGATTACTCTGAGCTGCGGGCTCCATTCCTCATCGATTTCTGCAGCGTCTGAGTCGGTGACGAAAACCACCGGCTGGGTTTTCGCAAAATGAACGGCGAGCTCATAAAGGTAGCGCCAGGGCTGCAGTTGAACGTTGGCGCGGCGTACGCCATGTGCGACAAACACGATCGTTGCCATTACGTCTCTCACCCCACTTCAAGCAGCAACTCGCGTGCGAATGCATGGACGTTCGACGCCGAGTACTTCGATTCCACGATGCTCCGATTCCGCGACCCTAGAGAGCTGCGCAGCCGCTCGTCTCCAGCGAGCCTCAGTATTGCTTGTGCGATCTGCTCCGGTGAGGATTCATCGACTAATAGGTCTTCGACAATTTCATCGACTGCTCCGCATCGGGTTGCGACGACGGGCATACCGCAGGCCATCGCTTCCATCAACACGACGGGAACACCCTCCTTACCTTGTTCCGAGTGCGTGATGGACGGCAGGCAGTAGATATCGCACGACTGGTACAGCAGCCGTAGTTGCGCGCCTCCAAGCTTGTCGAAGAAGCTCACCTTGTGGTCCACGCCTGCATCACGCGCCAAACCTCTCACATCAAGTGGACCAAAGCCGACGACAACAAACTCAATGTCTGTATCGGCGAGAAGCCGGGCAGCCTTGAAAAGATCTTCGAAGCCTTTTTGAGGCTGGAATCGTGCCACCGTGAGGACCCGCACGGGGCGACGCTTGCGCCACACGCTTGTGTCAACGCAAAGGCGACTAAGAATCAACCGCTCGGGAGATACGGAGTATCTTTCCTTCAAGATTCCCACGGCTAGATCGGATATGGCAAATACGCGATCGCAGGTCAGGATAGCCTTCCGAAACATTGCTTCGTTTGGATTTACGTGGAGTTCGTGCGAGTGGATCGTGACGCTCAACTGCAATCCAGTGATTCTTTTGCAGTAGTAGCCCACGAAAAGCTTGTGATCCCCGAAGTGGCAATGTATTTGGGCCACCCCTTGGCGAAGCATGATCGGAGCGAAGTGGAGCGCGAATATAAAGTCCGCAGTGCTCTTCGAGCGAATGGCTTCGACGAGCAGTTTCGGATGGGCCAGCGCCCTCGCCATGAGAAGCGGCAGTCTTCCAAGAAGCTTCGGCATTGGCAGTGCAAAACACGTCCAATCCGGCTTCGGCGAAAATACGTCGTTGTACTTGAATTTCGTGGCAAAGAGAACGATGCGCAGGCCCATTGCGTAGAGCGCGTCAACTTCGCGGTATATGAACGATTCCATTCCGTTCCCCATGGAAACGACGTAGGCGACCGGTCCGAGACCTTTCTGTCCGGGCAACGCCGCAGCTGCCGCGCTGCCCTGCGGATGTGTGTTCATGAGAAAGGCTCAAAGACGACTGTGGATACCGGCATCGCAGGTTTGCGACGCGCTTTCTGCTCTAAGGGTCGAATCCCGGCGTGCGGAGCTTCATATTCGGAGGCCGTTCGTGCCGGAAACGCGCTCGCCAAGCTCGCCTCCTTGGTCATGCTCGTGGGCGTGACAGATCGCCAACCTCGAGACGGCACTTCGAATCCGAGAAGGACGCTTTGACCACTGCTACTCACTGGCTGCGGGCCCCAGCTCATTGGTGAGCACTCTAACAGCCGAGTTGGGCCGCGGGAATGTTCTTGAACGAGAACGTCAAATTTGCTACACGTAGCTCTTGGCATGTTGCTGTTGTGCTCAAGCGCGAGGCGTCCTAGAAATGGCTGGAACTTTGACGATGGGCCCTCTCGAATCGCGCTCTTCGGCGAAGCAGTTCCGAGCAGATGGGTGTCGCGCTCCTTGTGTCCTCGCTTCTTGACGCTAGCTGGGCGCGAGGAACGAAATGCCTTACTATCATCTGGGTCACCGCTGGCATTGGGGCGCGCCCGGCGACTCATGCCACACGCCATAGACACGCTGTCAAGTAAGGCGACGTAACCCTCGTGGCCGAGGCCTAAGCCAGTTCGCCGAGGAGACTCGGTGAACGGGACCTCTCGTATTGGTCCGACGTCGGCAGCGACATACCCCGGTGCTTGGCAAAGTACTTGACCAAGCTGCTGAGGTGCCACCAAAAATGGCGGTTCAGGATGGTCGAGATACTTTGGTGCTGACCCGAGTGGATCACTATCGATTCTGGCGCGTAAACGACTTTGAAGCCACGCTGCCAAGCTGCTCTGCACCAATCAACGTCTTCCATGTAGAGGAAGAACCGAGCATCCATGCCGCCAATCGTCTTGATCGCCGAGGCCTTTAGCAGCATAGCGCCGCCTGAGAGCCAGTCGACGCATTGCCTCCCCTCCCGGGAGCAATCCTGCATCAGATAGCGGTGGAGCTCTTTCGACGATCCGGGGAGAGCAGCTAGATAGCTTCTCACAAGCAGAAAGGTCCAGGGCTTCGGAAACCGACGGCACGAGGGTTGTACGCTGCCTGCACTGTCACGGACCTGGGGTCCTGCGAAAGCCCATGCCCTGTCAGCATCCATGGCTTCCATCAAGTCAATTGCAGCACTATCCGCCAGTAGCACATCAGGATTCAGCAGATAGATGTACTCGCCGGCTGCGTACTTGAGAGCAGCATTCACGCCACCTGCGTATCCCAAGTTGTCGCCGCTCGAGATAAACTTGACTCGAGGCGAGAGACGCGACTGGTGCTCCCGAATCTCGGTGTCTGAGTAGGACGAATTCGAAAGGACAATGCACTCATGAGAGACGCCGCCAAGGTGCTTGGCAATTGTATCTAGGCATGCATGTACGGTGTTCATGCACCGATACTCGATGATGATGACACTCAATCGCATCTGAATCCTCTTGCGTAGAAGCCACGCCCTTTAGGCGCAAACGTCCACACGATCGGGCTGCTCGTTCATGGCAGGAGCCGACGCAGCCACGTGTTGATAGAAAAGGTGATAACCAAGGAAGCAGGCGAGCAAGCCGGCCAGCAGAATGTCGTGCCGAGACGGGAACAGCACGGCCGGCACCACTGGCGCAAGCGCGCAAAGCCACATCACGAGGGACACAGAGGCATTGCGCAGGTTGGGGCTAAGGTATTGCAGACGCGGCTGGACGATCTGCGTAGCCACCAGACTGTGAAGGTGGTGGCGATCGGCAGCCCCCGGCGAGAGCCGTTGTTTTCGCCGCCGTATCACGCTGTAAGCGACTTCGATGGTGGGATAGCCGCACACCAGGACGCTGGCCCAGGGCGAGACACTCGCGTTGCGCGCAAGGACTTCTACGGAAAGCCAGGCCAGCGCGAAGCCGGCGAAGTAGGCGCCCCCGTCTCCCAGGAACAACTTGCCCCAGGGGAAGTTCACCAACCAAAAGCCGCACACGGCGGCACCGACTAACACTGCGACGAGCGCCAGCGGGAGATCGCCGACGCTGAGAGCGATCGCGGCCAAGGCACCCAGCGAGATCATCATGGTGCCGCTCGCGAGGCCGTGGAAGCCGTCAATGATGTTGATGGCGTTCGCCACCCCGCCCACCGCGAACGCCGTGAAGACCAGGGCGACGGGCCAGTACGACAGCAGCATGTCGACGGGCCCGATTTCGACCCGCGTCAGGCCGGTGCCTGTCACCCACACGGCCAGTGCCCCGCTGGCCATCGTGACCAGCAGCCGCGTGCTCACGCCCACCCGCTTCGTCACGTCTTCCAGCAGCCCGATCAAAAGCGCCGGCATGCCGGCGAGCAGCAGCGTGGCGAGCAACTTGCGCTCGGCTGCGCCGGGCATGACAAAGCAGCCCACCGTCAGCGCGATGTAGATCGCTACACCGCCGACGCGAGGCGTGGGGACATCGTGGAACTTCTGGATGGCGCCTGGCCGATCCATCGTGAGATGGCCGTGCTTGTTCGCGCTCACCACCAACAAATACGCAAGCGCAAACGACGCGACCACCGTGACGCCGATGGCGGCGTATGAGCTCAGCATGGGGCACCCTCCGACTGCTTTTTTTGTTACTACTTTGGGACTTTGCGGCCGTCCCCCCTCTGGCACGCCTTGTGACAGAACGTTATGAATTCTATTTCAACTGCTGAGCTACACAAGACCACTTAGGCCAAAATACATCACGCGGTGCGGGATTTTCCCCACGCAAGCGCGTTCCCGCACGATCCGTGCGAGCGGAGGGCAGGCCCATGAGCCCTAGCGCGACTCTGTGTAGCTGTACTCGCGGTAGCGGTACCCGCCGTACTTGTACGCATAGCTGCCGTAGTGACGGCGGCTCAGGTCGAGCGCGTTGAGCAGGACGCCGGTGACGCTCTTGCCTGCATGCGTGAGACGCTTCGCGGACTCGTGGACTTCACCCATTTGCGTCTCGCCTGCGCGCGCCACCAGCAGCAAGGTGCCGGCTTGCGCCGCGATGGATGGCGTGTCCGCTGCCACCAGCACCGGCGGCGTGTCGATGATCACCAGGTCGTACTGCGCAGAGAACTGTTGCAACAACGCCATCAGCGCGCTGCTCGTCATGAGTTCGGCCGGGTTGGGCGGTCTCTTGCCCGTGGTGATCAGGTCCAGATTGGGCAGCAGGTTGCGCCGCACGGCCTCCTTGGCAGAAATCGACCCGAGCACCAGTTCCGACAGGCCGCCCGTGCGCGGAACGCCGAAGTACTCGCTCAGCGGGCCCTTCCGCAGGTCGGCGTCGATCAGCAGCACGCGCTTGCCTGTGCTTGCGAGCAGGGCGGCAAAGTTGGCGGACACGAAGCTCTTGCCAACACCCGGAGTGGGGCCGGTGATGATGATGCGGTTGTTCGGTGCCTCCAGCATCGCGAACTGCAGCGCCGTGCGCAGGCTGCGCAGGCTTTCCACGGCGGGGTCGTCGGGCATCTGAGCCGCGAGCACATGCAAGCCAGGTTGTTTCTCGGAGGCCTTGCGCGCCAGGGACTCCTGGACCGTGCTGAGAGGAATCGTGCTGTAGACGTTGAGGTTGGTCTCGGCCTCGATCTCCTGCGCATTGCGGACGCCGCGGAAGAATGCGTTGCGTGCTAGGGCGAACATCACGCCACCAAGCAGGCCGAGGATGCCGGCAACACCGAGGACAGCCAGCCGGTTTGGACCGACCGGCTTTTCCGGCCGGGCGGCTTCGTCGATGACGCGCACGTTGCCTATCTTGCCTTCGCGCACCAGTTGCAGCTGCAGGGCGCTGTTCTGCAGTTGCTGGTACAGCTCGCTATTGAGCTTCACGTTGCGCTCCAGGCGCAATGCGTCCTGCTGCACGTTGGGCATGCGCTGAATGCGCGCATTCATGCGCCCGATTTCGTTCGTCCAGGCAGCGATCTGGTCATCCAGGGTCTTCACCGACGGATGCTCCGAAGTGAAGCGGCCAATGAGTTCACGCCGCTTCTGCTGTGCCTCCATCAGTTTGGCCTGGAGGTCGACGCTTTGCGCCAGCACCAGCTTCGCTTCCTCGTCGAGTGCAACCGTCCCCTGCTGGTTGCGGTAGCTGTTGTATTGCTCCTCGGCTTGCGTGAGCTGCTTCTTGAACTGCGGCAGCTGCGTGTCCAGGAAAGCCAGGGTCTTGCCGGCCTCAGCCGCCTTGCGCTCGGTGTTCTGGAGCACATACTGGCGACCGATACCATTCAGGATCGTCGTGAGTTGATCCGGATCGCCGCCACGCAGCGTGGCTTCAATCACGCCGGACTGCCGGCCCTTTTCCGTCAGGCGCAGCGTCGCCTGCAGATCCTCGATGGCCGCGAGTCGCGAGCGGCGCACCAGTTCGAAGTCGGCGCCGGGCTTGGCTTCCAGGCTGCTCACGGTGAGTTCGAGCACACCCGAGGGCGTGTTCGCGACCAGAGGCTTCCCCACCGACCCGCGCCATACTTGGTTGTGATCGACGTGACGCAGGACGAACTGCCCGCCCTCCAGCACGCTCAGGCGGAATGGCGAGCCTTCCATGTCCCGGGGAACGTTGAACGTCGGCACGGTGATCGACTCCGTGCCCATGACGTAGCCGGACACGCCAAGGAAGCCGGGCTCAGACAAGTCCTTGGAATGAGCCGCCACCATGGAGCCGACCAAGGGCAAATAGCGAGGGCGCGCGGAGATGTACAGCCGTGCGCCGTCCACGGCCTGGCCGATCACGAGACGTGAGCGGAGGATTTCAAGTTCGGCGGAGGTTGCTGTCTTGACGTCCACCAGCCCGGCCGCCTGGCCGATCAGGTCCTTGGCGCTGCCCGCGCTGTCTTCGACCTGGATCAGCGTGTTGGCCTCGTAGACCGGCCGGGCGAGCACCGCATAAGTGACTCCGACCGCTAACGCGACGGCCGTTACAGCGCCTATGAGCCAGCGGTTGTCGACGAGGATGTCCCAGTATTCGACCAGATTGATGGTGTCTTCATCATCTTCCATCGGCGCGGGACGGGCCAGCAATTGGTTCTGCAACGGGTGCGGAGCATTCATGGTGGGCTCTTCAAAGTCTCTGGATGCGTTGCAGCCAAGGCTGGATGCTCAGGTCGAGCAAATTGAGCGCGTGCCGGAAGGCTTGCGTGGGTTGTCGGTAAGGATCGGGAACATCCAGATCCGCGTACTCACCGATGCGGAACACGCGGCCGCAAGCTTCCGGGTACATGTCCTGCAGCCGTTGGCGTTGCTCGCGGTCCATGACCAGGATCACGTCGGATTCGAGGCACATGCCCCGCGTGACTTGGCGGGCACGGTGGCCGCTGATGTCGATGCCGCGATCGCGCATCAGCGACACGGCCTTCTCCTGTGCATGCTCGCCCACCAACGCACCCAGCCCCGCGGAGCGAACGCTCAGGTCGGGGAGAGCTGCGGCCAACAGGCCCGCGGCCATCGGGCTGCGGCAGATGTTGCCCTCGCACAGGACCAGGATGGACTTCATGGACTGATCACTTGCCGTCCAAGATTCAGCGCCTGCGCGCTCGGCAGGATCAGGCTGATGATGCGGTTCCAGTACACCAGCGGCACGGGGTCGATGTAAACCACATCGCGCGGACGCAGGGGGAAGCTTTCCGCCAAGGCCAGCGCAATTGGATTGTTCGCCTTGAGGTGGAAGACAACCGGCTGGCCTTCCGTGTTGTTGCGGATCACGTAGATCTGGTCCGTGTTGGCCGTCCCCAGGTTCGGGCCGCCTGCCTCGCCGAGAGCCTCGTTCAGCGTCATGCGGCCGTTGCGCATCTGGAGAGCCGTCGGCCGAAGGATCTCGCCCATCACGAACACCTTTCGCTCCTCGCGATGACGGACCGTCACCAGGTCGCCGTTTTCCAGCAGGATCCGGGTGGGATTGATGCCCAGCTCCTGCAGGCGCAGGAGGTCGATCACCACGGTCTTCTCTGCACGCGTGAGCGTGACGAAGGAACGGTCTCCGTTGGCCGTGACGCCGCCGGCGCGGTTGATCGCCTCCGGGAGTGTCATCGCGACATCGGTGAAGATCTGCGTGCCCGGCACCCGCACCTCACCATCGACATACGCCCGCCTGCTGCGGAAGGAGTTGATGCGAACGGTGACCTGCGGGTCCTTGATGACGCGGCGGATCCGGTTTGCGACGATCTCGGCGGCCTGCGCCTCCGTCAGTCCCGCCACCGTGACGCGGCCTGCGTGCGGGAAGAAGATCTGGCCGTTCGCATCGACGATGAAGCCCGGGGCACTGCTGATGCCTGTCGGGTCGGCCTGCTGGTTGACCACGGTCCCTGCGCTTGGCAGCAGTTCCGGGTGGTCGTAGACGACGACCTGCAAGATGTCGCTCACCCCGATCGTGTACGGCTTTGCAGTGGCAAAGAGCGCCTGGATATCCGCCGCTACCCCGGCGGGCTGCTGCAGCCGTTCGGCCTGAATCAGCTGCGGCGTGATCGGCGTCACGACGCCTTGCGGCGGATTCGCCGCATCCGCGGGGACGTACTGCCCCAGCGTGATGCTCGTGCGATCCGCCGGGTCGGCATAGTCGAAGCCTGGCGCCGTGACGACGGCGCAGCCTTGCAGCAAGGCCACGGCGAGCGCCATCAACGTGGCCAGCCGGCCGGGAATAAAGCGATGCATGAGCCCCATGTTCTTATGTCGCGCGAGGCGAAGCGAGTAACTCTAACGTACAGCTCGACCGTTGCACTTCGGCCTTTCGGCTGGTTTCGTTAAACGTGAAAAGGTCCCTACCGCGCGGACTGCCTTGCGGCATCCCGGATACGGGGTACGTTGTCCTGGAAGTACGCCAGGCCCGCGCGGTCCGAATTGAACACGCTCTCGAGCGACGGAACCGGCGGCAATGCGCCGTACCCTGTGCTCACCGCGTTTGCAGTCTCCCGCACCACCGATTCGATGCCGTGCGTGAACCGGGGCGTGCCCGTCACCTGGATCCCGTTCGGGTTCATGTCCTTGCGCGGGCCGATGGGTACGGACACCTGGATCCCCACGAACTGACGCGCGGACGTGTTCTCGAACTGCGTTCGTTTGTAGTACACGTGCACTGCCACGTCGCTGAACCACTGCCGCAGGCCAAGCTGGAACCCGTAGTCGTTGTTCATGAAGTTGCCGGCCGTCGCTTCCCAGTAGGTACGCGTCGGGGCCAGGTGGTAGCGGTATTGCACGAGGGCAGGCCTGGGATTGCGTGGCCCAGGCGAGCCCGCGAGGCCGAACTCCTGGTGCTCGAACCATCCTGCTTCCGCACTGAGCCTGTGCTTGCCGTCCCCCGGCTCCCAGCGAAGCGCGCCGTGCACGCCGTCGTAGAAATTGCCGAACCGGCCGATGGACCCTTGTGCCACCACGCTGCCGAGCCCGTGGCGATGGATGCTCACGTCGTCAGACTCGCGCATCCAGGTTTCCAGGGGTAGGCGAAGCGTCTGGGTGAAGGCGGCGCGCTCCAAGCGGGATTGCACCCGGCGGCCGTAAAAGAGTCCGCCCGGCTCGTAATTGGCGCTGTTTGCCAAGGGCACGTCGTACCGTGCCTCCACGCTGGCCCCGGCCCAGAGCGGAAGTTGCAGCCCCACATTGGCCCCCAGTGAGTAGTCGAAGGCGCCGACCTCCGTTCCGAGGTTCGTGCGCAGCACGGGGCTGAGGCTCACGCGCAGGGTTTTCCAGCTCGGTGACTCGCCGCGAACGACCCAGCTTGCGCCCGTGTGCAAGCGGTCCAGGACGGTGGTCCCCGGAGTGGAGAGCTCTCCCGCTGCGCAAGCGGGTGTGTCGCTCTGAATCCATTGCCGGAGGCAGTCGGCTTGTCCCGTCACGCCCACCAACGGGGTCTGGCGTTGTGTCAGCACGAAGCGGTACGCGGTCCTGGACTCCCCGAGCGCTTGGGCGATCGCTGCCAGTGCAGCGCCGAGCGCATCCACCGAGTTCCAGTTGTAGGTCGCGTTGTTGGCTCGCACGGCTACCGAGCCATCTTCCATCCGGCCGACCCAGAGGTCTTCCAGCCCCCGTGCGCGGAGTGCTGCGGCAAGCTCGTGGAGCCGGCCATCATCGACAGGCGAGGAGGACGTACGCGCCGATGAGGGCTGCGGCTGAGGCCACGCGAGGCCAGGCACCGGGGCTGTGAGGGCTTCGTACGCAGGCAGTGGCTGCTGGTTCCCGCGCAAAGCCGGAGGTGGAACCTGCTCGCCACCCGCCGGCAGCTTGGGGACCTTGTACAGGGGGATGGACAAGCCTGCGCTCAGCCACGTCTTTTCGGTCAGCGTGGTGCTGGTCAGGCGTTGGTTGGCGCCCAGGTAGGCAGACCACCCATCCGGCAGCCACTCCCTGGGAGCGAACAGGCGCACCCCCGCCCAGGCATTGCCGTCGGTGTATTCCACTTGCCCGCGCACCCAGGGCAACGGCTGCCAGGCCGCGGCGGCGAATGGGCCGTCGAGTGGTGAGCGCGGCGCGTTGGAGCCGCTGCTGCTGTTGCGAGCGTATCCGGCGCTCGCTTCCCAACGCCCTTCGTTGTACGTGAGCACTCCGTAGTAGCTGCGGAAATTGGTGGCGGCCCCGCCCACGTCCGTCGCGCCGCCTGCGATGCGAAAGCGGCCTGCGGCATCCAGCCCGATGCCCAGTTTCGCGGACGCCGAGAGATCGCGCACGCCACAGCCCGGTGGGCCAAAGCAGCTGCGGTCCAGTGGGGAATTGGCAGCCAGTCGCCCCGCGATCTCGAGGTTCGGCAGCAATCCAAAACCGAGGACGTAGTTGTGGCCGGAGGGATTGCGCACGGCACCGGGGAGCTGGTTGTCGTACGCGAACTCCATGCGCCCCCAGCCGAGAAGATGTGCGTTGGGCGTGATCCCCAAGCCGGTGTAGCCGGCCTGTGTGAGTGTGGTGGGGGGCGTCTGGGCGAGGCACAAGGACGCGGTGGCCCCCACCATGAGGGCGAAACAGGAACGCATGAGGAGAAGCGGTGTCAGGGCGCGGGAACGGTCCCCGAACCTCGAGGGACGGCGGCGTACCTGGCGAAAGGCTGGAGGGCGGTGATTACCTGAGGTGAACCCGCGATTCTGCGTTCGTTACTGAATGTTTGCAAACTGGGAGCGCATCGAATTGTGTTGGAAAACACATTCTTGGGGTTCGATTGTAGATGAACACTAAAGTCGCCACGGATGACAAAACTACAGATCGGGCGCATTCAGGTCCCCGATGGTTTACGTTTAAACACAAAACCAGTACCCTCGAAGGCTTGCCAAGGAAGTCCTTTTGGCAGCAACACGCACAAGGAGTTTGAATTTTGAAGAAGCTCGGCCTCGGCCTCTTTTCGCTGCTGGCGGCCTCCGCCATGCTCGTCGCATGTGGCGGCGGGGGTGGCGGTGATTCGGCGCCTCTCGCCGCGTCCAGCAATACGACCGCTCCCATCACCGCCAAGTCGGTGGGTGCGGTCACTGGCGAGTCCTTCGCTTTCGCGACCGGCGTCACGGCCCTGGGTACCAGCAGCCCGACGACGCTTACCGTCAATAGCGCTTCGACCTTCAGCGTGGCTTCGTCGGAAGGCAACGCGAGCGGCAACCTGAGTTTCGGCTCGTGCATCTTCACCGTGACGGACTCCACCTTCGCGGCCGGCTCCAAGCTGGCAGTGGGCGCGCGCGTGGAAGTGAGCCCGTGCGAGCTGAAGATCCCGACGGCGGGCGTGGCCGTGGACGCAGCGGCTGCCGCGAAGGCGGTGACTTTCGTGTTGGGTACCAACACGTCGGCCGCCGTTCAACTGACGGTGGATGTCACTCCGTCCGGCGACGTGATCGTCGACGGCGTCGTGGTGGGCACCGTGACGGTGACGCCGGCCACCGGCGGTTCGGGTTCCTGATCCCCGCTCTCTGGATGAAAAGCCCGCTTCGGCGGGCTTTTTTCATCGGCGTCGCGCCACCGCGATCATCAGCCCCGTGAGCGTTCCCGCCAGGTCGATGAACCCGTCGCGCACGAGCGGGTGTCGCCCCGGGACGAATTGCTGCAGGAATTCGGTGATGAACGCCAAGGCGAGGGCGAGGGCCGCCGCCCTGAAAGGCCACCAGCGGTCTTCGCCATACGCGGGGGTCGCGGCGATGAGCGCGAAGAGGGTGAAATGCGCGAAAGCCGACCAGGGCCAGCCGTGCCAAAGCTCGCCTTCGATGCTCCCCTTCAGGGCGCCGGGCATCGTGGTGCCAATCAACAGAACGACGACGGCCAGCGCCAGAAGACCCGGCCGCTGCCTGCGGTCCTGTGCCGATGGGATCACGTGCTCGGTCGTTGACTTATTGATCCCTGGATTATCGTGGCGTCGCGTGCAGATTCTGCTGTTGCCTTGATAGCGCAAGTCAATACCGCCACTGCAACCCCAAACTCGTACGCACCTCCCGCTGGTCCCCCATGCTGCCCCGGATGTCATAGCTGTCCAGCCCCATGGAAGCCGATGCGCTGCGCGAGAAGTCCCAGCTGAAGCCGACCCCATAGGTCAGGCCGCTTTCCCCGTTCGCCGTGCCGCCAAGCGCGGGCGCAGTGCGGTTCAGCGTCGTCCCCACGCGGCCGTACACACCCAGTTCCGGGGCGATGCTCGCCTTGCCGACCAACTTGACGTTCAGCCCCTGCGTGCCTGCCAGGCGCATGGACGTGGCCTCGTTCGGGCTCACCTGCATGCTCAGGCTTCGCGGTGCCGTGACGCTCGTGTACAGGGGCAAGGTCGTGCTGTCGCTGCACGAGAGGGTGTAGCTGCCGCAGGGTAGCGGAGCCTGCGCACCCGCGGCCTGCAGCCCGAGCGGAGCGCTGTTCGCGCGCCAGCGCAGCGCGCCACTCGTCTGCGCCGCGGCCGTGCCGACCGCCGCGATTGCGACCACCAAACCCAGGAGATTGCACAGCGACCTCATGGCGGGCTCCTCGTTGTAGTTGTGCCCAATGTCCAGCGCGGCTGAGGTAGCCGGTGTCAGACAAATCTCACAAGGCCTGTAGGAGCCGCGGCTCAGCTGTCAATCCACCTTAGCGCCCGAGGCCTTCACCACTTTCTCGTATTTGGTCAGTTCGGCCTGCATGAAGCGGCCGAATTCCTCGGGGCTGGTGGGCACGGGCTCGGCCAGCAGTCCGGCGAAGCGCGTCTTCGCTTCCGGGGAATTCAGCGCCGCGACAAAGGCCTGGTTGAGTTTCTGCACTACCTCGCGCGGCATGCCGGCCGGGCCGACCAGGCCCCACCAGGTGTCGATGGCGAAGCCTTTCAGCGTATCGGCAACGGGCGGCGCGTCGGGCAGGCTGGGCGAGCGGTTCAAGGTGGTCACGGCCAGGGCCTTGAGCTTGCCGGATCGGATGTTGGGCGCGGCTGTTGCGAGATTGTCGAAATTGAAGTCCACCTGGCCGGAGAGCAGGGCCAGCTGCGCGGGATTGCCGCCGTTGTACGGGATGTGCACCGCGAAGATGCCGGCGTCACGCTTGAACATCTCGCCGGCCAGGTGCCCGGCGCTGCCGTTGCCGCCGCTGCCGTAATTGAGCCTGCCCGGGTTCGCCTTCGCGTACGCGATCAGGTCGCCTAGGCTGTTGATCTTCAGGCGCGCCGCCGTCTCCGCGTTCACGACCAGCACGTTGGGCACGCGCACCATCTGCGTGATGGGCGAAAAGTCCTTCACCGCGTCGTACGGCATCTTCGAGAACAACCAGGGGTTGATCGCATGCGTGGCCACGGCGGAGATGCCGATGGTCGTTCCGTCGGGCGCGGACTTCGCCACCGCATCGGCACCGATGTTGCCGCCGCCGCCCGGACGGTTCTCGATGATCACCGGGCCCAGCGAGTCCTTCACGCGCTCGGCCAGCACGCGCGCCGTGACGTCGATCGGGCCGCCGGCGGCATAGGGCACGATGATGCGGATGGGGCGGGCCTGTGCCCGGGCTGCGGGAGCGGCGGCGACGGCGGCCGCGCTGAGGGAGGAGAGGATCAGTGCTCGGCGTTTCATGCCGCCATTGTCGCAAGTCCGCCGGGCATGGCTGGGTCTGCCTTCTCCCACGCCGCGCTTTTGCGGCGTCCGACGCGCGCCGCTCGCGGCATTGCGTTGTGAGAGAGGCCCTCCAGAAAGGAACCCCCATGAAGATCCCCGCATTGCTCATCGCGCTGGCGCTCGCCGGCGGCACCGCCCTCGCGCAGGCACCCGGTGGCAGCGCCAAGATGTCCGGCGACGGCACGGCACCCGCGGCGGCACCCGCGGAAAAGGCGCACGCGCCGGCGAAGGTGCACAAGAAGAGCCAGAAGAAGGTCGAGACGCACGCGAGCGCGCACCACGCGACGCGGAAGATGGGGGCGGGCGCCGCCGCGCCGACGACGGACCTCGATGCGGGGGCGCGGCAACGCCGCATCGACCAGGCGTACGCCGACTGGCGCGCCCGGCACCGCTGATCAGCGGCCGCCGAACAGCTTCTGGAACCAGCCTTCGCGCCGCGGCTCGACGTCCGGCCGCGGGGGCACGGCCGAAGGTGGAACGTTGCGCAGCATGCATTCCTGCCGGCCGCGCACGAGCAGCTCGGCCTCTTCGCGCCCGAGCATGCGCTCGGCGATCGCACGCGCCTTGGACATCACCGGCGAGCGGCGGCCGTTGGAGTGCGCGTCGGTCGCCAGGATGTGCGTGAGCCCGTCGTCGAGAAAGCGTTCGCTCCAGTACTGGGCACGCGCGCCGAACAAGCCCGTGAGCGACGCGGCGGTGAGCTGCATCCACGCCCCCTGTTTCACGAGCTCGCCGAACACCGGGTAGTTGTCCTCGACCCAGGTCAGGCGCTCCGGGTGCGTGATGACCGGCACGTAGCCTTCCGCCACGAGCCGGAACACGGATTCCTGGAAGTGGGGTGGCGCCACGTGGTGCGAAGGCTCCAGCAGCAGGTAGCGCGTGTCGTGCAGCGTGGGCACGATGCCCGAGCGCAGGCCGTCGACCAGGCCGGGGACCAGGTGCACGTCGGCGCCGGTGGTGAGCTGGAGCGGGATGCCGCGCTGGTCGAACTCGCGCTGCAGGTTGTCGCGGGCGGCCTTGATGCCCGCGGTGTCGTTCATGTACAGCCCGGGGTAGATGTGCGGCGTGCACGCGATCATGGTGATGCCGTCGTCGACGGCCATCCGCGCCATCTCCAGCGACATGTCGAGGCTGCGCGATCCATCGTCGATGGCAGGCAGGATGTGGCAGTGCAGGTCAATCATGCTTTGCTACCGGTTCCCTGGTCGTGTCGTGGCCCAGCGGACGCAGGTAGATGCCTGCCAGGAGGCACGCCATGATCGCGTTGGCGGGGATGTGCATGTTGAACTCGATGAAGGAATGCAGCAGGAACCCCACGAGCCCGACGCCGCACACCGCGCTCATCATTTCCTCGCTGCGCAGGCGGCCGCGGCGGCGCGCATTGCGCAGCAGCTCGATGGCGCGCGCGGCAAGCAGGACCGCGACGGCGGCCATCAGGAGCACGGAAAAGATGCCGCCTTCGAACAGCAGCTGCGCATAGTCGTGGTGGGCGTAGCCGGCGCTGCCGACGATGGCCGGAGGCTGGAAGCGGGGGTACACGGTACCGAAGGTGCCCCACCCGGCGCCGAGCGGCCAAAAGAGCGCGGCGCCTTCCATGGTCGATTTCGCAAGGAGGCTGCGAATCTCGGCGCTGGTCCCGATCACCTGCAGGCTGAAACGCGTGGCCAGGAGGTCCGAACCCATCATGGCCACGGCGCCGACCAGCACCACGAAGGAGGCGACGAGCAGCAGGCGCAAGTAGCGCAACCGGGATCCCGAGGCGAAGGCGAGGGCGAACGCGCACAAGGCGGCCGTCAGGCCGGCCAACGCCGCGCCGCGCGAGCGCGAAAGCAGGATGCCGAGCACGAGCAGCAAGGCGCCGAAACCCCAGAGGGCGACCAGCCGCGTCCGCGCCTCCATCCCGCGATGGCTTTGGCGCCGGCGCGACTGCGTCTTGCTGCTCGCGAACCAGATGTACACCACCAGGGCCATGCCGAGGTAGTTCGCGAAGTGGTTGGGGTTGGCGAACGTGGCGAACGGGCGCCCGCCAGGCACGCCGAAATAGAGCGTCGAGCTCGCTCCTCCGCCGGCCTGCAGCAGGCCCATGGCGACTTCCACGAAGGCGACGACGAGGAACGCGGCGAGGATGCGCTCCACCTGCGGCACCCGCAAGGCAAACCCGGCGATGAACGCGGCCACCAACGGAATGCCCGAGAGCAGGGAGGCCGCCGTGGCGTCCGGGACCAGGGACAGGGGCAGCCTGGCATTCAGGTCCACGCCGACGGAGGCCAGGGCTGCGGGGTACAGGTCGCGGCCTGGCGCCAGGACCCACAGGGATGCCGGGATGGGAAACAGGTACAGGAACGCCAGCCACAAGGGACTGAACAGCACGAACGCAATCAGAACGGACCGCCACGTGAGGCGCGTGTGGATGGTGACCGCCGCGGGGATGAGCGCCACCAGGAAGACGAGCCCCGCGCCTTCCAGCGCGATCAGGGCGACGTGCCGGTTGCCGCCCCGCATCAAGGGCGAAGCAATGATCAGGAAGAGCAGCGCAATGAAGGCAACCGCGCCGACCAGCCCCTTGTCCTCGCCCTCCAGCGAATACGCGTCGATGGAATTCGCCGGCTTCAGCAACATGCGGGGCTCCTGGTGCGGTGGACGGGCACGATGGCACGCATGTTCCTTTGCACCGGATCCGGCGGAACACTGCCGGACACCGACGGCGCAAGATTGAACGCGTCGAAAGCCGCTGCTCCCCGCATGCCCAGTTGTGCGTCCAGGGGCGAAGATGGTTGGAGCTGCACGCTCACTACCGGCCCGCAGTCGGCCGGAACGGTGAATTCGAACTCCAGCTGGCGCCATGCGCCGCCCGTGTCACGCAGCGCCTCGGAGCGGCCCACTTCGCTGCGCTTGCCCGGGCACTGCACCGTCCAGGCCAGCCCTTGCTCGGACCGCAGCCGCAGCACCATGTAGTCGCCGCGCAGGCGGTAGGTGCCGGGCGGGGTGAACAGGAACTGGCGCACCACGGGGACCGTGAAGGTGCGCCCCGTGAATTCGACGGCCAGCACCAGTCCGCGGCGCGCCACCGATTCCTGGTCGACCAGGTAGCCCGCGCGGCTCCTGAGCGTCGGCCGGATCTCCCAGTCGAAGCCTTCGGACGCGAAGGGTTGGTCGAAGCTGCCGTTGTAAAGCAGGGGCACCACGTCCTTGTGCTGCGCCACCCAGAAGCCGTAGGCGTCCAGCCAGAGGCCCGCCGCCTTCAGGGAGCGCATGTAGTCCTGGCCCACTTGCGGGGCGATGCGCCCCTGCGACTGTGCCATCGCCACCAGCGGCAGCAGTTCGGAGGGGGACTGCTTCAGGCCGCGGCCGGCGGCCAGCACCTGCGGCAACCATCTCTGCGCGGTGCGCATGTGCGGGCGCAGCAGGCCGAGGCCCTCCGGCGTCACGGCGATCTGCGCAAGAACCTTCGCGCTTTCGGGCGAAGTGCGGTACCGCAGGATGCCGACCAAGACGGCGACCGCTTCCTCCAGCTTGCCCGATTCCAGGGCGAGCAGCGCGCGCCATCGCGCGACGGCGTGCTGGTGCGGAGCCACGAGGATCGCCCCGGGAAGCGCGCTGCGGGTGGTATCGCCCGCCAGCAGCGATGTCCACGCGGTCGAATCGCCGGGGTTTCGTTCGAGCCGGTCCAGCAGTTCGGCGCGGGCGACTTCCTCCCGCTGCTCAGGGCAAAGCGGCAGGTACGGCGTGTCCAGCTCGACGCAGGCATTGTGCAGGTGCGTGGACAGGGCCTGCCCGAACAGCATGGCGGCCGCGAAGGCTCCAAGAGCTGCGAGGATCCAGCGGTGCATCGCGAGTCGCATCATCACTCCTCAATCCGGGCCGCCGCTGAGGCTCGTCAGCTGGGTCTTTCCGCCGCGCTGCGCGAATTCGGCCCGCAACAGCAATTTCTCGCCGGACGAGCCGATCGTCGGCTCGCCGGCGTGCAACCGGATGCGGCCCGTGACCAGCAGCTTTCCTTCGCGCGGTTCGCCGTCGAACTCGACATGGACGATCCGGATCGGGCGCGTGAACTGGTCGTATTGCCGCGAGAGCGACTGTGCGGCCGGGTCCCTGCGCGCGTCGGCGTCGAGCAAGCGCAGCAACTGCTCGCCGCTGCCTGCCTCGAGCAGCTGGAGCATCTGGGTGATGAGGGGCTGCGCGTCGCTCAACGTCGGCACCGGCAACGCTGGCACGGTCGATGCCAGCCTCGGCGGCGCCGGGGTGCCGGGCACCGTGGCGAGCAGCAAGGGGACGCTCGCGTTCGGCCGCTCGAGGGGGGGAACAGGCATGGACGGGAGCGCTGCGGATTCGACGGAACGTTGCGGCGTCGGCAAGGGCTGCGGCGCCTGCAAGGGTCGCGGCTGCGACAGCGAAGGGGGTTGCGGGGCCGACGGCAAGGGCTGGGCCCGAGCTGCAGTCACGGGAATGTTCGGGGCGGCGGGGGCGCTGCGCTGTGCGTGCGCGTGCCGGGTTGGGCTTTCCAGTATCGGGGCAGGCAGGGCGGGCGCCGGCAAATCAGCGGCCGCGGCCTGGTCGGGCGGTGGCGCGACGGGCGCGGGTTGCGCCTCAGGAGGCGCGGACGGCTGCGGCAGGGAGCTGGCACGTGGCGCCGCGCCCGGTGCGGGCGCGCGTTGCACCAGGTGGTCGGGCTCGGGCCGGGGCGCAAGCAGAAGTGCGACCGGGACGCCAATCGCGAGTGCCCACGCCACCTTCGCGCCCTTGCGCCACCGCAGGGGCGCTTCCACCGGTTTGCGCACCGACGGCCTCGCATGGGGTGCGGATGGCCGCGCCGCCGGGGGCCGCTGCACCCGCGCCGCCGCGGCCAGCTGGTCGTCGTACTGCCGCCTCTGCACGGCCGAAGAGAGCACTTCGTAAGCGCGATTCACGCGCACTGCCGCGTCCGCCGGCCAGCCACCGCCGCCCGGCGCGAAGTCGGGATGGATCAGCCGCATCATCAGCCGGTAGCGTTCCTTGAGGTCCGGGGCTTCTTCGCCCGAACGCAGGCCAAGGACCGCGTAGTGGTCGGCACCGGGGAACAGGAGTGCTGCGCGGATGAAGAATGCAGCGGACTCCCGTACTTGCTGGGCATCCCCGCCGGCCGGCAAGCCACGGCCAGCCGCCAGTTGCAGGATCTCGGGGATGGCGGCGAAAAGGACAGCCGGATGGCGCAGCAGGAGTTGGTACTTCCCCGGCGCGGTCGAATACTCCAGGAGCGCGTCGTGGAGATCCCTCGCCGACCCGGTTGCCCTGGTCATGTTCGCCCTAGGTTGCGCGCGACAGGGCCGCCGGGCCTTCCCCGCTCTCCGCACCGTACCCGTAATACGTGCCGTAATCCTGCTGCATCGCATGCTTGAGCGTCTGGGTGAGGACGACGCCCCTCGGCATCAGGCCACCTTGCCGGAGCCGGCGCAGCGCATGCTTGATCTGGGTCCTGCGCGTGGAACTCGCCTGGACGACATACAGCACGTTCTGCAGCTGGTTCCCGAGCACCACCGCGTCGGCGAGACCCAGCATGGGAGGAGCGTCCACGACGACGTAGTCGATGCCCAGGGCGGCCGTGATATTGAGCAGCAGCAGCAGCTTGGGCCCGGTCAGCAAGTCCACCGGGTTCGGCGGGATCGGGCCGGCGGTCAGCACGGAAAGGTTCGGGATGGACGTGGGCGTGATCATCTTCTCGCCCCGGTTGTCGCTCGACAGCAGGTTGGACAGGCCGAAATCGTTCGGCATCCCCAGCAGCTTGTGCACCGTCGGATTGCGCATGTCCGCATCGATCAGCAGCACGCGCTGGCCCATCTGGGCGAAGTTGATCGCGAGTGCCAGTGAAGTGGTGCTCTTGCCTTCGTTGCGGGTCGTGCTGGTGATGACCAGGCGCTTGGGCGCACCTTCAGGCGTGGAAAACTGCAGCGCGGTGCGCACCGACCGGTAAGCCTCGGCGAGCGTCGAGCGCGGGTCGTCGTGCACCTCCAGCGCCACCGCCCTTTGGGCGTTCCGCTTGCGGGCGATCTTCGGGATCATGCCCATGAGCGGCAGCCCCAGCACCCGTTCCACCTCGTCCGGGTACTTGATGGAGTCATCCATCATCTCCAGCCCGACGACGATCGCTGCACCAAGCAGCAGGCCTGCCACCATGCCGATCAGCAGGTTCGCGGCGATGTCCGGCTTGTAGGGGAACAGCGAAGGCTCGGCCGAATCCACGACCGAGATGTTGTTGCTCACGATGGCGCCGGAGACACCCAGTTCCTTGAAGCGCTGGAGCAGGTTGTCGTACAGCTGGCGGTTGGTGTCGACCTCGCGCTTGAGCAGGTTCATGTCGATGCTGTGATCCTGCGTCGTCAGCACCTGCTTGCGGGTCTGGTTCAGCTTTTCACGCAGCAACTCTTCCTGCTTGAAGGACGAATCGCGCTGGGCTTGCAGGCTGCCGAGGACGTTCTGCACCTCCTCCTTGATCTGCGCTTCGGTCTCGCCGATCTGCGCCTTGATCTGCAGCATCTTCGGATAGTCCGGCTTGAAGATGCGCAGGTTTTCCTGGTACTCGATGAGCAGCTTGGCGCGCCGCTCCTTGTATGTCTGGACCGACTTGTTCTCGATGACGGCCAGCGACGCTTCCGGATTGCGCCTGACCTCCGCCACGATGGCGTCGAACTTGATGCGCTCCTGTTCGGCCTTGGCGAGCGCGCTTGCGAAATCGGTGTAGGTGGCGGAGATCGCGCTGGTCTTGTCATCCAGCGTGAGGATCTGGTTCGCCTGCGCGTACGTGTTCAGCCGGCGCTCGGAGTCCTCCAGCTTCGCCTTCGTCTGCTTGATCTGGTCCTCGAGGAAGCTCTTCGCATAGGAAGAAGCTTCCAGCCGCCGCTCCATGGCCATCGCGATATACGCCTGGACCGTCGCGTTCGCTATCCTCGCGGCGAGCTGCGGGTCCGTGTTGTCCGCGTGCACCTTCACGAGCCGGGAACTGCGCACGGGCTCGACTGACAGCGAGCCCAGGAACTTGCTGATGATCGCTTCCCGCCCCAGGACCTCCGTGCTTCGCACGCTGGGGTTCGTCATCTTGCGGTAGCCCGCGATCAGCCGGTCCAGGTAGTCGGCGGAGCGGGTCTCGGCGGGCGGCGCGTCGCCGTCTTCCCCGAGCTGCGTCGGCGTCAACGTCAGGGGCGCCTGGGCGGCCTGGGTGGAGCGATCGAGCCGGAGTTCGTCGATGACGCGCTCGGCCAGGGAACGGCTCTTGAGCAGTTCCTGCTGCGTGCGCATCGAGATGTCGTCGCTCCCCATCCGCTCCTGCTCGGGGTCCTGTTCGAAGCGCACCACCCTCGGCGTCGCGCGGTCGATCTGCAGGATCACCGTGGAGCGGTAGACCGGCGTGCTGAGGAAAGTGCGGACGGCCGCGATCGTGCACGTGATCGCGACGACCAGCAGCAGCGTCCACTTGTGCTTGAGGAGGATCCGGCCGATGTCCGTGAGCGTCAGCGAGTCGTCGCCGATCTGTTCTTCGTCCGACCGGCTCGCGCCGGTCTGCAGCTGGTATGGCTGGCGTACAGCCAGTTCATTCGACCCGTGCGGCGCGAAGCCGGACGCATCATCGCGCGAGAGTTCGGACGTGGACATGTTTTGCGAGGGTGTTTCGGCCGTGCCTTGCGAGGCGACTGCACGGGTTGGTGGGAGTGGAACCTGCCTTACTTGGGGATATAGGAAAGCGGATTGAACACGTTCAGGACGTCTCGGAACAGGGAATCGGTCAGCCAGGCCCGATTGGGATCGCGTTGCACCACGATCAGGTCCTCGCCCCGGATCGGGGGGTCCTGGTCCTCGCCTGCGCGGATCCTGTCCACGTTGAACGTGGCGACCTGGCGCTCGCCGCCGTCGCCCTTGCGAAACAGCATCACTTCCGAGCGCTTGGCGATGGAGCCGAAGCCTCCCGCCTGCGCGATGACGCGCAACAGCGTCATGTCGCCGACCAGGGGGTAGATGCCGGGCTTTCCGACCGCGCCGTCGATGGTGATCCTCTGGGTGGTGAATTCCCGGATGAACACGGAGACCTGCGGGTCCTGCAGGTATTTTTCGCCGTAAAGCCTGGCGACGTGCTCCTCGATCTGCTGCTGCGTGAGCCCGGCGACGGTGACCTGGCCGACCAGCGGCAGGGTGACCACCCCGCCGGCGTTCACGCGCACCATCCGCTTGGCGTTCTCGAGATTCAGGATCTCGATGTCCAGCAGGTCATTCGGTCCGACCCGGTACTCCTTGCCGATCGTGTACACGGGGGAGAGTTGCGCCGGGGCCTGGGACGACCTGCGCTGGTCTTCCTTTTCCTCCAGGGCCGTTGGTCGAAACACGCCGTCGGCCGGCGTGGACCCCGAGGCGCCCGGCTGCGCCTGCGCGACGCACACCGTGGTGATGCACAGAAGGACTGCAGCAAGCCCGCACCGCGAAGTGATCGGAGACATACGCACCCCCGGGAGTTGAAGGGGCATCCTACGGAACTCGGGCGCCCCTTACAAGCGCAGTTGCACGCTTCCTTCTTAGTGTTTGTCCGCCTCCGTGGTGAAGGAGTCCGCAAAGAACTCCTCGGGTGGCAGCTTGCAGCGGGTGCTGTATTCCTCCCGCGCCGAGTCGACGACGATCGGCGCCCCGCAGGCGTAGACCTGGTGGCCCGAAAGATCAGGGTAATCCTCCATGACCGCCCGGTGCACGAAGCCGGTGCGGCCCATCCAGTTGTCCTCGGGCAGGGCATTGGAGACCACCGGCACGTACCTCAGCTGCGGCAGGTCGATCAGCCGCTCGCGCACCCAGGCGTCCATGTACAGGTCGCCAGGGCGGCGGCCGCCCCAGTACAGGGTGGCAGGACGCTGGATGCCCTTGTTCTGCATGTGCTCCAGGAGCGCCTTGATCGGCGCGAAGCCGGTGCCCGAGGCGAGCAGGATCATCGGTTTGTCGGAGTCTTCCCGGAGGAAGAAGCTGCCGAACGGACCTTCCACCCGCAGGATCTCCTTTTCCTTCATCGCCGTGAACACGTGGTCGGTGAACTTGCCCCCGGGCATGTGCCGGATGTGCAGTTCGACCCCCGGCCCGCTGTGCGGCGCGTTGGCCATGGAGTAGCTGCGCCGGGCCCCGTCGCGCAGGATGAACTCGATGTACTGGCCGGCGTGGTAGCGCATGGTGTCGTTGGCCGGCAATTGGAGTTTCACGATCATGACGTCGTGCGACACTTTCTCGAGCGATGTGACGCGCGCCGGCATCTTGCGAACCGGGAAGGCGCTCTCGTCCGTGACCTGGCGCGACTCCAGCAGGATGTCCGTCTGCGGCACCGCGCAGCAGGTGAGGATCAGGCCCTTAGCCTCTTCCTCCTCCGACAGGGCCTTGCTCTGGTGCGGCCCGTGGACGACGGTGCCTTCGAGCTTCTTGCACTTGCAGGAACCGCAGGCGCCGTCCTTGCAGCCGTAGGGCATGCCCACGCCCTGGCGGATGGCGGCCGCCAGGATGGCCTCGCCGCTCTCTGTGGAGAACGTGCGGCCACTGGGCTGCACGGTGATCGTGAACGGTCCGGCGGCTCCGGGGGCGGCAGTCATGCTTTGGATATCCTTGGGCTCTTTCGTCTTCGCTGGCGCGATTTTGCCCTCAAACCAGACCCCTCTCGGCGCGCTGCCCGGGCGCTTTCGCCGGCTGCGCGTGCTGATCGTCGGCTGCGGCGACGTGGGCCTGCGCGCCGCGCGTGCGCTGCCGCCCCGGGTCCGCGTGCTGGGCTTGACTTCCTCGCCCGAGCGCGTGCCGCTGCTGCGTGCCGCCGGCATCGTGCCGCTGCAAGGCAACCTCGACGACCGCGCGGGGCTCGGCCGGCTGGCCGGGCTGGCGCAGCGTGTCGTGCACCTCGCGCCGCCGCCCGCCGAGCCGCCGCGGGACTGGTGGCGGGATGCGCGCACTAGCGCCTTGCTGCGGGCGCTGCGCCTGCGCAACCCGCCGCAGGTGCTGGTCTATGCCTCCACCAGCGGCGTGTACGGGGATTGCGCCGGCGCCCGGGTGCGGGAAGAGCGCGCCGTCGCTCCCGGCACGCCGCGCGCGCAACGGCGCGTGGACGCGGAGCGCCAGGTGCGCTTCTTCGGGCGTGCCACCGGGGCGCGAACGAGCGTGCTGCGCATCCCGGGCATCTACGCGCCGGACCGCGCCGGCGGGACGCCGCGGGAGCGGCTGCTGCGCGGCACGCCGGTGCTCGTGCCGCAGGACGACGTCTACACCAACCACATCCACGCCGACGACCTCGCCCGCGCCGTGCTGGCCGCCTTGTGGCGTGGGCGGGCCCAGCGCGTGTACAACGCCAGCGACGACAGCGAGCTGAAGATGGGCGACTATTTCGACCTGGCCGCGGACCTGTATGGGCTGCCGCGGCCGCCGCGGGTGCCGCGCCACACCGCGCAGGAGCAACTGCCGCTGGTGCTCCTGAGCTTCATGGGCGAATCGCGCCGCCTGGACAACACGCGGCTGAAGAAGGAGCTGCGCCTGCGGCTGCGGCACGAGACCGTCGAAAGCGGCCTGCGTGCCTGAGGGCGCTCACTGCGTGAGCGAGGCGCCGGTGAGCGCGGCCTGCACGCGCAGCTCGTGGCAGCGCTGGGACAGCGCCTGGTGCATCTGCAGGTGGCGCTGGGCGATCTCGTCTTCCGCCTCGGCCACCGGCGTATTGGCCGCCAGCCGCTCGGCGCAGTTGTCGCGCCTGAGGTCGGGGCCCACGGCCGCGACGTAACGCTCCAGGCGCAGCAGGCTGCTGTCGCTGGCGCGTGCCGCATAGCGTTCAAGTTCCGCCTGCAGCTGCAGCCAGCGCGCCGCCGCCGGATCGTGGGCCAGCGCGGGGCTGCCCAGCGCGAGCAGCGGCTTGGCCTGCTGCACCAGCAGGTCCAGCCGCGTGGCCGTGCGGCTGAAGGACGGCGGCACCGGCGACCCGGCGTCCGCGGCGCCCAGGGTCTGCGCCAGCGCCAGGCTCTCGCCTTGCCACCAGCTGAAGTCGATGGCGCGCACGTCCTGCAGCGGCTGCTGGCGCCAGTCGTCCTGCAGGGACGCCAGCCGGCGCAATAGCTCGCCGTCCAGCGTGGCCACCAGGCGCTCGCCCAGCCCGGCGCCGCCGGTTTCCTTCAGCACGGCCTGCAGGGCGAGCACCTGTTCGCGCTGCTGGCGGAACGCCGCGGTGTCGAGCGGCCCTTGGGCGTCGGCAGTCAGGCCGGCCTTGAGCGTGCGGAAGGCCCGCTGGTAGATCAGTTCGGACACACGCGCATCGACCACGCGCGCAACCACCGGCTGCGCGTGGGGCGGGAACAGCGGCAGCACCTCCGCCACGGCGCGCGCGCGTTCCGCGGCCAGCGCCTTGGCTTCCTGCAGCGCCTTGGGCAGGGAGCCGGTGTCGCGCGCCGCATCCTTGCCGGCTGCGGGCGGCGCCGTTTCCGCCATGAAGGAGGTCTTGAGCAGCGCGGACAGGCCCAGTCGCAGCGCCGCGCGCTCCGACGACAGGCCGAAGCGGTTCTCGCTCGCGAGCCAGACGATGCCCGCTTCGCCCTGCTTGCCGAAGGCCAGCTCGAACTGGCGCCGGAACTCGATGAAGGCAGCACCCGACTGCCCTTGCAGCTGCTGCATGGTCTCGGGCCCGAGCAGGCGGGTGCGCTCCACGCGCCGCAGCACGTCCTGGTAGGCGCCTCCGAGCTGCAGCGTCCCCTGGCGCATCCAGTCGTTGCGTCCCTTGGACAGCAGCGCGTTCTGGTCCTCCAGCAGCGCATGCACGGCCTTGTAGCGTTCCAGCGTGCGGTCGAAGGCGGCGGTGCGCGTTGCCGGCCCGAACAAGCCGTTGCTGCGCTCGATGTAGCCTTGTTCCAGCGCGAACAGGTCGTTGGTGTTCAGCAGCCGCGTGTGCAGCGCCCCCATGGCCTTGAGCAGCGAGCAGCGCGCGGCCCACTGCAGCCGCGACTGCATCAGCGCCGGTTCGATGTTGACTTCCTCGCTGCCCTGGAACATGCGCACGGCGCCTTCGAGCGCGCCGGGCAGGTCCTTGCCCAGGGTATAGGCCACCAGCTTGCGCAGCTGTTCCGGCTGCCCGCCGGCGTACTGCAGCGACAGGAAGGACTGCACCGCCCCGTCGAGCCGCTCCACGTTGCTGACGTAGTCGGCGACGGCCACGAACTCGGGCAGGTCCTCGGCGGCGGCGGTGAGGCGCCGGTCCAGGTTCTGCGGCACCGGCGACTGGCAGTCGGCGCCCATCTGCAGGTCGCCCGAACCGCGCGCCAGCGGCACGCCGGTGAGCTTGGCCGCGCGGGCATAGAGCTCGCGCCTGAGGGTTTCCACCACGATGTCGCCGAACTCGCGCGCCAGCCGCGACTGCACCTGTTCCTCGAGGTTGTCGAAGGCGTGCCAGGAGCCGGGCAGGAAGGAGGTCCAGGCCGCGTCCTGCTGCAGGCGCTCGGTCGCGGCGAGCAGTGCCACGGCCTTGCGGCGGTACCACTCCGGGTCCACGGCTTCGCGGCTCGGGGCGCGGGCGCGGAAGCGCGCATCCGCATTGAGCTGCAGCAGCATGCGCGAGAGGTCCTGGCGCCATCCGTCCAGCTGCACCGCGGCCACGACGATGCCGAACGCCCAGACGCCCAGCACCAGCCACGCGAGCGTCAGCGCGGGGGAGCGGGCCCGCAGCAGGCCCACGGCGCGGCGCAGCAGCGGGTGCGTCATGGTGACTGGGCCTCGGTGGAAGTGGGCTGCAGGAGCTCGCGCACCGGCCAGGTCTGCCACAGCCAGAGCGCCTCGGACAGCAGCAGCAGCGCGCCGGCGGCGAGCACCACGCGCAGCCAGGGCCGCCAGCCAGCCTTCGCCGGCTGCGCTTCCATGGACCCTGGAACTTCCGTCGACATGAGCGCCCCTCTTCAGATTGCAGTGCCAAGGCTAAGGACCGGCGCCCGGATCCCTGTCAGCGTTTATCCGGAGGCCCTGTCGGACAGGGCTTTCGGATCAGATTCCCTCGGGTTTTCGGATCGTCTTCATCCGGTCGACTGCGCGCACCGTCACCTGCAGCACCTGCGCCCCGTGCAGGATGGTCAGTTGTACCTCACTTTCCGGCTCGGGACGCGCCCACAGCTTCTTGTAGAAACCCTCGAGCGTGCTGACTTTCTCGCCGTCGATGGCGAGCACGAAGTCGCCGGCGGACAGGCCGGCGTCCTGGGCGGGACTGTCCCGATTGACGCGCACGATCTGGATACGCCCCCCCTGTTCCGTGGAACTGAGCCCGAGCCAGGGGCGGCGGCTGACGCGCGTGCTGCCGGTCTGCTGCATCTCCGCGAGGATCGGCTTGAGCAGGTCGACCGGGACGAACATGTTCCCGGGCACCTGCTCGCTGTTGCCCAGCGCATTGCCGACGAAAAGGCTGCCTATCCCCAGGAGTTCCCCACGCTGGTTGAACAGCGGTGCGCCGCTGTGGTTGCGCAGGGGCGGGCTCGTGAACAGCGCGCTGTCGATGTGGTACTCCCAGTAGCCGGAAAAGGGACGCTTGCCCATCAGCTGCGTCAGCCCCATGCCGCCGTCCTCGCCGCCGGTGGCCACCAGCAGGGAACTGCGCGCGGGCACTTCACGTGCATCGCCGAGCGCGACGGGCTGGATGCCGCGCAGCGGCAGCACCGAGCGCACCAGCCCGAAGCCGGTGGCCTGGTCGTAGCCGACCGCGCGCGCGGGGATGACGCGGCTGTCGTGCGTGGTGACCTGGATGCTGTCCGCTTCGAGAATGAGGTAGCCGATGGTGAGGATCAGGCCGTCGCTGCCGATCACGACGCCCGAGCCTTCGCGCTCGCTGCCCAGCGTCTCCGCCGAGCGCGCACCGTCCGCCGTGGTGATCTGCAAGCCGACGACCGCCTCCATGGCCCGCGTGATCGCATCGACGCTGGCCTGCTGCGGCGACAGGGCGGCCTGGGCGGATGCAGCCCCGGCGAGAGCCAGGAGGATCATGCCGGCGAGCCGGCTTGCCACGGACTGGAGCGACACGGCCTTCCTCCGAAGTTGGCAATCAGGATGCTGCAAAAAATGCTGCACTGCAAGTTGCCCCAAAGGGACATTCCCGGAGGCGGGAACATCGCACCGGCGCCGCGTATTGTTTTTTGCATAATGGCCCGCGACATTGCGGAGGAAATTGCGTGGCGACTTATCTCGAATTGAAGGAACAGGCCGAAAAGCTTCTGGCGGAAGCCGAAAGGATGCGGGAGCAGGAAATCGCAGATGCCATCGCCGATATCAAGACCAAGATCGAGCTTTATGGATTGACGGCGGCGGACCTGGGATTTGCCCGTTCCGGGCCCGTCGGCAATTCGCGCGTGAAGGCGGCCAAATCCGCCAAATCGGCGGCGAAATACCGCGGCCCCAATGGCGAAACCTGGTCCGGCGGCCGCGGCCGCAAGCCGCAATGGGTGACCAAGGCGCTGCAGGAAGGCCGCAGCCTGGAGGATTTCGCCGTCAAGAACGGCCGCTGAGCGCGGGCGCGTGGGCGGCGGGCGGGCTCAGGCGCCTACGTCGGCCGGCGCATCGGCCAGGTCGGGCTCCGCGGCCACGGACATGCGGCGGTAGAGCAAGTGGTAACCCGCTGCGCAAAGCAACAGGGCAGGCACGAGAATTTCCGGGCGGCCGTGGAAGAAAAGTGCAGGTACCACGGGCACGATGGCGCAGATCCACATCAGGACGGAGACGGCGGCGTTGCGTAGGTTGGCTGGTAACGCGCCGAGGCGTGGGTGCACCAGTTGCGTCGCCACGAGGCTGTGGAGGTGGCGTCGGTCCGGCTGCCCTGGCGAGCGGCGGCCCCGGCTGCGGCGTACGATGCTGTAGACGACCTCGATGGTGGGATAGCCGCACAGCAATACGCTGGCCCAAGGGGATACGGCCGGATTGCGAGCAAGAAGTTCCACGGACAGCCAAGCCAGCGCGAAGCCCGAGAAATAGGCGCCGCCGTCGCCGAGGAACAGTTTGCCCCACGGGAAGTTGACCAGCCAGAATCCACCGACGGCGGCGGCGAGCACAACCGCGACGCCGGCGAGCGGCACGTCGCCTACCCCCAAGGCGATGGCCGAGAGGGCGAGCGACGAGATGATCACGGTGCCGCTGGCAAGGCCGTGGAAGCCGTCGATGATGTTGATGGAATTGGCGACGCCGCCGACCGCAAAGGCCGTGAATAGCACAGCGAAGGGCCAGTAGGACAGCAGCAGGTCCGCCGGTGGGATGTCGACGCGGGTGAGGCCGATCCCGGTCCACAGGGCAGCCAGGCCGCCGCTGCCCATGGTGACCAGCAGACGTGTGCGCACGCTCACGCGCTTGGTCACGTCCTCGGCAAGACCCACCAGCAGCGCCGGCATCCCGGCGAGCAGCAAGGTGGTCAGCAGGGCGGTTTCCCGCGGCTTGGCAAGGAAGATCCAGGCGCCGGTCATCGCCAGGTAGATCGCGATGCCACCCACTCGCGGCGTGGGCATAGAGTGGAATTTCTGGACTGCCCCTGGCATGTCCATGGTGAGGTGCCCGTGCTTGTGTGCGCTCAGCACGAGCGCTTGGGCTAACGTGAATGAGCCGGCGAGGGTGGCCGCAACGACCAGCAAGGTGGAGACAGACAGCACGACGCGTTTCCTTTTCTCACGGGGATCGCTCTTCTGAACTGAAAACCTTTTCAACAACTCGCGACAACGAGTCGCACTTTATTGCTACCCGTACGGTCTGGCAACTCCTTCCTGTGTCCATAGCAGGCCGATGCGATGGCCGCTGGCTTGAACGACACCCGCCCGAGGGAAACCGGCGCGCGGGCAGGAATAGGGACCGGGAGTGTGGGCGCTGGCGGGTAGCGCGGCTGTTACAGGGGTGTTAGCAACGCTTCCGATGCTCTCGCGGTCGTACGGTCGAGCAAACCGCATTCAACCCGGAAGATCCACGGGGCACCAGGCGGATGAGGTGCGCGACGACTGCAAGCACTTTGGCGGCGCGGCCCGAAGGGCACTGTCACGCGAGGTCACGCTCAACGCAGGGGCTGCGTGCGGCAACCGATACGAGCAGGACGCAAACGCGTGCTCCTGGATCGATCGCTGGATGGATTGGTGCCGGAGGCCGGAATCGAACCGGCACGGTGTTGCCACCGGCAGATTTTGAGTCTGCTGCGTCTACCGATTTCGCCACTCCGGCAGCTGGAGAGAGGGAGCGGGAAATTATGGCACAGTGCCATGCATGCACTATCCAACGATCGAAGACGCGATCGGCAACACTCCGCTGGTGGCGCTGCAGCGCATCGGCTTGCAGGACAACCAGAAACGCGGCAACGTCCTGCTCGGCAAGCTCGAAGGCAACAACCCGGCAGGTTCGGTGAAGGACCGCCCGGCGCTGTCCATGATCCGGCGCGCGCAGGAGCGCGGCGAGATCAAGCCGGGCGACACCCTGATCGAGGCCACCTCGGGCAACACCGGCATCGCTTTGGCCATGGCCGCGGCGATCATGGGCTACCGCATGGTCCTGGTCATGCCGGAGGACCTCTCGATCGAGCGCGCGCAGACCATGAAGGCCTTCGGTGCCGAGCTCCTGCTCACGCCCAAGAGCGGCGGCATGGAATATGCGCGCGATCTTGCCGAGAACATGCAGCGCGAGGGCAAGGGCCGCGTGCTCGACCAGTTCGCCAACGCGGACAACCCGCGCATCCACTACGAAACCACCGGGCCGGAAATCTGGGAGCAGACCGGCGGCCGCATCACGCACTTCGTGAGCGCGATGGGCACCACCGGAACGATCACCGGCGTGTCGCGATTTCTCCGGGAGAAGAATCCGGCAATCCGCATCATCGGCGCGGAGCCGCGCGAGGGTTCGCGCATTCCCGGGATCCGCAAGTGGCCGCAGGAGTACCTGCCCAGGATCTACGACCCGAGTGCCGTCGACGAGCTGGTGTCCGTGAGCCAGGAGGACGCCGAGGACATGTGCCGGCGGCTCGCGCGCGAGGAGGGCATCTTCGGCGGCATCTCGGCGGCCGGCGCCTGCTGGGTTGCGCAGCAGGTGGCGCAGCAGGTGGAGAACGCCACCATCGTGTTCGTGGTGTGCGACCGCGGCGACCGCTACCTGTCCACCGGCGTGTTCCCCGCGTGAGTGCCGACTACAGGTTCTGCCCGCAGTGCGCGACGCCGCTGGCGTGGATCGCGCAGCAGGAGGATGGCGGCGAGAAGCAGCGGCTGCGCTGTCCTGCCTGCGGCTGGACGCACTGGAACAACCCGACGCCGGTGCTGGCGGCCGTGATCCAGTACCAGGACCGCATCCTGCTCGCCCGCAACGCGGCCTGGGCGCACAAGATGTATGCGCTGATCACCGGCTTCATGGAAGCCGGCGAAACGCCCCGGTCCGGCATCGCGCGGGAGATCGCCGAGGAGACGAGCCTGCGCGCGATTTCGCTGGACCTGATCGGCGTCTACGATTTCCAGCGCATGAACCAGGTCATCATCGCCTACCATGCGGTGTGCGAGGGCGAGGTGAAGCTCTCGCCGGAACTGGTCGACTACAAGCTGTTCGCGTACGACCAGGTGCGCTGCTGGCCGGCCGGCACCGGCCATGCGCTGGCCGACTGGCTGCGCAGCCAGGGCCACGAACCGCAGTACATGGAGTCCCAGCGGCGGGAGACGTGATGGACATCGACAAGGAAATCGACACGCGCGGCCTGAACTGCCCCTTGCCCATCCTCAAGGCGAAGAAGGCCCTCACCGACATGCGCAGCGGCCAACTGCTCAAGGTCATCTCCACCGACGGCGGATCGCTGCGGGATTTCCAGGCGTTCTCCAGGCAGACGGGCAACGAGCTGGTGGAGCAGCAGACGGTGGGCGACGAGTTCATCCACGTCCTGCGTCGGCGCTGATGCAAGGTCCTGCCTCCGGCGCGGATGTGGTGCTGCGCAACCGCGCGGGGGACGAGGCCAGGCTGGCCACCCACGGGGCGCAGCTGCTGTCCTGGCGACCCGCGGGAGGGGACGAGCAGATCTACCTGAGTCCCATCTCGCGCGCAGCGCCGGGGGTGGCGGTGCGCGGCGGCACGCCGGTGTGCTTTCCGCAGTTCTCCGGGCGCGGCGTGCTGCCCAAGCATGGTTTCGTCCGGACCCAGGTCTGGCAGCTCCTCGTGCCGCCCACGGCGCACGGGGAGGTCACGGAATGCCGCTTCCAGCTGGACTCCACCATGTCCGGCGCCTGGGACCGTGCCTTCTGTGTCGTGCTGGCCGCCCGCCTGGGGCCGCGCTGGCTGGAGCTGGAGCTGCAGGCGGCGAACACCGGGCGCACGCCGTGGATCTTCACGGCCGCCCTGCACACGTATCTGCGGGTGGGCGACGTGCGCGCGGTACGGCTGGCCGGCCTGCGGGGACTGGACTACGAAGACATGGTGGGCGCCGCCGCCATCCGCACCGAAACCGATCCGGTGCTGGCGATCACGGACGAGACCGACCGCGTGTACCGCGAGGCCGGCCGGCCGCTCGACCTCAGCGAACCGGGGTACCCGGCGCGGCGCATCACGCAGCAAGGCTTTCGCGACACGGTCGTCTGGAACCCGGGCCCCGCGAAAGCCGCAAGCCTGGGCGACATGCCGCCGGATGACTGGCTGCGCATGCTCTGCGTGGAAGCAGGCGCCGTCGCCCAGCCGGTCGAGCTCGCCCCGGGCAAGACCTGGAGCGGAACCCAGAGGATCGCGCTCGCCTAGCGCGCCTGCACGCCCGCGAGGTACTCGCGGAAAGCCGGCCCCACCTCGTCGTGCTTGAGCGCGAATTCGACGGAGGCTTCCAGGAATCCCAGCTTGCTGCCGCAGTCGTAGCGCTTGCCTTCGTAGCTGTAGGCATACACGCCCTCGGTCGGGATCAGCTGGGCGATGCCGTCGGTGAGCTGGATCTCGCCACCGCTGCCGCGCGGCTGGCGCGCGATGCATTCGAAGACGCTGGGCGTGAGCACGTAGCGCCCAGCGACGCCCAGGCGGGACGGCGCCTGCTCGGGCGAGGGCTTCTCGACCATCTGCTTGACCTTCACCAGGCGCTCGCCGGCAGGGTCGCCGGCCACGATGCCGTAGCGTTTCACGTGTTCGCGCGGCACTTCCTGCACGGCCAGCACCGAGCTCTGGACTTCCTGGAACACCTTGACCATCTGCGCCAGCACGCCGGGGCCGCCGTCGGCGCCGACCATCAGGTCGTCGGCCAGCAGCACCGCGAACGGGGCGTCGCGCACGATGTGCTCCGCGCACAGCACCGCGTGGCCAAGGCCCAGCGAACGCGGCTGGCGCACGTAGGAGCAGTCCATGTCGTCCGGCGCGAGGCTGCGCACCAGCGACAGCAGTTCGTGCTTGCCGCTGGCTTCCAGCTCGGTTTCCAGCTCGTAGGCGGTGTCGAAATGGTCCTCGATGGCGCGCTTGTTGCGGCCGGTGACGAAGATCATGTGGCGGATCCCCGCCTCGTAGGCCTCCTCCACCGCATACTGGATCAGCGGCTTGTCCACGATCGGCAGCATTTCCTTGGGCTGCGCCTTGGTCGCCGGAAGGAAGCGCGTGCCCAGGCCCGCGACCGGGAACACCGCTTTGTTGACATGTGTGAACTTTTTCATCGACCGCCTGTAGAGTGATGGCTAGAGTGCGCCGGTGGCACTGCAAGCGGCGATTGTGCTGAAGAAGTGCGCCGCGCGGTTGCAACCCGGGAATCTGTCTTGGAAATCCTACTGCTGGAGCGGCTCGTCCCCGAAGCGCAGGCCTGGCTGGAGGCGCGGCACCAGGCCGTGTACCGGCCCGAACTCGCGCAGGACCTGCACGCCCTGCGCACTGAACTTTACAACGTCCAGGCGCTGGTGCTCCCGCGCAAGGTGATGGTCACCCGCGAATTCCTGGACTTCGCCCCCGTGCTGCGCGCCGTCGGGCGCATGCACGTGGGTACCGACAACACGGACCTGGAAGCCTGCCGCGACCATCGCGTGCGCGTCATCCAGCCGATCAATGCGCACGTGCGTTCCAACGCGGAGTACCTGCTGGCCAGCCTGCTGCTGCTGTTTCGCCGCGGCATAGGGACCGCTCTCAAGGGCGACCGCCATGCGCCGGCCACCCTCGGGCGGGAACTGCACGGCAGCACCGTGGGCCTGCTCGGGCTGGCGCCCTCGGCGCATGCGCTGGCCGCGATGCTGGACGCCCTGGGCGTGAAGTTGATCGGATACGACCCCGCGGTGCACCACACCTCGCCGATGTGGGAGCGCCTGAAGGTGCAGCCGGTGGCGCTGCAGGACCTGGTGGCGCACGCGGACGCCATCACCGTGCAGGTGCTGTACGCCTCGCGCTACGAGCACTTCATCAACGACAAGGTGCTGGCGCATTGCCGCCCCGGGCAGGTGTGGACCGGCACGACCCGCACCTCGATCTTTGAACCCGAGGCCTTCGCCCGCGCGCTGGCCGACGGCAGGATAGAAGCCGCGATGCTCGACGGCGCCGAAGCCGGCTTCGCCGCGCGCGGCACGCCCTTGCACGGGCAGCGCAACCTCTTCCTGACGCCGCGCATGGGCTCCTGGACCCGGGAATCGCGGGTGCGCGCCAGCTGGTACGTGGCGCAGCGCCTGCACGAGACGCTGGCCGCCCCGCACCACTGCGGCTTCGAGTCCATCTTCAGCACTTCCATGGGGCTGGATTCGGTGTCGCCGCCGGACAGCCGGCCGGCACCGCTGCCCGACGCTTCCGGTACGCCGTCCCGGCCTTGAGAAACGCTCCGCGGGGCGGCCGATGCGGCGCCCCGAGGATTGCGGCTCGCGCCCGCAAGGACAGGCTTACCCCAGGCGCTGCAGCTGCGCCTGGATCTTCTCCAGCGCCGCCGCGAAGTCCGCGATGCGCTTGCGCTCCTGTTCGATCACCGCGGGCGGCGCCTTGGCCACGAAGGCCGCGTTCGACAGCTTGCCGTTCGCCTTGGCGAGTTCGCCTTCCAGCCGCTTCTCCTCCTTGGCCAGGCGCGCCTTTTCGGCGGCGACGTCGATCTCCATGTACAGGCACAGGTGGACATCGCCCGCAACCGCCACGGGTGCTGCCTGCGCGGCCGCGGCCCACGCCGCCTCGTCGTCGAACACCTTCACCTCGCTCAATTTCGCCAGCGCCTGCAGCACGGGGGCCGCCGCCCGGACGAACTCCGCATCGCCCACCACGTACGCCGGCAGCCGGGTCGAAGGCGACACGTTCATTTCGCCGCGCAGGTTGCGGCAGGCGTCCACCACGGCCTTGAGCTTGCCCATCCACGCTTCGGCTTCGGGGCTCACGTTGGCGGGATTGCTTTCCGGGTAGGGCGCGACACTCACCGAGTTGCCGCTCTTGCCCGCGACCGGCGCGACCTTCTGCCACAGCTCCTCGGTGATGAACGGGATCACGGGGTGCGCCAGGCGCAGGATGGCTTCCAGCACGCGGATCAGCGTGCGCCGCGTGCCGCGCTGCTGCGCCTCGTCACCCACCTGGATCTGCACCTTCGCGATCTCCAGGTACCAGTCGCAGTACTCGTCCCACACGAACTGGTAGATCGTGTTGGCGACGTTGTCCAGGCGGTATTCGGCGAAGCCCTTGGCGACCTCGGCTTCGGCCTTCTGCAGCAGCGAGACGATCCAGCGGTCCGCCGGCGTGAGCGTGGCGCCCGCTTCGGCGAGGTCCTGGCCCTCGCAGTTCATGAGCACGAAGCGCGTGGCGTTCCAGAGCTTGTTGCAGAAGTTGCGATAGCCCTCGCAACGCTTGGAGTCGAAGTTGATCGAGCGGCCCAGCGTGGCGAGCGCAGCGAAGGTGAAGCGCAGGGCATCCGCCCCGTACGGCGGGATGCCTTCGGGGAACTCCTTCTGCGTGTTCCTGCGCACCTGCGGCGCCGTCTCGGGTTTGCGCAGGCCGGTCGTGCGCTTGTCCAGCAGCGGTGCGAGGGAGATCCCGTCGATCAGGTCCACGGGGTCCAGCACGTTGCCTTCGGACTTGCTCATCTTCTTGCCGTGCGAGTCGCGCACCAGGCCGTGGATGTAGACGTCGCGGAACGGCACCTGGCCGGTGAAATGGGTCGTCATCATGATCATCCGGGCGACCCAGAAGAAGATGATGTCGTAGCCGGTCACCAGCACGCTGGACGGCAGGTACAGATCCAGGTCCTGCGTCTTCTCCGGCCAGCCGAGCGTGGAGAAGGGCACCAGCGCGGAGGAGTACCAGGTGTCCAGCACGTCCGGATCGCGCGTGAGCTTGCGGCCGGGCGCCTGCGCCTGGGCTTCCGCTTCGTTGCGGGCCACGTAGACCCGGCCCTCCTCGTCGTACCAGGCCGGGATCTGGTGCCCCCACCAGAGCTGGCGCGAGATGCACCAGTCCTGGATGTTGTTCATCCACTGGTTGTAGGTGTTGACCCAGTTCTCCGGCACGAAGCGCACGGCGCCGCTCTCTACGGCGTCGATGGCTTTCCGCGCGATGGACTTGCCGGTGGGATCGCCGTCGCCGACCTTGGTCATGGCGATCCACCACTGGTCCATCAGCATGGGCTCCACGACCTGGCCGGTCCGGGCGCAGCGCGGCACCATCAGCTTGTGCTTCCTGGTCTCCGCGAGCAGCCCCTGCGCCTCGAGGTCGGCCACGACCTTCTTGCGCGCCTCGAAGCGGTCCAGGCCGCGGTAGGCGGCCGGTGCGTTCTCGTTGATCTTGGCGTCGAGCGTGAGCACGCCGATCATGGGCAGCTTGTGCCGCAGGCCCACCGCGTAGTCGTTCGGGTCGTGCGCGGGCGTGACCTTCACCACGCCGGTGCCGAAGGCCCTGTCCACGTAGTCGTCCGCGATCACCGGGATGTCGCGGTCGCACAGCGGCAGCTTCACGGTCTTGCCGACCAGGTGCTGGTAGCGCTCGTCCTGCGGATGCACCATGACCGCGACGTCGCCGAGCATGGTCTCGGGACGCGTGGTGGCGACGGTCAGCGCGCCGGAGCCGTCGGACAGCGGGTAGCGGATGTGCCAGAGGAAGCCGTCCTCCTCCTCGCTCTCCACTTCCAGGTCGGACACGGCGGTCTTGAGCTCCGGATCCCAGTTCACCAGCCGCTTGCCGCGGTAGATCAGCCCCTGCCGGTACAGCTGCACGAAGGTCTCGGTCACGATCTTCGAGAGCTTCTCGTCCATCGTGAAGTACTCGTGCGACCAGTCGACGCTGTCGCCCATGCGGCGCATCTGCGTGGTGATCGTGTTGCCGGACTTCTCCTTCCACTCCCAGACCTTGCGGACGAACTCGGCGCGGCCCAGGTCGTGGCGGCTGATGCCTTGCTCCTGCAACTGGCGCTCCACCACGATCTGCGTGGCGATGCCCGCGTGGTCCGTGCCGGGGACCCACAGCGTGTTGAAGCCGCGCATCCGGTGGTAGCGCGTGAGGCTGTCCATGATGGTCTGGTTGAACGCGTGGCCCATGTGCAGGGTGCCGGTCACGTTCGGCGGCGGCAGCTGGATCGCGAAGGAGGGCTCGCCCGGCAGCGCCTTGCCGGTTCCGCGGTAGCCCGCCCGCGCGTAGCCGCGCTGCTCCCACAGCGGGCCCCATTTCGCCTCGATGGCGGCGGGTTCGAAGGACTTGGAGAGGCTGTTCAGCCCGGGTTGTTCGTTGCTCACCCGGGTGATTTTATGGGCCGGGGCCAGCCGGACCGGGGCGGCGGGCCTTTACTCGGGCAAGGCCCTCGCCGCCTCCACGCACTCCTTGAGCACGCGGGCGTCCCCGACCTGGTTGGCCAGCAGCAGCACCAGGCGGGCGTTGAGCAGGGCGGACTGTTGCTCGGACAGGCCCTGGTGGGCGTCGAGCAGCTGCTCGTAGAAGCCGTCGGCGTCCTGCAGGTTCAGTTGCGTCTTCATGCGGCTTCCTCCTCCAGCGCCGTGCCCAGGGCCTGGCCGACGGCGTGCACCAGGGCGGCGTCGACGGTTTCGCCCGTCGCCGCGACGTAGCTGTCCGGTCGCACCAGCGCCCAGGCGTGGCCGAACACGTGGCAGGCGCCTTGCAGGTGCCCCTTGGGGTCGCGCACGTGTTCGAGGGCGCCGGGCGGGTCGTCGGGTCCGAGGACCTGCACGCAGCGCACCGGGGCGGACTCGCACAGGCCGCGCAGCCGCGCCAGGGAGGCCTGGCCGACCGAGCCGAAGAGGAGGACCAGCAGGCGGCCGTCGGCCCAGCGCAGCAGGTCGTTGACCCGCCCGGGCGAGCCGTCGGGCCAGGCGAAGGACACGTTCTGCACCGACAGGCCGCCGGTGCGGTCGCAGGCGCTGGAGCGGGTGTAGGGGTTGGCGATCGCCATGCGGCCGGTGTTCACGAACTGCCTGGCGAACGGGTGCTGCTTGGCCAGGCTCAGCGCCGCGTCCCGGAACAGCTTCTCCACCGGCGTGGCGGGGCGCAGGAAGCGGGCCGTGCGGTTGGTCACCATCACGTTCTGCCTGGCCGCCTCGTGCCGCTCCTCGTGGTAGCTGTCCAGCAGCGCCGGCGCCGCACGGCCGCGGATCACCGCGGCCAGCTTCCAGGCCAGGTTGTCCGCATCGGCGATGCCGGTGTTGCCGCCGCGGGCGCCGAAGGGGCTGACGACCTTGGCCGAGTCGCCCATGAAGAACACCCGGCCATGGCGCATCTCGTCCACGCATTCGCTGCGGTAGGCGTAAGGACCGACCCAGACGATCTCGATGCCCGCGTCGGCGCCGAACTGCCGCGCCAGGCGTTCGCGCACCACGTCCTCGCGGCTCACCTCCGCCGGGTCGGCGTCCGGCGCCATCTGGTAGTCGATGCGCCAGACGTCGTCGCCCATCAGGTGCTGCCAGACGGCGCGGTTCTCGTTGAACGGCGCCTCGATCCAGGTGTGGCGCTCCACCGGCGGGTGCTTGCGGAAGCGCACGTCCGCGATGCACCAGCGGTCGTCGCCCTTCTTCGCCGTGACGGAGGCGCCCACCCACTGGCGAAAGGGGCTGTGCGAGCCGGTCGCGTCGATGACGTAGTCCGCGCGCATCTGGTACTCGCCGGCGGGCGTCGTGATCGACAGCGTGGCGCATTCGCCGTCCTGCCGGAACGCGGTGACGCGGTTCTGCCAGCGCAGGTCCACGTTGCCCAATTCCACGATGCGGTCGACCAGGAAGGCCTCGATGTAGAACTGCTGGATGTTGATGAAGGGCGGCTGCGTCGACAGGTTGTAGGCGCTCTGCTGCCGCAGGTCGAAGGAATAGACCTCGTGCTGGCCGGCGAAGGTGCGGCCCACGCTCCACTGGATGCCCTTTGCCGCGATGCGCTCGTACACGCCCAGGCGCTCGAAGATCTCCAGCGACTTCTGCGTGTAGCAGATGCCGCGGGAGGAAGCGCCCTTGACGCCGACCGTGTTGTCCTCGTCCAGCAGTACCGCCTCGATGCCGTACTGCGCGAGCGCGCAGGCAGCCGTGAGCCCGGTGATGCCGCCGCCCACGATGACGATCGGGTGGTGGCTCGCCTGGCCGGAGGCGATCTCCGGCGGCTCGCGGAAGGCGTATTCGGGCAGCTGGTAGCCGCTGCCCTGGGCGAACTGGTAGCCGTTGGTGAGCGCCGTCTCGGCGTAGCTCTCCGCCATGGCGTGTCTCCTCGTTGGAATTGGATCCCGGTCAGCCGCGGGACGGCGGCGCTGCCGTCACTTCTTGACGAACTCGGGACGGTCGTTCTGCTGGGGCTTCAGCGGCGCGGCCGCCTTGCCGGCGGCGCGGTCGGCGCGCCATTGCTCCTTGCGCGCCGTCCACTCCTTCAGGCGCGCATGGGCGGTCTTGCTCTCCTGCAGCATCTGGAACTCGTCCGCGAGCTGGGCCGTGAGCTCCAGGCGGATCCCGTTCGGGTCGAAGAAATAGATGCTGTGGAAGATGTGGTGGTCCGTGATGCCGAGCACCTCGACGCTGTTGGCCTCCAGCCGGGCCTTCATGTCCCGCAGCGCCTGCATCGAGTCGACCCGGAAGGAGATGTGCTGCACCCACTTGGGGGTGTTGGCCGACGGCTCGGCGGCCACGTCGTCGCCGAGGTCGAAGAAGGCGATGAACGAGCCGTCCTGCAGCCGGAAGAAGAAGTGCGTGTAGGGGCAGTACTCGCCCGTGCTCGGCACGACGTCGCTCTGGATGATGTGGTACAGCGGCAGGCCGAGGATGTCCTCGTAGAAGCGGCGGGTTTCCTCCGCATCCCTGGCGCGGTAGGCGACGTGGTGCAGCTGGTGGATCGGCGCGGGGGCGGGCAGCGCGCCCGCGTCCTTCATGACGGCGGCCATGGAAGCTCCTGGATTTACCTATGCGTAACGCGTTTACTATACCGTAACGCTCTCCCCCGCTCCAGAGCGCCTGCGCAAGGCGTTTGGCAACACTTATCCATCACGGAAAACGAATAGCCTTGTTCCATAGGGTGCATTGAGGCTCACTATTAGACGGCGCCCGGGCGCGTCACTACGCTTGCAGCGTCTCCGGCCCGGCCGGAGCGCATCGCTTCCCCTGTTCATCCACGCAGAAGGAGATCTCCATGGCAGCACTCAAAGGCTCCAAGACGGAAGAGAACCTGAAGGCCGCCTTCGCGGGCGAGTCCCAGGCCAACCGGCGCTACCTGTACTTCGCGAACAAGGCCGACGTCGAGGGCCAGAACGACGTGGCGGCGCTGTTCCGGTCGACGGCCGAAGGCGAGACGGGGCATGCCCACGGCCACCTGGAGTGGCTGGAACAGGTCGGCGACCCCGCCACCGGCCTGCCCATAGGCCCCACGCGCGACAACCTCAAGGCCGCCGTCGCCGGCGAGACCCACGAGTACACGGACATGTACCCCGGCATGGCCAAGACCGCGCGCCAGGAAGGCTTCGACGAGATCGCCGACTGGTTCGAGACCCTGGCCAAGGCGGAGCGCTCGCACGCGAACCGCTACACGAAGGCGCTGAACGAACTGGCCGACTGATCCGGCCTGTCCCTCCCCCACTGGGGGAGGGTTGGGGTGGGGGCGCTGCCGGCGCGCGTCCCGACCCCAGCCCTCCCATAGACACCCCGCTCCACGGAGACAAGATGGCCGTCCGCGAAGGCAATCTCCAGGCGCCCACGCGCCACCCCATCGCCTGGAAATCGCCCGAGTACTACGACGAGGGCGCGACCCTCCAGGAGCTGGAGCGCATCTTCGACATCTGCCACGGCTGCCGCCGCTGCGTGAGCCTGTGCGGCGCCTTCCCCACGCTGTTCGACCTGGTGGACGAGGGCAAGACGGGCGAGATCGACGGCGTCGAGAAGAAGGACTTCTGGAAGGTCGTCGACCAGTGCTACCTGTGCGACCTGTGCTACATGACCAAGTGCCCCTACGTGCCGCCGCACGAGTGGAACGTGGACTTCCCGCACACCATGCTTCGCGCCAAGGCGATCAAGTTCAAGAACGGCGGCGTGGACTTCGGCTCGAAATTCCTGTCCTCCACCGACGTGCACGGCAAGTTCGCCGGCATCCCGGTGGTCGTGCAGATTGCCAACGCGGTGAACCAGACCAAGCCGATGCGCGCGGCCATGGAAAAGACGCTGCACGTGGACCGCAATGCCTGGCTGCCGGCGCTGGCCACGCGCAAGTTCCGCAGTGCCGCGCCGAAAGCCGCCGACCTGCCGGTCAAGGACGGCGAACGCACGCCGGGCAAGGTCGCGATCTTCGCCACCTGCTACGTCAACTACAACGAGCCCGGCATCGGCCTGGACCTGCTGAAGGTCCTGGCGCACAACGAGATCCCTTACGTGCTGGTGAACAAGGAGCAGTGCTGCGGCATGCCCAAGCTGGAGCTCGGCGACCTGGAGTCGGTGGACGCCGCCAAGCGCGCCAACGTGCCGGTGCTGCTGAAGTACGCGAAGGAGGGCTACGCCATCCTCTCCGCCGTCCCCAGCTGCACCCTCATGTTCAAGCAGGAGATCCCGCTCATGTACCCCGGGGAGGCCGACGTGGAAGCGGTCAAGGAAGCCATGTGGGATCCCTTCGAGTACCTGGCCGCGCGCCGCCGCGACGGCCTGCTCAAGACCGAGTTCCCCCAGCCCCTGGGCAAGGTGAGCTACCAGGTGCCTTGCCACACGCGGGTGCAGAACTTCGGCAAGAAGACCGAGGAGCTGCTCAAGATGGTGCCCGGCACCTTCGTGCACACCAACGAGCGCTGCTCCGGCCATGCCGGCACCTTCGGCGTGAAGAAGCCCTACCACGAGGTCGCGATGAAGATCGGCCGGCCGCTGTTCCGCAAGATGGCGGAGCACCCGCAGGGCGGCGCGCCCGACTACATCAGCTCCGACTGCCCGCTGGGCGGGCACCACATCGACCAGGGTTTCGACCGCAACGGCCTCGGCACGCCGCGGCTGGAGCATCCCATCTCGCTGCTGCGGATGGCCTACGGATTGGACTGAATTCCAGCCATGCAACTCACCGGCAAGATCACGGCCGACAGCCTCATGACGCTGGAGGCCTATGCGAAATGGCGCAAGCTGCACCACGGCGAGCTCGTGGCGCACCGCAAGCTGCGCAACGTGCACCTCGGCGAGAACCTCACCGTGCAGTTCGAAAGCGAACTCACGATGCGCTACCAGATCCAGGAGATGCTGCGCATCGAGAAGATCTTCGAGGAGGAGGGCATCCAGCAGGAGATCGATGCCTATGCGCCGCTGGTGCCGGACGGCGGCAACTGGAAGGCCACGATGCTCATCGAGTACCCGGACGAGAACGAGCGCCGGCGCGAACTCGCGCGGCTGATCGGCGTGGCCCAGCGCATGTTCGTGGAGGTCGAGGGCCACGCCCGCGTGTACGCGATCGCCGACGAGGACCTGGAGCGCGAGAACGACGAGAAGACGTCGGCGGTGCACTTCCTGCGCTTCGAGCTCACGCCGGCGATGCGCGCGGCGGTGAAGGCGGGCGCGGCGGTGAAACTGGGTTGCGACCACACGCACTATCCGGCGCACGTGGCGATAGCGCCGGAGACGCTGGCGTCGCTGGCGGGCGATCTGCGCTGAGCGCCAGCGAACCCCGCCGCTTCAGGCCGGCGAGAACAGCTCCACCCGGTCCGTGATGATCCCGTCGGTGCCCAGCTGCAACAGCCGCTGCGCCGCCCATTCGTCGTTCACGGTGTAGCTCAGACAGCGCATGCCGCCGGCTTGCACCTTCTTCACGGTGGCTGCATCCCACAGCGCGTGGTTGCACACGATGGCCACGCATTGCAGGCGCTGCGCGACATCCCACCAGCCGTCCCACAGAGTGTCCAGCAGCAGCCCGCGCGGCAGCTGCGGCTGCACCTGCAGGGCGGCCTGCAGCGACTCCGGGCGGAACGACGTGAGCAGCGGCGGCACGTGCTGGCCGCGCCACAGGCGCTCGGCGTAGTTCGCGACGACCTCGCCGGTCTTCGCCTCGTGTCCCGGCGTCGGCTTGATCTCGATGTTCAGGAGATGGCGGTTGGCCAGGCAGTAGCGCGCGACGTTCTCGAAACTGGGCAGCGGCTCGCCCGCATACCGGCGCGAATGCCAGCTGCCGGCGTCGAGCCGCGCGAGCTGGTCCCAGGGCTGGTCGCCGCCGGTGCCCAGGCCATTGGTCGTGCGCTCCAGCGTCGCGTCGTGCATCAGGAAGGGCACGCCGTCGGCCGACAGCTTCACGTCGCACTCGAACATGCGGTAGCCGTGTTCCGCCCCGAGGCGGAAGGCGGCCAGCGTGTTCTCGGGCGCGAGCTTGCCCGCGCCGCGATGGGCGATCCAGCGCGCGTACGGCCAGGCCGTCATGCCGCGATCCGCTTGCCGGTGCCGGCGTCGAACCAATGCAGCCGGTCCGCGCGGGGCGTCACCTTGATCACCTGGTCGGCCACCGGCGAGGGCTGCCCCTCCTCGATGCGGACGATGAGCTGCTCGCCGTTCAGGCGCCCGTAGACGAGGCGTTCGGCCCCCAGCAGTTCCACCGTCTCCGTGCGCACTTCCCAGCCGGTGTCGCTCACGTCCAGGTGCTCGGGACGGATGCCGGTGATGGCGCCGTCGCGGCCGCCCTGCGCCTGCTTGAGCAAATTCATGGGCGGCGAGCCGATGAAGCTGGCCACGAAGGTCGACGCCGGCCGGTGGTACACCTCCTCCGGCGTGCCGAACTGCTCCATGCGGCCCGCGTTCATCACGATCATGCGCTGCGCCAGCGTCATCGCCTCGACCTGGTCGTGCGTCACGAAGAGGGACGTGATGCCCAGTTCGCGGTGCAGCTTCTGGATCTCCAGCCGGGTCTGCGCGCGCAGCTTGGCGTCCAGGTTCGACAGCGGCTCGTCGAACAGGAAGACCTGCGGCTGCCGCACGATGGCGCGGCCCATGGCCACGCGCTGGCGCTGGCCGCCGGAGAGCTGGCGCGGCTTGCGATCGAGCAGGTGCGCCAGTTCCAGGATGCCGGCCGCCTTGTCGACGCGCTGCCTGATCTCGGCCATCGGCATCTTGCGGATCTTCAGGCCGTACGCCATGTTCTCGAACACGCTCATGTGCGGGTAGAGCGCGTAGTTCTGGAACACCATGGCGATGTCGCGCTCGGCCGGCTCGAGCCTGTTCACCACCCGGTCACCGATGGCGATCTCGCCGCCGCTGATTTCCTCCAGGCCGGCGACCATGCGCAGCAGGGTGGACTTGCCGCAGCCGGACGGCCCGACGATGACGACGAACTCGCGGTCGGCGATCTCGGCGTTCACGCCGTGGATCACCTGCAGTTCCTGCTTGCCCTTGCCGTACTTCTTGACGACGTTGCGAAGAGAGATGGAGGCCATGTTTCTAATCGGTTGGCGACAGGGCAGCCATGCGCTGCGCAATTTCCCGGCCTGTCACGCAGGTTCCTACTTTTCCGTATCCACCAGGCCCTTGACGAACCACTTCTGCATCAGGATCACCACCACGGCCGGCGGCAGCATCGCCAGGATGGCCGTGGCCATCACCACGTTCCACTCGATGTAGACCTCGCCGAACAGCAGGCGCTTGATCCCCATGACGATGGGGTACATGCGTTCGTCGGTGGTCACCAGCAGCGGCCAGAGGTACTGGTTCCAGCCGTAGATGAACTGGATGACGAACAGCGCGGCGATCGATGTCTTGGACAGCGGCAGCAGCACGTCGCGGAAGAAGCGCATCGGCCCGGCCCCGTCCATGCGTGCCGCTTCCACCAGTTCGTCGGGCACGGTCAGGAAGAACTGCCGGAACAGGAAGGTGGCGGTGGCCGACGCGATCAGCGGCACGGTCAGGCCCGCCATCGAATTGAGCATCTTGAGGTCGGAGATGACCTCGTACGTCGGCCCGATGCGCACCTCCACCGGCAGCATCAGCGTGAGGAACACCATCCAGAACACGATGTTCTTGGCCGGGAAGCGGAAATACACGATCGCGAACGCCGACAGGATGGAGATGGCGATCTTGCCGATCGCGATGATCAGCGCGCTGGCCAGGCTGATGCCCATCATCGGCAGCGCGGGCGCCACCGTCGCGCCGGCCTCGGTCTTGCCGCCGAACAGCGCGAACCGGTAGCTCTCGACGATGTTGCTGCCGGGCAGCAACGAGATCGGGTAGCTGGAGCTGATCTGCTGCGAGGTCTGCGTCGAGCCGATGAAGGTGACGTAGATCGGGAAGAAGATGACCACGACACCGACCACCAGGATCAGGTGCGAGAAGAAATCGAGGATGGGATTGCGCTGGACCATCAGTAGTGGACCTTCTTTTCCACGAAGCGGAACTGGATGACGGTGAGCGCGACGACGATCACCATCAGCACCACCGACTGGGCGGCCGAGCCGTTGATGTCCATCGCCTTGAAGCCGTCGTAGTAGAGCTTGTAGACCAGGATCGACGTGTCCTTGCCGGGGCCGCCGTTGGTGGCCGCGTCGACGATGGCGAAGGTCTCGAAGAAGGCATAGACGACGTTGATGACGAGCAGGAAGAACGTGGTGGGCGACAGCAGCGGCCACACGATGCTCCAGAAGCGCTTCCAGGGGCCGGCGCCGTCGATGGTCGCGGCCTCGATCAGCGAGGTCGGGATCGACTGCAGGCCCGCCAGGAAGAACAGGAAGTTGTACGAGATGTGCTTCCAGATGGCCGCCATGACGATCAGCGCCATCGCGTGGTTTCCATTGAGCACGTGGTTCCATTCGAACCCCATCTGGATTAGCGCGTAGCGGATCGCCCCGTAGGGCGAGGCGAACATCATCAGCCACAGCACGCCGGCGACCACCGGCGCCACCGCGTAGGGCCAGATCAGGAGGGTCTTGTAGATGCCGGCGCCGCGCACGACGCGGTTCGCCATCACGGCCAGCAGCAGCGAGATCGCCAGCCCGCCGGCCGCGACGAGCGCCGAGAAGACGGCCGTCACGCGGAAGGACACCAGGTAGCCCGGATCGGAGAACAGCCGCTTGAAGTTCTCCAGGCCGACGAACTCGCGGGTGGCGCCGAAGGCGTCCTCCTGCAGCACGCTCTGGTACAGGGCCTGGCCCGCCGGCCAGAAGAAGAACACCAGGATGACGGCCATCTGGGGTGCGATGAGCACCCACGGCAGCCAGGCGGACTTGAACAGGACCCTTTTCTCCATGGCGGCGTATTGTGTCTGAACGCGTGCGTTGCCTGTGATCCGTCACGCCCGCGCAGGCGGGCAGCCCCGGGCTGGCAAGAAAAAGCCCCGCGGCGCGGGGCTTTCCTTCCTGCCCTGGCTTCCCGCCTGGGCGGGAACGACGGCGGTGGCGTCAGGCCTTGTTGGCTTTCTGGAAGCGCTCCAGCTGCTCGTTGCCACGCTTGACGGCGTTGTCGAGGGCTTCCTTGGCGGACTTGCTGCCTTGCCAGACGCCTTCGAGTTCCTCGTCGATGATGGTGCGGATCTGCACGAAGTTGCCCAGGCGCACGCCGCGCGACTTGTCGGTGGTCTTGCGGACCATCTGGTTGACCGAGACGTCGTAGCCGGGGTTCTGCTTGTAGAAGCCGCCCTTTTCGGTGAGTTCGAACGACGCCTTCGTCACCGGCAGGTAACCCGTGCGCTGGTGGCTCGCCGCCGCCACTTCGGGCTTCGACAAGTAGTTGAGGAATTGCGCGACGCCCTTGTACTCGTCGGGCTTCTTGCCGGCCATCACCCACAGGCTGGCGCCGCCGATCACGGTGTTCTGCGGCGCGCCCGGAACGTCCGGGTAGTAGGGCAGGGCGCCGATGCCGTAGCCGAACTTGCTGTTGCGCTTGACGCTGCCGGCCAGCGCCGAGGACCCGGTGATCATGGCGCACTCGCCCGAGACGAACGTGGCGTCGGCCTTGTTCTCGCGGCCCTTGTAGACGAACAGGCCGCCCTTGGCCATGTTGGCCAGGTTCTCGATGTGGCGCACGTGCAGCGGGCTGTTGAAGGCCAGGCGCGTGTCCAGCCCGCCGAAGCCGTTGTTCTTCGTCGAGTACAGGACGTTGTGCCAGGCCGAGAAGCTTTCCAGCTGGGTCCAGCTGATCCAGCTGGTGGTGAAGGGGCACTTGTGGCCGGAAGCCTTGAGCTTGGCCGCGGCGAGCGCCACTTCCGGCCAGGTCTTCGGCGGGCTTTCGGGATCGAGCCCGGCGGCCTTGAAGGCATCCTTGTTGTAGTGGAAGACGGGCGTCGAGCTGTTGAAGGGATAGCTGAGCATCTGGCCGTTCGGCGCCGTGTAGTAGCCGGCCACGGCAGGCACGTAGATGCTGGGATCGAACTTCAGGCCGGCCTGGGTCATCACCTGCGCCACCGGCACGATCGCGCCCTTGGCGGCCATCATCGTGGCGGTGCCGACTTCGAACACCTGGATCAGGTGCGGTGCATTGCCCGCGCGATAGGCCGCGATGCCGGCGGTCATCGACTCGGCATAGCTGCCCTTGAACGTGGGGACGACCTTGTAGTCCTTCTGGCTGGCGTTGAAGTCCTTGGCCAGGTCGTTGACCCACTCGCCGAGGGCCCCGCCCATGGAATGCCACCACTGGATCTCCGTCTGCGCCTGCGCCGGGGCAGCGGCGAAGAGGGCGGCGGTGAGCGCCAGGGCGGATAGCTTCATTTTCATTCGATGACTCCTGAACGGATTGCGGTGAAGGCCGTAACTCTACGGTCTTCGGGTGACCGGGCATTAGACAGAGGCGCCCCCAGCGCGGCAAGCGGGTTTCCCATGACCGCCGCCTCGGCCTTGCTGCGCTGCGGTAACATCCCCCTTCAGCCGAGTGAACGTCTGGCTGACACAGCCCTGACACGATGAACGCGCCAACGACACTCGAACAACTCATGGCGGCCGTCGACGGCGACGCCCCGCGCCTGCGCGAGATCCCCTACAACTACACCTCGTTCTCCGACCGGGAGATCGTGATCCGGGTGCTCGGCTCGCGCGCCTGGGAGATCCTCGATCGCCTGCGCGACGAGCGCCGCACCGGCCGCTCGGCACGCATGCTCTACGAGGTGCTGGGCGACATCTGGGTGGTCCAGCGCAATCCCTACCTGCAGGACGACCTGCTGGACAACCCCAAGCGCCGGCGCCAGCTGGTGGAGGCGCTGCACCACCGCCTGGGCGAAGTCGAGAAGCGGCGTGACGCGCAGGGCGACCCGCAGCGCGACGCGCTGGTGGGCGAACTGCTGGCGGATGCGGGCCGCGCCGTCGAAGCCTTCGACCGCGCCTTCACCAAGACCGCGGAACTGCGTGCGCGCGCGCAACGCCTGCTGCGCCGCTATACGGCAAAAGACAACATCAAGTTCGACGGCATGTCGCGCGTCTCGCACGTGACCGACGCGACCGACTGGCGGGTCGAGTACCCGTTCGTGGTGCTGACGCCCGACACCGAGGCCGAGATGGCCGGCCTGGTCAAGGGCTGCATCGAGCTGGGCCTGACGATCATCCCGCGCGGCGGCGGCACCGGCTACACCGGCGGCGCGATCCCGCTCACGTGGAAGAGCGCGGTGATCAACACCGAGAAGCTCGAGTCCATGACCGAGGTCGAGAAGATCGCCATCCCCGGCCATGCGGAGCCGGTGCCGACGATCTGGACCGAGGCCGGCGTGGTGACGCAGCGCGTGTCCGATGCCGCCGAACGGGCGGGCTTCGTGTTCGCCGTCGACCCGACCTCGGCCGAGGCCTCGTGCATCGGCGGCAACGTCGCGATGAACGCCGGCGGCAAGAAGGCCGTGCTCTGGGGCACGGCCCTGGACAACCTGGTGTCCTGGCGCATGGTCACGCCCGACGCGGAGTGGCTGGAGGTCGTGCGCCTGGACCACAACCTGGGCAAGATCCACGACGCGCCGGTCGCCACCTTCGAGCTGCGCTACTTCGGCGCGTCGAACCGGATCGACTGGAACAAGCCGGACCGCACCGAGCGGCTGGAGATCCCGGGTTCGCGCTTCCGCAAGGAAGGCCTGGGCAAGGACGTCACCGACAAGTTCCTCTCCGGGCTGCCCGGCATCCAGAAGGAAGGCTGCGACGGCCTGATCACCAGCGCGCGCTGGGTCGTGCACCGCATGCCGGCGCACACCCGCACGGTCTGCATGGAGTTCTTCGGCAACGCCAGGGACGCGGTGCCCAGCATCGTGGAGATCAAGGACTTCATGTTCGCCGAGCAGCGCCGCAGCGGCGTGGTGCTCGCCGGCCTGGAGCACCTGGACGACCGCTACCTGCGTGCGGTCGGCTACACGACGAAATCGAAGCGGGGCGGCTTGCCCAAGATGGTCCTGATCGGCGACATCGCCGGCGACGACCCCGATGCGGTCGGGCGTGCGACGTCGGAAGTGGTGCGCCTGGCGAATTCGCGCAGCGGCGAGGGCTTCATCGCGATCAGCCCGGAAGCGCGCAAGAAGTTCTGGCTGGACCGCAAGCGCACCGCCGCCATCAGCAAGCACACCAATGCCTTCAAGATCAACGAGGACGTGGTGATCCCCTTGCCGCGGATGGCGGAGTACACCGACGGCATCGAGCGCATCAACATCGAGCTGAGCCTGCGCAACAAGATCCAGCTCGCCGGCGAACTCGAAGTCTTCTTCGCGCGCGGCAACCTGCCGCTCGGCCGGCAGGACGATGCCGGCGAGATCCCCTCGGCGGAACTGCTGGAGGACCGCGTGCAGCAGGCGATCGCGTTGATCCGCGACGTGCGCGCGCAGTGGCAGGGCTGGCTGGACGGCGTGGAGACGCTGTTCCCGCAGTTGCAGGACCACTCGCTGCGCGCCAGCTGGAAGACGCAGATCCGCGCTCCGCTGGCCGCCGTCTTCTCCGGCAATGCCTTCACGCCGCTGCTGGCCGAAGTGAACGCGATCCACAAGCGCGTGCTCAAGGGCCGGGTCTGGGTGGCGCTGCACATGCATGCCGGCGACGGCAACGTGCACACGAACATCCCCGTCAACAGCGACGACTACCAGATGCTGCAGACGGCCCACGAGGCGGTGAAGCGCATCATGGTGCTGGCGCGCTCGCTCGACGGCGTGATCTCCGGCGAGCACGGCATCGGCATCACCAAGCTCGAATTCCTCACCGACGAGGAGATCGCGCCCTTTGCCGACTACAAGCAGCGGGTCGACCCCGAGGGCCGCTTCAACAAGGGCAAGCTGCTGCGCCCCTCGACCGCAGGCGAAGTGGACGCCGACACCTCGGTGTACGCGGACCTGACCAACGCCTACACGCCGTCCTTCGGCCTGATGGGGCACGAGTCGATCATCATGCAGCAGTCGGACATCGGCGCGATCGCCGATTCGATCAAGGACTGCCTGCGCTGCGGCAAGTGCAAGCCGGTGTGCGCCACCCACGTGCCGCGCGCCAACCTGCTGTACAGCCCGCGCAACAAGATCCTGGCCACCTCGCTGCTGGTGGAGGCCTTCCTCTACGAGGAGCAGACGCGCCGCGGCGTGTCCATCAAGCACTGGGAGGAGTTCGAGGACGTCTCCGAGCACTGCACGGTGTGCCACAAGTGCGTGAACCCCTGCCCGGTGAACATCGACTTCGGCGACGTGTCGATGAACATGCGCAACCTCCTGCGCAAGATGGGGCAGAAGAGCTTCCGGCCCGGCAATGCCGCCGCGATGCTGATGCTCAACGCCACCAGCCCGGAGACGATCAAGGTGATCCGCGGGCTGATGGTGGGCGTCGGCTTCCGGGCCCAGCGCCTGGGCAACACGGTGCTGCGCGCCCTGGCGCACCTGCAGGTGAACAAGCCGCCGGAGACGCATTTCCCCGCACCGATCAAGGAGCAGGTGGTCCACTTCGTCAACAAGAAGCTGCCTGCCGGCATGCCGACGAAGACCGCGCGCGCGCTGCTGGACATCGAGGACAAGGACTACGTCCCCATCATCCGGGACCCGCAGGCGACCAACGCGGAATCCGAAGCGGTCTTCTATTTCCCCGGTTGCGGCTCCGAACGGCTGTTCTCGCAGGTGGGGCTGGCGACGCAGGCCATGCTGTGGCATGCGGGCGTGCAGACGGTGCTGCCGCCAGGTTACCTGTGCTGCGGCTATCCGCAGCGCGGCTCGGGCCAGTTCGACAAGGCCGAGAAGATGATCACCGACAACCGGGTGCTGTTCCACCGCGTGGCCAACACGCTGAACTACCTGGACATCAAGACGGTGGTGGTCTCCTGCGGCACCTGCTACGACCAGCTGCAGGGCTACGAGTTCGACAAGATCTTCCCCGGCTGCCGCATCATCGACATCCACGAGTACCTGCTGGAAAAGGGCATCAAGCTCGAAGGCGCCGGCGGCTACCTGTTCCACGACCCGTGCCACTCGCCGATGAAGCTGCAGGAGCCGCTGAAGACCGTGAAGGCGCTCATGGGCGAGAACGTGCGCAAGTCCGAGCGCTGCTGCGGCGAGTCCGGCACCTTCGGCGTGACGCGCCCCGACATCGCCACGCAGGTGCGCTTCCGCAAGGAAGAAGAGCTGCGCAAGGACGAAGCGGCGCTGCGCGCCTCGGGGGCCGTGCCGGAGAAGGGCAACATCAAGATCCTCACCAGCTGCCCGAGCTGCCTGCAAGGCATGCACCGCTACAACCACGACCTGCAGAACGGCCTGCTGGAGGCCGACTACATCGTCGTGGAGATGGCGAACAAGATCCTGGGCGAGGACTGGATGAAGCAGTACGTGGCGGCTGCGAACAACGGCGGCATCGAGCGGGTGCTGGTGTGAATCCCGCGGGCTGCGCGCTGTGCGATGCGGCCGGCGGCCGGGTGGTCGTGCAGGCGCCCAGGTGGCGCCTGATCCACGCCGAAGAGCCCGGCTTTCCCGCCTTCTACCGCGTGGTGTGGCAGGAGCACATGCGCGAGTTCTCGCAGCTCGCCGCTGCCGACCGCATGGCCTGCCTCGACGTGGCCGTCGCGGTCGAGCAGGCGCTGATCCGTCACCTGCAGCCGGCCAAGGTGAACCTCGCTTCCCTCGGCAACGCGGTGCCGCACCTGCACTGGCACGTCATCGCCCGCTTCGATTGGGACAGCCACTTCCCCGGCGCGGTCTGGGCCAGCCCGCAGCGGCCGGCGGACGCCTTGCGGCTGCAGGAAGTCGCCGCGCGCCTGCCGGCGCTCGAGGACGATCTGCGGCGCGTGTTGCCGGGCGCGGCCTGAAACACCCGCGTTCGTGACATCCCGCGCGGGGGAAGCGGCTGCCTCCCCCGGGCGGCGGGCACCGTGTCCCGCGGTGACCGTGTATAACCCACCCGGTCGAGTTGCGACAGCGCTTCCCGGAGGTTCCTCCCATGCCTGGCCCCCGTCGATTCCAGTGGCTCGCGTCGCTCGTTGCCGCGAGCCTGCTGCTGGTGCTGGCGCCCGCGCGGGCCCATACGGCGGGTGAAGTGGAGTTCGCGCGCGGCGTCGGCTTCGCCCAGGCGCCTGGCGAGGCGCCGCGCACCCTGGGCCGCGGCCTTCCCCTGCGCGAAGGCGACCGGCTGACCACTTCGCAAGGGGCGTTCGCCATCGTGCGGCTGCAGGACGGCACCCGCGTGACCGTGCGCCCCGACTCCGAGCTGGTGCTGCAGCAATACCGGTTCCGCCCGGACGCGTCGGACAACGGCATGCTGATGCAACTGGTGCGCGGCGGCTTCCGCGCGGTCACCGGCCTGCTTGTCAAGGGCTCGCCCAGCGCCGCGCGCGTGCAGACCAGCACCGCCACGATCGGCATCCGCGGCACCGATTTCGACGCCCGCCTGTGCACCACCCGCGAGTGCGCGCAGGAGTCCAGCCAGGTGCAGGAAAGCGCGCGACCCAACGCCGTCCAGGCCAGCGCCAGGCTCACGGGCGTGCAGGGCGAGATCTTCGCGACCGACGCTGCCGGCAACCGCCGCCGCGTCGTCGAAGGCGGCAGCGTCTACCCCGGCGACGTGGTGGAGACGGCCCGCGGCGCGCAAGCCGTGCTCGCCTTTCGCGACGACACGCGCGTGGCGCTCGGCTCGCAGGCGCGCTTTCGCATCGACAACTTCGTCTACGACGACCGGAACGCGGCCGAGGGCCGGTTCCTGGTGTCCGTGCTGCGCGGCTCCATCCGGGCGCTCACCGGGCTGATCGCGCGGGCGAACAACCGCAACGTGGGCTTCGGCACCGCGACGGCCAGCATCGGTGTCCGCGGCACCGGCTTCGACCTCACCTGCACCGGGCCTTGTGCCGCCGAGCCGGGCGAAGCGGACACGGGCCTCACCCTGTGGACCTGGCTGGGTGCGATCGAGGTCGGCCAGGCCGGCCAGGCCGCGCTGCAGGTGCTGCAGGCCGGCCAGGGCGTTTTCATCCCGGCCAGCGGCGCGCTGGTCCCGATCGCCAACGAGCCCGGCAGCACGCTGCCACGCCCCGACCAGGTCAACTTGCCGGCCAGGCTGTTCGCCGAGGCCGACCTGTCCGACGCGGAGCAGGGCCTGTTCGTGTTCGTGCGCGACGGGCACATCGAGATCGCCACGCTGGGCGAGGTGCTGCACCTCGGCCGCGGCGAGGCGGGCTTCGCGGGCCCGGGGGGCGACACCCTGCGGCCGACCTTCATCCCCCGGTTCATGGACTTCGATCGCATTCCGCTGCCGACCTCGCGCAACCCGCTGCTCATGAGCGTGCTGGGCGAGTCCGGCGTGCGCGGCAGCCAGGTCTGCAAATAGACGCCCGCGTGGCAGGCGGTTCCCCCAAGAAGAACGAGCGGCATAGAAACATGACTGGCACCGTCCCGCCGCGCGCAGCGCGGCACGCCCTGCTCGCCCTCGTCGCTCTCGCCGCAGGCAACGCCGAGGCGCAGGCTACCCTCCCTCCCGCGGCGCCGCGCCCGGAGCCGCCGATGGCGACGCCCGCCGCGCCGGTGGTGTTCGCGATCCGGGGCTTTCGCATCGGCGGCGAGAACCCGATCGGCGAAGCGGATGCGCAGCGGGTGCTGGCGCCTTTCGTCCGCGCCGACGCGACCCTGGCCACGCTGCAGCAGGCCACGGCTGCCCTCGAGGCGGAACTGCGCGCCCGCGGCCACGGCCTGCACCGCGTCGCCCTGCCGCCGCAGGAGGTGGGCGCGACCGTGCGCCTGGACATCGTGAAGTTCACGATCGGCAAGGTCGCCATCGAAGGCGCGCGGATCCACGACGAGGGCAACATCCGGCGCACGCTGCCGGAGCTGCGCGAAGGCGGGAGCCCCAACTTCCGCACCCTCGCGGTCCAGACGGCGATCGCCAACGAGAACCCGAACAAGCAGGTGCAGGTGGGGCTGCGCGAGTCCGCGGAGCCGGACCGCATCGACGCGACCATCACCGTGAAGGAGCAGCGTCCCTGGACCGCGGGCGTGGCCGTCGCCAACACCGGGCCGGAGTCGACCGGACGCGACCGCGTGATCCTGACCGCGGGCCATACCAACCTGTGGAACCGCGACCACCAGTTCGTCGCCGCGTACACGACCTCCGTCGAGCGCACGGACGACGTCAAGCAGTTCGGCCTGACGTACAAGGTGCCGCTGTACGCGTGGGGCGGGGTCATCGGTGCCACCTACACGCGCTCGGACGTCGTCGGCGACTTCGGCGGCTTCCGCAGCACGGGCGCCGGGCACACCTTCGCGGCCGCGTACACGCAGTACCTGCCGCCCCAAGGCGGCCGCCGCAGCTACCTGTCCTTCGGGCTCGAGGACAAGGTGTTCGATGCCGGGCTGCTGAACGGCCTGCCGTTCGGGCAGGAAGACCGGCGCAGCCGTCCGCTCACGCTCGGCTACACGGCGCGCACCGAGGCCGACAACTCCGCATGGGGCTACAACCTCGAACTCGCGTGGAACACGGGATCCGGTTCCCACAACGACCTGGCCTCCCACCGGAGCGAGGATCCGCGCATCGAGACCGTGCACTTCAAGGCCGTGCGCGGCGCGGCCAGCATGACCGGCGGCGTGTTCACCGGCTGGCTGCTGAACACGCGCGCCCTGTTCCAGTACAGCCCCGACGTGATGATCGCGGGCGAGCAGTTCGGCATCGGCGGCGTGGGCTCCGTGCGCGGGACCGACGCCGACCGTCCGGTGACGGGTGACTCCGGCCTTTCCGTGACGGTGGAACTGCTCACGCCCGAGCCGGCGCCGGGGCTGCGCTTGCTGGCCTTCGCCGACGCCGGTTACGTACGCAACAACAAGCCCGACGACCTCACCAATCCCGCCTGGGATCACCTGGCGAGCGTGGGCGTGGGCCTGCGCTTCGTGCGCGGCGCGCTGGTGGCGACCGCCGACTACGGCAAGCTGGTGCGTGGCAGCCGCGTGCCGCTGGCGCTCAACGCGGGTTCGCCGCAAAAAGGCGACGACCGGCTCTACGTCACGCTCGGTATCCGGTTTTAGCGAAGCCGCCGCGTAAACTGCGCCCATGGCCGGTTTGCGCAGCGACACCCCTTCCCCCACAGCCCTGACCCTGCACGGCGCCTCGCGCGTGCTGGAGGTGGGCTTTTCCGATGGTTCCACCTATCGCATCCCGTTCGAGCTGATGCGGGTGTACTCGCCCTCCGCCGAGGTGCAGGGGCACGGACCCGGCCAGGAGGTGCTGCAGACCGGCAAGCGCGAGGTGCAGGTGGTGTCGCTGGAGCCCGTGGGCAACTACGGCGTCAAGCCGACCTTCTCGGACGGGCACGACAGCGGCATCTTCTCCTGGGACTACCTCTACTTCCTGGGGACGCAGCAGGCACAGCTGTGGGAGGACTACACCCGCCGCCTGGGCGAGGCCGGGGTCGACCGCGACGCCGCCATGCCCGCCAAGGCGGGTCACGCCTGCGGGCACTGACGGAGGGGCGCCATGAGCCAGACCCACTTCGGCTTCCAGTCCGTCGAGGAACGCGAGAAGGCCCGCCGGGTGCGCGGCGTGTTCGATTCCGTCGCGCCGCGCTACGACATGATGAACGACCTCATGTCCATGGGCCTGCACCGGGCCTGGAAGGCCTACGCCGTGCTCGCGGCGGACATCCGCCCCGGCCAGCGCGTGCTGGACATCGCCGGCGGCACGGGCGACCTGGCCCGCGCGTTCGCGCGCAAGGTGGGCAGCGAGGGCCTGGTGGTGCACACCGACATCAATGCCGCCATGCTGCGCGTCGGACGGGACCGGCTGCTCGATGCCGGCATCGTCCTTCCCACCCTGGTCTGCGACGCGGAGAAACTGCCTTTCGCGCCGGAGAGCTTCGACCGCGTCAGCGTCGGCTTCGGCCTGCGCAACATGACGCACAAGGGTGCCGCGCTGGCCGAGATGCACCGGGTGTTGCGTCCGGGCGGCAAATTGCTCGTGCTGGAGTTTTCCAAGGTGGCGAAGCCCCTGGAAAAGGCGTATGACTGGTATTCGTTCAACATCCTGCCGCGGTTGGGGCGGCTGGTGGCCCGCGACGAGGCGAGCTACCGCTACCTGGCGGAGTCGATCCGCATGCATCCGGGGCAGGAGGAGCTGAAGGCGATGATGAAGCAGAGCGGCTTCGGGCACGTGGATTACCACAACCTCACGGCCGGCGTTGCCGCCCTGCATGTTGCAATCAAGTGCTGAGGCCGCATCTGCGCAGGCAAAGGAGAGACGCATGAAACTCTGGACCGTTCTGCTCGCCGGCGTGCTGGCCCTGGGGGCGATGGACGCCGATGCGGCCCGCCGCATGGGCGGCGGCGGCTCGATCGGGCGCCAGTCGTCCAACGTGACGCAGCGCCAGGCCACCCCGCCGACGGCCACGCCCACGGCACCCGCCAACGCGCAACGCAGCACGGCGCCTGACGCGCCGTCCCCCGCCACCGCGCCGCAGCCGCAACGCAGCCGCTGGGGCGGCATGCTGGGCGGCCTGGCCGCCGGCCTGGGCCTCGCCGCGCTGGCGCATGCGCTGGGCTTCGGCGCCGGCTTCGGCAACGTCATGCTGCTGCTGCTCGTGGGCCTGCTGGTCCTGATGGCCGTGGGCATGATGCGCCGCCGCTCCGCCCAACCGGCCGCCGCCGGCATGCCGCGCGGCTCCTACCAGAACAGCGGCCTCAGCGCCGACCAGCCGCTGTCGCCGCGCCAGTACAACCCGCACAAGGTGGGCAACGATGCGTCGGCGCGGCCGTGGGAAAGCGGTTTCGATGCGCAGCATGCGCAGGACGCGGCGCGCGGCAGCGTTCGCATCGGCTCCGCCCTCGCCCCCCAGGGGCAGCAGGACGCGCTGCAGGGCACGCAGAACTGGGGCGTCCCGGCCGGCTTCGACACCCAGGGCTTCCTGGAGGCCGCCAAGCGCAACTTCCTCACGCTGCAGGATGCCTGGGACCGCGGCGAGCTCGCCACCCTGCGCAGCATGATGACCGACGAGATGCTGCAGGAGATCCGCAGCCAGATCGCCGACCGCGACCGCGCGCAGGGCGCCACGCCGCAGAAGACGGACGTGGTCCTGCTGGAGGCGCAACTGCTCGGCATCGAGGAGCTCGCCACGGAATTCATGGCCAGCGTGGAGTTCTCCGGCATGATCCGCGAGGACCCCTCCGCGGGTCCCGCACCCTTCCGCGAGGTCTGGAACATGATCAAGCCCAAGGACGGCACGGCCGGCTGGCTGGTGGCCGGGGTGCAAGCGCTGCAATAGCGCCAGGGTCAGGCGTTGCACGGGGCTGGACCCCGTCAACGCCGAACGCCGTACGCCCATAATCGGGGGATGGCCAGTGCATCCCCTTCCTTCCTCGACCAGCTCTTCGACCGCGTCGGCCAGGCGCTGCAGCCTCCTGCGTGGATGGTGCAGGAAATGCAGCACCGCCTGGTGCTGCTGCTCAATCACGTGCTGCAGCAGGAACCGGAAGCGCAGGCGCGCCTGAAACGCCAGGCGGGGCGGCTGGTGGAGGCGCACTGGCGCCATTTCAATGTCCGGCTGCTCGCCACGCCGGCGGGCCTGCTGGACCTCGGCCCCGCGTCGCAGGCGGCCGACCTCACGCTGACGCTGACCGAGGAGTCGCCCTGGGCGCTGGCGCAGACCGCCTTGCGCGGCGACAAGCCGGCCGTGCGCATCGCCGGCGACGTGCAGCTCGCAGCCGAGGTGCAGTGGCTGGTCGACCACGTGCGCTGGGACCTCGAGGAAGACCTCGCCCGCGTCTTCGGCGACGCGCCGGCCCACGCCATGGGCGGCGCCATGCGGCGCATGGCCGAGGCCGTGCGCCAGTTCGCGGGCCGCGGACCGGCCGCGGCGCCGGCCGGCACCGCCGCCCCCGCGGCACCCGGCACTCCGGGGCAGGCAGGCGGATGACGCGCTACGTGCGCGCCATCGTCATCCTCTGGGTCATCCTCCGCTACGGGCTGGACGAGCTGGTGCTCTCCGGCTTCCGTCTGCGCGGGCTGGCCCGGATCATCACCTTCGGCCGCCGCAGGCAGCTCGATGCCCCGCGCGGGCAGCGCCTGCGCCAGGCGCTGGAGCACCTGGGCCCGATCTTCGTCAAGTTCGGGCAGGTGCTGTCCACCCGCCGCGACCTGTTGCCGCCCGACATCGCCGACGAACTTGCCCTGCTGCAGGACCGGGTGCCGCCGTTCCCCTCCGAGGTGGCGGTGGCGACGATCGAGCGGGCCTTCCGCCGGCCGCTCAACGCCGTCTTCGAGTCCTTCGAGCAGGAGCCGGTGGCCAGCGCGTCCATCGCGCAGGTCCATTTCGCCACCGCGCGGCTGCGCTCGGGCGAGGTGCGCGACGTGGCGGTCAAGGTGCTGCGGCCCGGCATGCTGCCGGTGATCGAGAAGGACCTGGACCTCATGCGCATGATGGCGCGCTGGGTGGAGAAGGCCTCGGCCGACGCCCGGCGGCTGAAGCCGCGCGAGGTGGTCGCCGAGTTCGACAAGTACCTGCACGACGAGCTGGACCTGGTGCGCGAGGCCGCCAACGCCGCGCAGCTGCGCCGCAACATGACCAGCCTGCACCTGGTGATGATCCCGGAGATGCACTGGGACTTCGTGCACCCGGAAGTCATCGTGATGGAGCGCATGGTCGGCATCCCCATCAGCCAGACGGAGCGGCTGCGCGAGCACGGCGTGGACCTGCGCCAGCTCGCGCGCGACGGCGTCACCATCTTCTTCACCCAGGTGTTCCGCGACGGCTTCTTCCACGCCGACATGCACCCGGGCAACATCCAGGTGAGCGTGGCCCAGGGCACCTTCGGGCGCTACATCTCGCTGGACTTCGGCATCATCGGCACGCTCACGGAGTTCGACAAGGACTACCTGGCGCAGAACTTCACCGCCTTCTTCCGGCGCGACTACAAGCGCGTCGCGGAGCTGCACATCGAGTCGGGCTGGGTGCCGCCGGGCACGCGCGTCGACGAGCTGGAGGGCGCGGTGCGCACGGTGTGCGAACCGTATTTCGACCGGCCCTTGCGCGAGATCTCGCTGGGCATGGTGCTGATGCGCCTGTTCCAGACCTCGCGCCGCTTCAACGTGGAGATCCAGCCCCAGCTGGTGCTGCTGCAGAAGACCCTGCTGAACATCGAGGGCCTGGGCCGCCAGCTGGACCCGGACCTGGACCTGTGGAGCACGGCCAAGCCCTTCCTGGAGCGCTGGATGATGGACCAGATCGGTCCCCAGAAGCTGTGGCAGGAGCTGCGCGACCAGGCGCCCCGCTACGCCAAGATCCTCCCCGAGCTGCCGCACCTGCTGCACCGCCGGCTGCGGCACGAGCGCGGCATCCTCAAGGAGGACGCCGATGAACTGATGGCGGAACTCCGCCGCACCAACCGGCTCCTCCAGACCATCATCTATTCCGGCCTGGGATTCGCCATCGGCATGGTGGGCATGCTCCTGTTGTTCCTCCGCATGCGGATCTTCTAGGCCGGGGGACCCTTCGGCATAATGCCGCGCAGCCCGACAGGTGCGGGAGAGAGGGGGTTGGGACCATGAATTACACGCTCGTTGCCTTTGTCGTCCTGTACCTGCTGGGGACCCTGGCGATCGGGGTCTGGGCCGGCACGCGGATCCACAACACCACCGATTTCGCGATCGCCGGCCGCCGGCTGCCCCTGATCATGGTGGTCACGACCACCTTCGCCACCTGGTTCGGGGCGGAGACGGTGATGGGCATCCCGGCGCGCTTCGTGCAGGGCGGCCTGAACGCCATCGTGGAAGATCCTTTCGGCGCCGGCACCTGCCTGATCCTGGTGGGCCTGTTCTTCGCCACCCGGCTGTACAAGCAGAACCTGCTGACGATCGGCGACTTCTACCGCCTGCGCTACGGGCGCGGCATCGAGGTGTTCTGCTCCCTGGCCATCATCCTGAGCTACCTGGGCTGGGTGGCGGCGCAGATCACGGCCCTGGGCCTCGTGTTCTCCGTGCTGACCAACGGCGCCATGTCGGAGACGACCGGCATGGTGGTGGGCACCCTGGCGGTGCTGGTCTACGTGGTGATCGGCGGCTTCCTGGCCGTGGCCTGGACCGACTTCATCCAGATGATCGTGCTGGTGATCGGCCTGGCCGTCATCGCGATCTTCTCCGCCGATCTGGCCGGCGGCGCCGACAAGGTGCTGGCCCTCGCGTCCTCCAAGGACCTCTGGCGCTTCTTCCCCGAGGCCTCCCTGACCGACATGGCCTTCTTCGTGGCGGCCGGCGTGACCATGATGCTGGGGAGCATCCCGCAGCAGGACGTGTTCCAGCGCGTCATGTCGGCCAAGGACGAGAAGACCGCCCGCAACGGCGCGGTGATCGGCGGCGCCTCGTACATCCTGTTCGCCTTCGTCCCCATGTTCATCGTGGCCAGCGCCGTGGTGGTGATGGGCGACAGCGCCATGGAGCTGGCCAAGAACGACTACCAGCGCGTGCTGCCCACCTTCGTGCTGACGAAGATGCCGCTCGTGATGCAGATCCTGTTCTTCGGCGCCTTGCTCTCGGCGATCAAGAGCACGTCCTCGGCAACCCTGCTGGCACCGTCCACCAGCTTCGTGGAGAACATCCTGAAGAACATGCGCCCCCGCATGAGCGACAAGGAGCAGCTGTTCGCCATGCGGGCGACCATCGTGACCTTCACCGCGCTGGTGCTGGCCTACGCCGTGGCGATGAAGGGCACCTCGATCTACGAGCTGGTGTCCACGGCCTACCAGGTCACCCTGGTCGGCGCCTTCGTGCCGCTGGTGATGGGCCTGTACTGGAAGCGGGCGACCACCCAGGGCGCCGTGTGCTCGGTGGCCGCGGGCGTGGCGGTGTGGGTGCTGTTCTTCCCGCAGGTGGGCGGCGAGGCGCTCGGCAAGGCCTTCCCCGGCCAGCTCGCCGGCCTGGTGGCCGCCTTCGCGGGCATGATCGCGGGATCGCTGATGCCGCAGGTCCTGAGGAACCGGCACGAGCTGGTGCACCACGTGGCGGGGATGCCGGCGCGGTGAGCGCCCACCCCGGCGATTTCCCCGCGGGGCTTGGTTTTCGGTGGGACACCTATAATTGAGGGCTTTGCATCCCACGACTGACACAGCCATGCCCATCTACGCCTACAAGTGCGGCTCCTGTGGCCACGCCAAGGATGTCCTGCAGAAGATTTCGGACGCCCCGCTGACCGAGTGTCCGGCCTGCGGCGCCGACCAGTTCGCCAAGCAGATCACCGCCGCCGGCTTCCAGCTCAAGGGCTCGGGCTGGTACGCCACGGATTTCCGCAGCAACGGTGCGGCGTCCGCCCCCGCCCCGGCGGCGGCCGAGAGCAAGCCCGCCGACTCCGGCAAGGGCGAGGCTCCGGCGTCCCCGGCCAAGACGGACGCGCCGAGCGCGTCGGCCGGCGGCTGCGGCGCGTCCTGCGCCTGCCACTGAAGCGATGCACGCCCTGCGCAAATGGTTGCTGGCGGGGCTGCTCGTCATCGTCCCGGTCGCCATCACGGTGGCGGTGCTGCGCTGGGTCATCGATACCCTCGACCAGACGCTGCTGATCCTGCCCGAGGCCTGGCGGCCTGACCGGCTGATCGGGGTGCACATCCCCGGCTTCGGCGTGCTGCTGACGCTGGCCATCCTGCTGATCGTCGGCGCCATCGCCAGCAACTTCGTCGGCCGCAAGCTGGTCAACCTGGGCAACCGGATGCTGGCCCGCATCCCGGTGGTGCGCGGCATCTATTCCAGCGTCAAGCAGGTGTCGGACACGCTGTTCTCCGAGAGCGGCAACGCCTTCCGCACCGCGGTGCTGGTGCAGTGGCCGCGCCCCGACGTGTGGACCATCGGCTTCGTCACCGGCGCCCCCGGCGGCGACGTCATGACCTACCTGCGCGGCGAGGAATACCTCAGCGTCTACGTCCCCACGACCCCCAATCCCACGGGCGGCTATTTCGTGATGCTGCGCAAGAGCGACTGCATCGAACTGAAGATGAGCGTCGACGAGGCGCTGAAGTACGTGGTGTCCATGGGCGTCGTCGTCCCGGCCACCGCCCCCGCGAACCGCTGAAGCCGGCGCTTCCCGCCGGCCCGTTTTCTCCCCGAGAGCTTTCCCATGTCCCAATCGATGCGTACCACCTACTGTGGCCTGGTGACCGAGGCCCTGATGGGCCAGACCGTGACCCTGTGCGGCTGGGTGAACCGCCGCCGCGACCACGGCGGCGTGATCTTCGTGGACCTGCGGGACCGCGAAGGCTACGTGCAGGTCGTGTGCGACCCGGACCGTCCCGAGATGTTCAAGGCCGCCGAAGGCCTGCGCAACGAGTACTGCATCCAGGTCAAGGGCGTCGTGCGCGCCCGCCCCGCCGGCACCACCAACGAGAACCTCAAGAGCGGCAGGATCGAGGTGCTGTGCCACGAGCTGACGGTGCTCAACCCCTCGGTCACGCCCCCGTTCCAGCTCGATGACGAGAACCTGTCGGAGACCACGCGCCTGATGCACCGCGTGCTGGACCTGCGCCGCCCGTACATGCAGAAGAACCTGATGCTGCGCTACAAGGTGACGATGGAAGTGCGCAAGTTCCTGGACGCCAACGGCTTCATCGACATCGAGACGCCGATGCTGACCAAGAGCACCCCGGAAGGCGCGCGCGACTACCTGGTGCCTTCGCGCGTGCACGACGGCATGTTCTTCGCGCTGCCGCAGTCGCCCCAGCTGTTCAAGCAGCTGCTGATGGTGTCCGGCTTCGACCGCTACTACCAGATCACCAAGTGCTTCCGCGACGAGGACCTTCGCGCCGACCGCCAGCCCGAGTTCACGCAGATCGACGTGGAGACCTCCTTCATGAAGGAGGAAGAGATCCGCACGATGTTCGAGGGCATGATCCGCAGCACCTTCCAGAACGTGCTGGGCATCGACATCGGCGCCTTCCCGGTGATGCAGCATGCCGACGCCATGCGCCTGTACGGCTCCGACAAGCCGGACCTGCGCGTGCAGCTGGAGTTCACCGAGCTGACCGACGTCATGAAGGACGTGGACTTCAAGGTGTTCTCGGGCCCGGCGAACGCCGAGGACGGCCGCGTGGTCGGCCTGCGCGTGCCCGCCGGCAGCGAGATGAGCCGCGGCGAGATCGACGGCTACACGGAGTTCGTGAAGATCTACGGCGCCAAGGGCCTGGCGTGGGTCAAGGTCAACGAGGTGGCCAAGGGCCGCGAGGGCCTGCAGTCGCCGATCGTGAAGAACCTGCACGACCGCGCGATCGCCGAGATCCTCAAGCGCACGGGCGCGCAGGACGGCGACCTGATCTTCTTCGGCGCCGACAAGGCCAAGGTGGTCAACGACGCCATCGGCGCGCTGCGCGTGAAGGTGGGCCACAGCGAGTTCGGCAAGGCCAAGGGCCTGATCCAGGGCGCGTGGAAGCCGCTGTGGGTGGTGGACTTCCCCATGTTCGAGTTCGACGAGGACGCGCAGCGCTGGAACGCGGTGCACCACCCGTTCACCTCGCCCAAGGACGGCCACGAGGACTGGCTGGAGACCGACCCGGGCCGCTGCCTGGCCAAGGCCTACGACGCGGTGCTCAACGGCATCGAACTCGGTGGCGGCTCGGTGCGTATCCACCGGGAGGAAGTCCAGAGCAAGGTGTTCCGCGCCCTGAAGATCGGCGAAGAGGAAGCCAAGGCGAAGTTCGGCTTCCTGCTGGACGCGCTGCAGTACGGCGCGCCGCCGCACGGCGGCATCGCCATCGGCCTGGACCGCTTCGTCATGCTGATGACGGGCGCCGAGTCGCTGCGGGACGTGATCGCCTTCCCCAAGACCCAGCGCGCCCAGGACCTGCTGACCCAGGCCCCGGGTCCGGTGGACGAAAAGCAGCTGCGCGAGCTGCACATCCGGCTGCGCAACCCGCAGACGGAGTAGGACCCTCCACCGCAGAGGCGCAAGGGGTTGCAGGGAGGCTTCCTTGCACATCCTCTGCTGCCCTGCGCGCCTCTGCGCTGATGGGATTCCCGGCAGAATGCGCCGGTGACGCCGCGCCCGTACAAGATCCCGCTCTCCGTCCTGGTCGTGATCCACACGTCCGCCCTGGACGTGCTGCTGATCAACCGGGCCGACACCCCGGGCACCTGGCAATCCGTGACCGGGTCCAAGGACCACGAAGACGAAAGTTTCCGCGAAACCGCGGTGCGCGAGGTCCGCGAGGAGACCGGCATCGACGCGTCCATCGGCACGCTGACCGACTGGAATCTCGAGAACGTCTACACGATCTACTCCCATTACCTGCACCGCTACGCCCCCGGCGTGTGGCGCAACCGGGAACACGTGTTCGGCCTGTGCGTGCCGGCCGGCACGCCCGTGACGCTCAACCCGCGCGAGCACACGGCCTGGCAGTGGCTGCCCTACCGACAGGCGGCGGACACCTGCTTCTCTCCTTCGAACGCCGAAGCGATCCTGATGCTGCCAGAATTCATTTCATGAGCGTCCTTCGCATCGCCACCTACAACATCCACAAGGGCGTGCAGGGACTGGGCCCGGCGCGGCGGCTGGAGATCCACAACATCGGCCATGCGGTGGAGCAGCTCGACGCCGACGTCGTCTGCCTGCAGGAGGTGCGCAAGCTCCACCGGCGCGAGGAACAGTACTTCACCCGCTGGCCGGAGCTGCCGCAGGCGGAGTTCCTCTGCCCGGAAGGCTACTCCGCCGTGTACCAGACCAACGCGAAGACCAAGCACGGCGAGCACGGGAACGCCCTGCTGTCGCGCTGGCCGGTGGTGACCCAGGGCCACGAGGACATGTCGGACCACCGGTTCGAGCAGCGCGGCCTGCTGCACGTGGAGCTGAAGGTCAAGCGCCGGGTGGTGCACGTCATCGTGCTGCACCTCGGCCTCATCGCCGGCAGCCGCGTGCGCCAGGTGGAGCAGATGGTGCGCTTCATCGAGCGCGAGGTCCCGAGCGGCGCGCCGGTCCTGGTGGCGGGCGACTTCAACGACTGGGGCGGCAAGCTGCGGCCGGTCCTGTGCGGGCATGGCTTCCGCGACTTCGTGGGTGAACGCGCCGCCACCTATCCTTCGCGGCTGCCCCTGGCGCAGCTCGACTATGTCTATGCCCGCGGCCTGAAGCCGGTCGGCATCGAGATTCCCCGCGGCCGCATCTGGTGGCGCATGTCGGACCACCTGCCGCTGATCGCGGAGTTCAAGCTGTAGTCCAGTGAAACAGGGAAATAGCACCCCCCGTGAGCGCCAGAAAGGCCGCAGGCCAGGCGCAAACCGCAGCCAGGTTGGACACCTGGCGAGGATTTGCAACAACGCATGCGGCCTTTCTGGCGCTCACCCGACGGGCCGGGGCGATAAGGGGCGCAGGAGGTCGTTGCGGTCCTTGCCCAGGCGGCCAGCCTGGGCTGCGAACCGCGCCTACTCCTGCGCCCCTTCTCGCCCCGGCGGGGGGTGCTATTTCCCTGTTTCACTGGACTAGCAGACGGCGCATGGCCCATCCGCCACCGCTGCGCGCCGGACACCACCTGCAACTGCTCGAGGGCAGCCGCGACTTCTTTCCCGCCCTGGTCACTGCGATCGACGCCGCCACCCGCGAGGTGATGCTGGAGACCTACATCTTCGACGCGACCGGCACCGGCGCGGAGATCGCGTACGCGCTGGAGCGCGCGGCCCGCCGCGGCGTGACCGTGCGCCTCGTCATGGACGGTTTCGGCACGCCACAGCTGCCGCCTTTCTGGCAGTCGCGCTTCGACGAGGCGCGCGTGCAGTGGGCCTTGTACCAGCGCACCGGCGCGCTGGGCCTGCTGTGGCCCGGGCAATGGCGGCGGCTGCACCGCAAGCTGTGCGTCGTCGACGGGACCGTGGGCTTCTGCGGCGGCATCAACATCCTGGACGATTTCCACGACCCCAACCACGGCCCGCTCGCGTCCCCGCGGCTGGACTTCTCGCTGCGCGTCGAAGGGCCGCTGGTGCCGCAGATGCACGAAACGATGCAGCGCCAGTGGGCCCGCATCGTCGCGGTGGGCCAGTTGAAGCGCGCCCACTGGACGGGCGCGCTGGAACTCTGGCGCGCCGGCTACCGGGCGGCGTCGCAGCCGCCGCCTGCGAACCAGGACGCGAGCAACGCCCGCGCGGCCCTGCTGCTGCGCGACAACCTGCGCAACCGTGCCGTGATCGAACGCGCCTACCTGCGCGCGATCGGCCGCGCGCGCAACGAGATCATCATCGCCAACGCCTACTTCGTGCCGGGCGGACGCATGCGCCGCGCGTTGGTGAATGCGGCGCGGCGCGGCGTGCACGTCGCCTTGCTGCTGCAAGGCCGCTACGAATACTTCATGCAGTACTACGGCTCCCGGCCGGTCTTCGGCGCGCTGCTGCGCGCCGGCGTCCACATCCACGAGTACGCACCCAGCTTCCTGCACGCCAAGGTCGCGGTGGTGGACGGCCGCTGGGCCACCGTCGGCTCATCCAACCTCGACCCCCTGAGCCTGCTGCTCGCGCGCGAGGCCAACGTGGTGGTGGAAGACGAGGGTTTCGCGCAGCGGCTGCGCGAACGCCTGGTGCACGCCATGCACGAGGGCGCGCGGATGGACCCCGCCGCGTACGAGCGTCGATCCGTCGGCCAGCGCGTGAAGGAGCGGCTGGCCTTGATGGTGATGCGGGCGCTGCTCATGATCCAGGGGAAGAAGTACCTGTGAGCGACCTCGTCGTGCAGCGGCCCGAGGGCTTGTATTGCCCGCCGGGCGACTTCTACATCGATCCCTGGCGCCCGGTGGCACGGGCCGTCATCACGCACGCGCACTCCGACCACGCACGCTACGGCAACGGCCACTACCTCGCCTCCGCTGCGGCCGAAGGCGTGCTGCGCGCGCGGCTCGGCGACATCGCGTTGCAGACGCTGCCTTACGGCGAGCGCATCGTGCACCACGGTGTGACGGTGTCGCTGCATCCGGCGGGCCACGTGCTCGGCTCGGCCCAGGTGCGGCTGGAGCACGGCGGCCAGGTCTGGGTGGCCAGCGGCGACTACAAGGTGGCACCCGACCCCACCTGCCTGCCGTTCGAACCCGTGCGCTGCGACGTGTTCATCACCGAATCCACCTTCGGCCTGCCGATCTACCGCTGGTGTCCCGACGACGAGTTGTTCGCGGACATCAACGCCTGGTGGGCCCGCAATGCCACCCACGCGCGGGCCAGCGTCCTTTGCTGCTACAGCTTCGGCAAGGCGCAGCGCGTGCTCAGCGGCGTCGACCCGTCGATCGGCCCCATCATCGTCCATGGCGCGGTGCGCCCCTTGAACGAGGCCTACCGCGCCGCCGGCGTGGCCTTGCCCGACACGCGGATGGTGACCGAGGTCAAGGACAAGGCGGACCTGCGCCGCTGCCTGGTGGTGTGCCCGCCCAGCGCCGCGGCCAGCCCCTGGCTGCGCCGCTTCGGCGACGCCCAGACCGCCTTCGCCAGCGGCTGGATGCAGGTGCGCGGCAACCGCCGTCGCGGCGGCTACGACCGCGGCTTCGTGCTGTCGGACCACGCGGACTGGCCCGGCCTGCTGGAGGCCATCACCGCCACCGGTGCGCAGCGGGTGATCGTCACGCACGGCAGTTCCGGCGCGATGGTGCGCTACCTCGCCGAACGCGGCCTGCAGGCCGGCTCCTTCCAGACCGAGTACGGGGACGACGTGGTCGAAGCGGACCTGCAGCCGGCGCCGGAGGCAAGCTAGTGCGCCGCTTCGCGAAACTGTTCAGCGAACTGGACGCGACGACGTCCACCAACGAGAAGGTCGAGGCGCTGACGCGCTACTTCGACGAGGCGCCCGCGCGCGATGCGGCGTGGGCGGTGTATTTCCTCGCGGGCGGCAAGCCGCGCCAGGTGGTCAAGACCGGATCGCTCGTCGCGCTGGCCTGCGAGATGGCCGCGATCGACGACTGGCTGTTCGACGAGTGCTACCAGTCCGTGGGCGACCTGGCCGAGACGATCTCGCTGGTGCTGCCCCGGGGTGACGCGCCCTCGGACGTCGGCCTCGCGGAGTGGGTCGAGGACCGCCTGCTGCCCTTGCGCGGCCTGCCCGAGGCGGAGGTCGCGGCACGGGTGGCGGGCTACCTGCGCGAGCTGGACGCGCTGGGCCGCTTCCTGCTGGTGAAGCTGGTGGGCGGCGGTTTCCGCGTGGGCGTGAGCAAGCTGCTGGTGCAGCGGGCGCTCGCGACGCATGCGGGCATCGATGCCAAGCGGGTCGCGCAACGCATGATGGGGTACACCGACGGCAAGGTGATGCCCTCGCCGGAGCGCTACGGGCAGCTGGTGGCGAAGGCGGAAGAGGGCGTGCCCGAGCAGCCGGACGCGGGCCAGCCTTATCCCTTCTTCCTCGCGCACCAGCTGGACCTGCCGCCGGAGCTGTTCGCCGCGCGCCTGGGGGACGTCGGCGACTGGCTGGTGGAGTGGAAGTACGACGGCATCCGCGGCCAGGTGGTCAAGCGCGCCGGCCGCGTGTGGGTCTGGTCGCGCGGCGAGGAGCTGGTGACGGAACGCTTCCCGGAGATCGAGGCGCTGGCCCAGGCGCTGCCGGACGGCACCGTCCTCGATGGCGAGATCCTCGTGTGGAAGCAGGGGGCCGACCCGGAAACCGGGGAACTCCTGGACCGCCCCGCGCCCTTTTCCCTGCTGCAGCAGCGCATCGGCCGCAAGAACCTCACGAAGAAGATCCTGGCCGACGCGCCGGTGAGCTTCATGGCCTACGACCTGCTGGAACAGGACAGCGCGGACGTGCGCGGCCTCACGCAGAAGGCAAGGCGCGATCGGCTCGAAGCCTTGCTCGCGGGCACGGACTTCAAGCTGTCGCCGGTGGAGACGGCGCCATCCTGGCTGGAATTCGCGCGCCGCCGCGAGCGCTCGCGCGAACTGGGCGTGGAGGGCTTCATGCTCAAGCGCCTCGACGCGGCCTATGGCACCGGCCGCACCAAGGCGGAAGGCCTGTGGTGGAAGTGGAAGATCGACCCCATGACCATCGACTGCGTGCTGGTCTACGCGCAGCCGGGACACGGCCGCCGCTCGTCGGTCTACACGGACTACACCTTCGCGGTGTGGAACCGGGCCCCTGCGGACAAGGAGGAAGCGGATGCGGTGGTCGAGGCGATCGCCCGCAAGGAGCCGCCGCAGCCCGACGCGCTGCAGCTCGTGCCCTTCGCCAAGGCGTATTCGGGACTGACCGACGAGGAGTTCCGCATGGTGGACGCGGTCATCCGCCGCACCACGGTGGACAAGTTCGGTCCGGTGCGCAGCGTGAAACCCGGCCTGGTCTTCGAACTGGGCTTCGAGGGCATCAACCGCTCCGGCCGTCACCGCAGCGGCATTGCCGTGCGTTTTCCACGGATGCTGCGGATCCGGCAGGACAAGCCCCTGCACGAGGCCAATACCCTGCAGGACCTGGAACGCCTGCTGGGTTCGTAGCGTCCATGCCGGGGTCGCAACCCCGGTGTTACAGTCCAACATGCTGATGAAAGCCGATCCGTCCAGCCAGCTCACTCCGGCCCTACCCGACGAGGGCGTGCCCATGTCCGCGAAGATCCGCGAGCGCGTGCTCGCGGCGCGCAAGCGCTTCCACTCCAACGACAACATCGCCGATTTCATCGAACCGGGCGAGATGGACAAGCTGCTCGACGAGGTCGAGGAGAAGATGCAGGCCGTGCTGGACAGCATGGTGATCGACACCACCAACGACCACAACACCGGCGACACGGCGCGCCGCGTGGCCAAGATGTACCTCAACGAGGTGTTCCGGGGCCGCTACGTGAAGCCACCCGCCATCACCGAGTTCCCGAATGCGGAGCACCTCAACGAGCTGATGATCGTGGGTCCGATCACGGTGCGCTCGGCCTGCAGCCACCACCTGTGCCCCGTCATCGGCAAGCTGTGGGTGGGCGTGATGCCCAACGAGCACACGAACGTGATCGGCCTGTCCAAGTACGCGCGGCTGGCCGAGTGGATCATGGGCCGCCCCCAGATCCAGGAAGAGGCCGTCGTGCAGCTGGCCGACCTGATCATGCGCAAGACCCAGCCCGATGGCCTGGCGATCGTGATGGAAGCGCGCCACTACTGCATGGCCTGGCGCGGCGTGAAGGATCTGGACAGCAAGATGATCAACTCGGTGATGCGTGGCGCCTTCCTCAAGGACGCCGCCCTGCGCCGCGAATTCCTCGCACTGATCCCGCAGAAGGACTGAATGCTGGTCCGCCTCCTCTACTGCAGCCGCGCCGTGGACACGGGCGCCGAGGCCATCGAGTCCATCCTGACGCAGTCCCGGCAGCACAACGCCATGACCGGCATCACCGGCATCCTCTGCTACGGCGGCGGCATCTTCCTGCAGTGCATCGAGGGCGGCCGCATGCAGGTGAGCGAGCTGTACGGGACCATCCAGAAGGACGCCCGCCACAAGGACGTCGCGCTGCTGCACTACGAGGAAATCTCGGAGCGGCGCTTCAGCGGCTGGAGCATGGGCCAGGTCAACGTGTCCCAGCTGAACCAGTCCATCCTCCTGAAGTACTCCGAGAAGCCGGAGCTCGACCCGTACGCCGTCTCCGGCAAGGTCTCGCTGTCGCTGCTCGAGGACCTCACGGCCACCGCCGCCATCTGCGGCCGCACCTGAGTCCCGTCCGCGCGGCATGACGCTCCTGGTCGGCTGCGACTTCTCCAGCACGCCGACGAAGCGCAAGCCCATCGTGCTCGCCCTCGGCCACGCGGGCTCCGGCCGCGTGCAGCTGCAGCGGCTGGAAAAGCTGCCCACCCTTGAAGCCTTCGGCGCCTGGCTGCGCGAGCCGCAGCCCTGGGTCGGCGGCTTCGACGTGCCCTTCGGCCTGCCGCGCGAGCTGGTCGAGCACCTGGGCTGGCCCACGGACTGGCGCGAATGCATGCGGCACTACACGGGCCTCACGCGGCCGCAGATCCGCGAGACCTTCGCCGCCTACACGGCCGCGCGGCCCGTGGGGTCCAAGTTCGCCCACCGGCGCTTCGACAAGCTGGCGGGGTCCAGTCCCTCGATGAAGTGGGTCAACCCGCCGGTGGCGTACATGCTGCATGCGGCGGTGCCGCTGTTGCTGGAAGCCGGCGTGCACCTGCCCGGCCTGCACGCAGGCGACCCGCAGCGCGTCGCCCTGGAAGCCTACCCCGGCCTGCTGGCGCGCGAGCTGATCGGGCGCCGCAGCTACAAGAGCGACGAGAAGGCCAAGCAGACACCCGACCGGCTGATCGCCCGCAAGGACATCGTCACGGCGCTGGAGCAGGGCCGCACGCGCCTGGGGCTGCGCCTGAAGCTGACGCATGCGCAAGGCGACGCGCTCGTGGGGGACGCCAGCGGCGACAGCCTGGACGCGGTGCTGTGCCTGGTGCAGGCCGCGTGGGCGGCGCAGCACGGCGCGCCTCGTTACGGGCTGCCTCAGGACCTGGACCCGCTCGAAGGCTGGATCGTGAGCGCCTGACATGCTCTGGCGCCTGCTGGCCGACGTGGTGCTGCTGCTGCACCTGCTGTTCATCTGCTTCGCCGTCCTGGGCGGCCTGTGGACCTGGTACTGGCGCCCGGCCGTGCTGCTGCACCTGCCGGCGCTGGCGTGGGCGGCCTGGGTCGAGTTCCAGGGCTGGATCTGCCCCTTGACGCCGCTGGAGAACCGCTTGCGCGCGGCCGGCGGCGCGGCAGGCTACGAAGGCAGCTTCATCGAGCACTACCTGCTGCCCCTCCTCTATCCGGCAGCGCTGACGCCGGGCCTGCAGGTCCTGCTGGGAAGCAGCCTGGTGGCGTTCAATGCGATCGTCTACCTGCTGGGTTTCGCGCGCCACCGCAAGCGCCGCGTTTGAGGGAGACTGGCGGCCTTCCAGCCACAAGGAGCGGCCGAGATGAAACCCGAGGTGCGCAAGGGGCAGTGGGGCGGGTTGCACACGCGCGAGGAGTTCCGCGAGCGCTTCCGCGCACGCTTCTTCGACCCCGCCTTCCGTCCCGAGGACGAGGCGATCGCGCGGCTCGAGGAGATCGCGTGGCAGGGCTACACGAAGGGACGCAAGGCCCCCGTGACGCGCAAGGCCGGTGCCGGGTTCGCGGATCCCGACTACGACCTGTCCGTCGAATGGTACGAGGCGCGCCAGCGCCTGCTGGCCGCGCAGCAGCGGTGGGAAGACCCGGCCACGCGCTCGCGCGTGCTCGTCATCTGCGGCTCGCCCCGCAACGACGGCACCTGCCCCGGTGAAATGTCCAAGACCTTCCGGCTCGCGGGCATCGCGCAGGAGACGCTGCGCGCATCCGGCATCGAGGTGGACTTCCTCGACCTCAGCCAGCTGACCTCGGACTTCGACCGCCACATCCATCCCTGCAAGGGCTGCGTGTCCACGGCCATGCCGCTGTGCCACTGGCCGTGCAGCTGCTATCCCAACCACGCGACGAACCAGGTGAACGACTGGATGAACGAGATCTACGAGCGCTGGGTCTCGGCCCATGGCGTGCTGCTCGTGACGCCCACGCACTGGTACACGATGGCCAGCCCCCTGAAGCTGATGATCGACCGGCTGGTGTGCGCCGATGGCGGCAACCCGGATCCGACACGCACGGGCGGCAAGGACGCGGAAAAGGCCAAGGCCGTGGAGCTCGCGGGCTGGGACTACCCGAAGCACCTGGCGGGCCGCACCTACGGCGTGATCGTGCACGGGGACGTGGCCGGCATCGAAGGAACGCGGCGCGCCCTGTGCGACTGGCTGGACTGGATGGGCCTGATCGACGCCGGCCCCACCAGCCGGCTGGACCGCTACATCGGCTACTACGAGCCTTATGCCACCAGCCACGCGACGCTGGACCGCGACCAGGCCGTGCAGGACGAAGTGCGCAACGTCGCCCGCGCGCTGACGCAAGCAGTGGGCGAGCTGCGCGAGGGCCGGCTGAGCGCACCGGGAAGCACCTTGCCGCGGCCGCGCCCCAAGTGATCAGGGGCTGAGGCGGCCGAAGGCGACCAGGGCCTCGGTGTCGGTGCGGTACATCTTCAGCAGCGGCCCCTCGCCCAGGGCGCCGGCCCGGGCCAGCACGCGCTCCACCGGCAGCTTGATGCCGCTGATGTGCAGCGTGACGCCGCGTTCGGCCAGCGTCTTGCGCAACTGCATGAACATCTCCACGCCGGTGGCGTCGATGCGGTTGATCGGCTGCGCGAACAGGCAGACGTGCCGCACCTCCGGGTGGGTCGCGAGGTGTTCCACGATGTCGCGCTCGATCGCGGTGGCCGACGCGAAGTCCAGCTCCGCGTCCATGCGCAGCGCGAAGAGCTGGGGCGCCAGCGGCGGCAGCTTCCACAGGTGGCGGTCGCGCAGGCTGCCGTCCGGATGCAGGCCCACTTCGATGATGCGCGGGTGCAGGCGCAGGTAGAGGAAGTGCGCCAGCCCCAGCAGCACGCCGGTGAGCACGCCCCAGTAGATGCGCGGCGCCGACAGCACCGTGACGGCGAAGGTCACGCCGGCGGTCACCGCTTCCACGCGGTCGATGCGCCACAGCTCGACGAAGGTGCGCGGCTTGAACAGGCTGGACACGGCGGCCACGACGACGGCCGCGAGCACGGCGCGGGGCACGTGCGACAGCGCCGGCGTCAGGAACAGCAGCACCAGCAGCACGAAGCCGGTGGCGATCACCGTGGCCCACGCCGTCTTCGCACCGGCATAGAGCGTGAGGGCCGAGCGCGAGAACGAGGTGCTGGTGGCGAAGGCGCCGGAGAAGGCCGACGCCAGCTTGCCGGCCCCCTGGCCGACGAGGTCCTGGCTCGCGTCCCAGCGCTTGCCATCGCGCTGGCTCTCGATCTTCGCGCTGGAGGCCATCTCGAGCGAACTCACGAGCGCCAGCACCAGGGCGGGCGCGATCAGGCTGGAGAACTGGTCCCATCCCGGCCAGTCGGGCCAGTAGAGGGCGGGAAGGCCTTGCGGCAAGGCGCCCACGACCGCGCCATGGCGCGAATACCCCGAGAAGTACGCGATCGCGCCGGCCGCGGCCAGCACGATCAGCATGATGGGCAGCCGCGGCGCAACGCGCTTGGCGGCGACGAACAGCGCCAGGCTCACCGCGCCGTAGGCCAGCGCCTGGAAGTCGATGCGTGGCGAATGCAGCAGCTGTGCGAGCGAGCCTTCCAGCCCGATCAGCGCCGGCAGCTGCGAGGCGATGATCAGCAGCGCCGCGGCCTGGCTGAAGCCGGCGAGCACCGGCGAGCTCACCAGGTTCAACACCCAGGCGGAACGCGTGAGCCCCACCACCAGTTGCAGCAGGCCGGCCAGCAAGGCGAGCCACACGGCCAGGGCCACCCAGCTGGCGCTCGCCGGTTGCGCCATGCCGACCAGGGAGGCGCCCACCAGCACGCTGCTCAAGGCCGAAGGACCGACCGAGAGCCGCGTGGAAGCGCTGAAGAGGACCGCGACCAGTGCCGGCAGGAAAGTCGCATACAGGCCCGTGACCAGCGGCATGCCGGCGAGGCCCGCATAGGCGACCGATTGCGGAATCATGACCACCGCCACCGTAAGGGCGGCGATGGCCTCGCTGTGCAGGAGCTCCCTGGTGGGACGCGGCCAGTTCAGGAAAGGCAACCAGCGGGAAAGAGACGACATCGGCGCAAGTATGCCCGCGCGGGAGCGTCGCCTGCCTGACGACAGGCGCTGCGGGACTCCGCCTGCGGGAGGACGGCGCTGGCCATCAGCGTTGCGGCATGTCCTTCACGGAGTAGCCCAGGCTGACCGTCGCATCCTCGGGGATCGGGGGCATCGTGTTGTTCCAGCTTTCCCAGGCATCGCGCATGTCGGCCAGGCGCGCGGGCTGACGGCCGCCGAGGTTGGCGCGTTCGCGTTCGTCGGCGGGAATGTTGAACAGGTAGTCGTGGCCATCGACGCGCAGGTACTTCCAGTCGCCATCGCGCAGCGCACGTTGCCCGCGGTGGTTCATGCGCCAGTGCAGCGGGCGCGCGAAGGCATGCGCAGGATCGGCCAGCACCGGCAGCAGCGACACGCCATCCAGCGCATAGGCGGCATCGGCTTGCGCACCGCCGGCGGCGATCACCGTCGTGGTCCAGTCCATGGTCATGCACTGCTGCGCGCTGGTGCGTCCCGCCGGGATGACGGCGGGCCAGTGCGCTATCCACGGCACGCGGATGCCGCCTTCGGTGAGGTCCATCTTGCCGCCCACCAGGGGCCAGTTGTCGGAGAAGCGCTCGCCCCCGTTGTCGCTGGTGAAGATCACCAGCGTGTCGCGGTCCATGCCGTGCCTGCGCAGCGCCTGCATCACCCAGCCGATGCCTTCGTCCATGTGGTGGATCATGCGGCGGTAGGTGTGGATGTTGCCGCCGTGGAGGTGGAAGAGGTTGTCCTTCACCTCCTGCGCGAGTGCGGCGTCGTCGCGCGTTTCCCAGGGCCAGTGCGGCGCCGTGTAGTGCAGGCTCAGGAGGAAGGGCGCCTCGCCTTCGTGGCGGTTGCGCGCGGCCATGCGGTCGATCCAGTCGACGGCGCGGCGCGAGAGCAGGTCGGTGAGGTAGCCTTCCTCCGCCCGCTCTTCCTCGCCGAACCAGAGGTCGTGCTGGCCGTTGGAACTGCAGTGGGTGAAGTAGTCGACGCCGCCCGACATCGGGCCGAAGAATTCGTCGTAGCCGGAGCGCAGCGGGCCGAAGTGCGGCGGGTAGCCGAGGTGCCATTTGCCGATGAGGGCCGTGCGGTAGCCGGCGGCCTTGAGCAGCGAAGGCATCGTCGGGTGCTCGGTCGGCAGGCCCAGCGTGCTGCTGCCGCGGCTGCGGCTGTTGATCGGCTCCTCCGCCGCCCCGCGCAGGCGGTACTGGTAGCGGCCCGTCATGAGGGCGAAGCGGGTGGGCGAACACACGGGGGAGTTGGAATAGCCCTGCGTGAAGCGCAAGCCGTTCGCGGCGAGCGCATCGAGCTGCGGCGACACCGCGCCGAACTCCGCCTCGCGTCCGCCGTAGCAGCCCAGGTCCGCGAAGCCGAGGTCGTCGGCGACGATGAAGATGATGTTGGGTCGTTTCATGTTCATTCCACCTTCATGCCCGTGGCCCGGATCACCTTGCCATAGCGATCGGAGAGTTCGGCCAGCCGCTTGCCGGCGGCCGCGCCCGCGAGGCCCTCGTAGTGCAGGTCCAGGTTCTCCAGTCGCGCGCGCACGTCCGCCCGGGCGAGGGCGTCGACCATGCCTTTCTGCAGCGCCTGCACGATCGCTTCCGGCGTGGCGGCGGGCACCATGGCCAGGTACAGCACTTCCTGTTCGAGCTGCGGCAGGCCGGCTTCGGCGACGGTGGGGATGTCGGGTGCGAGCGTGGAGCGCTTGCGGCTGGTCACCGCCAGCGGCGCGATCTTGCCGGCCTTCACGTGCGGCAGCATGCCGGGCGTGGCGAGCGCGCCGCCGTTCACCTCGCCGGCCAGGATGGCCGTCACGGCCGGCGTGTTGCCCTTGTAAGGCACGTGCGTGATCTTGGCGCCGGTGGCTTCGGTCATCACCTCGGCGGCGAGGTGGCCGGGGCTGCCGCTGCCCGCGGAGCTGAAGGTCACCGGCCTGGCCTTCGCGGCGTTCACCAGCTCGCCCAGCGTCTTGAAGCCGGTGGAAGGATGGACGCCCACGAGGAGACCGGAAGACGCCATCACCAGCACCGGACGCAGGTCCGCGGGCTTGAAGGGCATGCCCTTGTAGATGTGCGGGTTGACGGTGAAGGTGCTGTCGATGCCGAACAGCACGGTGTAGCCGTCCGGCGCGGCCTTGGCGACCGCGTCGGCGCCGATGTTGCCGCTGGCGCCGGCCTTGTTCTCCACCACGAAGGGCTGCCTGAACTGGTTCTGCAGCACGTCGGCGACCGAGCGCGCGATCAGGTCGGACGGACCCCCGGCCGGGAAGTTGTTGACGAATTTCACCGCGCGCGTCGGCCAGGACGGCGCCTGGGCGAACGCGGGCAGGGCGGCGAGGACCAGCAGCGCGGCGACGCAGCCGCGGCGGGAGAACGGGAAAGGAGCTTGTCGCATGTCAGTCGAGCGTGATGCCGGTGGCCTTGATCGGCTGTTCCCAGCGCGCCAGGTCCGCCTTCTGTGCGGCGGCGAGCTCGGTCGAACCGGAGCCGACCGGTTCATACCCCAGCTTCTGCAGCCGCTCCTGCATCGCCGGCTTGCGGATCGCGGTGGCAACGGCTTTCTCGAGCCGCGCCAGCGTGGCCGCGGGCAGGCCTGCCGGCGCGTACATCGCGAACCACGCGGTGGCTTCCATGGGGATGCCTTGCTCCTTCAGGGTGGGCACTTCGGGAACCTGCGGGTCGCGCTTGCTGCCCGTCACGGCGATGATGCGCACCTTGCCGGCGTGGTGCAATTCCGCCGTCTCGGACACCACGTCGAACTTGTAGCCCACGTGCCCGCCGAGCAGCGCGGTGTTGGCGGGGGAGCTGCCCTGGAAGGGGATGTGCGTGAAGGGCACGCCCGCGGCCTGCTCCATCATCACGCCCATGAAGTGCGGCAGCGTGCCGCTGCCGGCCGAGCCGTAGGTGGCGCTCTTGGGGTCCGCCTTGGCCTTGGCCAGCATCTCCGCGACGCTCCTGACGTTGCTCGCCGGACCGGACACCACGCCGAACTGGAAGCGCGCGAGCAGCGACACAGGGGTGAAGTCCTTGACCGCGTCGTACTCCAGCTTCCTGTACACGTGCGGGAACAGCACCATCGGCCCGCTGGGCAGGATGATGACGGTCTGGCCGTCCGGCCTGGCGTTCTTCACGGCGGCCAGGGCGATGCGCCCGCCCGCGCCGGGCCGGTTCTCGACCACCACGGGCGAGAAGTCCTCGCGCAAGGCGTCGCCGACGAGCCGCGCGATGACGTCCGCCGAGCCGCCGGGCGGAAAGCCGACGAGGATCCTGAGCGGGGGCTTTTCCTGCGCGTGGACGGCGCCGGCCAGGAGGGCCGCGCTCAGCGCGGCCAGGGTGAGAATTCTTCGTTGCATGGCGATCTCCAGTGGGCCGCGGCCCGCCTGCGTGCATTCTGGTTGCCGCACAATCGATTGTTCAAATCAATCATTTTCGGCACAAACCCGCATGCCCGCTGCGCGCCCACCCGCCGGCCTGGACGAACTCCTGCTCTACAAGCTCAGCCGCCTGTTGTCGGTGGGCGGCAGCATGGTCATCCGGCTGTGCGAAGGCCGCTTCGGCATCACGCGGCGCGAGTGGCGGGTGATCGCGCGCCTGGCGCAGGAGCAGGACATCCTGTCCTCCGGGCTGGCGCAAGCCATCCAGCTCGATCGCGCACGCACCTCGCGCGCGGTGAGTTCGCTGGTGGCCAAGAAGCTGGTGCGGCGCCAGGCGGGCGCCGCGGACCGCCGCCAGGCCCAGCTCGCGCTGACCGACAAGGGCCGCTCGCTGTACCAGGCGCTGTACCCGCTGGTGTGCGGCATCAACCGCGACCTGCTGTCGCCGCTGTCGGCCACCGAGGTGCGGCAGCTCGACGCCATGCTGGTGCGCCTGCAGGCGCAGGCCGAAGTCATGGTGGACGCGGCGGACCTGCCCAAGGCGGACCGCCGCCGCGGCGGCCGCGCGCGCCTGGAGATGGGCTGAGCGATGGACGCGGCGGCCGCAGCGGCTCCCGGCGCGCAGGCGACCGCCTGGTTGCAGGGGCGGGGCTGGGAGCCCTTTGCCTTCCAGCAGGAGGTGTGGCAGGCGGTGGCCGAGGGACGCAGCGGCATGCTGCACGCCACCACCGGCTCGGGCAAGACCTACGCCGTCTGGCTCGGGATGCTGGACGCGCTGCTGCGGCGAAAAATCGGGGTCAGATTCCAATTTCGCAGCGGCGCGTCGCGCCGCGGCCCGAAGGCCAGGAGCGTTCGCTCAGCGAATTTGGAATCTGACCCCGATTTTTCGCCCGAGCCGCTGCGCGTGGTCTGGCTCACGCCCATGCGTGCACTGGCCTCCGATACGACGAAGGCGCTCGCCGCACCCTTGCAGGACCTGGCGCCCAATTGGACCATCGGTCTGCGCACCGGCGACACGGCGTCGGCGGAGCGCGCGCGCCAGGACCGCCGCATGCCGACGGTGCTGGTCACCACGCCCGAGTCGCTGACCCTCATGCTCACGCGCGAGAACGCGCGCGAGGAGCTCGCGAGCGTCGAGTACGTGGTGGTCGACGAATGGCACGAGCTGATCGGCAGCAAGCGCGGCGTGCAGGCGCAGCTGGCGCTCGCGCGCCTGCGCGGCTTCCATCCGGGCCTGGTCGCCTGGGGCCTGAGCGCGACGCTGGGCAACCTGGAGGACGCGATGCACGTGCTGTGCGGCCCCGACCCCGAGCCGGCGCCGCGCCTCGTGCGCGGGCGCATCGACAAGACGCTCGTCATCGACACGCTGATTCCGCCGGACCCCGGCAAGTACTCCTGGGCGGGCCACCTGGGCGCGCGCATGCAGCTGCCGGTGGTGCAGGAGATCGAGCGTTCCGGCACCACGCTGGTGTTCACCAACGTGCGTTCGCAGGCGGAGATCTGGTACCAGCTGCTGCTGGAGGCGCGGCCGGACTGGGCCGGCCACATCGCGCTGCACCACGGCTCGCTGGACAAGGCGACGCGCGAGTGGGTGGAGCAGGGCCTCAAGGAGGGCACGCTGCGCGCGGTGGTGGCGACCTCCTCGCTGGACCTGGGCGTGGACTTCCTGCCGGTCGAGCGCGTGCTGCAGGTCGGCTCCGCCAAGGGCGTCGCGCGCATGCTGCAGCGCGCCGGTCGCAGCGGGCACGCGCCCGGCCGGCCCAGCCGCGTGACGCTGGTGCCCACCAACACCATGGAGATCATCGAAGCGGCGGCCGCGCGCTGGGCGGCGCGCACGGGGCGCGTGGAGAAGCGCACCCCGCCGTCCAAGCCCTTCGACGTGCTGGTGCAGCACATGGTCACCGTGGCGCTGGGCGGCGGCTTCCGTGCCGACGAACTCTACGCGGAGGTGACCACCGCGTGGTCGTACCGCACGCTCACCCGCGCCGAGTTCGACTGGACGCTGGTGTTCTGCGAGCGTGGCGGCGAGAGCCTGGCCGCCTATCCCGAGTACCACCGCATCGTGCGCGGCGAGGACGGGGTGTACCGCGTCGCCGACAAGGGCGTGGCCAAGCGGCACCGGCTGGGCGTCGGGACCATCGTCAGCGACGCCGCCATCCAGGTGAAGTACCTGACGGGCGCCAACCTCGGCACCATGGAGGAGGGCTTCATCGCGCGGCTCAAGCCCGGCGACCACTTCTTCTTCGCCGGCCGCCTGCTGGAGTTCGTGCGCGTGCGCGACATGGCCGCCTATGTGCGCAAGGCCACGCGCAACAAGGGCACGGTGCCGACCTGGCAGGGCAGCAAGATGGCGCTGTCCACCGAGCTGTCCGACGCCGTGCTGGAGATGATGCAGAACGCCGCGCACGGCGAGTTCCTCGAACCCGAGCTGCAGGCCGCGCGCCCCATGCTGCTCACGCAGCAGCGGCTGTCGCAGATCCCGACGCCCGGCACCCTGCTGGTGGAGGCCTACCAGTCGCGCGAAGGCCAGCACCTGTACATCCATCCGTTCGCCGGCCGCAACGTGCACCTCGGACTGGCGAGCCTGCTGGCCTGGCGCCTGGCGCGCGAGCGGCCCAACACCTTCAGCATCTCGATCAACGACTACGGCCTGGAACTGGTGAGCGCCGGGCCCTTCGACGTGGAGCCGGTGACGAGCCAGCGCGTGTTCTCCGGCGACGAGCTGCTGCACGACGTGCTCGCGTCGCTGAACTCCACAGAACTGGCGCAGCGGCGCTTCCGCGAGATCGCCCGCGTCGCCGGCCTCATCTCCCAGGGCTACCCCGGCCAGCCCAAGTCCGCGCGCCAGCTGCAGGCGTCCAGCGCCTTGTTCTACGAGGTCTTCCGCAAGTACGACGCGGCCAACCTGCTGCTGACGCAGGCGGAAAACGAAGTGCTCAGCCAGGAGCTGGAGCTCTCCCGCCTTGCCGACACGCTGCGGCGCATGCGGGAGAAGAAGCTCGTCTTCGTGCAGCTGCGGCATCCCAGCCCCATGAGCCTGCCCCTGATGGTCGAGCGCTTCCGCGAGAAATTGACGACCGAGACGCTGGCGGCGCGGCTGGAGAGAGTCCTCCAGGACGTGGAAGCGGATAGCTGAAGCTTCCTACACGCACCGCCAAGGCGACCCGACGGGCGCCGCGCGCAAGGCGTCGTACCTTGGATCCAGTGGGCCACCAGCGCCCGTGTCCCGGCGTTTCAGGGAGAAGCAAGATGAACACCCGCAGCGGCCGCGGCGCCGCCTTCATCGCCTCGGTGGCCCTCGCCGCCACGCTGGCCGCGTGTGGCGACCGTGCCGAGAAGTCCGGGATGCCCCCGCCTGCGCAGGCGAACGTGGAGATCAACCGCCAGGGCATGGACGGCGCGAAGGATGCCGATGCCGCGGTCGGCGTGCAGAACAAGGGCAAGGGCGAGCAGGTGGGCTTCGTCAACAGCCTGGGCGCCAAGGGCGATACCAGCGTGCTGGATCCCGACGTGCTCATCGCGGAGCAGGTGAAGGCGGCCATCGCTTCCAACCCGCGCCTGGTCGCGTCCCGGGTGGACGTGCACAGCAACGACGGCGAGGTAACCTTGCGCGGCAACGCGCCCGACCGGCCTGCCCGCGAGCAGGCCACCGAGATCGCCCGCACCATTCCCAACGTGCGCTCGGTGGACAACCAGCTCAGCCCAGGCTGATCCGTCGCCAATGCAAAGGGCCGCTCGCGCGGCCCTTTGCATCGGCACGCTCCGCTCAGGTCGTCGCGTTTGCCGTCGTGGCGGCCTCGGCGGCGCGATCGCTCGCCACCCGCGACGAGCCCTTGGCGTCGGGTCCCTGGTTGGCGGAGTCCGAGCGCGTTTCGCAGATCACGTCGTGCACGTAGCGCAGCTTCTCCAGCGCCCCCTGCGAGAGCGCGAAGGGATAGGCGTCCTCCTGGCCCAGGCTGCGGTTGAGGCTGTTCAGGAGCAGCGTCACCGGCACCCACTGCTCCACCAGCGCGTCGAAGTCCGGGTGGCCGGACTCCAGCGGGTTCACCACCTCGTCGATCTCGACTTCCTGCCCGGGGATGGTCAGGCGCGTGTTGTACGAGGCGGCCGTCTCCAGCAGGTCCACCATGTGCAGGTAGTGGGCCCAGGTCTCGGCCCAGTCTTCCCAGGGGTGCGAGCTCGCGTACTCGCTCACGAACTCCTCCTGCCAGTCCGGCAAGGTGCCGCCGCGCGCGTAGTGGGCCTGCAAGGACTGCTGGTAGTCCTGGGTTTCGTCGCCGAAGACCTTGCGGAAGCTCTCGACGCGCCCGCCTTCGTCGATCAGGCGGTCCCAGTAGTAGTGCCCCGACTCGTGGCGGAAGTGCCCGAGCAGCGTGCGATAGGGTTCGTGCATCTCCACGCGGCGACGCACGCGCTCGGCGTCGTCCGCCTCGGCGACGTTGATCGTGATCAGGCCCTGCGCGTGGCCGGTCATCACCGGCTGGCCGGGCAGGTCGGCCAGGAACTCGAAGATCGGGCCGTCCGCGGCCCCATCCTTGGGCGCGGTCGCGAGCAGGCCCAGCTTGCCCAGCGTATAGAACAGGCGACGCTTGGCGACCTCCAGGCGGTACCAGCGCGCGGGATTCTCCGGCACCGACAGGTCCGGCAGCACGCGGGTGAGGCGGCAGGCGGCACACAGCGGGTTGGGGTCGTCCACGGGAACGGCGAAGTTGCAGGCGTTCTGCGCGGTGTGGTTGTGGCACAGGCGATAGCGCCGGGCGGAGCGCTTGTTGCCACGGCCGCGCGGGCGCCACACGCCTTCGCCGGCATCCTCGGCCGGCTCGATGGCGGCCATGTTCAGGCGATCCGGCAGGAAGGCGACCTCGCTCTCGCACTGCAGGCATTGCACGTTCTCGAAGAACAGCGGGTGCCCGCAGTACTGGCAGTGGAATGTCTTCATCGTTGTCACCTGCTCCGAGAAAAGAAAAAGGCAGGCGCACCGCGAGGCGGCCTGCCCGACCGGGCGGCGCGGGGCCGCCCGTCACCGGTGTGCTGCTTACGGACGCACGACGAGGTTGTTGCGCACTTCGCGCACGCCCTTGGTGTTGGCGGCGATGCGGCCGGCCTGGTCCTTCTCGGCCTGGGACTTCGCGAAACCGGACAGGGCCACGGTGCCGTTGAGGGTGTCGACGTTGATCGACAGGCCGCCGGTGCTCTTGTCCTCGAGCAGCTTGGCCTTCACCGAGGTGCTGATGGCACGGTCGTCGACGTAGGTGCCGGCGTCGGTCTGGCCGCGCCAGACGGCGCAGCCGCTGGTGGCGAGGGTGATGCCAGTGAGGATAGCCAGGGCGATGGCGCGGTATTGCTTCATGTGAACTCCCTTCCTTTCAGGTTGCTTCTCCGATGGTGCGAACGAATGTGAACACACCTGGAAGCGCACCATACCTGCGCGGCAGAGGCAGTCACTCCGGACGATTCTGATCTTTGCGGTAGTCCGCCGCTGACATTGCCGCCATGAACACCTGAGACAGCTGCGACGACTTCAGCACTGCGACCACCAGCGTCGTCAGCGAGATCAGGCGCCATGGCCGGGCGAAGGTCAGCGCGGCGCCCGCGGCCAGCGAGATGCCGAGCAACTGCATGGGCTTGCGCCGTGCGTAGTCGCGCAGCAGCGGGGACGCGAGGTCGACCGCCATGTGGGCCGGGTGGTAGCGCCACCAGGTGCGCACGGCGTGGCCCACGTGCCCGAACCAGCCGCCGCCGGGGCGCGGCTCCTCGAGATTTCCGTCATCGAAGTCCGGCGCGTAGCCGGCCTCGTAGCCGCGCGCAGCGGGCTCCTCGCGCGGGTCGTGCTTGCGCTGGCGGCGCGCGATGTGTTCCAGGATCGCCTGCCGGGTGCGATCCAGCTTGTCGGACGCATCAGACATGAACCTCCCCCGGGCTTGTCTTGTTCGCAGTCTTCGCCACCGCGGTCCACGAGCGCACGCAGCGAGCGCCTTCGGGCGTCCGTGCGGCACTCATGAACGTGCACCGATCGCGCGCAGTGCCTTCGCATCGGCATCGAGCTGCGCCTTGAGTTCGGTGAAGGCCTTCTCCGGCAAGGGCTTGCGCGCCACCGAGAAGCCGATGGCGGCGAGGGCCAGCGCGATCGCCGGGACGATCACGAAAGCCCAATGGAACTGGTCCTGCACGGCGGCGAGCATGACCGCCACGCCGGCCAGGATCAGGAACACGAGCAGCGAGAACAGGGTCACGCCCCACGCAACCGCGCGCTTGGCGACCTCCAGTCCGACGGTGGAGGCCTCCTCGCGCATGAGCGAGGCGTAGCCCGCCACGTGTTCCATCACCAGTTCCGGCTTGGTGACCAGCACCGAGAAGATCGGATGCAGCATGGCGTGGCGGATCTCAGAAGTAGCGGTCCTGCAGCTCGCGGCGGTGGCGCATGGCCAGGTAGAGGCCGGCGACGGCGGCCCCGATCGCGGCGGCGATCAGCGCCGCCTTCATGGGGTTGTCGGCGACGTAGCGCGTCGACGCGCTGGCGTACTCGCCCATGGAGTTGCGCGCCGCACTGGCGCGGTCCGACACGCCGGAGCGCAGTTCCTTCATCGTGCTGGAGGCGCGCTCCAGCGCATCGGAAGCCATGCGGCGGGTGTTGTCGATCGTGTCGTTCATCATGTAGTGGGTCCTCTCTTGTCGGGGTTCTTGCGGGTTGCCTAGGATCTGCGCACCAGGCCGAGGATGAATGCGACGGCGGACAGCCCGGCGAAGAAGAAGAACATCATCTTCGCGAGGCCGGCGGCGTCCGCCACGATGCCGCCGAATCCCAGCACCGCGGCGATCAGCGCGATGACCAGGAAAGCGACGGCGTAATGCAGCACGGGGGGACTCCTCGGGGTCTTGTTGCGCGGGCACGGTCAGGCGATCACGTGCCTGCGGCTAGCTTAGGCATATCCGCCGACGCGGTGATCAGGGCCATGCGTCACAGCTTGTAGTCGACGCGGCGGGTGGCCGTGTAGGACGGTTCCGACGGGCGACGGCCGGGCAGGCCGCCACCGTCTCAGGCGGCGTTCTCGTGGAGGGCGGTTTCCACGTCACCCGGTTCGACCGATGCGCGCGCCGGCGCGCTCTTGGGCAGGGTGGCGAGGACACGGGTGCCATGCCCCGGGCGCGATTGCAACGTGAGCCGGCCGCCCGCGGCCTCGACGCGGTGGCGCATGCCCGCCAGCCCGTGCGTGCTCGGTCGCACCGCGTTCACGTCGAAGCCGCGGCCGTCGTCGCGCACCTCGATTTCCACGTGGTTGCTGTAGTTGCGCAGGCTGACGTCCACCTGCCGCGCCTCCGCGTACTTGCCCACGTTGGTGAGCGACTCCTGCACCGTGCGGTACACGGTGAGCTGGCGGTCCTCGTCGAGCTCGACCTGCTCGAGGCTGCAGGCGACCTCCAGGCCGGAGCGCTCGGAGAACTCGCGCGCCAGGATCTCCAGCGAGGCGGTCAGCCCGAGGTTGGACAGCGAGGAGGGCCGCAGGTCCTCGATGATGCGGCGCTTCAGCGCGATGCCGCTGTTGAGGGTCTCGGTCAGGTGCTGCAGGCGCTCGCTCACTTCCGGCGCCGGATCGCCCATGCGGGACTTCAGCCGGGCGACGTCCAGTTTCGCCGCCGTGAGCAGGGCGCCCAGCTCGTCGTGCAGTTCGCGCGCCAGGTGGCCGCGCTCCTCCTCGCGCACCTGCTGCAGGTGCGTGGCCAGCTGCGCGAGGGTCGCCGTGCGGTCGCGCACGACGGATTCGAGCAGGTCGCGCTCCTGCTGCAGCGCGGCCTGCTGCTGCTCGTCGGAACGCTTGAGCCGGGTGGTCTGCCGCAGGTAGAGGGCGAAGGCGATCAACGCTGCCAGGCTGACGACGGCGATGCCGCCGCGCGCGAGACGCAGGGAGCGCTGCACCTGCCCCTGGGCGGCCGTCACGCCTTCGGTCGCGCTCTGCACGAGGCGGGCGGCCTGTTCGCGGATCGCTTCCATCTGCTCCTTGCCCACGTCGGTGAGCAGCACGAATTTCCAGGTCTCGTCGTTGCCCTGCTTGCGCATGCGCACCGTCATGTCCATCTCGCCGAGCTTGCGCTGGACGTTGCGCGTGAGCTGGGCGAGCGTCGCGGCCTCCACTGCTTCCGGCGGGTAGCTGCGGCGCAGCCCGTCCAGGCTCTGGCCGATCCCGGCGACGGCCGCGTTGTACGGCTCCAGGTAGCGCGGGTCACCGGTGAGCAGGTAGCCGCGCTGTCCCGTTTCCGCATCCAGCACCTGCTGCAGCAACTGGTTCACCTGGTTGCGCGTGCGCGTGGACGCCTCGATGCGCTCCAGCGCCTGGGTGGACTGCTGGTAACCGGTCTCGCTGATACCGATGAGCACGAGCGCGGCAACCAGGGCGAGGATGAGACTGATCGCACCCCGGGACGAGGCGAAAGATGACAAGACCTTCACCCTAAAGGCTCAGCGGTGTGAATACAATCCGGCGCACGTCATGACTCAAGGGTAGGCCATTTCGTTCTGAAGTGGGGCACAATGAAACAGCTTGGCGTAGAAGGTGAAGCATGATCAAAGTGGGCATTGTGGACGACCACGCCATCGTGCGGTCGGGGCTCAAACAGTTCTTTTCAGAGCAGGTCGACCTGCGCGTCGTCGGTGAAGCGGCGAGTGGCCGCGAGGCCATCGACCTCGTGCGCACCACCGAGATGGACGTCCTGGTGATGGACCTGTCCATGCCGGGCCAGAGCGGCATCGACGCACTGGGGATGATCCGCGCCAAGGCGCCGGATGTGGGCATCCTGATTCTCTCGGGCTACCCGGAAGAACACTACGCGATGAACCTGATTCGCCAGGGCGCGAGCGGCTACCTGAACAAGGAATGCGAGCCCATGGAGATCGTCAACGCGATCCGCACGATCGCGCTAGGCCGTCGCTACATCTCCCCCGCCGTCGCCGAACTGCTGGCGCAGCAGCTCAATCGCAAGGAAGGCGGCGCGCCGCACGAGCAGTTGTCCGAGCGCGAGTTCCAGGTGTTCCTGAAGCTCGCCAAGGGCGAGACGGCCGGCGACATCGCCAAGGCCCTGTCGCTGTCGGTCAAGACGGTCAGCACGTACCGCACGCGCCTGATGGAGAAGATGAACCTCTCCTCCAACAGCGACCTGACCTATTACGCGCTGAAGAACAAGCTGATCGACTGATCCGCGCCGGCGCGGAGGCGGCGCCTCAGGCGCCGGCCTCTCCCAGCGCCAGGCAGTAGTCCACCAGGGCCTCGATCTCGTTGGACTTGTCGAAGACCGCGTCCGCGCCCAGTTCGGCGCTGCGCTTGCGCATGTCGTTGGTCGCGTAATTGCTCAGCACGATGACGCGCTGGCCGCGCGCGCGGTCCTGGCAGGCCTCCAGCACGCCGAGCCCGCTGCCTTGCTTGAGGAACAGGTCCACGATCAGCAGATCCCAGTCGTGGCCGTCGGCCAGCCAGCTGCGCGCATCGCGCTCCGTTTCCGACCAGCCCAGGGCGTCGACCGACGCGAGTTCCTCCAGGGTTCCGATCAGGTTCTCGCGGATGGTCGCGTTGTCTTCGACGATGTAGGTTCGCAGTTCCACCGGGATGTCCTGTGCGTGCCGCCCGCGCTTGCGGCGGCCCGTCTCCTCTGCGCGGGATTGTGCCAGTGGCCCCTCGGCGGGCCGGTAGGACCTCTCCTACGGTGCCGGGTGGGACGCAGCGACAGCGCGCGCGGCGGGCCGACTACGGACAGCCAGCGGGCGCGCTGCGAAACTGCCGTGCAGGGAGAGCGTGGCAGTTCCTGCTCCCCGTTCCCCATGAATCTGTTCCTCCAGTCCGCCTTCGTCCTCTTCGGCACCGTGCTGGCCGCCGCGCTCGTCGCCCTGGGCGCGCCCGGCAACGCGGAAGTGGAAATGGCCGTGCAGGCGCCACCGCCCGAGGTGGTGGCCAGCCTGTTCGCGATCGAGCCCTAGCCGCCAGCGCGGCGCCCGCCGCACACCTGGCAGGACGGGTCGCGCCGCACGCGCATCTCGGTCCACTCCATGCTGCGGCCATCGAGCATCTGCAGCCGGCCCGCCAGCGACGTCCCGACGCCGGCGAGCAAGCGCAAGGCCTCCGAGGCCTGCATCGCACCGATGATCCCCACCAGCGGCGCGAACACGCCCATGGTGGCGCAGCGCGTCTCCTCCAGCTCCTGGTCCGGCGGAAACACGCAGGCGTAGCAAGGGCTGTCCGCGCGCCGCGGATCGAACACGCTCACCTGGCCGTCCAGGCGGATCGCCGCGCCCGACACCAGTGGCTTGCCGTACGCGAAGCAGGCACGGTTGATGGCCTGGCGCGTCGCGAAGTTGTCGCAGCAGTCGATCACCACGTCCGCCTGCGGCACGAGTTCGTCCAGCGCCTGCGCATCGACGCGCAGGACCAGGGGGCGCACCTGCACGTCGGGATTGATCGCCGCGATCGCATCGCGCGCCGATTCGGCCTTGGGGCGGCCCACGCGTTCGAGGTTGTGGGCGATCTGGCGCTGCAGGTTGGTCAGGTCCACCGCATCGTCGTCGACGAGCGTGATGCGGCCGACGCCCGCGGTGCCCAGGTACAGGGCCACCGGCGAGCCCAGTCCGCCGGCACCGATGACGAGCGCGTGCGCGCCCAGGAACCGCTCCTGTCCTTCGACGCCCACTTCGTCCAGGAGGATGTGGCGCGAGTAGCGCAGGAGCTGGTCGTCGGTCATGCGGGGATTGTGCGGCACCCATGAAAAAGCGGCCCGCATGGGGCCGCTTCATGGATCCCGGCCTGCGCCGGGATGAGGTCGCTGGTGCCGCGCAGCGCGCGGCGCGCGAACTCAGTTTTCCTTTTTCTCTTCCTTGTTCTCCACGACCTGGGTCTTGGAGACCATCACCGGGCGGCCCTTGAGCTGGTTCAGGGCCTGCACGAGCTGGAAGTCCTTGTCGCTGCCGAACTCCGGCACCTTGCGGTCGGCCGGCGCCTTCTTGGCTTCCTCCTCGGCGCGCTTGCGCGCTTCCTCGCGGGCCTTCTCGAACACCGGGTCCTTGTTGATCTCGACGCCGCCCTGGCCGCTGGCCAGGTGCTTGTCGAGGTCGGCTTCCCGGGTGCGCAGCGCGGCGAAGATGTTGCCTTCGGCGGTCTCGTCGACCATCACGTCCGGCACGATGCCGCGCGCCTGGATCGACTTGCCCGTGGGCGTGTAGTAGCGGGCCGTGGTCAGCTTCAGCCCGGTGTCCGGACCCAGCGGGCGCACTGTCTGCACGGAGCCCTTGCCGAAGGTCTGGCTGCCCAGGATGGCGCCGCGCTTGTGGTCCTGCAAGGCGCCGGCCACGATCTCGGAAGCCGAGGCGGAGCCTTCGTTGACCAGCACCACCAGCGGCACGGTCTTGAGCTGCGGCGGCAGGCGCTTGAGCGGGTCGGCACCGGCACGGCGCTGGTAGAACTCCGGCGAGGCCTTGTAGACGAACTTGGACTCCGCCAGCTGGCCGTTGGTGGACACCACGGTCACGTTCTCCGGCAGGAAGGCGGCGGAGATCGCCACGGCCGCGTCCAGCAGGCCGCCCGGGTCGTTGCGCAGGTCGAGGACCAGGCCCTTGAGGTTGGGGTCCTGCTTGTAGATCTCCTCGATCTTGCGAACGAAGTCGTCGACGGTGCGTTCCTGGAACTGCGACAGGCGGATCCAGCCGTAGCCCGGCTCGACGACCTTGCCCTTGACCGACTGGGTCTTGATCTCCTCGCGGGTGATCGTGACCGGGAAGGTGCGGTTCTCGTCCTTGCGGTAGATGGTGAGCGTCACCTTCGTGCTCGGCTCGCCGCGCATGCGCTTGACGGCCTCGGACAGGGACAGGCCCTTGACCGCGGTGTCGTCGATCTTGGTGATCAGGTCGCCGGTCTTCAGGCCGGCGCGGTGGGCAGGCGAGCCCTCGATCGGCGAGACGACCTTCACCAGGCCGTCTTCCTGCGAGATCTCGATGCCCACGCCGACGAAGCGGCCGGACGTGCCTTCACGGAATTCCTTGAAGGACTTCTTGTCGAAATACTGCGAGTGCGGGTCGAGGCTCGCCACCATGCCGGAGATGGCATCGGTGATCAGCTTCTTCTCGTCGACCGGCTCGACGTAATCGGTCTTGACCATGCTGAAGACGGCAGCGAGCTGCTGCAGTTCTTCCAGCGGAAGGGGGGCCAGCGAGCCACGTGCAACGGTCTGCAGGGAAACCGTGGTCAGCGCTCCGGCGAGGGCGCCAACGGAAATCCAGCCGGCAATCTTCAATTTTTGGCTCATGGGGTGGGTCCAGGTCCTCTCGACTTCAATATACACCTGAGAAACATGTCAGATGCACGGGTGGGATAAGGGGTTCCCGAGGGCCCCCGGACGGCGTGTGACAAATACGTGCTTTGGCGCAGGAAACGTCCTACAACGTGCACCGAAGTGGGTCCCGCCTGCCGCGGCGGGCCGCGTCAGCCCTTGCCCTGTGCTGCAACGGCGGCCGCCGCCCGCGCTGCGGCTTCCGCGTCGCCCAGATAGTAGTGGCGCACCGGTTTCAGGTCCATGTCCAGCTCGTAAACGAGCGGGATGCCGTTGGGGATGTTCAGCCCGACGATTTCGTCGTCCGAGATCCCGTCCAGGTATTTCACCAGCGCCCGGATGGAGTTGCCGTGGGCCGCGACCACGATGCGCTTGCCGGCGCGGATCGCCGGCGCCATGGACTCGTTCCAGAAGGGAAGCACCCGGGCCACGGTGTCCTTGAGGCATTCGGTGCGCGGCATCTCTTCCGGTTTGAGCTTGTCGTAGCGGCGGTCGCCCCGTTCCCAGCGCGGGTCGTCGGCCTCCAGCGCCGGCGGCGGCGTGTCGTAGCTGCGGCGCCAGAGCAGCACCTGGGCGTCCCCGTACTGCTTGGCCATGTCCGACTTGTTCAAGCCCTGCAGCGCGCCGTAGTGGCGCTCGTTGAGGCGCCACGAGTGCACCACCGGCAGCCAGGTGCGGTCCATCTCGTCCAGCACGTGCCACAGCGTGCGGGTGGCACGCTTGAGCACGCTGGTGTAGCAGAGGTCGAAGTCCCAGCCTTCCGCCTGGAGCAACTTGCCCGCGGAGACCGCCTGCTGGATGCCGGTGGGCGTGAGGTCGACGTCGGTCCAGCCGGTGAAACGGTTCTCCAGGTTCCAGGTCGATTCGCCGTGGCGGATCAGGACGAGCTTGTGCATGGTCGGTCGCAAGGTGGGGGGAAACCCGGCATTCTAGAATTGAGGGCTGCCCGGCACATGCCGGGCCTGACGTGAAAGGTTGGAATGGATCTCTTGCCGTTTCTGGCGCACAACTGGGCGCTGGTGCTGATTGCCGTGGTATCCGGCACCCTCCTGCTGGCCCCCGGCATCCTCTCGGGCGTGCGCTCCGGGCTCACGCCCGACGCTGCCGTGCAGATGATCAACCGCGAGCGGGCGGTGGTCGTCGACGTGGGCGAAGCGGACGAGTTCGCCGCCGGCCACATCGTCGGGTCGCGCAACATTCCGGTGGCCGTGCTGCAGCAGCGCCTGCCCGAGGTGGTGAAGAACAAGGGCGTGCCGCTCATCCTGGTATGCGCGACCGGCGCCCGCGCCCAGCGCTGCCTGAAGACGGCGCAAGCCCTCGGGTACGACAAGGCTGTCGCCATGGCTGGCGGAATGCGGGCATGGAAAGAGGCTAATCTCCCCGTCGAGAAGAGTTGAACCTCGCGTCACCATAGACCCATGCAGCAAGTCAAGATGTACACCACGGCCGTTTGCCCCTACTGCATCCGTGCCAAGCAGATCCTCAAGGCCAAGGGCGTCGCCCAGATCGAGGAGATCCGGATCGACATGCAGCCCGAGGAGCGCGCCCGCATGATGGAGATCACCGGCCGGCGCACCGTGCCGCAGATCTTCATCGGCGACACGCACGTCGGCGGCTGCGACGACCTGGTCGCGCTCGACGGCCGCGGCGGCCTCGTGCCGCTGCTCAACGGCGCACCGGGCTGAGCCCGCCGCGCGCCCCCCGCCTGCGATAATCGCGGGCTGACACGCACTGCGCCCGCCGGAGCGTTCCCGGCGGGCTTTTTCATTCGCTTCGAAAGGCATTGGCCATGGCCGACAACAACGATCCCGTTTTCCAGATCCAGCGCGTCTACATGAAGGAAGCTTCGCTGGAGCAGCCGAATTCGCCGGCCATCCTGCTCGAGCAGGAGCAGCCCACCGTCGACATCCAGCTCGGCGTGCAGGTGGAGCAGGCGGCCGAAGGCATGTTCGAGATCTGCGTGGCGGCGACGGTCACCACCAAGCTCAAGGATCGCACCGTGTTCCTGGTGGAGGTCAAGCAGGCGGGCATCTTCGAGATCCGCAACCTGCCGGCGGACCAGATGCAGGCGGTCATGGGCATCGCCTGCCCGCAGATCGTCTACCCCTACCTGCGTTCCAACGTGGCCGACGTGATCACCCGCGCGGGCTTCCCGCCGGTGCACCTGGCGGAGATCAACTTCCAGGCGATGTACGAGCAGCAGCAGGCCGACCAGCAACAGCAGGCTGGGGCCGGCGCGGGCGCGTCGCGCATCATCACTTCGGCCTGAAAGCGGCCACGTCGCCGGCGCAATGGACATCCTGGTGCTCGGAGCCGGCGCCTGGGGCACGGCGCTGGCCGTCAGCGCGGGCGCGCGGCACCGCGTGACCCTGTGGGCCCGCGACGAGGCGCAAGCCTCCGCGATGGCAGCCAGGCGCGAGAACCTCGTCTACCTCCCCGGCTTCGCCTTGCCCGCCGGCGTCTCTGTGGCGGGTCCTGCGCAGGGTGCGGTGGCCAGGCTGGCGACGCGCCACGACCTGGTCATCGTCGCCACCCCCATGGCCGCCTTGCGCGGCATGCTGGTCGCGCTGCGCGACTGCGGGCGTCCCGTGGCCTGGCTGTGCAAGGGCTTCGAAGCCCCGCAGACCCAGCCTTACGGCCTGCTCGGCCATGAAATCCGCGCCGAGACCGCCCCGCGGCTGGCCGCCGGCGTGCTCAGCGGTCCCAGCTTTGCCCAGGAAGTCGCCAACGCGCAGCCCACCGCCCTGGTCGCGGCGAGCGACACGCCAGCTGTGCGTCACGCGCTCGTGGCCGCCTTCCATGGCCCGGCGCTGCGCGTGTACGCGAACGACGACCTGCCCGGCGTGGAGGTGGGTGGCGCGGTGAAGAACGTGCTGGCCATCGCCACCGGCCTGTGCGACGGGCTGGCTCTCGGGCTCAACGCGCGTGCGGCGCTGGTAACGCGCGGCCTGGCGGAAATGACGCGCCTGGGCGTGGCGCTGGGCGCCCGCCCCGAGACCTTCATGGGGCTGTCCGGGCTGGGCGACCTGGTGCTCACCGCCACCGGCGACCTGAGCCGCAACCGCCGTGTCGGACTGCTGCTCGCGCAGGGGCGCACGCTGCAGCAGGCCGTGCAGTCCCTGGGCCACGTCGCCGAGGGCGTCTACAGCGCACGCACGGTGGTCGAACGGGCCCGGCGCCTGGGCGTCGAAATGCCGATCGCGCAAGGCGTCGTGGACCTGCTGGATGGGCGCCTCGCTCCCGCGCAGGCGGTGAGCACCCTCATGGGGCGGGACCCGGCCGCTGAAAATATTCCGCCGGTTGCATAAGGACCTTCCCCGTGGCGCGCCGCCACGGCGGGGCTAGCCTCGGCGCTTCCCCAAAGACAGGAGCTTCCATGCAGCGATCCCTAGCCCTCCTCGCCCTGGCCGCCGCCGCCGCGGGCCTCGCCAGCTGCAGCAGCATGAACACCATGATGGGCCAGGGCCCATCCCCCAGCTTCTTCCTCACCAGCGCCAACCCGGGCAAGGGAGCGGATTTCGGCGGCATCGCCGGCGCCGACGCCTACTGCCAGACCCTGGCGAGCAGCGCCGGCCTGAGCGGGCGCACGTGGCGCGCCTACCTGAGCACCACCGGTGCCACGCCGGTCAACGCCCGCGACCGCATCGGCAAGGGCCCCTGGTACAACGTCAAGGGCGTGAAGATCGCCTCCAACGTCGACGAACTGCACGGCACCAACCAGCTCACCAAGGAAACCGCGCTCACCGAGCGTGGCGCGACCGTCATGGGCCGCGGGGATGCGGTGAACCTGCACGACGTGCTGACCGGCTCGACGCCGGAGGGCCGCGCCACGGCAGGCGGCACCGAGGACACCACCTGCGGCAACTGGACGCGCGGGGGCGAGGGCAGTGCCATCGTCGGTCACCACGACCGCCAAGGGCTGCGCGACGACGCGCCGTCCAAGTCCTGGAATTCCTCGCATGCCACCCGCGGCTGCAGCATGGAGGCACTGAAGTCGACCGGCGGCGGCGGCCTGCTCTACTGCTTCGCCGCGAATTGATGGCGTGAGCGGCTGCGCGTAGCCCGGGATCCCGGCGCAAGCCGGGATCCATGGGCCGGCTTCAGCCCAGCTTCTTGAACGCCTCGCGCACCTCGTCCAGGCTGTTCGGACGCGTGACCCGCGCGACCTCCTGGCCGTCCTTCATGAAGACGAGGGTGGGCCAGAGCTTCACCCGGAAGCTGCGCCCCAGCGGCCGGCCGGGACCGTCTTCGATCTTGATGTGCCGCACGTCCGGGTGCGAGGCGAAGGCGGCGCCGATCAGGGGCTGGGCCGCGCGGCACCAGCCGCACCAGCCGGTGCCGAACTCCAGCACCGTGGGCCCCGCCAGCGCGTCGACCTCGTCGCGGGAAGGCGCGGCCGTGGCATAGCTCGTTTCCATGCCCCCATTGTCGTGCGTCCTCGTCCAGCTTGCGTCGGAACGGCCCCGCAAGGCTTGTGGGAGGGAGCAGCTAATCCAGAACGAGCTGCGTCTGCGTCACCACCGAGCAGAGCTTGCCTTCGGCGTTGCGGATCGAGGTCTGCCACACCATCGTCGTGCGGCCACGGTGCAAGGCCACGCTCTCGCCGGTGACGACCGTGTCGACCCTGGCGCCGCCGATGAACTTGGTGCTTGAGTCCGTGGTGGTCGTGCGCTTGCCCTGGGGCAGGTTCAGCACGGTGCCGACCGCGCCCAGCGTGTCGGCAAAAGCCATGTGCGCGCCCCCATGGAGGATGCCGCCGGCCGTGCACAGGTCCGGCCGCACCCGCATCCTGGCGACGACCCGCTCGGGCGTCGCTTCGGTCAGCTCCACGCCCAGGAGGCCGGGAAACAGCGGTTGCAGCAGGGACTGGAGCTGGTCTGGGTTCATGCGCTTCCTCCGGCGGCGACTGTACTGCCGCGATCGCCCGCGCGCCAGCACGGGGCTGCGCGAGCCGGTATGCTCGCCGCCATGAGTTCCGTGTTCGATTTTTCCCCGGCCGCCATCGCGCAGCTCGCGCAGTCCGATGCGGCCCGAGCCCTGGCCGAAGACGTGGGTGGCGGCGACCTCACCGCGGCATTGGTGGACCCCGCCCGCCGGGCGCAGGCCCGCGTGCTGGCGCGCGAGAGCGCCGTGATCTGCGGCGCGCCGTGGGCGGAAGCGGCCCTGCGCCAGGTGGACGCCGGCGCGCGCGTGCGCTGGCTGGTGGGCGAGGGCGAGCGCTGCGCCGCCGACCAGGTGGTGCTCGAAGTGGAAGGCAGCGCGCGCGCCTTGCTCACGGCCGAACGCACCGCGCTGAATTTCCTGCAGCTGCTCAGCGCGGTCGCCACCAAGACCGCCACCTACGTCGAGGCGGTGCGGGGCACGCGCGCGCAGATCGTGGACACCCGCAAGACCCTTCCCGGCCTGCGCCTCGCGCAGAAGTACGCCGTGAAGACCGGCGGCGGCACCAACCACCGCATCGGCCTGTACGACGCCGTGCTGATCAAGGAGAACCACATCGCGGCCGCCGGTGGCGTGACGCCGGTGCTGCAGGCGGCGCAGCGCGTCGCGGCGCAGGCGGTGTTCGTGCAGATCGAGGTCGAGACGCTGGCGCAGCTGGAAGAGGCGCTGAACGCCGGCGCGAAGATGGTCCTGCTGGACAACATGGACCTGCCCGTGCTGCGCGAGGCGGTGCGGATCAACGCGGGCCGCGCCATCCTGGAGATCTCCGGCGGCGTCACCTTCGAGCGGCTGCGGGCGCTGGCGGAAACCGGCGTCGACCGCATCTCGGTCGGGACGCTCACGAAGGACGTGAAGGCCACCGACTTCTCCATGCGCCTGAAGGAAATCTGATGAGTGCAGTCATTCCGCTGAAGGAAGTCGAATACGAACACCCCTTGCCCGGCAACGCGTGCGACACCAGGCATGCGTGGGCGCGCGTGCCGGTGGAGCCCTCGCCGGCGGAGCGCACGGCGCTCAAGGACAGGATCAAGCGGCTGCTCAAGGAACGCAACGCCGTCATGGTCTCGCACTACTACGTGCATCCCGACCTGCAGGACCTGGCGGAGGAGACCGGCGGCATCGTCAGCGACTCGCTGGAGATGGCGCGCTTCGGCCGTGATCACGCCGCCCAGACACTGGTCGTGTCCGGGGTGAAGTTCATGGGCGAGACGGCGAAGATCCTGTCCCCGGAAAAGCGCGTGCTGATGCCCGACCTGGACGCGACCTGCTCGCTGGACCTGGGCTGTCCCGCCGACGAATTCGACGCCTTCTGCAACCAGCACCCGGATCGCACGGTGGTCGTCTATGCCAACACCAGCGCCGCCGTGAAGGCGCGCTCGGACTGGCTGGTGACATCCAGCTGCGCGCTGGACATCGTCAGCGCGCTCAAGGCCAAGGGCCACAAGATCCTGTGGGCCCCGGACAAGCACCTGGGCGGCTACATCCAGCGCGAGACGGGCGCCGACATGGTGTTCTGGAACGGCGCGTGCATCGTGCACGACGAGTTCAAGGCCTTCGAGCTGCAGGACCTGAAGAAGCAGTACCCGAACGCGAAGGTGCTGGTGCACCCCGAGTCGCCCGCCGACGTGGTGGCGCTGGCCGACGCGGTGGGCTCGACCTCCGCCATCCTCAAGGCGGCGCGCGAGCTCGATGCGCGCGAGTTCATCGTCGCCACCGACAACGGGATGATGCACAAGCTGCGCACGCTCAACCCCGGCAAGGTGTTCATCGAGGCGCCGACGGCGGGCAACAGCGCGACGTGCAAGAGCTGCGCGCACTGCCCGTGGATGGCGATGAACGGCCTGGCGGGCCTGGCGCAGGTGCTGGAGACGGGCACCAACGAGGTGTTCGTGGATCCGGCGCTGGGCGAACGTGCCCGCCTGCCGATCGACCGCATGCTGGCGTTCACCGCGGCCTTGAAGGCGGGGCAGCCGGCCGGCGCGCTGGTGCCCAATATCGGCGCGGCTTGAACGGGGATCCGCGCGGTTCGCTCACCACCGCCCCGCAGGACGGCGCGGCAACGCCGCGGACGGTGAGCGCCGCGAACCCCACCGTGCCTGCGCCGGCGCGGGGTTCCTTCCCTGCCTCACCCCCGCCTGCTGCCGAACCTCCAGGCCTCGCTGCTCGCCAGCAGCGGCAGCAGCAGCCAGGCGACCAGGGCCTGCGTGATCGCGTGGCGCGACACTTCCATCTTGGGCCCGTGCAGCGCCCAGAGCACCGGCGCCCAGCCGTAGATGCACAGGAGCAGGGCCGCCGTGAACAACGCGGTGCCGATGGCGAAGCGCCCTTGCAGCCACTGGCCGGTGCCCGGCACCACGAAGGAAGCGACAGCGGCCTGCCACGTCGGCTGCTTCGGGACGAGCGGGATCTCGATGCTGCTGCCGAAGTCGTCGGGCAGCGCCGGCGAGGACATCAGCAAGCGGGCGACGCGGCGGGCGGTCGCTGCGCTGGCACAGCGCAGGTACAGCGTCGTGCCCGTGGTGAAGGTGAGTGCCAGGTTGGCCGGTTGCAGCAGCTGCTGCCACAGGGGCCGGTGGCCCGGCGACTGCTCCGGCGCCCCGGCGAAGATCACGGCGCGCCGCGGCCATTCGCTTTGCAGCCGCCGTTGGCCGGGCTCGCCCGCGAACAGGAGGATGCGGCGGTTCGTCACCAGCAGCCAGCGCGGACGCCGGCCGGGCAGGTAGACCGCCTCGCGTGCCGACTCGGCCTCCAGCTTGATCCGCTCGAATTCGGCCGGGGCGCGCAGCCAGTCGATGGCGGGCTCGTTCAGCGCCTCCTCGAGGTCGGACCGGCCCGCGAGCTGGCGGTGCCGCGCATACGCCAGCAGGCCCAGCACGAGCAGCAGCGCGGCGAAGCCGGACGCCTGGCGCGAGGCGATGCCGCGCCAGAACGCGCGATCCTGCCGCAGGCGCGCGAGCGCGGCGCGCACCTGCACGTCGCCGAAGGGCTGCACCTCGATGCGGTCGGCGTCGAAGCGGCGCACCTCGAAGTTGTGCCCGTCCACCAGCAGCAGGTGCCGGTCGAACCAGGCCATGTCCCGCAGCTGCGCGATGGTGTCCAGGTTGTAGACCGCCTGCGAGCCGTCCGGGAAGATGTCCACCGCGTGGCCCGGCTCCATGAGCGTGCCCAGGCGGGACACGGTCGCCAGCGGCAGCTCGGTCCGGCCGGTCTGCGGGCCGCCCTGCGACGCGATGGCTTCGCCGAGGAACGGGGTCCCGGCGGGCTCGGCGCGCAGCTGCAGGCTGGCCTTGACGGCGAGCGTGCGCGCGTCGAGCAGGCGCAGGGCGAAGCGGTTGGTGTCGGTGCTCCACCAGCCTTGCGGCGACCACCACAGGCCGTTGGTGAAGCGGTAGGTGTCGGGCGCGGATCGGGCCAGCAGGCGACCGTCCCGGTCGAACAGCAGCACCGTGTGGCCGCCGCCCGTGGCAGCGGCAATGTCGCCTTCAGGAGACACGGCCAGGTGCACGGCGTTGAGCGGCAGCCTGGCGATGTCCTCCGGCCACTGCGGGCGGATGGTGCGAACCGGCGCCAGCGTCTTGCGGTCCACGAGCTGCCAGTCGCGGTCCACGCGGCTGGACAGCAGCACCTGGTCGTGGGGCGCCAGGGCGATATTGCTGACGGCAGCCGTGAAGCCCAGCTCGCGCGCACTGCGCTGGCCGTTGCGGTGGCCGAGGCTGTCCAGGATCCACAGGTCTTCGTCGACCCCCAGCCACAGCGTGTCGCGGCCGACCGCCTGCACCGTGACCGGCCCTTGGATCGCAACCCAGCGCCCGTTGGCGTAGAAGGTTACCGCGACGCCCGCCAGCGCGAGCGCCAGCAGGCCGGCCGCCAGGGTGCGCATCGCGCCGGCCGATTCCCAGATGTTCCGCATCCCCATCCCCATCCCCGTCTCTTCGTTGTCGTTGCCCGTGCCGCAGCGATTGTCAGGGCAGCGGCTCGCGCCCCGACCGCGCCGCCTGGCGGATGGACAGGAGGAGCAGGACCAATCCCACGACCGCGGCGATGCCGAATCCCAGCCGGCAGGGCAGGTCGGAGCGGGTGGCGAAGATGCGCAGCACGCCGCGCATGGCGTCCAGGCCGCAGTGGCGGTGGCCGCTGCCGAAGGCGATCCACACGGTGGGCGCGACCAGGCACGCGAGCAGCGGCACGGGCAGCCAGGCCTTGAGCCGCGCGTGACCGCGGGCGCGGGCCACCACGATCCAGCCGGCGAACACGAAGGCGAGCGCGCAGGCGTACACGACCCAGGCGGGCGCGCGCATCTGCTGGGGCTGCGCGTAGGCGAGCAGGGCGAGGGCGCAGCCGAGCGCGGCGACGGCCACGCCCGCGACCACCCCGCCTTCCTGCGGTTTCATGGGGAGGCGACCGTGGACTCCAGGCGCTGCAGCAGCGCCTTGACCTCTTCGGGCAGCTCCAGCAGTTCGGTGCTGGTGATGATGCCGATGCCCAGTGCGTCCAGGCCATCGACCATGTCGCACTTGAAGCTCACGTCCGGCTGCTTGAGGCACTCGACCACACCGCGCGCCTTCGCGTTCACCGGGTAGCGGCCCGGGTGGAAGGCATACACCATGTCCTCCGCGTTGCGCGGGTAGACCGTGCGCTGCAGCAGGTCCGCCGGGTACTTGCTGGCCGTCATCGACTTGATCACGTACGCCATCCGCGGCCCCAGCTCGGGCAGCGGCTGCTTGGTGTCGACGGAATGGGCGCCGTGCAGGCCGACCATGGTCTGCGCGATGGGGCGGCCGTCGCTGAAGTAGCGTTCGGAGCCGCTCAGGAAGATGAGGCCGCAGGCGGATTCGCACTTGCCGGCGACCGCCGTGGGCAGGTGCTCGTCGCGGATGCGGTTGCCGATCTGGTAGCCGTTCCAGAGGTCGCCCCCGGGGCTGTCGTGCAGCAGCACCAGCGCCGGGCGGGCGCCGGCCAGTTCGTTGCGCAGGCGCACGAGGTCGTCGGCGTCGACGGGGCCGCTCAGGACGAGGATGTCCCCGACGCGGTGGAAATCCATGGCCCGCGCGGCCGGCGCGGCGGCCACGGTGGCGAGCAACAAGGCAAGCAGGATGCGGTGCATCGGGTTCCCCTCGCGGCACCCGACTGCGTGCCGCCCCTTTGCCCGTTATAGCAACGACCCCCCGCGCCGACCAGTGGGCCGTTGCAAAAAAGGCCGCCCCGGCGACCGGCGCTCAGGGCTGGAGGATGGTCGGCACCGCCACCGGCGCCATCTGTGGGTAATCGCGGCTGAAATGCAGGCCGCGGCTTTCGTGGCGCGCCTGTGCCGACTTCACGATCAGGTCGGCCACCGTCACCAGGTTGCGCAGCTCCAGCAGGTCGCGTGTGACGTGGAAGGTGCTGTAGAACTCCTGGATCTCCTGCTGCAGCAGCGTGACGCGGTGCGCGGCGCGGTCCAGGCGCTTGTTGGTGCGCACTATGCCCACGTAGTCCCACATGAAGCGGCGCAGCTCGTCCCAGTTGTGGGAGATCACGACCAGTTCGTCCGCGTCGGTGACGCGGCTGTCGTCCCACGCCGGCACCTCGGGCGGCACGGGCATGGGCGTGGCCAGGATGTCCTGCGAGGCGGACCGGGCGAACACCATGCATTCCACCAGCGAGTTGCTCGCCAGGCGGTTGGCGCCGTGCAGGCCGGTGTAGGCCGTCTCGCCGATGGCGTGGAGTCCGGCCAGGTCGGTGCGGCCGGACAGGTCCGTGTGGATGCCGCCGCAGGTGTAGTGCGCCGCCGGCACCACCGGGATCGGCTCGCGCGTGATGTCGATGCCCAGGTCCAGGCAGCGCGCGTAGATGTTGGGGAAGTGCTCCTGGATGAAGCTTGCCGGCTGGTGCGAGATGTCCAGGTGCACGCAGTCCAGGCCGTGCTTCTTCATCTCGAAGTCGATCGCGCGGGCCACCACGTCGCGCGGCGCGAGCTCCAGGCGCTCATCGTGCGCGGGCATGAAGCGGGTGCCGTCGGGCAGCAGCAGCCGCCCGCCTTCGCCGCGCACGGCTTCGGAGATCAGGAAGTTCTTGACGTGCGGGTGGTACAGGCAGGTCGGGTGGAACTGGATGAATTCCATGTTCGTCACCCGGCAGCCGGCGCGCCAGGCCGCGGCGATGCCGTCGCCCGTGGCCGTGTCGGGATTGGTCGTGTACAGGTAGACCTTGCCGGCGCCACCGGTGGCCAGGATGGTGTGCGGCGCGCGGAAGGTGACGACCTCGTCGGTCGCCTCGTCCAGCGCGTACAGGCCCAGGCAGCGGTTGTCGCCCGGCACGCCCAGCTTGCCGGCCGTGATCAGGTCGACCAGCATGTGGTGCTCGAGCATCGTGATGTTGGGCGTGCGCTTCACGCGCTGGATCAGCGTCTGCTGCACGGCCGCGCCGGTGGCGTCCGTCACGTGCACGATGCGCCGCGCACTGTGGCCGCCTTCGCGCGTGAGGTGCAGGTGGCCGTCCTCCTCGGAGAAGGGCACCCCCAGCTCGCGCAGCCAGGCCACGCTCTCCGGCGCGTGCTCGACGACGAAGCGGGTGGCGGCGGGGTCGGACAGGCCCGCGCCCGCGATGAACGTGTCGTTCACGTGCGATTCGAAGCTGTCGCTCGGGTCGGTGACGGCGGCGATGCCGCCCTGGGCCCAGCCGCTGGAGCCGTCGCTCATCGCCCGCTTGGTGAGGATCGCCACGCGGTGCGTGGGGGCAAGATGCAGGGCGGCGGACAGGCCGGCCAGGCCGCTGCCCACGATGAGGACGTCGAAGTCGCGAGATTGGGCCTGGCTCAAGGCGGGGCTCCTGTCGTTGTTGTTCTTACGCGGGTTGGTAAGCGAGGCGCACGTAGATGGGTGCGTAGGCTTCGGCCTGGGTCAGCTCGATCAGCGTTTCCTTGGCCAGCTCCAGCATGGCGATGAAGGTGACGATCAGCACCGGCACGCCGCGCGCCACGTCGAACAGGTGCTCGAACTCCACGAACTTGCGGCCCTGCAGCTTCTTGAGGACCATGCTCATGTGCTCGCGCACCGAGAGCTCCTCGCGCGAGATCTTGTGGTGCTGCACCAGCTTGGCGCGGCGCAGGATGTCGCGCCACGCTTCCTGCAGGTCGTTCATGTCCACGTCGGGAAACCGCGGCTGCAGGGACTGCTCGATGTAGACCTGGGCGCGCAGCACGTCGCGCCCGAGCTGCGGCATCTCGTTCAGGCGGAAGGCCGCGGCCTTCATCTGCTCGTATTCCAGCAGGCGGCGCACGAGTTCGGCGCGCGGGTCCTCGGCCTCTTCCCCTTCCGCCGTCTTCTTGGGCGGCAGCAGCATGCGCGACTTGATCTCGATGAGCATCGCCGCCATCAGCAGGTACTCGGCCGCCAGCTCCAGGTTGCGCTCGCGGATCTCGTCGACGTAGGTGAGGTACTGGCGGGTCACCGCCGCCATCGGGATGTCGAGGATGTTGAAGTTCTGCTTGCGGATCAGGTACAGCAGCAGGTCCAGCGGCCCTTCGAAGGCCTCCAGGAAGACCTCCAGCGCATCCGGCGGGATGTACAGGTCCTGCGGCATGGCGAACAGCGGCTCGCCGTACAGGCGGGCCAGGGCGACCTGGTCCACCACCTCGGGCAGCCCGGTCTCCTCGGCCGCCGGGGGCTCCGGCAGCTCCGGCAGGACGGTTTCGCCGCTGTCCATGGTGCCGCTCAGCGCGGGCGGCGCGGATCGTCGCCGTACACGTAGGCCTTCTGCGGCACGCGCGCTTCCTTCCACTCGGCGATGGCCTCGCGGTCCAGGTGCTTGTCCCACCACAGGGCACGGCCGGCGCGCTGCTGCGCCTCCAGGTCCGGCTTCTGCGTCTTCAGCTGGTCGATGAACTGGGTGACGTCGGACCGGTAGTCGGGCCGGCGGAAGATGCGTTGCAGGAAGGACATGGGGGCGATTTTAGGGCTTCCGGCCCGGCAGCCCGGGGACGCTAGGCCGCCACCTCCTCCGAAGCCCGGTGCTGCGCCAGTTCCTCGCCGAAGCGGGCCTGTTCGATCACCTGCAGCGGCTGCGGCTGCACGTTCTCCAGCCGCAGGCTGCCGCCGCGCAGCAGGATCACCTTGTGCAGCTGGCGCAGCGTGTCCAGGCCGGAAGTGTCCAGGTGCACCAGCTGGAGGGCGTCCAGGACGACCGCGGGCGGGCCCGGCCACGATTCCACCGCCTGGACGACCGGATCGATCTTCCCGGTGGCGCCGAAGAAGAGGGAGCCGTACAGCCGGTAGCGCAGGGCGTCGTCGTCGCCCGGGATGCGTTCGACGGTGAAGAGCGATCCCATGTTGCGGATGAACAGGATGCAGGCGGCCAGCAGGCCCACCTGCATGGCCACGGTCAGGTCGAACACCACCGTCAGCACGAAGGTGACCAGCATCTTGATGCGGTAGTCGACGCTGTAGCGGCGCAGGTGGGCGAATTCGCGCCACTCGCCCATGTTCCAGGCCACGAAGAACAGGATGCCGGCCAGCACGGAGAGCGGCACCAGCAGGGCGAGTGGCGCGGCAAGCAGCACGATCAGCGCCAGCGTGACGGCGTGCAGGATGCCGGCGACCGGGGAGGTCGCGCCGGCGCGGATGTTGGTCACGGTGCGCGCGATGGTCCCCGTGGCCGGCATGCCGCCGAAGAAGGGCACCACGAAGTTCGCCACGCCCTGCGCCATGAGCTCCTGGTCGGGATCGTGCCGGGGAAGGCTGGAGAGCTGGTCGGCCACGCGGGCGCACAGCAGGGACTCGATCGCGCCCAGCAGCGCGATGGTGAGCGTGGGCGTCACCAGTTGCTTGACCGTCTCCCAGCGGAAATCCGGCAGGGTGAAGGCGGGCAGCCCTTGCGGGATGCTGCCGAAGCGGCCGCCGATGGTTTCCACGGGCAGCTGGAAGAACCAGGCGACGGCCGTCAGCGTGACCAGGGCCACGACCGGCCCCGGGATGCGCGCGCCCACCTCGCTGGCCTCCTGCAAGCCCGGCACCGGCACGGGCAGCCGCTCGGCCAGTCGGGCGTGCCACAGGCGCGGCCAGGCGAAGAGGCCGAGCACGCAGGCGAGCCCGAGCGCGAAGGCGGCGGGATTGAAGGTGTCCAGGTGCGCGAGCAGCATGCGCAGCTGCGCGAAGAAGTCCGCGGGCATGCGCCCCGTGTCCAGCCCCAGCCAGTCCTTCAGTTGCGAGGCGGCGATCAGCACCGCGATGCCGTTGGTGAAGCCGACGACGATGCTCAGGGGCACGTAGCGCACCAGGCGCCCGAGGCGCAGCAGCCCCAGCAGGAACAGCAGCACGCCCGCGCAGGCGGTGGCGATCAGCAGGTTGGCCACGCCGTGCCGCTCGATGATCCCGTAGACGATGACGATGAACGCGCCCGCGGGCCCGCCGATCTGCACGCTGGAGCCGCCCAGCAGCGAGATCAGCAGGCCGCCGATGATCGCCGTCCACAGGCCGGCCTCGGGCTTGAGCCCGGAGGCGATCGCGAAGGCCATGGCAAGCGGCAGGGCCACGATGCCGACGCTCACGCCGGCGCCGAGGTCGCGGGCGAGGCGGCCGCGGTCGTAGCCGCGCACGGCGTCGAGCAGGCGGGGACGGAAGGGGAAGGAAACGGGCAAGGAACTCTCCGGTCGTCGAACGGAACGCGAGGGTTCAGTCCGCTGCCGGAGGCCCGCAGTGGTGCAGGCGCGTGATGAAGCGGCGGCGCCGCGAGAGCGGCATGGGCAGGACCGCGGAGGTCATGCGGGCAGTGTACGCCGGGCGTCGCCACGCCCGCGAGCGCATTTCGCGGGTGCCGCGGGCAGGCGCGTCGCCAGCGCCTGCGCCGGCTGCGAGCCTTACTGGCCGGCGGGCTGGCCGGAAGGCAGCACCGCGTCGACGGCCACACCGGCCACCGCGCCCGTCACCTTGGCCGCGCCCACGGCCGCATCGACGGCCAGCGAACCGGCGGTGACGGCGACCGACGCCGCGGCGCCCGCCACCGTGATGACGGTGCAGCCGCAGAGGGCGGCTGCGGCGAGGGCCAGGACGGCGGCGCGGACGAGGGACTGCATGCCCGCGAGCTTAGCGTGGCAAGCTCAGCCGACCTGTGCCTTTACGTAAGCCGCCAGGGTGCCCGTCAGCGCCGTGAGATCTTCCTGCAGCCGCGCGAAGCCGGCGTTGCGCTCGCGCGTCGCCTCGTCCATGTAGAGCGGCCTGCGGATCTCGATCTGCAGGCTGTGGCGGCGGCGCGCGGGCTGGCCGATGCGGGCGATCAGCTGCACGCCCTTGTAGGGGTCGTTGCGCGCCACCGTGTAGCCGCGGGCGCGCAGCGCGCGTTCCACCAGGTCCACGAACGCCGGCTCGCAGGTCGTGCCATCGCGGTCACCCAGCACGAAGTCCGCCAGGGGATGCGGGCTGGCGATCTGCAGGCGCTCGTAGGCGTCGTTGGGCATCGAGTGCAGGTTCAGGTGCCACACGGCGCCGAAGCGCTGCACCGTGCCTTCGATCGCGTCCGCCAGCGCGGCGTGGTAGGGCCGGTAGTAGGCATCGATGCGGTGGCGCACCTCCGCCACGCTCAGCGCCCGGTCGTAGATCGGCACGCCGGCGCCGATGTTGCGCCACACCAGGCCGAAGCCGAGCCGGCTCTTCTCGCTCGGCGCCAGCGGTTCGGGCCAGGGTTCGGCGAGCAGGTCCGGGTCCAGGTCCTCCAGCGTGCGGTTGGCGTCGATGTAGGTGCGCGGAAAGTGCGCGTGCAGCAGCGTCCCGCCGTGGCGCGGCACCGCTTGCCACAGCGCTTCGACGTGCGTGTCCTCGCCGCGGCGCAGCTGTTCGCGCGGGACCGCGTGGCAATAGTCGTCGGGGTAGCAGGTGCCGCTGTGCGGGGAGTCGCACACCAGCGGCACCGGCGCCGCGGCGGGCGGCACCAGGGTGAAGGGCGCCACGCCGCTCACTCCGCCTTGATGTTGGCCATCTGCGAGACGCGCTGGTAGCGCGCGATCGCCTGCTCGATCTGCTTGCCGAATTCCGCCGGCGTGCCGGGGATGAGCGTGGCGCCGAGTTCCTCGACCTTCTTCTGGAACTCCGGGTCCTTCATCGCCTTGAGGAAGGCGGCGTTGAGCCTGGCCACCACCTCGGGCGGCGTGCCCGCGGGCGCGACCACGCCGAACCAGCCGCCGCCGCCCATCTGGGGAAAGCCCAGCTCGCCGTAGGTCGGCACGTCGGGCAGTGCGGGCGAGCGCTTTTCGGACAGCACGGCCAGCGCGCGCAGCTTGCCGGCCTTGATGTGCGGCAGCGCCGAGGGCAGGTTGTCGGTGATCGCGTCGACCTGCCCGGCGAGGGCGTCGTTCATCGCCTGCCCCGCGCCCTTGTAGGGCACGTGCAGCAGCTTGACGTGCGCGAGCGCCATGAAGTGCTCGATGTTGGCGTGGCCCAGCGAGCCGGTGCCGGGCGAGCCGAAGGTGTACTTGCCGGGCGTGGCCTTGGCGCTGGCCAGGAATTCCTTCATGGTCTTCGCCTGCACCTTGCCGGGGTTCACCGCGAACACGCTGGGCGTCGTCGCCACGTTGGTGACCGGCGCGAAGTCCTTGACCGGGTCGTACTTCAGCTTGCTGCCGTAGACGGCGGGGTTGGCGCCGTGCGTGCTGACGGTGGCCATGCCCAGCGTGTAGCCGTCCGGCTTGCTCTTGGCGACGAACTCCATCCCGACCGAGCCGCCCGCGCCCGCCTTGTTGTCGACGATGACGGGCTGGCCCAGTTCGCGGCTGCCGTATTCCGCGAGCAGGCGCGCCGCGATGTCGGTGGAGCCGGCCGGCGCGAAGGGCACGACCAGCTTGATCGGCTGGCTCGGGAAGGGCTGCTGCGCGAAGGCGCTGCCCAGGACGAGGACGGTGGCGGCGGCGGTGGCCTTCAGGAACTGGCGGGTGTGCATCGGCGGGTCTTTGCGAGGTTGGTAGCGCCCGCGAGGCTAGGGTTCCCGGCCGGGCCGGTCCAGCGACTTTTTTTCCGCGGGTGATGACATGCTGTAATCGGCGCATGCCGATCCGCAGTCCCTCCCTCGTGGAGCTGCATGCTTTCCTCGCCGTCGCGCGCACGGGCAGTTTCCGCAAGGCGGCCGACGAACTGTTCGTCACCCAGGCCGCAGTGAGTCGCGCGGTGGCGCGGCTGGAGCAGGACCTGGGCGTGGACGTGCTGGCCCGCTCCGGCGCCGGCGTGCAGCTCACGGCGGCCGGCAAGGAACTGCGCCGGCGCGTCGAAAAGCCCGTGGCGGCGCTGGAGGCGGCGGCCGTGCAACTGGGCCGCCGCGCCGACCGGATGCGCCTGCGCCTGTCCGTCGTCACCAGCCTGGGCAACCTGTGGCTGATGCCACGGCTGGAGGACTTCCACGCGCGCCATCCGGAGATCGCGATCGAGTTCCGCCCGTACCGGCGCGACGACGACTTCCTGCGCGAGGACGTCGACCTGTGGATCGCGCTGAAGCAAAAGCCGCGGCAGCAGTGGCCGCGGCAGGTGGCGGCGGACTACCTGGTGGGGCGGGAGGTCGTCGCCGTGTGCGCGCCCGCGCTCGGGCGCCGCATCCGCAACGCGCGCGAGTTGCTGGCGCAGCCGCTGCTCTATCACTCGATGTATCCGGACAACTGGGACCTGTGGGCGCAAGCCGTCGGTGCCACGCTGCCCGCCGGCTGGCAGGGCAGCGGCTTCGACCTCGTGATCAACCTGATCGAGGCGGCGCGCAGCGGCATGGGCGTGGCCGTGGTGCAGAAGTGCATGGTGGAAGCGGACCTCGCTTCCGGGCGGCTCGCGATGCCCGTGCCGGGCACCGCCTCGACCGGCCGGGGTTACTTCCTGTGCCGCCGGCGCGCACTGGGGGCGCATCCGGCGGTCGAACGCTTCTCCGCCTGGGTGCAGGAGCAGGCGGCGCTCAGCGAACCCGCATCCCCGGCTCGGCGCCGGGCCACGGGTTGAGCACGTAGATCCCGGCCTTCTGCTTCTCGTCGGCGTGGCTGGCGGCCAGCACCATGCCTTCGCTGACGCCGAACTTCATCTTGCGCGGGGCGAGGTTGGCCACCAGCACCGTGAGCTTGCCCACCAGGTCCTCGGGCTTGTAGGCCGACGCGATGCCGGAAAACACGTTGCGCATGCGCCCTTCGCCCGCATCCAGCGTGAGCTGCAGCAGCTTCGTGGACCCTTCGACGGCCTTGCAGTCCACGATCTTCGCGATGCGCAGGTCGACCTTCGCGAAGTCGTCAATCGTGATCGTCGGCGCGATGTCCTCGCCGCCCGGCTTGTCACTCCCTCCCCCGCTGGGGGAGGGCTGGGGTGGGGGCGCTCCGGCCTCCGCAGGCGCCTCGAACAGCGCATCCAGCTGCTTGTCCTCGACCCGCTGCATCAGGTGCTTGTAGCTGCCGACCTGGTGGCCCGCCGGCATCGGCTTGGCGGCATTGGACCAGTCCAGCGGCTCGCAGCCGAGGAAGGCTTCGGCCTGTGCGGCGAGCGACGGCAGGACCGGACGCAGGCAGGCGGTGAGCAGGCGGAACATCTGCAGGCACCAGCTGCCCACAGCCGCGGCTTCGTCGCCCTTGCCTTCCTTGGCCAGTTTCCAGGGGGCGGCGGCATCGAAGGCCGTGTTGACCTGGTCGGCCACGGCCATGATCTCGCGCAGCGCCTTGGCGTAGTCCCGCGCCTCGTACAGGCCGCGCACGGTCTGCACCAGGGCTTGCGGGTCGATCGCGGCCAGGGGCTCGCCCGCCACCAGCTGGCCCCCGGGCACGAACTTGACGGCGCGGCTGGCGATGTTGACGTACTTGCCCACGAGGTCGCTGTTGACCCGGGCCATGAAGTCCTCGGGATTGAAGTCGATGTCCTCGTTGCGGCCGTTCAGTTTCGCGGCCAGGTAGTAGCGCAGCCATTCGGGGTTCATGCCGAGCGACAGGTACTTCAGCGGATCGAGCCCGGTGCCCCGGCTCTTGCTCATCTTCTCCCCGTTGTTCACGGTGAGGAAGCCGTGCACGAAGATGGCGTTGGGCGTCTTGCGGCCGCTGAAGTGCAGCATCGCCGGCCAGAACAGCGTGTGGAAGGTGATGATGTCCTTGCCGATGAAGTGGTACTGCTCGCTCGCCGGATCGGCGATGAACTCCTCGTACGAGCGGGTCTCGCCCGCCGCCCTGGCGCCGCCGCGGTCGAAGTAGTTCTTCAGGGAGGCGAGGTAGCCCACCGGCGCGTCGAGCCAGACATAGAAGTACTTGCCGCGCGCGTCGGGGATCTCGATGCCGAAGTAGGGCGCGTCGCGGCTGATGTCCCAGTCGCCGAGCGCCGTGTGGCCGTCCTCGCCGGGCACGAGCCATTCGCTGATCTTGTTCAGCACTTCGGGCTGCACGGTGCCGCTGGCGGTCCACTTCTTGAGGAACTCCATGCTGCGCGGATCCGACAGCTTGAAGAAGAAGTGCTCCGAGCTTTTCAGCACCGGCTTGGCGCCGGACAGCGCCGAGTACGGGTTGATCAGCTCGGTGGGCGAGTAGACCTTGCTGCACACCTCGCAGTTGTCGCCGTACTGGTCCTTCGCGTGGCAGTTCGGGCACTCGCCCTTGATGAAGCGGTCCGGCAGGAACATCTGCTTTTCCGGGTCGAAGAACTGCTCGATGGTCTTGCTGGCGATCAGGCCGTTGGCCTTGAGGTCCAGGTAGATCTGCTGCGCGAGCTGGGTGTTCTCCGGGCTGTGCGTGGAGTGCCAGTTGTCGAAGCGGATGTGGAAGCCGTCGAGGTACTGCTTGCGGCCGGCGGCGATCTCGGCCACGAACTGTTCCGGCGTCTTGCCCGCCTTTTCGGCGGCGATCATGATGGGTGCGCCGTGCGCGTCGTCCGCCCCCACGAAGTGCACCATGTTGCCCGCCATGCGCTGGTGGCGCACCCAGATGTCGGCCTGGATGTACTCCATGATGTGGCCGATGTGGAACTTGCCGTTGGCGTAGGGCAGGGCGGTGGTGACGAAGAGCTTGCGCTGGGACATGGGGGCTTTCCGGGGGAACCGGGCATTTTATTCGTGACCGCTACACTTGCAGGACACGGAGACACAAAGCTTTATGGCCACCCAGGAACAGTTGCTCGCGGCCCTCGCGGGCGTCAAGGACCCGAACACGGGCAAGGATTTCGTCTCCACCAAGGCCGTGCGCAACGTGCAGGTCGAGGGCGGCGACGTGTCCTTCGAGGTGGAACTGGGCTACCCGGCCAAGAGCCAGCTGCCGGAGCTGCGGCGCGCGCTGATCGCGGCGGCCAAGTCCGTGCCGGGCGTGGCCAACGCCTCCGTGAACATCACCACCCGGGTCACCGCCCACGCGGTGCAGCGCGGCGTGCAGCTGATGCCCAACGTGAAGAACATCATCGCGGTGGCTTCCGGCAAGGGCGGCGTCGGCAAGAGCACCACGGCGGCCAACCTGGCGCTGGCGCTGGCGGCCGAAGGCGCGCGCGTGGGCATCCTGGACGCCGACATCTACGGGCCCAGCCAGCCCATGATGCTGGGCATCGACCGCCGCCCCGAAAGCGAGGACGGCCAGACCATGGAGCCGCTGGAGAACCACGGCGTGCAGGTGATGTCCATCGGCTTCCTGGTGAACCAGGACGAGGCCATGATCTGGCGCGGCCCCATGGCCACGCAGGCGCTGGAGCAGCTGCTGCGCCAGACCAACTGGCAGGACATCGATTACCTGATCGTCGACATGCCCCCGGGCACCGGCGACATCCAGCTCACGCTGTCGCAGCGCGTGCCGATGACGGGCGCGGTGATCGTCACCACGCCGCAGGACATCGCCCTGATCGACGCGCGCAAGGCGGTCACCATGTTCGAGAAGGTGGGCGTGCCCATCCTGGGCATCGTGGAGAACATGGCCGTGCACGTGTGCAGCAACTGCGGCCATGCCGAACACATCTTCGGCGAGGGCGGCGGCAAGCGCTATGCCCAGGAGAAGGGCATCGAGTACCTGGGGGCCTTGCCGCTGGCGCTGCACATCCGCGAACAGGCCGACAGCGGCAAGCCGACGGTCGTCGCGGACCCGGACAGCGAGGCCGCCAAGATCTACGGCAGCATCGCGCGCCAGGTGGCGGTCAAGATCGCGACCAAGGCCAAGGACTTCTCCTCGAAGTTCCCGACCATCACGGTGTCCAAGAACACCTGAGGATTCCCGCATGGAACGCCCGGCCCTCGACGTTGCGGTGATCCTGCGCAAGCTGCCGACCCGCAGCCAGTGGCAGCCCTGGCGCTGGGAGCTGGCCGAGGTGGTCGCCCAGGAGGAAAGCTTCGGCACCGAGCCACGCCGCCTGGTCCAGGTCGAGGACGGCGAGCGCTGGCTGCATCCCGCCCTGCGGGTGGAGCTGTTCCGCGACGAAGCCGAGGGGTATTACCTCAACGTGAACTCCCCGGCGCCTTGCTGGTTCGTGCTCTGGCGCATGGAGGAAGAGGCCACCGTCGCGGACGAGCCCATCCCCCGCCCCTTGATCGTGACCCTCAGCTACAACGAGGCGGCGCGCTGGATGGATGCGCAGGAGACGGTGGAGCAGGTGCCCGCGCCGCCGCACGTGGTCGAGTGGATGCGCGCCTTCTACCTGGAGCACTACGTGCCGGAGCCCAAGAAGCGCAAGCGCCCCGAAAGCTTCAAGCCGCTGCAGGACCGCTTCGGCCAGCCGGCGTCGGTGACGACGGAAAAGAAGTACGGCGGAGGGGACGGCAATGGCTGAGGGCTTCCTGGGCCGCTGGTCGCAGCGCAAGGAGGCAGTCCGCAAAGGGCAGGAGGTGGCGGAGGAGCCGCCGAAGGAGCTCGCGCCGGGCGTGCCCCCACCCCAGCCCTCCCCCAGTGGGGGAGGGAGCCAGACTGCTTCTTCCCCTCGGCCCTTGGGAGAGGGCCAGGCTGCATCCTCCCCTCCCCCTCTGGGGGAGGGCCAGGGTGGGGGCGTTCCGGCCGCGGAGCCCGCACCGACGCTCGAGGACGCGCAGGCCTTGACCAGGGACTCCGACTTCCGCCGCTTCGTCCAGCCCGGCGTCGCCCCCGAAGTGAAGAACACGGCGCTGAAGAAGCTGTTCAGCGATCCCCACTTCAACACCATGGACGGCCTGGACACCTATATCGGGGACTACAACAAGGCCGATCCCATCCCGCCGGAGATGCTGCGCAAGCTCGCCAGCGCGAAGTTCCTCAAGCTCTTCGAGGAGGAGGAAGAGGAAAAGGAAGAGGGCGCCGTTGGCAAATCCCCCACGGGGAGCGCAAGCCCCGATGCGGGCGCGCCCCAATCCGTGGCACAGTCCAGCACCCGGACCGCGCAAGCATTACCGCCGGCCGAAGACCATGCCGACCCTGATCTGCGACTGCAACAAGACGATGCCCCTGGACCCGAAGGCCCTGGGGCGGGCTCTCGATGAATCCCTGACGCTGCATTCGACGCTGTGCCGCCGCGAGGCGGGCGCGTTCCAGCAGGCCGTCAAGGGCGGCGACGACGTCGTGGTCGCCTGCACGCAGGAAAAGCGCCTGTTCGGCGAACTGGGCCGGCAGACCGAAGGCGCGGTCTCGCCGATCCGCTTCGTGAACATCCGGGAGACCGGTGGCTGGAGCAAGGACGCGCGCAGCGCCATGCCCAAGCTGGCGGCGCTGCTCGCGGTGGCCAGGATGCCCGAGCCGGAGCCGGTCCCCACCGTCACCTACAAGAGCGCCGGCCGCCTGCTGCTGATCGGCCGGCTGGAGGAAGCCGAGCGCTTCGCCCACGTGATCGGCGACGCGCTGGACATCACCATCTTCTCGCGCGGCGGCAGCGGCGAGCAGGAGCGTCGCTATCCGATCGTGGGCGGCCGCATCGAGACCCTCACTGGGTGGCTGGGCGCCTTCCAGCTCGCCTGGTCGCAGGACAACCCGATCGACCTGGACCTGTGCACGCGCTGCAATGCCTGCGTCGCCGCCTGCCCGGAGCAGGCGATCGGCCTGGACTACCAGGTGGACCTGCAGGCCTGCAAGTCGCACCGCGCCTGCGTGAAGGCCTGCGACGTGGCCGGCGCCATCGATTTTGCCCGCGCGCCGGTGTCGCACACCGACACCTTCGACCTGGTGCTGGACCTGCGCCGGGCGCCCGCCTTCGTGCAGCATGCGCCGCCGCAAGGCTATTTCCACCTGCCGCCGGAGCAGGAGAACGGCCCGCACGCGCTGGAAGTGGTGCTCAAGCTGCGCGAGCTGGTGGGCGAGTTCGAGAAGCCCAGGTTCTTCGCCTACAAGCAGAAGCTGTGCGCGCACAGCCGCAACGAGAAGGTGGGCTGCAACGCCTGCATCGAGATCTGTTCGGCCGAGGCGATCTCCAGCGACAAGTCGCGCCAGCAGGTGAAGGTCAACCCCAACCTGTGCGTGGGCTGCGGCGCGTGCACCACCGTGTGCCCCACCGGCGCGCTGACGTTCGCCTATCCGCGGGCCAGCGAGCAGGGCGCGAAGCTGCGCACCCTGGTGTCCACCTACGAGAAGGCCGGCGGCACGGCGCCGGTCGTGCTGCTGCACAGCCAGGAGCGCGGCCAGGCGCTGGTCGAGGAGCTCGGTCGCGCCGCCCGCGTGGGCGTCGCCGACGGCGTGCCGGCCGGCGTGATCCCGATGCCCCTCTGGCACGTGGCGAGCACGGGCATCGACCTGTGGCTCACTGCCATCGCCCAGGGCGCGGCCCACGTCGCCGTGCTCGCGACGAACGAGGAGGCGCCGCAGTACCTGGAAGGGCTGCAGGCGCAGATGCAGGTGGCGCAGTCCATCCTCACGGGGCTGGGCTACGAAGGCAGCCACCTGAGCCTGCTGCAGGCGCGCAGCGCGAGCGACCTGGACCAGGAGCTGAAGCTGCTGGCGCGCCGCCGGGGCGCCGTGCCGGCCACCCGCGCGCGCTACGCCGTCTCCGCGGAGAAACGCACCACGCTCGAGCTCGCCCTCGACCACCTGGTCGAACAGGGCAGGCTCAGGCCCGAGTCCATCCCATTGCCCGCCGGCGCCTTGTTCGGCACCGTGGACGTGAACAAGGACAAGTGCACCCTGTGCATGTCCTGCGTCGGCGCCTGCCCGGCCAGCGCGCTGCAGGACAACCAGACTGCCCCGCAACTGCGCTTCGTGGAAAAGAACTGCGTGCAGTGCGGCCTGTGCGAGACGACCTGCCCGGAGCAGGCGATCACGCTGCAGCCGCGCCTGCTGCTCACGCCCGAGCGCAAGCAGCCGCGCGTCGTCAACGAGGCCAAGCCCTTCGCCTGCGTGCGCTGCGGCAAGCCCTTCGGCACGCTCAAGGGCATCGAGGCGATGATCGGCAAGCTCGCCGGCCACGCCATGTTCCAGGGCGCCGCCGCGGAGCGGCTGAAGATGTGCGGCGACTGCCGCGTGATCGACATCTACAGCGCGCAGGACGAGTCCCGCATCCTCGACCTATGAGCGAGCCCCTGCCGACCACGAGTGCGCTGGACGAGGAAACGGCGCGGGCCGAGATCTACGGCCTGCTGTCGCAGCTGTATTACGCCCCGCCTTCGCCGCAACTGCTGGCGGCGCTGCGCGTCGCCGTGACGGAGGCGCCGGCGCAAGGCGGCTTGCTGGAAGAACCCTGGCGGCAGGTCGTCGGCGCGGCGCGCGAGCTCGGCGACCGGCAGATCGCCGACGAGTACGACGCGCTCTTCGGTGGCGTCGGCAAGCCCGAGGTCTACCTCTTTGGTTCGCACTACCTCAGTGGTTTCCTCAACGAGAAGCCGCTCGCGCGGCTGCGCGAGGCGCTCGCTTCCCTGGGGCTCGCGCGCGACGACGCCATGCCGGAGACGGAGGACCACATCGCCTACGTCTGCGAAGTCATGCGCTACCTGATCGCGGGCGACGACGTCGCCGTCGCCAACCTCGCGCGCCAGAGCGAGTTCTTCGCAGCGCACCTGCAGCCCTGGGCGGGAGCCTTGTGCGATGCAATCGCCGCGCATCCGAAGGCGCACTTCTACGCGCGGCTCGCGGAGTTCACGCGTACCTTCCTCGACGTCGAAGCGCAGGGCTTCGACATGCTCGGGTAGGGGACTGCGGCCCACGCCGTCGAGCGTGGCGCCCCGGGCACGCTTATTCCCTTGCGCGCCATCCAATCGCACGGCACTTTCCCTAATACGGGCGTCTCGTTTTGAGACGGGATCCTGTCGGGCTCCTGTCGCCTAGCGTTTTCCCTGAGAATCGAGGCGCATGCTCGATTGCGGTGCACGGATTGCTCTACTACAGTATGAAGAGTTGTTCATAAGAGCTTCAGGAGACCCACATGTCCGAAAGCCAGGCCAAGCCCTCCCGCCGGGGCTTCGTGTTGGGAGCAGCCGTTGCCGGCGCAGCCACCGCTGCCGTCGTCACGCTCCCCAGGACCGCCACCCCCGAACTCCCCGTCGCCGAAGACACGCCGCCCGCGCCCGAGAGGGGTGGCGGCTATCGCGTGACGGAGCACGTCAAGCGTTACTACAAGACCACCCAGGTCTGACCGCTGGAGAGATCCATGTTGCTCACGAAAAAGTCGGGTTCTGCCCAGGCCACGCCACGCTCGCCCTTCGTCCACAGCCTGCAGCGCGGGTTGGCCACGGCGCTGCCCACCATGGACCGCCGCGCGTTCCTGCGCCGCTCGGGCCTCGGGGTCGGCGTCGGCCTCGCCGCTTCGCAGCTCGTGCTGGTGAAGAAGGCGCGTGCCAAGGACAACGCCCCGGCGATCGGTGAAGGCCGCATCGAGGTCAAGCGCACCGTGTGCACCCACTGCTCGGTGGGCTGCGCCATCGATGCCGTCGTCGAGAATGGCGTGTGGGTGCGGCAGGAGCCGGTGTTCGACTCGCCGATCAACCTGGGCGCGCACTGCGCCAAGGGCGCGGCGATCCGCGAGCACGGCCACGGCGAGTTCCGCCTGCGCTACCCGATGAAGCTGGTGGACGGCAAGTACGTCCGCATCTCCTGGGACCAGGCGTACAGCGAGATCGCCGCCCGGCTGCAGGACCTGCGCAAGGCGAGCGGACCGGAGTCGGTGTTCTGGATCGGCTCGTCCAAGCACTCGAACGAGCAGTCCTACCTCATGCGCAAGTTCGTGAGCCTCTGGGGCAGCAACAACTGCGACCACCAGGCGCGCATCTGCCACTCCACCACCGTCGCCGGCGTGGCGAACACGTGGGGCTACGGGGCGATGACCAACTCGTACAACGACATGCAGAACTCGAAGGCTGCGTTGTACATCGGCTCCAACGCCGCCGAAGCGCACCCGGTCTCCATGCTGCACGTCCTGCACGCCAAGGAGAACGGCCTGAAGCTGATGGTGGCCGATCCGCGCTTCACCCGCACCGCGGCCAAGGCGGACCAGTACGTCCGCATCCGCTCCGGCACCGACATCCCCTTCCTGTTCGGCGTGCTGTACCACGTCTTCAAGAACGGCTGGGAGGACAAGAAGTACGTCAACGACCGCGTCTACGGCATGGACAAGGTCCGCGAGGACGTGATGGCCAAGTGGACGCCGGACAAGGTGCAGGAAGCCTGCGGCGTGCCGGAAGCCGAGGTCTTCAAGGTCGCCGAGACGCTGGCCAAGAACCGGCCCTCCACCATCGTGTGGTGCATGGGCCAGACGCAGCACTCGATCGGCAACGCGATGGTGCGTGCCACCTGCATCCTGCAGCTGGCGCTGGGCAACATCGGCGTGTCCGGCGGCGGCGCCAACATCTTCCGCGGCCACGACAACGTGCAGGGCGCCACCGACATCGGTCCCAACCCCGACTCGCTGCCCGGCTACTACGGCATCGCCGAGGGCTCCTGGCGGCATTTCGCCAAGGTCTGGGCGCTGGACTACGACTGGATCAAGGGCCGTTTCGAGAACCCCGGCATGATGACCAAGCCGGGCATGACCGTGTCGCGCTGGATCGACGGCGTGCTCGAGAAGAACGAATTCCTCGACCAGACGCCCAACCTGCGCGGCGTCTTCTACTGGGGCCACGCGCCGAACTCGCAGACCCGCGGGCTGGAAATGAAGCGGGCCATGGACAAGCTGGACCTGCTGGTGGTGGTCGATCCCTATCCCTCGGCGACGGCGGCGATGGCCGCCATGCCCGGCGACGCGAAGGACCTGAACCCGAACCGCGCCGTCTACCTGCTGCCGGCGGCCAGCCAGTTCGAGACCAGCGGCTCGGTGACGGCGTCCAACCGGTCCCTGCAGTGGCGCGAGAAGGTCATCGAGCCGCTGTGGGAAAGCCGCACCGACCACATGATCATGTACCAGTTGGCGGACAAGCTGGGCTTCGGCCAGGAGCTGGTCAAGAACTTCAAGATGCAGAAGGTCAAGGGCATGGACGAACCCGTCCCCGAGGACATCCTGCGCGAGATCAACAAGTCCAACTGGACCATCGGCTACACCGGCCAGAGCCCGGAGCGCCTGAAGGCCCACATGAAGCTGATGGGCAGCTTCGACGTCAAGACGCTCAAGGCCAAGGGCAGCGCCAAGGACCCGGTCACGGGCTACGACATCCAGGGCGACTACTTCGGCCTGCCCTGGCCCTGCTACGGCACGCCGGAACTCAAGCATCCCGGTTCGCCCAACCTGTACGACACCACCAAGCATGTCATGGACGGCGGCGGCTGCTTCCGGGCGAACTTCGGCGTGGAGAAGGACGGCGTCAACCTGCTGGCCGAGGACGGCTCCGCGCCGGTGGGCTCCGAGATCACGACGGGCTATCCCGAGATCGACCACATCTTCTTCAAGAAGCTGGGCTGGTGGGACGAACTCACCGACGTCGAGAAGGCCGCGGCCGAGGGCAAGAACTGGAAGACCGACCTGTCCGGCGGCCTGATCCGCGTGGCGATGAAGAACCACGGCATCCACCCCTTCGGCAACGCCAAGGCGCGTGCGGTGGTCTGGAACTTCCCGGACCCGGTCCCGCAGCACCGCGAGCCGATCTACAGCACGCGGCCGGACCTGGTGGCGAAGTACCCGTCGCACGACGACAAGAAGGCCTTCTGGCGCGTTCCGACGCTGTACAAGTCGCTGCAGCAGAAGAACGTCGACGACAAGCTGGCCGAGAAGTTCCCGCTGATCCTCAGCTCCGGGCGCCTGGTCGAGTACGAAGGCGGCGGCGAGGAAACCCGTTCGAACCCGTGGCTGGCCGAACTGCAGCAGGAAGCCTTCGTGGAGATCAATCCGCAGACGGCCACCAACCGCGGCATCAAGAACGGCGACCGCGTGTGGCTGAAGACCCCCACGGGCGCGCAGCTGAACGTGCAGGCGCTGGTGACCCAGCGCGTGGGCCCCGACACCGTGTGGATGCCCTTCCACTTCTCCGGCCGCTGGCAGGGCGCGGACATGCTGGCGCATTACCCCAACGGCGCCGCGCCGGTGGTGCGGGGCGAGGCGGTCAACACCGCCACGACCTACGGCTACGACAGCGTCACCATGATGCAAGAGACCAAGACGACCATCTGCGACGTGCAGCGCGCCGCCTGAAAACGAGGAGATCACGATGGCACGAATGAAATTCATCTGTGACTCCGAGCGTTGCATCGAATGCAACGGCTGCGTCACCGCCTGCAAGAACGAGCACGAGGTGCCCTGGGGCGTGAACCGCCGCCGCGTGGTCACGCTCAACGACGGCGTCCCCGGCGAGCGCTCCATCTCGGTGGCCTGCATGCACTGCTCGGACGCGCCCTGCATGGCGGTGTGCCCCACCAACACCTTCTACCGCACGGAAGAAGGCGTGGTGCTGCACGACAAGGACACCTGCATCGGCTGCGGCTATTGCAGCTACGCCTGCCCCTTCGGCGCGCCGCAGTTCCCGGCCGCCGGCACCTTCGGCGTGCGCGGCAAGATGGACAAGTGCACCTTCTGCGCGGGCGGCCCCGAGGCCAACGGCTCGCAGGCCGAGTTCGAGAAGTACGGCCGCAACCGCCTGGCCGAAGGCAAGCTGCCGGCGTGCGCCGAGATGTGCTCGACCAAGGCGCTGCTCGCCGGCGACGGCGACGTGGTGGCGGACATCTTCCGCAACCGCGTGCTCAAGCGCGGCAAGGGTGCCGAAGTCTGGGGCTGGGGCACGGCCTACGGCTCCAAGCAGGCCGGCCAGCCCAACGGAGCCAAGTCATGAAGCACGCGATCCTCCTGGGCCTCGCCGCCGCCGCGCTCGCGCTGGCCGGCTGCGCCGAGCGCGAGCAGACCGCCAGCGGCATCCGCAGCGATGCGGCGCCCTACCAGGGCACCAGCAAGCAGCCGCCCTTCATGGCCGCCGGCTGGAAGCAGGGCGACCGCGCGAACTGGGAGCAGCAGCTGAAGGTGCGCACCGTCAACGGGCAGAACGACTATGTCAAGGTTCCTTGAGCTCGTCGCAGCGGCCGTCCTGACGGCCGCTTTCGCAAGCGGCGCGCTCGCGCAGTCCACGACCTCCACGCCCGCGGGCGGCGGGTCCGCCGCGACCACGCCGGCTGCCAAGGTGGCGCCCGAGGACCTGCCACCCGGCCAGGCCGCCCCCGGCGGCATCCAGGGGCAGAACATCTTCGACGTGAAGCCCGAGGTGAAGCGCGACGCGTCGTCCGAGCCGGGCTACCTGGACCAGACCAACGGCGAACGCAACCGCGTGCAGCCGGGCAACAACGCGCCGATGTGGCGCGGCGTGCAGCGCGGCATGGAAGGCTACAGCAGCCTGCCCAAGTCGCAGGCGCCGGAGGCGGGCGTCCTGATCCAGGGGCCGGTGCAGTATCCCGGCACGCGCTTCGTCACGGCCGGCGAGGCCTGGCGCCAGGTGCGCAACCACTGGCTGCTGCCCTACGGCGGCTCGCTGCTGCTGATCGTGCTGGCGGCGCTGGCGATCTTCTATTTCGCCAAGGGGCCGCTGGGCCACCACGAGATGGGCCCGAACCCGCGCGCCATCGAGCGCTTCACGCCGTTCGAACGCGCCGCCCACTGGAGCAACGCCATCGCCTTCTCGATCCTCGGCATCTCCGGGATCGTCATGGCCTTCGGCAAGTTCTTCCTGCTGCCCATCATGGGCCAGACCCTGTTCGGCTACCTCACCTACATCCTGAAGAACCTGCACAACTTCGCCGGGCCGCTGTTCGCTGTCTCGCTGGTCATCATGATCGTCACCTTCGCGCGGGACAACCTGCCGCGCAAGGGCGACCTGCGCTGGCTGCTGCGGTTCGGCGGCATGGTGAGCGGCAAGGAGCTGCCTTCGCACCGCTTCAACGCGGGCGAGAAGGTGGTGTTCTGGGCCGGCGTGCTGTTCCTGGGCCTGATCGTGGTCGCCTCCGGCCTCGTGATGGACCAGCTCGTTCCCAACCTGGTGTACGAGCGGCAGACCATGCAGGTGGCGCACATGGTGCACAACGTGTCCACCGTGCTGATGCTGGTCGTCTTCTTCGGCCACATCTACATCGGCACCATCGGCATGCGCGGCGCCTACACCGCCATGCGCCGTGGTTACGTCGACGAGGCATGGGCCCGCGAGCACCACCAGTACTGGTACGAGGACATCAAGGCAGGCCGCATCCCGGCCGAGCGCACCAGGCCGCTCGAGGTCGTGCACGACACGCACGAGTCGGCGCGGCCCGCCTGAAGAAAGGAAGAACAATGAAGCGTTGCATGCTCACCGTGGCCTGCCTGGCGGTTGCCGGAATGGCCGTCGCCAAGCTGCCGCCGCCCGACGAAGCCACCAAGGCCAAGGCCGCGGAGGCCGCCGCCAAGACCGCCTGGCAGGGCAAGGTCGATGCGTACAAGCTGTGCCAGGCCCAGGACCGCGTCGCGGCGAAATACAAGTCCGCCCATCCCGCGCAGGCCAAGCCTGCGGGCGCGGCGGCGTCCGCCACGCCCGTCGCCGCGGCGCCGGCCGGTGCTGCGCCCGCCGCGGCAGCTGCGGCTTCCGCTCCTGCGGCTGCGGCCGCGGCCGCAAAGCCGCCCGTGCCGAGCGCCGCGAGCGCGTCGCAAGGCGGCAGCACGCCGGTTGCGGCGGTGGTGGCGGCAGCACCGTCCATTCCGCCGTGCACGGAGCCCGGCCCGTTCGTCTACGCCCCACCCGACCAGAAACCGCTGGAGGCCTCCGGCGCGCATTCCCCGGCCGCGACGGCGACCAGCCCGCCGAGCGTGCGGACGCCCTCGGCGGAGATGGCGCCGGCAAAGCCCAGCACCGCCCCGGCTGCCAAGTAAGCCCGCGGCTCGCTTGCCTGCCAAGGCCAGCCTTGCGGCTGGCCTTTTCATTTGCGGTAGCCTTCGCGCATGACCCGCCGTCCCCAGCTCACCGATGCCCGCGCGCCGCTGACCCGCAGCGTGGAAATCGTCAACGAGCACGGCGAGCGCGAGGAGATCTCCATCCCCGCCGAGCGCGACCTCACGCTCTATGTCGACAAGCGCGAACTCGTCACGCTGATGACCCTCGGCGCGCGCCCCGAGTGGCTGGTGCTGGGCTACCTGCGCAACCAGCGCCTGGTGGAGAGCCTGGACGCGGTCGAATCCGTCACCGTCGACTGGGAGGTCGGCGCCGCGGCGGTGAAGACCCGCACGGGCATCGAGCGCATCGAGGAGCGGACCGCCAGGCGCGTGGTCACCACCGGCTGCGGGCAGGGCAGCGTGTTCGGCGACCTGATGGCGGACGTGGACAGCATCGCGCTGCCGCAAGCGCGCATCACGCAGGCGCAGCTGTACGGCCTGGTCAATGCCATCCGCCTGCAGGAGACCACGTACAAGTCCGCCGGCTCGGTGCACGGCTGCGCGCTGTTCCGCGGCGAGCAGATGCTGCTGTTCGTGGAGGACGTGGGCCGCCACAACGCGATCGACACCATCGCGGGCTGGATGTGGCTGCAGCAGGACCTGCCGCCGGCCACGCCTGAAGAGCCGCTGGTGTTCTACACGACCGGGCGGCTCACCAGCGAGATGGTGATCAAGTCCGCGCAGATGGGTGTGGCGATCGTGGTCTCGCGCAGCGGCATCACGCAGATGGGCTACGAGATCGCCGAGCGCCTGGGCCTGTGCACGATCGGCCGCGCCACCAACCGCCACTTCCTTTGCTACACCGCCCGCGAGCGCCTGCTGTCGCAGCCCGAGCTCGCCGGCGCGCGTCCCCGGCCGGCCGCGGCCTGAGCGCCTTCCTGGATCCCCGATGCCCTTGTTCCCCGCTGTATCCCTGGGATGGCGCACCTTGCGCCGCGACCTGCGCGCCGGCGAGCTGCGCCTGCTGATCGTGGCCGTCGCGCTCGCGGTTGCGGCGCTGACCGCCGTCGGCTTCTTCGCCGACCGCCTCAAGGGCGGACTGGCGCGCGATGCGCGGGCGCTGCTGGGCGGCGACGCGGTGGTCGTGAGCGACCAGCCGACGCCGCCAGCCTTCATCGAGCGGGCGCGGGCGCTCGGGCTGCGCAGCGTGACCACGCTGGTGTTCCCCTCCATGGGTCGCGCACCCGAGGCGCAAGGGGGCGCGAGCCGGCTCGTGTCGCTCAAGGCGGTACCCACCGGTTATCCCTTGCGCGGCAGCCTGGAGGTGGCGACGCAGTCGGACGGGCCGGGGCGAACGACACGCGAGGTGCCGGGCCGCGGCGAGGCCTGGGTCGATGCGGGCGTGCTGGAGTCGCTGAACCTGCGCGTGGGCGACCCGCTGCTGCTCGGTGACGCGCAACTGCGCATCGCCCGCGTCATCACCCTGGAGCCGGACCGCGGCACGGGCTTCCTGAGCTTCGCCCCGCGCGTGATGGTCCACGTCGACGACCTGCCGGCCACCCGTCTCGTGCAGCCGGCCAGCCGCGTCGGCTACCGCTTCGCGGTGGCGGGGGCCGATGTGCCGGTGCGGCGCTTCACCGAGTGGGCCGACGCCGAGGCGAAGAAGCCGCAGGTGCGCGGCGTGCGGGTGGAGTCGCTCGAGGGCGGCCGGCCGGAGATGCGCCAGACGCTGGACCGCGCCGAGAAATTCCTGAACCTGGTGGCCTTGCTGGCCGCGCTCCTGAGCGCGGTGGCGGTGGCGCTGGCGGCGCGCGGCTTCGCCAGCCGCCACCTGGACGACTGCGCGATGCTGCGCGTGCTGGGCCAGAGCCAGCGCACGATCGCGTTGAGCTACACCTTCGAGTTCGCGGTGATCGGCGTGGCGGCCAGCCTGCTCGGGCTGGCGCTCGGCTACGCGGTGCACTTCGTGTTCGTCGCCCTCCTCAGTGGCCTGGTGGAGGCCTCGCTGCCGGCGCCGGGACCGTGGCCGGTCGCCTTCGGCCTGGGCATGGGCCTGACCTTGCTGTTCGCCTTCGGGCTGCCGCCGGTGCTGCAGCTCGCGCAGGTGCCGCCGCTGCGCGTGATCCGGCGCGACGTGGGCGGCCTGAAGCCCGCCTCGTTGCTGGTGCTGGGCATCGGCGTCGCCGGCTTCGCGGCCCTGCTCCTGGCCGCGAGCAGCGACCTGAAGCTGGGCGCCATCGCGGTCGGCGGTTTTGCCGGCGCCGTGCTCCTGTTCGCGGGCCTGAGCTGGATCGCAGTGAAGCTGCTGCGGCGCGTGGTGAACGAGCAGACCGCACCCCGCTGGCTCGTGCTGGCCACGCGCCAGATCGGCGCGCGCCCCGCTTATGCCGTGGTGCAGACGAGCGCCTTGGCCGTGGGCCTGCTCGCGCTGGTGCTGCTGGTGCTGCTGCGCACGGACCTCATCGCGAGCTGGCGCCAGGCCACGCCGCCCGATGCGCCGAACCGCTTCGTCATCAACGTGCTGCCGGAGCAGAGCCAGCCTTTCCTGGACCAGCTGCGCGGCGCCGGCGTGAAGCGGCTGGACTGGTACCCGATGTTCCGCGGCCGGCTCGTCGCGGTGAACGGCCGCGTGATCGGCCCCGACAATTTCGCCGAGGACCGCGCGCGCCGCCTGGTGGATCGCGAGTTCAACCTCTCCTATGCAGCGCAGCAGCCGCAGCACAACGAGGTGGTCGCCGGCCGCTGGGTGCCCGGCGAGCAGGGCACGGTGAGCGTGGAAGAGGGACTGGCGACCACGCTGGGCCTGAAGCTCGGCGACACGCTGCGCTTCGACATCGCCGGTGCCACCAGCGAGGCGAAGATCAGTTCGCTGCGCCGCGTGGACTGGGGCTCCATGCGGGCGAACTTCTTCGTGATGTACCCGGTGAACGAGCTGCCGGACATCCCCGTGACCTTCATGGGCGCGTTCCGTGCGCCGGAGCAGCGCGGCTTCGACAACGCGCTGGTGCGGGCGTTTCCCAACGTCACCAACGTCGACATGACGGCCACGATCAACCAGGTGCAAGGCGTGCTGGACAAGGTGATCCGCGCGGTGGAGTTCCTGTTCGGCTTCACGCTGGCCGCCGGGGTGGTGGTGCTGTTCGCCGCGGTGACCGCCACCCGCGAGGAGCGGGCGCGGGAGTACGCGATCATGCGGGCGGTGGGCGCCCGCAGCAGCCTGCTGCGGCAGGTGCAGCGCGCGGAACTGATCGGCGTCGGGCTGCTGGCCGGCTTCCTGGCCAGCGTCGTCGCCGCGGTGGTGGGCTGGGCGCTGGCCAAGTACGCCTTCGATTTCACCTGGACCGCGTCCCCCCTCGTGCCGCTGGCCGGGGCCGCTGCCGGCGCCGTGCTGGCGCTGGCCGCCGGCTGGTGGGGCCTGCGCGAAGTGCTGAACCGGCCGGTCATGGAAACCTTGCGCAAGGCCGCCGAATAGGGTCGCTGAGACAATCGGGGCATGCAGAACCCCGAGAAGCCCGCCACCCCTTTCGAGTGGATCGGCGGCGAAGAGAAGGTCAGGGCGCTCGTCGAGCGCTTCTACGACCTCATGGACCTGGAGAGCAAGTACAAGGAGTTGCGCGCCGCGCACGGCAGCGAGCTGGCGCGCGCGCGGGAGAACCTGTTCTGGTTCCTCTGCGGCTGGCTGGGCGGCCCGCAGCACTACACCGACCGCTTCGGCCATCCCCGGCTGCGGATGCGGCACATGCCGTTCAAGATCGGCATCGTCGAGCGCGACCAGTGGCTGGCGTGCATGGACGAAGCCATGGGAGACGTGGGCGTGCCGGAGGAACTGCGGCAGCGGCTCAAGCAGTCTTTCTTCCAGACCGCGGACTGGATGCGCAACACGCCGATGTGAGCGAGCGAAGGAGCAGCAGCAGCCCGGATGTCGCCGGGGTTGTGGTGAGCGGCCGCGAACCCCACCGATGCACGCGACAACAGGCGGGATGCGCAATACGCACGGATGAGATGGCCCCCGCCACGCCATAATCGTCCCATCCGGGACTGGGGAGGGGCTCCATGAACGCAGGAAGCTGGACTTTCGTCGTGCTCGCCGCCGTGGTGGCCGTGTGGGCCATCGCCGCCTACAACTCGCTGGTGCAGCGGCGCAACCGCATCGCGAATGCCTTCGCGCAGATCGACGTTCAGCTCAAGCGCCGCTACGACCTGATCCCCAACCTGGTGGAAGTGGCACGGCGCTACCTGGCCCACGAAGCGCAGACGCTCGAAGCGGTGGCCAAGGCCCGCGGTGGTGCGATGAGCGCCGCGGCCGCGGCCCGCGTGCGGCCCGCCGACGCCGGCACGATGCAGGCCCTGGCGCTCGCGGAGCAGGAGCTCGGGGGCAGCATGGGCCGCCTGTTCGCGCTGGCCGAAGCCTATCCCGCGCTGAAGGCCGACGCCACGATGCAGTCGCTCGCCGAGGAACTCACCTCCACGGAGAACCGCATCGGCTTCGCCCGCCAGGCCTACAACGACGAGGTGCTGGAGTACAACGACGCGGCGATGCGCTTCCCGGTCGTCCTGGCCGCGCGCCTGTTCGGCTTCGTCCCCGGCGCCATGTTGCAGTCCACCGCCAGCCCGCAGGAGCGCGAGGCGCCGCGCGTGGCCTTCTGAGCGCCGGCCGGCGCGCCATGCGTTTCTTCCAGCAGCAGGACGCCGCCCGCGGCCAGACGCTGCGGCTGCTGCTGCTGTTCTCGCTGGCCGTGGCCGCGACCGTGGCAGGGGTGCACCTGGCGCTGCTCGCGTGCTGGTGGGTGTTGCAGCGCCTCGTGCCCTGGCCCCTGGACTATCCGCCCTTCTTCCTCGCGGTGAACGTGGGCGTGACGCTCCTGCTGGTGCTGGGCGGCTGGTGGATAGAGACATCGAACCTGCAGGTCGCCGGCGGCGCCGAGCGGCTGGCGCGGCGCCTCGGCGCCCGCGAGCTGCGGCGCGAGCACGCGGCCGAACAGCGCCTGGACAACATCCTCGACGAGATCTGCATCGCGGCGCACATGCCCCGGCCGCAGCTGATGGTGTTGCCGCGGCTGCAGGCGATCAACGCCTTCGCCACCGGCTGGGATGCGCAGGATGCGGTGGTGGCCGTGAGCCAGGGCGCGCTGGACCTGCTCACGCGCGAGGAGCTGCAGGGCATGGTGGCGCACGAGTGCAGCCACGTCCACGAGGGCGACACGCGCCTGAACATGCAGCTGGCCGGCATGGTGACCGGGCTGGAACTGCTGTGGGGCTTCGGGGAGACGGTGCGCGAGCGCGGCGGCCTGGCCTTCGTGTTCGGCAATGCGATCATGGGCATCGGCGCGGCCGGCTGGTACGCGGGGCGACTGCTGCAAGCGTCGGTCTCGCGCCAACGCGAATTCCTGGCCGATGCGCGCGCCGTGCAGTGGACCCGCAGCCGCGACGGGCTGGGGGGCGTGCTGCGCAAGGCACTGACGCAGCACGCGGAGCCGGAAAGCCGCCCGGACGATCCGGCCTTCCCCGCGTCCGCGCAGCACCTGCTGCTGCTGGCGGACGTCGCCGCACGCCATCGCTGGTTCGCCAACCACCCGCCGCTGGCGCAGCGCATCGAGCGCATCTACGGCCGCAGCATGCCCGGGCTGCCGCTGCCGCGCGGCGAACCCGCCGCGGTCACGTGGGCGTGAGCAGCACCACCACCGCGCCGGCGCCGCCCTCGTCGCCGCGCGCCTGCACGAAGGCCAGCACCTCGTTCTTCTGCACCAGCCAGCCGTGCACCTTGCCTTTGAGCACCGGTGTCTTGCCGGGAGAGCCGAGCCCCTTGCCATGCACGACGCGCACGCAGCGCAGGCCCTGGCGCACGGCTTCGCGCAAGAAGGCGGCCAGCGCCTCGCGCGCGTCGTCGGTGCGCAGGCCGTGCAGGTCGATTTCCGCCTGGATGCTCCAGTAGCCGCGGCGCAGCTTGCGCGCGACGTCGATGCCGACGCCCGGGCGGCGAAAGCTCATCGCCTCGTCGACTTCCAGCAGCGTGGAGGCATCGAACTCGTCGCTGATCGCCTCCTTCAACACGCGCTGGTCATCCAGTTGGCGCTGCACGGCGATGGGAGCGACCGGCTCGGGCGGGTGCTGCACCCGGCCGTGGTGGCGCAGCGGCTCCACCTTGCCCGCGGCGCGCTGGAACAGGTTGCGCTCGGCCTCCGCGCGCTTGCGCGTCTCCGCCTCGCGCACCGCGCGCTCGCGCGCCAGGCGCTCCTGCTCGGCGAGCTGCTTGCGGATGTCCGCCAGGTCCTGCAAGGACTTCGCTTTCACAACAATCCTTTTTCGGCCATCGACAGGGCGTTCCCGGGCGCGACGATCACGTGATCGAGCACGCGCACGTCCACCAGTGCGAGCGCGGCCTTGAGCGTCTGCGTCAGGGCCTCGTCGGCGCGCGAAGGATGCACCGTGCCGCTCGGGTGGTTGTGCGCCAGCACCACCGCCGCGGCGTGGTGGTGCAAGGCCTTCAGGACGACTTCGCGCGGGTACACGCTGGTCTGAGTCAGCGTGCCGCGGAAGAGTTCTTCCATCGCGATCAGGCGGTTCTGCGCATCGAGGAACAGGCCGGCGAAGACCTCGTGCGGCCGGCGACCGAGCTGCAGCTGCAGGTAATTTTTCACGGCGCTCGGCGATTCGAACACCTCGCGCGCCTTGAGCTGCTCCGCCACGGCGCGCCGCGCGAGTTCCAGCACCGCGAGCAGCTCCGAACGCTTGGCGGTCCCGCCCAGGCCCTTGACGAGGCGCAGCTCCTGGCCGCTCGCGTGCAGCAGGCCGGCCAGGCCGCTGAAGCGCGCCAGCACCTCCTCCGCCATCTGGAACACGCCGCGTCCGCGCGTGCCGGTGCGCAGCAGCAGCGCGAGCAGCTCGGTGTCGCTGAGCGCGGACGCGCCGCGGGCCAGCAGCTTCTCGCGGGGGCGGGCATCGGCGGGGAGGTCCTGGAGCGGCATGCGGCGGGTGTGGCTGCAGCGAGTCTATCCGTCCCGCGCGGATGCGGAGCCCGTGGACGCGCCACCTATACTCGCCGCAGGCATGCAACTGGGGGAGGTGCATGCCGGGAGGGGAAAACCGCACAATGAAATCGCTGATCAGGAACTTGTTCGCCGGCGGTGCCAGGCAGCCAGCCGAACCCGGTGCGGACCACTGGATCGCGCAGGCCGAGCGCCTGCGCCGCGAAGGGCAGTTGCAGGAGGCGGCTGCCGCGTACGAGAAGGCGCTCACCCGGGGCGCGGCCCGCGCGAAGGTGCTGCTGCAGCTCGGCGCCATCCAGCACGAACTCGAACTCTTCCCCGCAGCCGAACGCAGCTTCGCCGCCCTCGTCGACCTGGAGCCGGCCAACGCGGACGCCTGGTGCATGCTGGGCGTGACGGCGAAGGAGCAGCACCGCTTCGACGATGCGGCACGGCATCTGGCCAAGGCGCTCGAACTGAACCCCGATTTTTCCGAGGCCCTGTTCAACCTGGGACTGGCGCAGTTCGAGCAAGGCCGCCTGCAGGAGGCAAGCCGCAGCTTCACGCGCTGCGTCGAACTGCGCCGCGGCACGCCGTGGAAGGGCGACCGCGCCGCGCTGCTGCAACACGAGCCCACCCCGGCGCTCGAGCCCATGGACCTGGGCGTCAACGAGGTGAAGCTGCGGCACGACTGCGAGCAGCTGGAGTACCTGCTGCAGGGCAAGCAGTTGCCGCAAGACTTCGCGCGCGTGCTGGAGGACTACTGCAGCCTGCTCGCGGAGGTGCGCGGGCAGGTGGACGAGAACTCGCTGATGGGGTTCGATGCCGCCCGCCACCCGCTCGTGCAGCGCACGTACAAGCGCCCGGTGCACATCGCGGACATTCCCGCACCGGAGCGGATCATCAACCCGGACCTCGATTTCGAGGACATCCAGGACCGCTACCTCGCCGCGCAGCCCAATGCGCTGGCGATCGACAGCCTGCTGACGCCCGAGGCACTGGCCGCCGTGCGGCGCTTCTGCCGCGAGAGCACCATCTGGAACAACATCAAGCCGGGTTACCTGGGCGCCTACTTCTACGACGGCTTCTGCTCGGAACTGCTGCTGCGCCTGGCCTGGGACCTGCGCGCGCACATGCCGCGCGTGATCCGCGACCATCCGCTGAACATGATGTGGGGCTTCAAGTGCGACGCGAGCCTGCCGGGCCTGGCGGTGCACGCGGATGCGGCCGCCGTGAACGTGAACTTCTGGATCACCGAGGACGACGCCAACCTGGACCCGGCAGGCGGCGGCCTGCAGGTGTACGAGCACGTGGCCCCGCCGGACTGGGATTTCCGCCGCTTCAACCACGATCCCGGCGTGATCAAGGACTACCTCGCATCGGTGGGCAGCACGCCCACGCGCTATCCGTACCGCGCCAATCGCGCGCTGGTGTTCGACTCGGACCTGTTCCACGCGACGGACAGCCCGCGCTTTCGCGAGGGCTACCTGAGCCGGCGCATCAACATCACCCTCCTGTACGGGAACCGGCTCGCCTGAGGTCCGCGCGATGCTGCTGAAATGGCTGGCCGGGCGCAGCAAGCCCGCCGATACGACGGCGGCGCGGCTGGAGCGCGCGCGGGCGCTGCGCATGCAGGACGATTTCGATGCGGCGCGCGCGGCGGCGCAGGAGATCCTGCGCGACGAGTCCGGCCATGCGGACGCCATGGCGCTGATGGCCGCGATCGCCGCGGATCAACGGCAGGTGCAGGCCGGCCTGCAGTGGGCGCAGCAGGCGCTGGCAGCGGACCCGCACTGCGTGCGGGCGCATTTCGCCATGGGCCGGCTGCTGGAGGCGGCCGAGCGCATCGGCGAGGCGGAGGCGAGCTACCGGCGCGTGACGGAGCTCGACCCGGCCAACGCGCAGGGCTTCACCAACCTGGGCTGCATGCTGCACCTGCAGCAACGCACCGAGGAAGCGGTGCGTTGCTACCGCACCGCCTTGCAGCTCGAGCCGGGGCAGCCGGTGGCCCTGCGCAATTTCGCGCTCGTGGCGGGCGGGCCCGAGGAGGTCGGCGAGGCGCTGCGCGGGTTCGAGCGCCAGGTGGCGCAGCATCCGGAGGACGCCGAGGGGCAGCTGCAATTGGGGCACCTGTACCAGCAGGTGGGTCGCCACGGCGAGGCGCTGGCTGCGTACGAGCGCGCCACCGCCCTCGAGCCGGGCCGCGCCGAGTTCCACTTCGCCCGTGCCCAGGCCCTGCTGTTGCTGGGCCGGTATGCCGAAGGCTGGAAGGCGTACGAGTGGCGCTGGCGCATGGCGATGCTCAACGAAGCCATGCTGCGCTTCCAGCAACCGCGCTGGGACGGCCGCAGGCTGCAAGAGGGCACCGTGCTGCTGCACGGCGAAGGCGCCTTCGGCGACAACCTGCAGTTCGTGCGCTACGCTGCGCTGGTGGCGCAGCGCGGCGCGCGCGTGCTCGTGGAATGTCCTCCCGCCCTGCAGGCTCTGCTCGCGCGCGTGCCCGGCGTGGCGCAGGTGGTGGCGCAGGGCGACCCCCTGCCGCGCTTCGATGCGCATCTGCCGCTCATTGCGTGTCCCGGCCTGTTCGGCACGACCCTGGAGACGGTTCCCTGGTCCGGTCCGTACATCCCGGCCGACCCGGCGCGTGTGCAGGCCTGGGGCGAGCGCGTGCGCGCCGCCGGCCCGCGGCGGCGCAAGGTGGGGCTGGTGTGGACCGGCAACCCCGGCAACCTGGGCAACACGCGCCGCTCCCTCACGCTGGGGCAGCTGGGCGCCTTGGGGGAGGTCGGCGACGTCAGCTTCTTCAGCCTGCAGAAAGGCGTGCCCGCGCCGCAGCCGGCCGAGATCCCCGCGGGCATGCATTTCGTCGACCTCACGGCGAGCATCCGCGACTTCTCGGACACCGCGGCCCTGCTCACGCAACTGGACCTGGTCGTCTCGGTCGACACCGCAGTGGCCCATCTCGCCGGCGCGATGGGCCGGCCGGTGTGGGTGCTGCTGCCGTTTTCCGCTGACTGGCGCTACCACGCGGGGCGGGACGACAACCCGTGGTACCCCACCATGCGCCAGTTCCGCCAGGAGGCGGACGGCGAGTGGGACGGGGCCCTCCAGCGGCTGAGGCAGTCGCTCGCCGCCTGGGCGGCGTCCTAGCGGAAGGTCTTCCGGCGCGCCCCGGACGCCTGCCGCCTGCCTTCCTACAATGGAGGGCTTCCTGATCGACTGGCCCCCCATGAGCACCTCGCCCGCCCGCGTCCAGCAGGGCTCCTTCCTCACGCTGCACTACCGCCTGGCGGGACCGGCCGGGGACATCATCAACACCTTCGCCGACAAGCCCGCCACCCTGACGCTGGGCGCCGGGGAGCTGTCGCCGGCGGTGGAGCAGCGGCTGCTGGGGCTGGAGGAGGGCACGCGCACCGTGTTCCAGATCCCGGCCGGCGAGGCCTTCGGCGAGCGCAACGCGGAAATGGTGCAGTGGGTCGCGCGCAAGCTGCTGGCGCAGATGGGCGACCCGCACGAGAGCTATGCCGTCGGCGACGTGGTGCAGTTCCCGACGCCGGACGGCCTGGGCCAGTACGCAGGTTCGGTGCAGCAGCTGGGCGAGGACAAGGACGGCGACGGCCGCCCCGACGCGGTGCTGTTCGACTTCAACCACCCGCTCGCGGGCCAGCCGGTGACCTTCGAGGTCCAGCTGATCGGGGTACTTTGATGACGGCTCCCGCCGAGATCCTGCTGGCCGAGCCGCGCGGCTTCTGCGCGGGCGTCGACCGCGCCATCGACATCGTGGAGCGGGCGCTGGAGAAGTTCGGCGCGCCGATCTACGTGCGCCACGAGATCGTGCACAACACCTTCGTGGTCAACGACCTCAAGTCCAAGGGCGCGATCTTCATCGAGGACCTCGCCGACGTGCCGCCGGGCGCGACGCTGGTGTTCTCCGCCCACGGCGTGAGCAAGGCGGTGCAGCAGGAGGCGCAGCAGCGCGGCTTCCACGTGTTCGACGCGACCTGCCCGCTGGTGAGCAAGGTCCACATCGAAGTGGCCAAGCTCGCCAAGGAAGGCTACGAGTTCATCATGATCGGCCACAAGGGCCATCCCGAGGTCGAAGGCACCATGGGCCAGCTCGATCACGGCATCCACCTCGTGGAGGACGTGATCGACGTGGCCAACGTGCATCCGGCGCAGACCGGGCGGCTGGCGGTCGTCACGCAGACGACCCTGTCGGTGGACGACGCGGCGGAGATCATGGCCGCGGTCCGGGAGCGCTTCCCCTCCATCCGCCAGCCCAAGCAGCAGGACATCTGCTACGCGACCCAGAACCGGCAGGACGCCGTGAAGCTGATGGCCCGCGAGGTCGACGTGATGATCGTGGTGGGCAGCCCCACCAGTTCCAACAGCAACCGGCTGGCCGAACTCGCGCGCAAGCTGGGCGTCGACAGCTACATGGTCGACAGCCCGCAGGAGCTGAAGGCCGAGTGGCTGGAAGGCCGGTCGCGCGTGGGCCTCACCGCGGGCGCGTCCGCGCCCGACGTGCTGGTGCAGGACGTGATCGCGCGGATCAAGGCGCTGGGCGCCGTGTCCGTGCGCAAGATGGACGGCATCGTCGAGACCGTCAAGTTCCCGCTGCCCAAGGGCCTGAAGCTGTGAACCGCAGCGACGTCGAAGCCGCCGCCGAACGCTTCGCGACCGACGGCCGGGGCTTCGTGCGTCGCACGCCCTTGTGGAAGCTGCCCGGTGCCGCCCTCGGCGTGGGTTGCGCCGAGGTCTGGCTGAAGCTGGAGCAGCTGCAGGTGGCCGGCAGCTTCAAGGCGCGCGGCATGTACAACCGGCTGCTCGCCAACGCGATCCCGCCCAGCGGCGTGATCGTCGCCTCCGGCGGCAATGCAGGCATCGCCACCGCGGCCGCGGCACGCGCGCTCGGCGTGGCATGCGAGGTGTTCGTGCCCGCGGTCTGCAGCCCGGCCAAGCAGGCGAAGCTGCGCGAACTGGGCGCGCAGGTGGTCGTGGCGGGCGCGGTGTACGCCGAGGCGCTGGAGGCCTGCCTGGCGCGCCAGCGCGAGACCGGCGCGCTGCTCACGCATGCCTACGACCAGCCCGAGGTCGTGGCCGGCGCCGGCACCCTCGCGCGCGAGATCGAGGAGCAGGGCGGCGAGCCGCCGGACAGCGTGCTGGTCAGCGTCGGCGGCGGCGGCCTGATCGCCGGCATCGCGGCCTGGTACGGCGACGGCAGCCGCGTGGTGGCGCTGGAGCCGGAGCTCGCCCCCACCTTGTTCCGCGCGCGCGAGGCGGGGGCGCCGGTCGACGTGGCAGTGGGCGGCATCGCGGCGGATTCGCTCGGCGCCAAGCGCATCGGCGCGATCGCCTGGGACCTCACGCAGCGGCACGTGCGCGACGCGCTGCTGTTGCCCGATGCGGCGATCCGGTCGGCACAGCTGGCGCTGTGGAAGGAATTCAAGCTGGCCGTGGAGCCTGCGGCGGCGCTGGGCCTGGCCGCCTTGCAATCGGGCGCCTACGTTCCCCAGGCCGACGAGATCGTGGCGCTGGTCCTGTGCGGGGCCAACCTGGACCCGGCGTCGCTGGCCTGAACCCTCACTCGCAGCTGACCATCCACGGCACGCCGAACTTGTCCTTGAGCATGCCGAAGTGGCCGCCCCAGAACGGCGGCGCGAACGGCATCGTGACCTGGCCGCCGGCGGACAGCGCCTCGAAGGCCTTGCGCGCCCGCTCCACGTCCTGCTTGATGTACAGCGACACGGTGATGCCGTTGTAGCCCTCGACGCGGCCGAAGTGGGGCGGGACGTCGCTGCCCATGATCTGGGCGCCTTCGGCTTCGACGGTGGCGTGCATCACCTTGTTCTTCCACTCGGGAGGGAAGTTCTTGTCGGCCATGGGCGAGCCTTCGAAGCGCATGAGCGTGCTCACCTTGCCGCCGAGGCACTGGGCATAGAAGTTCAGTGCCTCCTCGCAGTTGCCGTTGAAGGAGAGATAGCAGTCGATCTGCATGGGCATGGGGGTCCTCCTTGGGGTCGGGCGCCTATGGTACGGAAGGCCCCGAATAAAATCAGCGCATGCTCGACGTCAACCTCCTTCGCAAAGACCTGAATACGGTCGTCGCGCGCCTGCAGGCGCGCAAGTCACCGCAGCCCTACCTCGACGTCGCGGCTTTCCAGCGGCTGGAGTCCGAACGCAAGACCATCCAGACCCGCACGGAAGAGTTGCAGGCCAGGCGCAACCAGCTGTCCAAGCAGATCGGCCAGCTCAAGTCCAGGGGCGAGAGCGCCGATGCCGTGATGGCCGAAGTGGCGCAGGCCAAGGCCGAACTGGACAGCGCGGCCGCGCGCCTGGAGCAGATCCAGCCGGAGCTGGAGGCGCTGCTGCTGGCCATCCCCAACCTGCCGCACGAGAGCGTGCCGGTCGGCGCGGACGAGGGCGCCAACGTGGAAGTGCGCAAGTGGGGCACGCCTCGCAAGTTCGACTTCGCCGTGAAGGACCACGTGGACATCGGCGAGCCGCTCGGCCTGGACTTCGCCACGGGCGTCAAGCTCAGTGGCGCGCGCTTCACGGTGATGCAGCGCCAGGTCGCCCGCCTGCACCGCGCGCTCGCGCAGTTCATGCTCGACACGCAGACCCAGGAGCACGGCTACACCGAGTGCTACACACCCTACATCGTCAACGAGGCGACCTTGCGCGGCACGGGCCAGTTGCCGAAGTTCGAGGGTGACCTGTTCGCCGTGCGCAAGGGTGGACAGGACAGCCTCGCCTCCGAGGAGCAGCAGGCGCTGTACCTGATCCCCACCAGCGAAGTGACGCTGACGAACTTCGTGCGCGACGAGGTGCTGGCCGAGGCGCAGCTGCCGCTGAAGCTCACGGCGCACACGCCCTGCTTCCGCTCGGAAGCCGGCAGCGCGGGCCGCGACACCCGGGGCATGATCCGGCAGCACCAGTTCGACAAGGTCGAAATGGTCCAGATCGTGCTTCCAGACAAGAGCTACGAGACGCTGGAGGAGATGACCCGCCACGCCGAGGCGATCCTGCAGAAGCTGGAACTGCCCTACCGCGTGATGCTCCTGTGCTCGGGCGACATGGGCTTCACCGCGGCCAAGACCTATGACCTCGAGGTCTGGCTGCCGGCGCAGGACACCTACCGCGAGATCAGCTCGGTGTCGAACTGCGAGGCCTTCCAGGCCCGCCGGCTGCAGGCGCGCTTCAAGAATGCCCAGGGCAAGAACGAGCTGGTGCACACGCTCAACGGTTCGGGCCTGGCGGTGGGCCGCACCCTGGTGGCGGTGCTGGAGAACTACCAGAATGCGGACGGCAGCGTGACGGTACCCCCGGTGCTGAGGCCGTATCTCGGCGGCCTGGAGCGGCTCGCGCCCTGAGCTTGGGTTAAACTACCGGCCTTCGCACCACGCGAACCGAATCAGGAGCGGTGGCAGAGTGGTCGAATGCGCCGGACTCGAAATCCGGTGTACGGTTATGCCGTACCGTGGGTTCGAATCCCACCTGCTCCGCCAGAACGTAGTCCAGGGAGGTCCACCGGTCCTCTCGAACGAACAAGGCCTTTGAGAAATCAGAGGCCTTTTGTTTTTTTGGGCCCAGTAACGCGGTGCCTGGTGATGGAGGTCGAATGCGGGCGCGTCGTCTTCCCAGCCGTGCGCTCGCACGAGGCGCTCGCCTCGCTGCCGGCATGGGCGACCGCTCCTGGAGGCATCCATCCAGCTGCACACCTGAAGACCGGCACTGCCCTGCATCAGGTCCCCGACCGCGCACTGCAAGGACGTCCGAGAAAGAGGAAAGCCCGCCTTTCGGCGGGCTTCCTGCTTGGCTCCGGCGTCTTCGCCGGGGGATTCTCCGTCCCACGATATGCGCTTGCAGCACTTCGGGGGCGGCGAGGCCCGGTGCCCCGCGGAATCTGTGCTGCCTGTGCGGGATTATTCTCCGTGTCGGGCTCACCGCACAAGCCGCCCGTGGGCAGGATGCACAAACCGTCCGGACAAAAAAAGAGCCCCGCGCGAACGCGGGGCTTTCCCCTCAATGGCCTCGCTTGCATCGAGACCTTCCCCAACGACACCCTTGGATCGGCCGAAGCGCGATCCTCGATTCCCCTCAGTTCCCCGGCTGGATCTGTACCAGCCACCCCACAAGTTTGTTTCAAGAAGTGTCGACGAAAGGGGGCCGACCGGGCAAGTCCGCTCGGGAGACGGGGATCGCCGCTCATCCCGGCCGCAGGGAGCGAGCGTGAAGAAGTTGGCGAGGCCAGAAAAAAGCCCCGCCTGGGCGGGGCCTCGAAGCGCGGGTGCCGATCTCAGCCCTGGCGCTGGACGAGTGTGATGCGCTCTTCCGCCGTCTGGCTGCCGCTGGTGGCCGTGAGGCGAACCTCGAAGCGGGTGCCGGGGATGGGCAGCCCGCGGGGCGAGACCAGCACGCTGAAGTGCCCGCTGCGGTCGGCCTGCACGGTCTGGTCGGCGACTTGCTGGGTCACGCCCAGCACACCGCCGACGTTGGCGATGGATTCCACCTGCACGCGCACATTGGCGAGCGGGGCGGTGCGGCCCTGGATGGAGAGGTTGCCGTTCGCGTCGACCACCGCGTTGTTCTGGTGGCTGGTCACCGTCAGCGGGAAGGGGCCGCTGCCCTGGCGCTCGAGCCGCTGCCCGCCGGCAGCGACGTCGAAGGTCCACGACTTGGTCGTCGTGTTGCCGGCCCGGTCGCGCACCGTCATTTCCGCGGTGTAGCGGCCCGGGTCGAGGTCGTTGCGGTAACTGGCTTCGTTGTCAGTCACACGCAGGTCGCTGCCCACGTCGCGCCCGTTCAGGCGCAGCCGCACCGAGTCGCGGTCGATGCCACTGCCCTCGTCGCCCAGGCGCGCCGACACCACGGTGCGCCCGCGTTCGCCGACGCGGTCGCCGTTGGCAGGCGTGAGGTCGCCGATCGTGGGCGGACGGTCGTCCCGCTCGCGCCCGCCGCGCGCTTCTTCCTCGCGCGGGTTCAGGTCCAGGCGGGCGGTGGCGCGCTTGTTGCCGTTGCGCAAGGTGGCGACCGCGCTGCGGAACGCATCGGCATCGTCCCGCCGCCGCACGGTGTAGCTGCCTTCGTAGACACCCGGACGGGTCTCGGCGAGGTCGACGCCGTTGATCACGCCGGGGATGTCCAGCCAGGCGTCGCCGCCGGGCGCGCCCTGGAGGCGGAATTGCAGCTCGCGGCCCGGTTCCACCCGCCCCATGGGACGCATCACGAAACGCTCGATCTGCGCCTGCTGCGGCGCGTTGCCCATCGCGAGCGCCTGGAAGCCAGGCGGGTAGTTGAACTGGCGCGAGTAGGTGCGCTCGCCGAAGGTCACGCGCGCGGTGATCAGCTGCATCGGGTCCAGGTGATCGCTGCGGCGCACGACGTACGAGCCGGTGTAGTTGCCGCGCGAGGTCTGGCGCAGCGGCACGGTCACGCCGCTGTCGCCCAGCGTGACGCTGGCGCGCCGCGCGTCCGGCGTGGCGTAGACCTGCACGCGCAGCGTCGCCCCGGCCGACACGCCGGCATCCGAATTGAGCGACATGTTGGTCACCTGCGGCGCCGTCGCGGCGCGCGTCTGCGGCTGGGTCTGCGCTTGCGCGGGCTGCGCCACCAAGGTGGCAGCCACGGGCGCCAGCAGCATCAGTGCCGCCACGGTCGATTTCAAGGTGTGCCTGGGCATGGTCCTGCCTCCTGTGCATGAAGATGAGCTCAACATACGAGGCACGGCCCTGCGTCCGTGTCAGGCCAGGCCGGCGGCGCGCGTCGGCGCACCCGTCCCCGGCTTGCAGGAAAGACCGGCTGGTCAGTGCACCGGGGGTTCGCCGGGGCCGCGTTCCAGCGGCGGCATCTCGCTGGGGGAGCCGACCTGGAAGCTGGTGAGGCGGGTGTCCTCGCCCGCGTCGCCGAAGAACTGGTCCGCTTCGCCGCGCGCCACCTGCACGCGGTACCAGGCGAGCCCGGCCGCCGAAAAGGCGACGAGGGCGATGCCGCCCCAGGAATGCAGGTACCAGGACAAGGCCAGCACCGCCGCCGCGGCAAGGGCGGCGCCGGCGAGCAGCAGGCGGGCGGGGCGTTTCATGGACGGCGGTCGGAGCCGCCTGATGCTATCGGCTTGCGGCCTCCAGGGGAACAGGCACCGGGCGTCCGACGAGTTCCTGGGGGTGCAAGTGCGCGGTGGTGGCGTTCACCAGCCTGTGCACGCCGGGCATGCGCTCCATCTGGGCGATCACCCCTTCGCTCTCGCTCGCGAGCAGGCGGCCGCCCAGGTGCACCACGCCTTCGTGCACGTCGACATGGAGCGCGCGCGGGTGGCTCACCATGCGGTCGAGTGCCAGCTGGATGCGGTCGCGCAGTTCGGCATCGCTGCGCGGGTCGGCAGCCGCCCCTTGCCAGGGGGAGCGGCGGGCGATGCGGCCGCGCCCGGCGCGCCGGCCTTCGCCGGGAAATCCGTCCCGCACGAGGTCCGCGAGCAGGGCGCGCCGGCGCGCACCGAGCTCGGGGTCCAGGTAGTACATGGCCAGCGCGCCGGCGGCGGCCGCACCCAGGGCGGTCATGGGCTTGTTCATGGCGTCTTCCGTCTCATTGTGCGCGGATTCATGCATAGGTCGTGCGGCTCCGGGGGTCGGTTTCGGAAAAGGCGATGCGGACACGGGCGGCGCGCTGCAGCTTGTCCAGCAGCGCTTCCATCGCGAAACCATGCTGGCGCCGCAGGGCCAGGAAGCGCTTGTCGTGCTCGGATTCCAGCCAGCGCTCCGGATCCCGCAGCCACAGCGCCTGCTGGGTGCCCAGGAAGTTGAGCAGCCGGTTGTGCACCGCCAGCAGGTCGGCCATGTCGCCGGCCAGCTCCGGGAACCAGGCGAGCCGGATGGTGCAGGCCGTGTCGAGCGCCGCCGCGGCTTCCACGCCCTCGCCCTGGAAGACGACGGCGAGCCGCTGGGCGTGCACCCATTCGGAGTAGCGGTTCAAGGCGCGCAGCAGGCGTTCCGCCTGTTCGCGGCGCAGGTCGCTGCGCTGCCCATGGCGCGTCAGGAACCAGCTCAGCACGCCGGCACTGGACACGGCCAGGACGAGCCATGCGGCCAGGGAGGTCGTCATTTCCATGCGGCCTCCGGCTTCAGGCCGCCCGCCGCGTGCGGGCGGACTTGGCCGGCGCACGCCTGGCGCTGGTGGTCTTGGCCGCCGTGCTGCGCTTGCGCGGCTTGGCGGCGGCGACGGCGTGTTCCCCGCTCTTGTGCGAGCTTTTGGCGGCCGTCCCCGCGCGGCTGGACGCAGGCGTGCTGCGGCCAGCCGGCGCGGCGGGCTTGGCACCGCCCTTGAGGCTGCGGCGCAGCAGCTCGGTGAGGTCGATCACCTCCGCACCTTGCGCCTGCGGGGCTTCCTCCAGCGGTTCGACGGTGGCGGATTCGCCCGCCTTCGCCTTGCGCTCCACCAGCTTCATGATCGCGTCGTGGAAGTCGTCGCGGAATTCCTTGGCGCTCCAGTGCCCGCTCATCTCGTCGATCAGGCTACGGGCCATCTTCAGTTCGGCCTCCTTGATGCCGCTCTTGCCTTCCGAGGGCAGCGGCAGGTCGTCCCAGGAGCGGATCTCGCCGCCCCAGCGCAGCAGGTTCAGCACCAGGGCCGGGCCGCAGGGCAGCAGCACGGCCAGGTGCTGCTTGCTGTGGATCACCACGCGGGCCAGGCCGGCCTTGCCGGTTTCCTTCAGGGCTTCGCGCAGCAGCCTGTAGACCTTCTCGCCCTTGTTGATCGGCGCCGTGAAATAGGGCTTCTCGAGATAGACGAAGGGCACCTCCGAGATGTCGACGAAGGATTCGATCTCGATGGTCTGGGTCGTGCGCGGGTAGGCCTCGGCGATCTCCTCCGGCGAGAGCACCACATAGTTGCCCTTGCCGTACTCGACGCCCTTCACGACGTCGTCCTTGTCGATTTCCTTGCCGGTGCGCTTGTTCACCCGCTTGTAGCCGACCGGGTCGAGCGAGCGGCGGTCGAGCCAGTCGAAATTGACGTCGCTCTCCTCGGTGGCCGAATACAGGCCGATGGGGATGTGCACCAGCCCGAACGTGATCGCGCCCTTCCAGAGCGAACGCGTCGAGGTCTTGGCCATGCCTTGGGTGTCTGCCATGTTTGCGTGCAAATGTTTCCGCAAGTTTGCGAATGTGCCCGGCCGTGCCCTGTCGGACGTGCCCCGCGGGTCCTGTAGGCCGCAGCCCCTTGCGCGGGCGCGTAGCGGAAAGCGACTTAGAAAATGAGGCGCAACAAGCCGCGCCGCCGAGGCTCCGAGCACTGTTCGCACCGGGCCTGCCAGCGCTGCGCCAGCCGGGCGAAGGTCGTGCGGCAGCCGTGGTCGAAGGAGTCCTGCCGGGACAGGATGTCGAGATTGCAGGCGATGCGGCTGGCGAGCTGCCGGCGCTGGGCGGGGCCGCTGACCTGCATGAAGGCGGCCATGAGCGACAGCGTCGTGGCCCACAGGGCGCGGTTGGCCGCGGCAAGCCGCGCGCGGGCCTCGGCCGCGGCTGGGGGAAGCGCTAACGCCGGCGAGGCGCAGGGCCAGGCCGGCGTGGCAGGGGAGAAGGCGTCGTTTGCGGCCGCGCGGTCCGGGAACATGGGGTGATCCTAGGGATCACCGGGGGCCCGGACTGTCAGCGCCCGGCCCAGTGGCGGACCGCCACGTCCTACGGGACTCAGGCGCGCGGGGACTCGCTGGCGGCGGCGCGGGCGTGGCGCTTCTTGCCGGCGGCGCGAGCCTCCTCGCTCGTGAACTCGTGCGCGTGGCCGCTCTGGTGGGCGGCACGGCCGCCGAGGCTGGCAATCTCACGCTGGCGCTGCGGATCCATCGCGGCGAAACCGCGCAGGGACTTCTTCGTGGCGGGCTTGACGTTGTCGGTGTCGTGGGCGGTTTGGGAATCCATGCGGTCCTCGTCTAGGTTGGTCTGCGAACAAAGGGGGGCGGGGAAGCCCCGTTTTGAGCGTTTGCGCTTCCGGCTGAGGGGAATCAGGTCAACGCAACGGCAGAGTCTGTTCGCATTGCACGCACCGGTTTGTAGGACGAAGCCTCTAGCTATGTCGGTGAGCTCCTTCGCGCGTGCGGCGTGTGCGGGAAGCGTGCAACACGGGATCGCCTAGACTCGCGCCCATGAAATCGGAGACCCTCCCGGCCCCGTCGCTGTCCGCGGAGGCCCACTGGGTGGAAGGGGAACTCGTTCGCAGCCTGATGCGCACCCAGCGCCAGGCGCAGTGGCTGTCCCTGGTGTTGATGGCGGTGATCATCGGCGTCCTGTGGTCGGACGTGGCGCACGCGTGGCTGCTGGCGTGGGCGGTCCTGGGGCTCGTCGCCGCCGCGTGGCGCTGGTCGATCGTGCGCCTTTACCAGCGCGAGGTGGTACAGCAAGGTACCGAGGAACACCTCGGGTTCTTCCGCCGCTACCGCCTGTTCTGGCCCGCTTCGGCGCTGGTGTGGGGGATGGCGACCCTCCTGTACTTCGACCGCTCGTCGCTGACCGACCAATTCATCTGCTGGCTGACGATGGGGGGCCTGGCGATGATCGCGGTCAACAGCCTCTCCAGCCAGCTGGCCACCATGCGCGCCTACATCGACACCATGGCGGCCACCGTGCTGGCGGTCCTGGCCTGGCGCATGGGCGTGGAGCTGCACCTGCAAGGGCCGTCCTACCACTGGTGGCTGGTGGCCCTCCTGCTGGTGTTCTGGCAGGTGCTGCGCCATTCGGGGGAGCAGCTGCACGAGACGCACAGGCGCAATTACGAGCTGCAGTTCCGCAATGCGCAGTTGATCGACTCGCTGACGCGCCAGACGCAGGCCGCGCTCGATGCCGTGGAGATCAAGAACCGCTTCCTGGCGAGCGCCGCCCACGACATCCGCCAGCCGGTGCACGCCCTGGGGCTGTATGCGGACTGGCTGGGGACGGAGCCGGAGCTGGTCCACGAACTCGCGCCCAAGATCGTGGAGTCGACCAAGGCCGTCAACCAGCTGTTCGACTCGCTGTTCGACCTGGCGCGCCTGGATTCCGGCAAGGTCCGCCTGAACGTGGACCGGGTGGACGTGGCCAAGCTGCTGCGCGACCTGGAGCTGCAGTACCGCCCGCTGTGCGAGGCGAAGGGCCTGCAGTTCCGCCTGCGGGTGAGCGCGGGCACGACGATGTCCGACCCCATCCTGCTGCAGCGCATCCTGGGCAACCTGATCTCCAACGCGGTGAAGTACACGCGCCGCGGCGGCGTGCTCGTGGCATCGCGCGTCACGCGGCAAGGCCTGCGCGTGGAGGTATGGGACACCGGCCTGGGCATCGCGCCCATGCACCAGCCCGAGATCTTCCGGGAGTTCTACAAGGTGCCCACGCACGCGGGCACGGAGGACGGCTTCGGCCTGGGGCTGTACATCGTCAGCCGCCTCACGCACATCCTGGGCCATCCGCTGACGCTCTCCTCGCGCCCGGGCCGCGGCAGCGTGTTCCGCCTGCAACTGCTGCCCACCGATCCCCACGCCGCGGCGGACCGGGCGGTGAGCTCACTGGCGCAGATGAAGCCCGCGCGCGGGCCGGGGTAGATACTGTCTCGCAAGTCAAGCGTGAAGTGCGGGATTGAACGGCTTTCCGGACTTCAGTACACCGTAGGCAATCGCCAGGATCTTGCGCATCAGGGCACCGAGGGCGAGTTTCTTTGGCTTGCCCGCCGCTAGCAGTCGGTTGCTGAATGCCTTGCCCCATGGGGTGCGCGTCATTGCCACGATTGCTGGCATGTATAGCGCTCGCCGTATGGAGCTATGGCCTTT